>CAWEJF010000004.1:0-43862 GCA_963809345.1 Candidatus Aminicenantota bacterium | reverse complement strand
AGAGCGCGCCCGGGGAGATTCGAACTCCCGACCTGCGGATTCGAAGTCCGACGCTCTATCCAGCTGAGCTACGGGCGCGCCGTGGCCACGAGGCCAACCCATCATAAGGGCGGGGCGACGGGAAATCAAGGAGCGCCCGGCGGGTGGCCCCTTGTGCCGGCCGGCAAAATGCCGATAATGGGTGGTTAGGGCTCCATGAACGAGAAACCCAAGAACGAGGCCCTCCTGCGCCGCATCGAGGCGGACCTGGCCCAGGCCGCCCGCATCCAAGAGGACCTTCTGCCCAAGGCAAGCCCGAAGCTCGAGGGCTTCGATATGAGCGGCTCCAATGTCCCCTGCTACGAGGTGGGCGGGGATTATTACGATTTCGTCCCCATCGACGATGACCGCGTCGGCGTCGTGATCGCCGACGTTTCCGGCAAGGGCATCAGCGCCGCGCTCCTCATGGCCTCGCTCCGGGCGGCCCTGCTCGGCGAGGTCCGTCCCGATTATGACCTCGGCACGATGGCGGCCCGCTTGAGTGATTTCGTCTACAAGAGCTCCGGGCCGACGAGCTTCGTCACCTTCTTCTTCGCCGAGGTCGACCGCCGGACGGAGGAGCTGCGCTACATCAACGCGGGTCATAATCCGCCATTCGTCCTGGACAAAGGCGGCAGGGCCCGGACCATCGAGGGCTCGGGTTTCCCGCTGGGCATGTTCTCCGGCTCCCGTTATGAAACGCGGACCGCTCCCCTGGCCCGGGGCGAGATCGCGGTCCTCTTCACCGACGGCATCCCCGAAGCACGGAACGCGGAGGGGCAGGAATATTCCGAGGACAGGCTCAGGACCCTCGTGCGGGACAATCGCTCCGCGTCCGCTTCGGACATCTGCCGCCAGGTCCTCAGCGACGTCCACGGCTTCGCCGGCGACGATCAGCCCTGCGACGACATCACGCTCGTCGTCCTCAAGCGGACCGCCGTCGGAGAGTGATCGGCTCCACTCCTCGCGTCATGGCACCCGGCTATTTTGCCGCGGCTGCGTCGACCACAGCGTTCCAATTGGGCGGGACCGCGCCCAAGAGGCTGCGGACAAAGAAGTCGTACATCTTCCGCTCTCCGTAGGCCCCGCCCATGCCGTGCCCGGCGCCGGGGATGACCAGCAGGTCGAATACCTTATTGGCCTTGATCAGGGCGTTCGCGACCTGCATGGTTGAGGCCGGATCGACGTTGGCGTCCATCTCGCCGACGATGAGCAGGAGCTGGCCCCGGAGCTTTGCGGCGTTGTCGACGTTGGACGACGAAGCGTACTCGGGTCCGAGGGGCCAGCCCATCCACTGCTCGTTCCACCACAGCTTGTCCATGCGGTTGTCGTGGCAGCCGCACGAGGCGACACCCGCTTTGTAGAAATCGGGGTGGAAGAGGAGACCCCCCAAGGCGTTCTGCCCGCCTGCGGAATTCCCGTAGATGCCGACGCGGGTGATATCGTAGGATGGGTACTTTGCCGCCGCGGCCTTATGCCAGAGGATCCGGTCCGGGAACCCGGCGTCGCCGAGATTCTTGTAGCAGTAATCATGAAAAGCCTTGGAGCGGTTGCTCGTGCCGAGGCCGTCGCACTGGCTGACGATGAAGCCGAGCTCCGCCAGGGCCCGCATCCCGCTCGTCGCCTGGAAGGACTTGGGGACGAACGAGCCCTGCGGTCCGGCATAGATGTATTCGATGACGGGGTATTTCTTCCGGGGATCGAAGTCCGTCGGCCGGACGATGATCCCCCAGATGTCGGTCTTGCCGTCGCGGCCCTTGGCGACGAAAACCTCGGGCGTCCGCCAGCCTGATTTGAGAAGTCCGCTGATATCTCCCTTCTCGACAGTCATGACCACAGCCTTGTCCGTGACCCGGCGGATCTCGGTCGTCGGGGCGAGGTCGACGCGCGACCAGGTGTCGACGAAATAGGCCATGTCAGCAGAGTAGGTGACGGTGTGGTTCCCCTCCCCTTCGGTCAGCCGGACGAATCCCGTCCCGTCGAGATTGGCACGGAAGGCATGAACGAAATACGGGTCCTGGCCGGGAAGAACGCTGCTGGCCTGGAAATAGACCTGGCGCTTCGCCTCGTCGACCTTGTCCACGGCCCGGACGACCCACTCCCCTTTCGTTATCTGGCCTTTGACCGTTCCCGACACGCCATCGTAGAGGTAGAGATGGTTCCAGCCGTCCCGTTCCGACATCCAGACGACCTCTCGGCCGTCTGCAAGATCGTAGCGGAACATCTTGCCGCTGTAGCAGAAGAAGGTCTTGGCCGTTTCGTCGATGACGGCCCGGGCCGCGCCCGTCGCACCGTCGACTTCGATGATCCGGTAGGCCTGGTGGCCGCGCTGGTTGTATTCGAACGTGAAGGCCCGGCTGTCCTTGCGCCAGGCGAGGTCCGTGAGCTCGTAGGGATCGGCGAAGAGCGCGTCGTCGATCTCGATCCGGGCTTTAGTGTCGACGAGGAAGAGGACGGGCCGATGGATATCGAGGGCGTCGCCGGGCTTGGCGTACTCCATCGTATGGTACTTCGGTTGGAGCTGGTCGGCAGGAGAGGACTCGACGTATTGGATGACCCGGTGATACCCGCGGCGCAGGCGGAGGGCGACGAGTTTTTTGGAGTCGGGCGCCCAGGTGATGGATTCAAAGGTGTAGTAGTTCCCTTCGGAGCCGTCCCGGCTGAGGATCGTCTCCTCCTTCTTCTCCTTGTCCCGGAGGCAGACGTTGTAGTTCCGGATGAAGGCCTCCCACTTGCCGTCCGGGGACGTCT
Organism: Candidatus Aminicenantota bacterium; assembly: GCA_963809345.1. Taxonomy (GTDB): domain Bacteria; phylum Acidobacteriota; class Aminicenantia; order Aminicenantales; family Saccharicenantaceae; genus RBG-16-66-30. The sequence goes on along the minus strand of CAWEJF010000004.1, from coordinate 41,093 downwards.
TGACCTCCTTCGAAGCGGCTTCGGGCGCCGGCCCAATTTCCCACCCGCCCAACTCGCCGTCGCGAAAGCCGCGCGGACCGCCGGGGCCTTCGAGCTTCTTGCAGGCGTAGGTCGCGAGGTCGCAGGTCCAGCGGACGCCGGCCGCGGCGAATTCGACCGACTTCCCGTCCTCGCCGAACGTGAGCGAGAAGAACGGCAGATTGAGCGCCTCGATCTTCTCGCCCGAAGCCGCCGCCAGGCCTGCCGCCAACCGGGCATGATCGAAGGCGATCCCCTTCTCCTGGCTTGCCGCATCGACGAGCCAATACTCGGTGCCGCCGGCGACGGACTTCCGGTACCAGTAACGCGTGGTCTTGCCGATCCACCCTCCTCTGTCGACGATATTCAGGGCTAAGGGCTGGAGCTTCGCCCTCAAGCCCGTCGCTTTCTCGTAATCGGCCCGGGTGACCTGGGCGGAAACCGCCACCGCCGTCAGAAGAAGGATCGATAGGAATGCGGCGACACGGGTTTGATACGGATGTTTCATCGGACCTCCTCGCGAGCTCGCTCACCCTATCTTATGAGAGGCCGGTCGATCACGCAAGGAGCTCCCTCTTGCGCATAGGGAGCCAAATCTGGTAATTAAGGAGAATGATCGATAGCCGCAGATTCGCCCGAGCCCGGACGATCTCTTTCGATTTTGACGGTGTCCTGTCGACCCTCGTATTGGGCAGGGCCTGGGAGAAGGCCCGCGACAGAAAGAGAGCGGTCCCGCTTGTTACGCCGCTCGTTTATGGCCTCAAGGTCTTCGTCGCGACCCTCACGGAGGGATTCCGCAAGCCCTTTCCGCAGACCGGGGAGGTGCTGCGGGGGTTGCGGTCCTCGGGAAGATCGCTCTATCTGCTGACGTCGCGCAGGGATAAGCGGATCACGGCCGCCGAACGCTGGCTCGAAAGATACGGGCTGGATGGCATCTTCGAACGGATCTTCTTCAACACCGCGGGGGAAGACGCCGATCGATTCAAGGCGAAGATGGTCGGCGCGCAGTCGATCGACGTTCACGTCGACGATGACGCCGAAACCCTCGCCCATCTCGCGCGGCAGTTTCCGGAGAAGCTTTTCGTCCACATGAACTGCTACCACCGGAAGAGCCTGGCGGCGGAGAACATCGTCGTCATCCATTCCTGGGCGGAGATGCCGCGGATCTTCTCGCTCGGGAACGGTTCCTGATATCAGAAAGAGAACGCCAGCCCGGCGTAGGCCTTCTTCTCCAGACCGTGGGAGCGGACATCCTCGAGCCGGCCACTACGCCGAACTCCTTCGATCTCGGCGAAGAGCTCGAGCGGGGCTCCTGGCACTTTCCACCCGGCGCCAAGGAGATAGCGGGCTCGCGTGTCGGCGAGGTGGGCGTTATTCGTGACATCGGCCTTGAACCTGTCCAGGGCGTCGACCGAGCCCCAAGCGCTGTATCCGGTCATGCCGTGGACCGTAAATCCCTTCCAGTCGAGGCGCGCGCTCGCCGAAAGAGTCCCCCCGAAACCGTAATAGTAGCCGTAGTAGAAGACGATCGTCTTGAGGCCGACGATATCGTGAGTGCGGGAATAGTCATTGAGGGCGTACGCGTTGACCAGGGCAAAATCCCCGTAGGCCTCGAGGACGGTCCGCAGCCGCAGGTCCCGACGGAAAACGGTCCAGTCCAGGACCGGGCCCGCGATATGGAGGATAGCGAGCTTGTCGGTGAAGTTCCGCGGCTCCTCGAGATGGAGCCGACTGAGGTCGGTCTTGACGGGCACGGGGACGGCGTCGTAATCCGCGATCGGCCTCTTCTTGAAGAATTCGAAAGCGGAGCCGAACCCCAAGGTCAGGGCGTATCCCCTGCGGCTTTCGTCGATCTTCTGGACGAAACGGCCCCAGGTGACGGCCTTGCTGAAGAAACGCGTTTCTTCGGCGTGGCCGCCGCGCGTGGCATAGTCCACGGTGAACTCGCTGAAATATGTGTCTTTGATGGCCCGCCGGACTTCGCCCGCGGCCCCGTACTCGGGGATCCCGAGCAGCCGGGCATGTAACCCAAAATAGAGGTCCGTCCCGGCCTCCTGTCCCGCCGAGGTGAGACGGCGCGCCCCCACGAACAGGCTGAAATCGTGCCACCCCGGCTGGACGTATTCCTTCGCCGCCGTGTCTTTGCGGTCCAGCCAGTGATTGAACTTTACGACCGGATTGATGAAGCCCAAAACGCGCAAAAGGGGCCCGGATTGGTGGCAGAGGTAATGCCCGATCTGGTACCAGGGCTCCCCCGCCGCGAACCCTCCCAGGCCAGTCATGATCTGGTCGTTGATGGCGATGACCTCTTTCGGCTCTCCGATAACCTCCCACCAGGTCGACCCGGCGACCGTCATCATCCACGAATAGAGCCAGGACAGATGACTGCTTCGGCCGAACTGGTAGTAGACCGCCCCGGCCGGGACGTGGAACCAGTTGAGCGAGAACTGATTGGAATCGAAACGCCAGCCCTTGAGCAGGACGATGCGCGAGATCTGGTCGTGGAAGGTGATCCGGTAATCCGCGTCCTCGGGGAAGGAGTTGCCCGACCAGTAGATGGCCGTGGTCGCGGCCGAGAAGACGCCCAGCTCGATCCAGGCCCGGAGCTTCTTCCCCCTTGGCCTGAGATCGGCGTTCGCGCGGGAGGCCTCGCGCGGCCTGTCCTGATCTCCGGACAGCAGCCAGCCCGGGGGAAGGCGTACAGGAGCGAGGGCCGGTCCGGAGGTGGCCCGGTCAGCGGCCAGGCTGAACGGGACATGCATGTCCATCGACAATGCGTGAGGAACTGCGGCCGCGGCGAGCCCCGGCGATGCCGCGAGCCAGAAGAACGCCAACGCGGGGCCGATCGCACCCGTCAGCCACTTGGACAACCGTTGCGCTCCCCATTTGGCCATCAGAGATTGACTCCGGCCTTGGCCCGGCCATAGGGCTCCTGGCCTTCGACCGCCATCAAACGGGCGACAGCCACCAGAAAGAGCAAGGGGGGGAGGAACTGGGGCTCGGGGGTCGGGGCCACGATCAGGAACGCGCAGGTGGCCGTCACCATGGCCGTGAACGGGCTAAGCTTCGGAGCCGCCAGGACGGCCAGCCCCAGGATGGCGACAGCCGCGATAGGGTAATAAGCCTGCAACCCGAGCCAGGCGAGCGGCCCCGAGAGGACGTTCGGATAGAACGTGGTCAGGGCGGCCCGATCCTCGAGGACGACGTTGAAGAGGAGCGTGTTCTTCAGAACATTGACGACGCCGAACGGCGCCATGACGAGGACGGCCGTCGCCAAGGAGACGAAGACGTCGACGACGATGCCGGCGAGCGAGCGGAGGTCCTTCGGATCAAAGTGATGCCAGTAATAGGCGGCCATGAGCGGGAGAATCATGAACTTGGCCGTCAACCCGAGCCCGAAGAGGATGGCGATCACAGGGCCGTGGATCTCCCGCGGTCTTTCGCTGTTCCACTTGATCATCCAGAGGACGAGGGCCGTCATGAGGAGCGTCATGGCCACCGTGGTCTTGAGTTCGCCCAAGAGGATCATGGGCACGAAGGGCAGGAGATAGGCCGGCCGGACGCGCGGAAACATCCGGAAGAGGATGAGGCAGCAGAGGGCCTGAATGATGAGGCTGGTTGCGGTCAGGACGGTGATATTCCACGTCCCGGCGACGCGGTAGGCCAGATAGTACGGATAGAGCTCGAGGGGCGGGTAATTGAAGTTGCCGTAGACGGTCCCGGCGCCTTCGATCTCATGGTGGATCGTGCCGGCCGTGTAAGGATTCTTCCCGCTTTCGAGCGCGTCGAAGACGGTCCTGTAAGTTTGGACGACCTCGGTCCTCGACGGGAGGACGCTAAAGTTGACGACGCCCAGAACGAGGCCGCAGAGCATGACCGAACCAAGGACCCCCTTGCTGAAGAACGTCCGGCGGCTCGCCCCGTAGAGCAGCCCGATCGCGACCAAGGCCAATGACAGAAGGACGGCGTATTCGTAATGCTGGCCGCCGGGGACGGGCTTGAGGACGAGCATGACGACGGAGATCGCCGCGCAGCCGATCAGAGCCCCGAGCGCGAGGCGTTTTATCACGGCGTATGTCCTCCGGCAGATCCGCCATTCACGCGCATCGGATCCCCGCCTTACCTCGGAACGCGGAGGGGGCGGACCGCACGATGCCGCCACCTCAAACGAACGAGGCCGAGCGCGGCTTCGATCTTGATCCTTGTTGTCATCTTGGACCGGCCGATGTGTCTGTCGGCGAAATAGATCGGGACTTCTCCGATGCGCAGGCCCAGCCGCTCGCCGATAAAGGCCATTTCCTCCTGGAAAAGATAGCCGTTGGAACGGACGCCCCCCAGCTCGATGGCCTCCAGCGCCGAGCGGCGCCAGGCCTTGAAACCGGATGTCGCATCGCGGACCTTGAGACCCAGGATAAGCCGCGAGAGGGCGTTGGCCGACCGGCTCAAGGCCAGGCGGTTGAAGCCCCAGAGATCGTCGACCCCGCCTCCGGCGACGTAGCGCGAGCCGACGGCCACATCGTAATCCGCCAGCGCGTCCACCAGGCGGGGAACGTCGTCCGGCGAATGTGAAAGATCGGCATCCATCTGGACGATGGCGCCGGCGCCATGCCCGAGGGCCCAGCGGAATCCGTCGAGATAGGCCAGACCGAGCCCGCGGCGTCCGGTCCGGTGCAGGACGGCCATGCGGCCAGCCGACGCGGCGGCCAGCCCGTCGGCCAGGCGCCCGGTGCCATCGGGAGAGTCGTCGTCAACGACAAGCAGACGCGATCCAGGGGGCGGCAGGGCCAGAAGCCGCGCCGCTAGGGCGGGCAGGTTGCCGGCCTCGTTGAAGGTGGGGATGACGACGAGAACGCTCACCGGACCATCATTTTCCGTTGTTGGCAAAGACGTCCCGGGTTTTCACGTGCATCTTTTCCGTGCCGCCGGCCTCGATGATCTTTTTGGCGTAGAGCACGCGTTGGATACCGCCGATGATGATGATGACGAAGAGGATCCCGAAGACGATCGACAGGGTCGAGACCTTGAAATGCGAAATGCGGACGCTCGGGAAGATCATGAAGATCACGAGACCGATGTTGAGAAGGAGCAACCGGTCCAAGCGCTCCCCGATGGCCGGCCAGTCATGTTCCCCGATGGGAACGACCATGGCGGCCCGCGGCTTGGCGAAGCTCAGCATCAGCGTCGCGGAGATGACCAGGAAGGACTCCAGGGCGTAGCCGGAGACCGCGAAGCCCGCGTAGATGATGACTTCGACCCACTTATCGATGATCCCCTCGAGATAGTATCCGAACTTGCTGACCTTCTTCTCCGCCCGGGCGACCGCCCCGTCGAACGTGTCCCACAGGCACGCGATGCCGATGAATACGAACGCCAGGATATGGAGGCCCAGATAGAAGAACAGGGCCCCTGCCCCCGCAACGAACAGGGCCATCGCCGAAAAGACGTTCGGAGGAATATGGGTCTTGGCAACGAGACGGCCTATCCGGTCAAAGAACAAACTGCTCTTTTTCCTGAAACCGCCGTTGAACATTCAATCCCTCCCTGGACGCAGAGGAAATGCTTCGTCCACGATTATAGGATAAAAGCCTTCCCCAAGCGAGTCGTCAAGATTCTGTCAAGAAACCGACAAGAGTTCATGAAATATGGTCAACCCCATGCGGCCCTCGACCTTCCGAAGGTGTCGTCTTCCCATGTTGACGCGCCGCGCTACGGCATCGTCAGCTGGCTGTGGGCCATGCAGAGGAGCGCCCGGACCGGCACGCCGTAGGGACAGGCCTTCTCGCAATACCCTTGGCACGTCCGGCAGGCGTCGGCCTTGGCGGTCTCCAAGGCGGCGTACTCTCCCATGGCGAACTTCTCGCTCCCCTGGGCCTCGAAATAGTGGTTGTAGCGCATGATCGTATTGACCGGGACGCCGCTCGGACAGTCCGCCTCGCAGATGCCGCAGGCGTGCCGGCAGTAGAGCGAGCCGAGGCCCCTCTCGTAGGAGGCGAGCAGGCTTTTTTCGCCGCTGCTCAGCCCGGATCCGGAGAGGGCCAAGAAGCTCTGGACATCGTCGAAGGTATTGAAGGCCAGGTTAAGCGTGTTGACCCGCGGGTCGGCCAGGACGAACTTGAGCGCGGCCGCCTTGATCTCGGCCGGGGTCTTCAGGCCGTTCTTCTGGATGAAGGACTCGGCCTGCTTGGCCGTCTCCGCCATCTGTTCCATCGACTTCTGCAGCCGCTCGTCGACCGGCTGGCCGTCCTTCTTCAGCTGCTCGATCCGGTTCATCGTATCGTAGTAGCGGCCGAGGGGATTCGACTTCATGATGGTCGTGCCGACGTTCTTTTTGGCCGCCGCCTCGAGGATCCTCTCACCCGGCTCCTTCTGAAGGAAGTTGTAGACGAAGAGGAGGACGTCGAAGCGGCCGTCGTCAACCGCGGCCAGGAGGACGCCGTCCATCGGTTCGCCCTGTCCGGGCGTCCGGGGGCCGTGGCTGGAGGCGCCCGAGAACCTGACCTTGCCCTGCTTCTTCAGCTCCTCGATGGCCAGGTGGTAGACCTCGTTCTTGACCGAGGCCGCCGTCTGCGGGCCGAGCATGAGGCAGTCGACGTAGTCGGTCTGGAGCCGCTCGAGGCTTTCCTGGAGCTTGGCGGCGACGGCGGCCGTATCGGCCAGCCCGTCGAACCGGAACTTGGTCGTGATGAACAGCGACTTGCGGTCCCTCCCTTTGATGGCCTCGCCGATGCTCCTCTCGGCCTGTCCCCGGCCGTATCCGTCACCCGTATCGAAATAATTGACTCCGGCGTCGATCGCGGCCCTGAGGATATCGACGGGGAAGGTCTGGGACGTCCCGATACCGATCTCGGAGGCCTTGAAGCCCGTCCGGCCGAGCGTCCTGTAGGTTTTGACCTTGGCCGGAACCGGCGCGGCCGCCTGCGCCGCTGCCGCGACCGGCCCGGCCGCGAGGGTCGTCCCGACGCCGGCCAATCCCGCGGCCGACGCTTTGATGAAATCCCTGCGATCCATGCTCTTCCGTTGGCTCATCGGGTATCCCTCCTGATCGGTATTACGTCCCGATTATAACACGCGGACCCGTTATTCCCCGCGCCTTCGTGGCACAAAAAAAGGGGGCTTGAACCGTGGGCAGGTGTCTCCCTCCCAAAGGAGAGAAGGCGTGCACGCCCAGGATGCAAGTCCCCGATCCCTGCCTTGCGGCAGGTCAATGTTCTCCGCGGAGCTTATCTACTTCTTCTTGGCGGTCCACTCCACCTCTTGATCTCTCCGCATCGTCGTGCCCTTCATGGTGTTGCCGTCGACGGTCCCCTTGTACTCCATGACCATCTCGCCCTGGGGGCCCTGACGGACGATCTTCCACTGGATGGCGTTGCCTTCGATGGTGCCTTCGCCGACGACGGGCTCCATGCCCTCGCGGAATGGGGGCAACGTGACCTTGATCTTATTGCCTTCCTGGACGATGGTGATGTCCCGATCCATCATCTGGCCATCACGACCAGGCGTGGACATGGTCCAGGTGCCGGAGACGTCAACGGCCCAGGCGGCGATCGTCACGACCGCCAGGAGAGCTACCGCAATGAGTGAGGCTTTCTTCATGATCAAGACTCCTTTCTTGTCAAAGATTATGAGAATCCAGCCTACGTAACTTTAGACTCCACTGTGTTCGATTTCTTCCCCGATCCCCCGGGGTTACCCGACGGACCCTATTTCTCTTGATTGATGACCGCCAGGACCGTCCGGCCGACCACCGCCAGGGTGTCCTTGTCGATCTTGTCCAAGGTGTCCCCCACCGTGTGCCAGGAGTCCGGGAAGCCGTTGGTCCGCTGATCGTCGTAGTCGATGATGTCCGCGGTCGGGATGCGGGCGTATTGATTGATGTAGAGGTGGTCGTCGATGAGAGTGCCCGACTCCCTGTCGGCGAATTGCCGCGCGTAGCCGAGGGCGCGGGCCGCGGCCCAGACCTTGTTCACGACGGCCGGGGCGAAATAGAGCGATGTCCCTTCCCGGGGGAAAACGGCCCCGGCCCCGCCGACCATATCGAGCAAAATGCCGAAGCGGGCCGTGTAGCCGGGCCGGTGGGGGGTTTTAGACCAGTATTGGGAACCGAGGCCCCAGCTGTCCTCCGAGGCGCCCTTCCAGTTATTGTGCGCGCCGAAGTCCTCGAGGTCGAGGAGGAGGATGTCGACGCCAACCGCCGGCTTGCCGATGGAGAGACAGCGGGCGACCTCGAGAAGGACCCCGACTCCGCTCGCGCCGTCGTTGGCCCCCATGACGGGCCGGAAATGGTTGGCCGGGTCGGGGTCATGGTCGGCGAAGGGCCTTGAGTCCCAGTGGGCACAGAGAAGGATGCGGTCCTGTATGCCCTTATCGAAGGAGGCGATGATGTTCTTCCCGTCGAGCGGCCGCCCGTCGTAGGCCCGGGCCTTGAACTCCTGGACGACGACATCGGGCGTCCATTGCTTGAGCGTCTTGACGAACCAGGCGGCGCAGGCGGCGTGGGCCGGCGTTCCCGGGACACGCGGCCCGAACTCGACCTGCTTCTTGACGAAGCCGTAGGCCGAGGCCGCGTCGAACTCAGCTGTCGCCTTGCGCCCGGCGGGCTGCGACCCCTGCTGGCCGCCGCAGGAGATCGCGGCCAAAAGGAGGACCGCCCCGATCATCAACGTTCGCTTCATTAGTATTTATTATACAAGAAACCGGTCTCAGTGGCACCTCCTGAGGGGAGATTCTTCGGGCGATTGAACGAGGGCCGGCTTTTCAATATAATCCGGCCTTATCCTCGACATCGAAGGAGGTCGGCATGAAAAACGGCGTCAAGCTCGCACTCAGGGTCTCCGCGGCCCTGTTCCTGGTCATGGCCTTCACCGGCTCGTTCGCGGCCCCGCAGGCCGCCCCGGCCGGCGGCCCCGATGCTTCGGCCCTCACCAATCATCTCCGTTGGCGCTCGATCGGCCCGGCCAATATGATCGGCCGCATCTCCGATTTCGAGGCCCTGGACAGCGACTTCACCCAGGTCCTCATCGGCTCGGCCTCAGGCGGCGTCTTCAAGTCCGTCAACGCCGGGACGACCTGGGAGCCCATCTTCGACCGCTACGGCTCGGCTTCCATCGGCGACGTCGCCTTCTTCCAGAAGGACCCGAACATCATCTGGGTCGGGACGGGCGAGGAGTGCGTGCGCAACAGCGTCGCCTGGGGCGACGGCATCTACAAATCGACCAACGGGGGCAAGACCTTCACCCGGATGGGCCTCGAGACGACCCAGACGATCGCCCGCGTCATCACCCACCCGACCGATCAGGCGGTCGTCTACGTCGCGGCCTCCGGCCATCCCTGGGGCACCACGGGCGAGCGGGGCCTGTTCAAGACGATCGACGGCGGCCTCTCTTGGGTCAAACTCACGGGCGGCCTGCCTAACGATGGCAAAACCGGGGCCATCGACCTGGTCATGCACCCGACCGACCCCAATACCCTCTATGTCGCCTTCTGGCAACGCCTCCGCCGGCCCTGGCGCTTCGATTCCGGCGGCCCGAATTCCGGGATCTTCAAGACGACCGACGGCGGCACGACCTGGACGAAGCTGACCCAAGGGCTTCCCGCGGGCGAACTCGGCCGCATCGGCCTGGCCATCTCCCGTTCGAATCCCAAGGTCCTCATGGCCGTCGTCGAAGCCGGCTTCCAGCCCCAGCAGACGATCCGCCAGGGGAACGAGCAGAAGCCCAATCCCGAATACGACGACATGGCCAAGCTCGGCACGGGCATCTACCGCTCCGAGGACGGCGGCGCCACCTGGACGTTCCAGAGCCGGCAGAACAACCGGCCGTTCTATTACAGCCACATCTATATCAATCCCCTCGAGGATAAGTGGGTCTATTGGCTGGCCACCAGCATGAGCTTCTCGGCCGACGGCGGCAAGACCTGGAGCCAGGTCGGCGGCCTCCACCCCGATTTCCATACGATGTGGATCGACCCGACGAACAAGAACCGCTTTTACGTCGGCCAGGACGGCGGCGCCTCCCTCACCTACGACCACGGCCGCACCTGGGTCTTCTACGATAACTTCACCGCGGCCCAGTTCTACGCCGTCAGCGCCGACATGCGCGACCCCTATTACGTCTACGGCGGCCTCCAGGACAACGGAACATGGGGCGGTCCCTCGATGCACCGCGAGGGCCAGCTCCTTACGGATTTCTGGTACAACATCGGCGGCGGGGACGGCTTTCACACCCAGAACGATCCCCAGGACTGGAGGACGGCCTACGCCGAAAGCCAGGGCGGCGCGATCCAGCGGGTCAACGTCGAGACACGCGAGTCCAAGCAGATCCGGCCGACCGCCATGAACGTCGTCAACTACAAGGATTACTATCCGCCCGCCCCGCCCGAAAAGAAGGCCCCGGCGGCAAAGCCCGGCGCCAAGCCCGCGGCCAAGCCCGAAGCCAAGGCCCAGCCGGCCGGCCCCGGAGAGGGCCCGCGGGGCCAGATGCAACAGCCGCGCAGCCCCTTCCGCTTCAACTGGAGCTCGCCGATCGTCCTCTCCCCCCACAATCCGGAGACCGTCTACATCGGCGGCAACCACCTCTTCAGGTCCCTCGACCGGGGCGACCATTGGATGATCATCAGCCCCGACCTGACGACCAACGACAAGACGAAGCTCGGCGAGCGCGACGGCGGGACCGACAAGCCGACCGGCGGCATCACGTCCGACGTCACCGGCGCCGAAACCTACAGCACCATCATCACGGTCTCCGAATCGCCGCGCGTGCCCGGCCTGATCTGGGTCGGCACCGACGACGGCAACGTCCAGCTGACCCGGAACGGCGGCGTCGCCTGGACGAACGTCCGGGCCAACATCAAGGGCGTTCCGCCCGGCCTCTGGTGCAGCCGGGTCGAGGCCTCACATTTCGACGATGCCGTTTGCTACGTGACCTTCGACGGCCACCGCTCCGATGATTTCCACCCTTACGTCTTCAAGACGGCCGATCTCGGCAAGACATGGACGGCCATCGCCGCCGGCATCCCCGACGGCCAGCCCGTCTATGTCATCCGCGAAGACCCGGTCGCCAAGAACCTGCTCTTCCTGGGCACGGAATTCGGCGTCTTCTTCAGCCGCGACACGGGCGCGACCTGGTCGAGCCTGCTCCAGAATATGCCCACGGTCGCCTTCCACGACCTCCTCATCCATCCCCGCGATAACGACCTCATCGCCGCGACGCACGGCCGGGGCCTGTGGATCCTCGACGACATCACGGCCTTGCGCAAGGCGACCGACAGCGTCCTCGGCCAGGACGCCGTCCTCTTCGAGCCGGGCAAACCCGGCACGCGCTGGCTCCGCGTCTCCCGCGGCGGCTATGGCCGGGGCGACCTCTTCTTCAAGGGCGAGAACCCGCCCGAAGGCGCCTTGCTCCACTTCTTCCTCAAGGCTAAGCCCGAGACCCCGGCGACCCTGGAGATCGCCGACCCCGCCGGCACACTCAAGACGACCTACATCCTCGACAAAGTGGTGCCCGGCATCGTCCGCGTCGGCTGGGACCTCCGCTTCGACCCGCCGGCCGCCACGACCCAGACCCTCGTCAGCAATATTAAAAGGCAGATCGACCCGGCCCTCCTGCGGACCGACCTCTCCGACGAGCAGAAGGCCTCCCTCAAGCAGGCCTTGGCCGATCTCGACACGTGGGGGACGAACTTCCGCAAGGTCTCCGAGATCCAGCGGACCGTGTTCTCCATCGTCCGGCCGGGAGGCGGCTTCTTCGGTGGCGGGGGCATGAGAGGCGGCATGGGCAGCCTGAACGCCGAGCCCGGCACCTACGCCGTCAAGCTGACCGTCGGCGGCAAGACCTACACGAGTAAGGTGGCCGTCCGGCTCGACCCGATGCTCTCGGGGAAATAGAGAAGATGGGACTGTCCCCGCCGGGGGACAGTCCCACTCAATGCCCTATTTGAATAATGGATCGGGGCTGACCTTGATCGTCTTGGTGGCGATGTCCTTGCCGTCGACGTTGAGCGTCACTTTATAGGCGCCGTAATCCACCACGTTCATCCGGCCCCGGCGGCCGCCGCCGGGCGGCCCGCCCGCGGGTTGCTGCGCAGGATCGACGCGTTTGGTCAGATTCCAGGACGCTTTCTGCAGGCCCTTCTTGGCGTTTCCGGCGATCTCCTGGATGAGCGTGCCCTCGAGGTCTTTGATGATGAGCTTGACCGCCTTGGGCTCGCCCTTGAGATAGTAATAGATCGTCGAGCCGATGGCCGGGTTGGCGACCTTGGCGAACTCGCCATACTGCTCGCCGCTCTGGATGTAGCGGTTCCAGCGCACGACCTCTTCGGGGTCGAAGAGATAGGCGTCCTTGGCCAGGACGTCGGCGTTCAGCTCCTTGAGCGGGGCGATGTCGGCGATATAGATGCCCCGGCCGTACGTGCCGATGACGAGCTCGCGGTCCCGCGCCTGGATGGCCAGGTCGCGGATGACGACGTTCGGCGCCGAGGTCGAGAAGTTCGTCCAGGTCTTGCCCTTGTCGACGGAGACCTGGATGCCGAAATCGCCGGCGATATAGAGGACGTTGGCATTGGCCGGGTCCTCCTCGACGTCGAAGAGCGGGTTCATCAGGCCGCCGGAGATGTCCTCCCAGGTCTTGCCCAGGTCGTGGGTGACGAAGAGCCAGGTCTTGTCCTCGTTGTGGGTCCGGTAGCCGCTGAAGGCGGCATAGCAGGTGGCTTCGTCAAAACGGGAGGGAACGACCCTTTTCACCCAGCGATCGAAGGGGATGAGGGCGCCCTTGACGCCGGGCTTGGCCTTGCCGGTCTTCATGTCGTAGAAATTGGCCGTGATGTTGGTCCAGGTGACGCCGCCATCGGTCGACAGCTGGACGTTGCCGTCGTCGGTGCCGGCCCAGAACAGGCCGGGCTTCTTGGCCGACTCGGCGAACGTGTAGATCGTCGCGTACTGGAGGTTGGTCTTCTTCGCCTCCTCGAGGCGCGTCTTGTCGGCCCGGGTGAGGTCGGGGCTGATCGTGACGAACGTGTCCCGGTCGCCTCGGCTGAGGGACCGGTGGACGAACTGAGAGCAGATGTAGACGATGCCCGGGTTGTGGGGCGAGAGGACGATCGGGGCGTTCCACTGGTAGCGCTGAGCCGGCATGCCCTTGGCCAGCTCCTCGGCCGACGTCCGCTTGGCCAGCTGCGAGCTCTCGCCGGTGGAGAGGTTCTGCCGGCTCGACGAGCCGAACTGGCTCTCATAATAGATATAATCGGGGTTCCACCAGTCGCGAACGACGACGAAAGCGTCGCCGGTGGGCAGGTACCGCCAGTCGGCCGCGAAGACGCCCCAGGCGTTCCGGTTCTGGGACGGGCCGAACCAGGCGCCGTTGTCCTGGGTGCCGCCCATGATGTTGTAGGGCATCTCGTTGTCGGCGGCGACGTCGTAGAACTGCTGGGCGCTGATCGTCGATTTCTGGCTCCAGTGCTTCCCGCCGTCCCAGGTCTCCCCCGCCCCGCCGTCGTTGCCGCTCAGGATGTGATTGGCGTTCTGCGGGTCGAGCCAGAGGGCGCGGTGGTCGACATGGAGCTTGTAATCCCCCCCGGAATCCCAGCCCGTGACCTTGAAGGTCTTGCCGCCGTCGGTCGAGACGGTCGTATTCGTATCGCAGGCATAGAGCGTCTGGTCGTTCTGGGCGTCGACATAGAGCCGGGCGTAGTAGCCGGCCTCGGTCTGGTTGACGAGGGCGCTGCCGCCGATGAGCTTGTACTCCGTCATCTTCTTCCAGGTCGCGCCGAGATCCTCGGACCGGTAGACGACGCCGGAGCGCTTGACCGGCGCTTGGTTGCGGAGGACGCCGCCGTAGAGCATCTCGAGGACGTGGCGGTTGATGACTTGCGAACGGCCCTTGGCCTCGCTCGAGTCGGCCTTGGGCGCTTCGCGCTTCTGGAGCGATTCGATCTCGCCGATCGCGGCCAGGAGGTCCTTGTTCTTGGCGTAGACCTTGCGGGCCGCGGCGTTGAATTTGGCCAGGTCGATGCCGGACTTCGTCAGGAAGTCCTTGTCGGCGATGGCCTCATTGAGCTTCTTCACGAGCTCGGCCTCGTCGGCCGCGACGATCGGGGTGAACTTGGGGGCCTCTTTGGCCAGCACCGGGTTGATCTTGAAGGCCTTGAACTTGTCGAAGCTATATCCTTCGGCGTACAGCCCCGCTCCGCCGAAGCCGCCGCCGCCCCCGAAGCCGCCGGGCGCGCGGAAGTTGGCCCCGCCGTCGCGCTCGGCCAGGCCCAGGTTGATCTCTTCATCGATCCGCGCGTAGACGATGTTGGGGTTCTTCGGGAAGACGGCCAGTCCGGCGCGGCCGACTTCGAGATGGTTCGGCAGGCCGCCCTCGAGCCTCGTCCAGGACTTGCCGCCGTCGGTCGTCTTATAGAGGTGGTTGCCCGGCTGGCGGTCGATGTAGGTCCAGGCCCGGCGGTAGAGCTTGTAGGCCTGGGCGATGACGACGTTGAAGTCGCGCGGGTCGACGACAAAGTCGCCGACGCCCCGGTCGTTGAGGGGCCAGAGCCGCTCCCAAGTCTTGCCGCCGTCGGCCGTCTTGTAGAAGCCGCGCTCGCAGTCCACGGCGTTATCGTAGAGCTTGCCTTCCGCCGCGGCGTAGACGACGTCCGGGTTCTTGGGGTCGACCTGGACCTTGTTGATGAAGTAGCTCTTTTCGAGGCCGACGTGCGTCCAGGTCTTCCCGGCGTCGGTCGATTTCCAGACCCCGTTGCCGTGGGAGCTGGACCGGGCATGCATGGGTTCGCCGGTGCCGAGATAAAGGATCTTGGGATCGGACGGGGCGACCGCGAGCGAGCCCATGCTCATATTGCCGTACTTGTCGAAGATGGGCTCGAAGTGCGTGCCCGCGTCCTCGGTCTTCCACACCCCGCCGCTCGCGGCGAGGACGTAGTAGGTCGTGGTTTGCCCGGGGGGCACGGCGAATTCGGAGATGCGGCCCGAGAAGTTGACGGGCCCGACCCAGCGCCAGGTCAACTGGTTGAAATCGTCGGCCGTGACCTGCGCTTGGGCCAGGACCGCTCCCCCGGCACCCAGGACAAAGCCCAGGGCCAGGATGACTGTTAAGAGACGGGACAGACGGGTAGACATCGATACTCCTCCTGTGGATTCTTGAACGGACGGATTCGGCACGTCGCTCTTTAGACGACGGACGGCCCGCATTTCTTCCATGCGCGGGGAGTTTATCAGAAAATATGGCCGAAGTTAAAATAGAGGCCCATGCCCTCGGAGCCCCAGGCGACATCGACGCGGACAACGAAGTCGGGCATGTAGAACCGGAGTCCGACCCCGGCGTCCAAGGCCGTCTCGCCGAGGTCGATCGCCCGGAGCGAGCGCCAGACCGTCCCCGCGTCGGCGAAGACGTTGCCGCCGAGACGCCCGATGATCGGGAAACGGTACTCGGCGTTGACCAGGAACTTGCCGTTGTCGAGGAAACGGTTGAGCGGGAAGCCGCGCAGGGCCGTATTGATGTTGCCCCCGCCGAGCGAGGCGTGATCGAAGAGCGGGATCATGTCGCCGGCCACATATTGGGCCAGGGCCCGGACGGCGAAGACGTCCTTGGCGCCGAAGACGCGCTGGTACTTGCGGAGATCGATCGTCACCCGATTGTACGCGGCGTCGCGGCTGCCCATGAATTTCCCGGACACGTCGTCCTGGAAGATAAAGCGCAAGCCCCGCGTCGGGTGGATCTGGCTGTCGGAGGTGTCGTACTTCAGGATAAAGGAAAGATAGGGCGCGAACATCCGTCCCCGGGCCGCCAGGGCGGCGATCTCGTCCTGGAATGGGCCCTCCCGGGGATCGGTGTACCTCAGCCAACGGAAGGCGTAGGCGGCCTCGACGACGAGATGCGGCGTGAGCCCGCGCCCGAACGTCAGGGGCATGGCGATCGTCTCGTGGGTCAGGACGGTCTCGTTCGTCTCGGGCGTCCCGGGGCCGAGGCCGTAGAAGCTGTAGTTGAGGAACTTATCGTATTCGGCCTTGAGGTCGAAGGACAGGCCGTAGGTCTTGCCTTGGCGGATCTCGAAGTCGGGGATGGAGAACGTGAAGGCGTACCAGCGCTCCCCTTTCGTCGAGTTGAACAGGATGAGGTCCAGGGACTCTTTCTTCCCGAGGTAATCGACGAACTTGACCCGCCCGCCGTAGCCGAAACCGATGTCGGTATCGTACATGATGATCGGGAAGGGGCTGAAGGACCGGTAGGGGCCCGGGCCGATCGGCGTCTCCTGGGCGGATAGCGCGAGCGGGCCGATGGCGGCCACGAAGAAGAAAAGGAGCAAGAGCAGAAGCCGTGCCGGCCGTAGTGCGTTCATGGTCCCTCCCCTGCGCTGCCTTCTTCATAGAATCTCATGAAGACAGTTGCGGGGTCAAACGGAAGGGCGCAGGCGTTTCTTGAACCAGGGGCGCAGGGCGTCCATTTTGGCGATCTGGGAAGCGGGGGCGCGCCGCCGTGCGGTCCTGAGCTCGGCGCTCCCCTCGGGCGCGCCCCAGCGGATCTCGATGCTGTCATTGGGGTTGTAGCCCATTTCGAAGGCCTCTTTCCTGCGGAAGATGTCTTCGAGCGTCAGGACACGGGGCGAACCGTCCGATCCGTTGTAGGTGATCGAGAGGGCCGCCGCTCTCTTGTTCTGAAGGGCCAGGAGCTCGCGGCGGATCGCATCGGCGGTCTTCTTGCCGCCCACGTCGTAGGCCGCCGGATCGCGGGCGACCTTGTCGGGGAACTCGAGGATGGTGTCGATGGCGATGAGCAGGCGCAGGTCGCGGTTGGGCGTCGAATAATCCTCCCACGGCCCGAGGGACTGAAAGACGGACTTGCCCGAGGGCATGGGGATGACCGTGCCGGGATGGGCGGTCATGAACGCCTCGCCGTTGGCCACCGAGCCGACGCGGACGATGAGCTGCTCGTGGAGGGCGCGGAAGAGGTCCTCCAAGGCCGCCTCGGCGTCGAGCGGATCGGGATTGACCAGCTTTTCCATGGCCGCGTAGAAATCATCGGCCGGCATCTTTTCCTGCTGGAGGGAGAAATCGCCGAACTCGGGGCTCGCGGCGATCTCGGCGTTCGTCAGCGGCCGCAGCCGGCCGGATTCGACGACGATGGGCCGGAAGGCCTTGAAGCCGGGCTCGCCGACGACGGCCTCGGTCGTGAACAGAAAATTCCCCTTCCAGAATCGCTTGACGCCGATCGTGCCGTCGGGCTGGGCGTCTGCGCCGAGGAGGAGGCCCGGCTTCTTCCGCGTCTGGCCGACCCAGCGAACGAGGGTGTAGGTGTGTCCGTACGGGTCGGCAAAGACCGTGCCCGGCTTGAGGGCCCGCCGGGAGAGGGGCAGCGGATAATAGTCCGTCCCCTCGGCCCGGAGCGCCGTCCGGCCGTTGCCGGCATGGACCGTGTTCTTGATGAGGTTGAAAAAGCGCCTCATCGCCGGGACGGACCGTCCCGCGCCGGAAGCCCGCTCCGTCCCGCCCGCGATAAAGCGGCCCGCGCGCGGCGGGGCTTCGAGAGTGCCCCAGCCCGTCTCGTGGAATCCCGAGGGCAGGCCGAGCTTCCAGGCGAAATAGGTCCGCAGGAAATAGGGGTTGTCGGCGCAGTCGGGCGTCATCTCTAAGGCGTTGGCGCCGGCCGGCTCGTCCTCGCCGAGGCCGAGGTGGTCGTAGAGGAGGTTGCGGCCGCGATCGCGGGTGACCTCGTGGAGCGCTTTCCAGGACGAGCGCTCGTCGGCATCGGCGAAGAGGGCCTCGATCCAGGCGGAGTAGAGGCTCTCCGAGGCCCACGACCAGCCGCGGCTGACCTCGACATCGCCGGAGGAATCGGCCGTGACTTCGCTTCGGCCCTCGGCGAGAACGATGGAGAACGCGCCGGAGGGAGCGGCGCCGAAGTCGACGGCGACCCAGAACGGCGGCCCCCCTCCCCTTTTCGTCGCGACGGGCTCGACCTCACCGGAAGGGCCGCGGAGCGAGATGCGGACCTTGCCGGCGTCCGCTTCAAAGACGGCCAGGACGCGCAGCGGCCCACCCGGCCGAGGGTCCGCGGGTGAGACGAGGACGGCGCGCCGCCCGCCGAGGGCGGTGGCCGCTGCCGAGGAAAATGGGGACGAGGCGTCCCCATTTTTGGGGTGAGCCGGGGCGGGAGGCCCCCCCGCAATAGACAGCACATTCAGGGAGAGGGCTAGAGCGAGTATCGGAGTGAGCCGCCGGCCGCCCATCGAGCGCTCAGATAGGCGGGCGGTCATCGGAACCGTGGCGGCCGGTCGGTGCGGACCGGGATCAGAAATAGTATCTAAAGCCGACCGCGCCGGCCATATCGACGGCGGTCGATGGGATGAGATCGAGCATGGGTACGACTTCGAGGAACAGCTCGACAGGCGTCCTTTCGAACTCATAAGAGATGCCGATCGGGACGCGCAGGCTGACGGTCAGGTCGGAGGCGAACTTCACCCGTGCGCCGACGCCGTAATAGAGGGCCATCCGGCCCGTGTCGACGCGGAAGAGGTTGAAATTGTGGAGAAGCATGTCGCCGTGAATCTGGAAGTACCCGCCCCTGGTGATGGACCAGGCCGCGCCGGCGTCGAAGGCCACTGTCTGCCTGTTCCAGAACTTCAGGGTCAGGCCTGTCGGCTCGCCGAGGATGATGCCGACGCCGACGTTGTGGTTGCTATCGGCGAAGGACAGGCCGGCGAGGCAGCCGAAGAGGATTAAGGTGAGAGCGATCTTTTTCATTCTCGTAAACTCCTTGTTCCCTTCAGGTCGCTGAAAACAATACCAAAAATACCCCGACGGGTCAAACCCCCGAAAATGGGGACGCTTGGGTTTGACCCCTTCTGGTTTCTATTCCCCTCTTGGGGTAGAATCGGCGTCCGCATCTTCAAGGAGAGGTTCCTATGGGCGAACATGGCATATCGGATAGGCTGGAAGCCCCCCAGATCGATAAGGATGCCTGGGTGGCCCCGGGCGCGGTCCTCGTCGGGCGGATCACCGTTCGCCGGGGCGCGAGCATCTGGTACAACTGCGTCCTCCGCTCCGACATGTCGGGCGCCGAGATCGAGATCGGCGAGGACTCGAATGTCCAGGACGGCTCGGTCGTCCACGTCGACGCGGACGTGTCCTGCCGCATCGGCGCGCGTGTGACCATCGGTCATAGCGCCGTCATCCACGCCTGCACCATCGAAGACGACTGCATGATCGCCATGAACGCGACGGTCCTCACCGGAGCCCGGATCGGCCGGGGCGCGGTCGTGGCCGCCGGCGCCGTCGTCCCCGAGGGCATGCAGGTCCCCGCCGGAGTCGTCGTCGCGGGGGTCCCGGCCAAGGTCCGCCGGGAAATGACGGATGAGGACCGGGCCCGCCTCGCCCACGCCTGGAAGACTTACGCCGCCCTCATCCCCCTCCACAAATCGGGGGCAGAATGATCAGGGCGGTCATTTTCGACCTCGACGGGACGCTCCTCGACACGATCGAGGACATCACCGAGGCCTCCAACCGTGTCTACGGAATCCGGGGGCTGGCCCCGTTCAGTGTAGAGGAGATGAAAGAGCTCGTCGGAGAAGGCGCCGAAGAGCTCGTCCGCAAGGTCTTCGCTTCCCGCGGCCGCCCTCCCCTGAATGAGGCGGAGATGGCGGCCATCATCAGGGATTACCGTCGCGAATACGAAGCCTGTTGGCGTGCCCACAGTCACCCCTACGCCGGCATTCCCGAGCTGCTGGGAGAGCTCGCCCGGCGGGGCACGAAGACGGCCGTCCTATCGAATAAAGCCCAGATGTTCACATCCCTTATGATCGAGGCCCTTCTCCCGACACCCCCCTTCGACATCGTTCGCGGCGCCCGCCCCGGCGTCCCGCTCAAGCCCGATCCCGGGCCGGCCCTGGCCATCGCCGCCGAGCTCGGTCTCGCCCCCGCGGATTGCGCGTTCGTCGGGGATACCTCCATCGACATGACCACGGCCCGGGCCGCCGGCATGTTCGCGATCGGCGCGCTGTGGGGATTTCGGACCGCCGAAGAGCTGACCTCGGGCGGCGCCGACGTCCTCGCCGCTTCGCCCGCGGACGTCCTCGGCCTGCCTTAGGCCGGCTCCCGCCTTGCCACCCCGCTCAGCCCCCACCTTCTCGGACCCGGCCTAACCGACCCTGCGCGTGGGCGGCCCCCCGGCGGGTCCCTTCCTGACCGGCTTCTTTTCCGGCCAGGCCCCTTGCTGGGGGGGCCCTCTCAGACGGGGTCAAGGGGGGGAGGGACATTCCCCCCCTCTTTCACCCCCAGCGAGGATGGACGCGTTTTTCTACGGATTTATTATCGGTACGGTGAACGGAATCGCCGAACTCATCTGAAGGACAGGGTCGAGAAGAGAGCGCCTCATGCGCGAGAACAGGAAAGACAAGCGGATCGCCGAAGAGAACCGGGTGGTCATCGAGATCCCCGGTCCCACGCCCGCCGATGATCCGCGCATCGTCAACGCCCTGACCAAGGACATCTCCCTCGGCGGCGCCCGGATCGTCACCGACCGTCTTTTCGAGGTCGGAACGTCGCTCCGGATGACGCTCTACCTGTCGAAATCGAAGCAAATCGTCAAAGCCCGGGCCGACGTCCGCTGGAACCGGATGATCGATGACGGCCTCTACGAGGTGGGGGTCGAATTCGAGCACGGCATCCCCACCGGCGTCCTGGTCCTCATCAACCATCTCTACGGAAAAGGCCAGACCGCGCCCTCGTCCGTACAAATCTGAAGGAGGTCCCCATGAGTCCCAACGCAGAAGCCAAGGTCGAGGCGACGGCCTTCCTCGACGAGATCGAAAAACGCGTCAGCGAGATCTATTTCGCCCAGAAGAACGAGGTCGAGCAGACCCTGGTCGAGAAGATCAACCGCGAAAAGGAAGAGGCCCAGCGCCGCATCGAAGCCGTCAACCAGGAGTTCGCCCAGGTGCGGGGCTTCCTCGAAGAGCACAAGACCGTCATGGCCGAGCTCCAGACGACCGAGGAGCACCTCCGGGGCGAGATCCGCGGCCACTTCGAGCGGGCCGTGAACTACCAGAAGATGATGGAGAACGCCGCCTCCCTGGCCGGCGAAGAGCTCGAGAAGATCGGCGGCCTCAACCAGGAGCTGGAAAAGGTCCGGGTCAAGGCCGAATCGGAATACGCCAACCTCAAGAAGAACCTGTCCGGCTATGCCGGCATCGTCGCCCAGATCCCCGCGCCCGCCGTCAAGGTCGACGGCGACGTGAATTGGACCGAGGAGATCGGCAAGCTGCGCAGGGTCAGGGACCTCCTGGCCACGCTGCGGCAGGGCGGGTTCTCCGAGGCGTCCGACGTCGCTCCCGGCTTCGCCGCCACGGAAGCCGAAACGAGCGCTCCCGAGGCCGAGACGGCCGAGGAGCTGGCCGCCTCGCTCGGACTCATCGACCCTGAAGACGACGGTGTCCGTGACGACGCCGAATTCGCCGAAAGCCATGCCGCCGCCGCGCCCGAGAGCCCCGGGATCTCCATCGCGACATCCGGCGAGGCCTATGAAGTCGTGAGCGATCTCACGGAAGAGATCCCGGTCGAGCCCGAGCCCGCGCCCGAAGCCGGGGGCCCCTCGCCCGCAGACGCGGCCGTGCTGGAGACCCTGGCCCGCTATCGCAGGACCGAGTCCGTGAACAACGGCATCGAGCTCGGCTTCTTCGCCGCCGAAACGGGCACCGTCCTCGACGCAACGCAGTTCATGACCGCCGTCGGCACGGTCGTCGAGAACGCCGATCAGCTCCACACCCAGCTGACGCAAACGACCTCGGTCAAGGACCTCTTCCTGCTCAAGCAGGAGATCCTCAACCAGCAGGAGATCCTGCGCAAGGTGTTCTTCCGCGTCGTCCGTTTCTGCGACAAGGAAGGCGGCCGGCTGCCCGCGGTCCTCGGCGAGATCATCAGCTCCCAGGGCATGAAGGACATCATCGAGCGCCTGACGATGGCCAACTGGAGCGACCCCTCGGACTTCAAGCCCTTCCTGAGCGAGCTCAAGGCCATGAAGCGGGCGTTCGAGACGCGGACGTCCGACTCGTCGTCCTACCTCAAGTCCGTCATCGACGCTATCGAAAGCCGCGAGAACTGAATTAAATTATCTCCAAGTAATCCTTCGACGGGAGCTTGGGGAACTTGGCGTGGGGCTCCTGCTGGTACCAGAACGCGACCGATGCGATGTCGTCCTGGAGCGGCAGGTATCGCCCGCCCGACATCCAGCCCAGCGCCTGGATCGTCACCTTCAGGTCCTTCTCGAAGCGGATCGGGTCCATGATGTGCCAGCGGTAGAGGCCGAACCTCTGCTGGACCTGGTAGTGCCCGTCGCCGCGGATGACCTGCGGTAGTCCCGTGTACGGCGTCGTGAACTCGTGGTACTGGATCGAGCCGTCCGGGGCCTTGGCGTCGAAATCGTAGGAGCCGCAGAAGTAATCCTCGGTCCCCGTGCCGGCGATCGTCGGGAACTTCGAGTCGCCGTCCAGGAAGAACTTGATCTCGCCCTCGCCCCACCAGCCATTGTTGTTGACGCCCCAGGCCATGTACGTGCCGACGTAGTGGCCCCAGCCCTTGACGCCGTCGAGGATCGTGTAGACGTCTTTGTACGGGAGCGGGTTGACGCGGCGGAACTGGGCGTGGAAATAGGCGGCGTCGTCCGGGACGTCGGTCAGCGTGTAGTTGATCTGGTAATAGACGGTGAACTGGTTGGTGGTGGGCGCTTCGCCGGGGCGCGGCTTGGCGCCGATGTTCTCGATCGTGATCTTGAAGCCCTTGCGGAAGGGCATCTCCCAGTAGCAGTTGAAGGCGCTCCCGGGATTGACGCACACCGGCAGCGAGGAGACCTGGGCGTACTGGCCCCAGCCGCAGGCGAAGAAATCGCCCACCGGGCATTCGATCGAGGGCTCCGTCTCGCCGTCCCAGTAGAAGCGCAGGATGGCGAAGCGCCAGTTCCCGGCCGGCGTCAGCCAGATCTGCTGGATCGCCCCCTCGCCCTTGATATCGGCCATGACGAACGTCTCCCCGGCCGGAACGCGGACGAAGGGAGAGACCTTCCAGCCCTGGCCGAGGTCGCGCGCCGCGTTCATGGCCGGGCCGTCGGTCGACATGCCGGCCTGGCCCTTCTCGCCGGTGAAGTTCTCCGGGCTGATGGACCGCGTCTGGGCCTTGGACAGGCGTGACAGGTTGCCGAGCCCCAGGCCCAGGCCGTCGAACTTCTTCTCGCTCTGGGCCGCGGCCGCCGCGAAAACGGCCATGGTCAGGACGGCCAGCCCGGCTTTAAGGATAATGGTGCTTTTCATGTGCCCTCCTCGGACGTTCGCGCTCATTCTATGCCAGGCCCCGCGAAAGGGTCAACCCGCGGTGTTTACTTGAACAGCGTCCTGCCATATGATTTAGGGGAATGCCGGTGCGGGGGATTATTTCCGCTTCGGGTATGTATCATCGGTGACGGATGTAACGCAGGGAGGGACCCATGGACGAGCAAACCCCCGAGATGAGAAACAAGTTCCTGGTGATCGCGGTCCTGGCCGCCGTGCTGGCCGTCGGGCTCTTCGCCGTCGTTTCAGACCGCACTTGCCCTGCTAACGCGGGACTCGTCGCCAGCGATACCGGAGCCGCGGGCCCCGCCGGCGCGGATTTGGCACGACAGGAGGCCCCCATGGTCAAGTCAGGCCAAGTTCCCGGCAAGGCCGCGCGCGAGGCCGTCGACAAGCTCATCACAGAACAGAAATTCGAGGCCGCCGCGGCCGAGTGCGCCCGCATCCGAGAGGACGCCCGCAAGAGCGGCGACACGACGCTCTGGACCTGGACGCTCATCCGGGAGGGCCAGCTGCGGACGTCCCTTCACGGCTACGAGACCGCGGTCCGGTTCTTCAAGGACGAGCCGTGGCCGGACTCCCCTCTCGAGCGCGACATGCTCGACCTCTTCTTCGCCAACTCGCTCGTCACGTACTACCAGGCCTATTCCTGGGAGATCAACCGCCGCGATCGGGTCGAAGCCAAGGGCCCGATAGATCTCAAGTCCTGGACGCGGGACCAGATCTTCGACGAAGCCTGGCAAGCGCTTATGCGCGTCTGGCGCGACCGCGACCGCCTGGCCGGCCACAAGGCCCGCGAATTCCCCGACTTCTGGAGCCCGGGCGACTATCCGGCCGATGTGCGCGACACCCTGCGCGACGGCCTCGTCTACCTCATGGCGCGACTTCTCTCCGACACGACCTTCTGGACGCCGCGTCAGTCGAACGAGACCTGGCTCCTCGACCTCCCGGACATCCTTTCGAAGGCCGGAAAGACCGGCGCCGCCGACGCGGCCCGGATCCTCGAATCCGCCGCGAGCCATCCCGTCGAGAAAGCCGCCGCCCTTCTCGGCGAGCACGAATCCTGGAGCCGGCGGGCGGACCGGCCCGCGGCCGCGCTCGAGGCCCGGTTCGAGCTTGTCCAGGCGCTCTATGAAGCCTTCGACAGCGAGGACAACCGGGCCCTCATCCGCAAGCATCTCACCGGCTTCCTGGCCTCCAACCGCAAGGACTCCTGGTGGGCGACGGGCCAGGCCCTCCTGGCCGAATACACGCGGATGGAGGACACGCCCGACGCGCTCGTCCGGGCCCGCAAGATCGCCCTCGAAGGCGTCGAGCGATTCCCCAAATCGCCGGGCGGCCAGCGTTGCCTGGCCATCGTCAAGTCGATCGAGGCCCCCGATTATTCGGTCGAAGCGATGCGGCTCGACGCGGCCGGGCGCCGCTCCGTGCGCGTCACCCACCGGAACCTCGACCGCGTCTACCTCCGCGCCTACGCCCTCGACCTCGAGGCCCTCATCAAGTCGTCGAAGGACTATTCCATCTTCCCGCAGGGACGCGAGGCCCAGAAGCTCGTCGAGGCCCGGCGGCCCGACGCGGCCTGGAAGGCCGACCTGGCCAAGACCGCGGATTTCCGCGAACACCGCACCTACGCGAACCTGCCCGAAACGCTCGCCCCGGGTCTTTATCTCGTCGCCGCCTCGGCCCGCGAGGATTTCACGGAGACCAAAAACAAGACGATCGGGCTGAGCGTCATCGTCGGCGACCTCGTCCTCGTCAAACGCCCCGGCGGCGGCACGGTCCGGGCCGACGTCCGCGGCGGCGAAGAGGTCCTGGCCCTCTCCGGCGCCACGGGCCGTCCTCTCCCCGAAGTGACGGTCGACCTCTATGCCTTCGACTGGAGGAAAGGACACTCCAAGATCGAATCGAAGCTGACGGACGCGGACGGCCGTGTCTGGTTCGCGCCGAGCTCCCGGAGCGGCTCCTATTTCCTCGTGGCCAAAAAGGGCCGGGATATCGCCTTCAATGCCGACTATCTCTACCTGCAGGGGAGCGCCGAGCCGAAGGAAACGCGGAACGCCCTCCTCTATACCGACCGCTCGATCTACCGGCCGGGACAGAAGCTCTTCTGGAAGGTCCTGGCCTACAAGGGGCGGCCCGACCTGGGCCGGATCAGCCCCGCCGCGGCAACGGCCGTCTCCGTCTGGCTCGAGGACATCAACAGCCAGCGCGTCGCCCAGGCCTCCGTCTCGACTAACGCTTTCGGCACGGCGAGCGGCGAATTCGTCATTCCGGCGACGGGCCGGCCGCTCGGCGACTGGAGTCTCCGCGCCTCTCCCGGCGGTTCCATATCGATCAGCGTCGAGGAATACAAGCGGCCGACGTTCGAGGTCTCGATCAAAGACCCGGAGAAGCCGCTGCGGCTCAACAAGCCCGCCGCGCTCAAGGGCGAGGCCCGCTACTATTTCGGGCTCCCTGTCACGGGCGGCGAGGCCGTCTGGCAGGTCAGGCGCGAGCCGGTCTATCCGCGCTGGTGGTGGTGGGAGACGGGCGGCAGCCGCAGCCAGACCGTCGCCGGCGGCCGGGCCAAGATCGGGGATGACGGCACGATCGACGTCGCCTTCACGCCGCGCGCCGAAGAGAAGAGAGCCGGGGCCGGATCCGGCTTGTCCTACCGCTACACGCTCTCCGTTGACGTCACGGACGAGGGCGGCGAGACACGCTCGGCCACGCGCTCGTTCCGGCTTGGCTTCGTCAATGTGGAAGCCCGGGTCGACGGGGCGAGCGCCTTCAACCGCGCCGATACGAAGGGCGCATTCACGATCACGCGGACGGACCTCGACGGCACGCCGAAGGCCGGCAAAGGCATGTGGCGCGTGGTCCGGCTCGTCGAGCCCGAAAGAACGCTCCTTCCCGCCGACCAGCCCCTGCCGGCCGCGCCGGGGACGGAAGACCCGGCCTATCCGCCGACTCCGGGCGACCGGATGAGGCCGCGATGGGAGGGCGCTATGGCGCCGGACACGATCCTCAGCCT
The DNA here is from genome assembly GCA_963809345.1 of Candidatus Aminicenantota bacterium. Classification (GTDB taxonomy): domain Bacteria; phylum Acidobacteriota; class Aminicenantia; order Aminicenantales; family Saccharicenantaceae; genus RBG-16-66-30. The sequence goes on along the minus strand of CAWEJF010000004.1, from coordinate 14,755 downwards.
CTGGAAGGACGGCGTTGAGGCGGCCCGGGGTACGGCTGAGCACGACGCCAAGGGTATGGCCAAGGTCGAAGTACTGGCCCTCGCCGCGGGGGCTTATCGCCTGCTCTACGAGACGAAGGACGACTTCGGGGCGGTCTGCAAGGACAGCCTGAGCTTCCTCGTCGCCGGCAAGGCCAAAGCCGCGTTCAAGCTGCCGCTCGTCCTGAAGGCCGAGAAGACGGCCGTCGCGGTCGGCGGCACGGCCAGGTTCCTCGTCGAGGGCGGCTGGACCGGCCAGCCCATGCTCTTCGAAACGTTCCGCGGCGGCGAGCTCTGGGAGCGCCGCTGGATCGAGGCCGGCAAGGACGGCGGCGTCATAGAAGTCCCGGTCGGCGAGGACTTGAGAGGCGGCTTCGGGGCCCGGGTCACGGCCGTCCGCGACCATCAGTTCATGAGCCAGGACGATTCGGTCTTCGTGCCCTGGGACAATAAGGTGCTGGGGATCTCGTTCGCGACGTTCCGCGACAAGCTCACGCCCGGCGGCCGCGAGACCTGGCGCGTCACGGTCAAGACGCCGAAGGGGACGGCGGCCGAAAAGGGCGCGGCCGAGCTCCTGGCCTACATGTACGACCGCAGCCTCGACCTCTTCGCCCCGCACAATCCGCCCCGATTGTCGGGGCTTTATCCCAATCGGACGGGAACTCTCTGGTGGCAGGCCGGACTCGGTGAGGCCTCGATGATGTTCTCCGACGATCAGAATTGGCGCGATATCCCGGGCTACCCGACCTTCGAGCCGGACGATCTCGCCTCGCTCGGCGGGTACGGCATCGGCGGCCCGGGGCGGCGCGGCGAGGGCCGCGTCTTGGGCGGAGTCGTCGGCGGCGTTCTCGGCGGGGTCGTGGCCGAAGCGCAGGCGCCGGTGCCCGCGATGGCCCGGCAGGCCTCGCTGGATAAATCGGCGAGGCCGGAGGAGGCGAAAGGGAAAGATGAGGCGGCGGCCGCGGGTCAGGCGGGAGCCGAGCTGCGGTCGAATTTCGCCGAAACGGCCTTCTGGCAGCCGCACCTGCTGACCGGGGCGGACGGCACGGCGACGATCGAGTTCACCGTGCCCGATTCGGTCACGAGCTGGCGGGTCTTCGTCCACGGCGTGACGCGGGAACTCGAAGGCGGGACGCTCGAGGCGGAGACGAAGAGCGTCAAGGACCTCATGGTCCGGCCGTACCTGCCGCGCTTCTTCCGGGAAGGCGACACGGCCGACCTGCGGGTCATGGTCAACAACGCGGGCGCCGCGGCGCTCTCCGGCGAGGTGACGCTCGAGATCACCGATCCCATGACCGGGGAGAACCTGGCCCCGGCGTTCGGCCTGCCGGCGACGGTGCCGGCCCGGGCGTTCAAGGTCGAGGCGGGGGGCGGCGCACCGGTCGTCTTCCCGCTGGCCGCGCCGGCGCGAGTGGGGACCGTCGCTTTCAAGGTCGTGGCCAAGAGCGGGACGCTTTCAGACGGCGAATTGAGGCCGCTCCCGGTCCTTCCGGGGCGGATGCATCTCGTCCAATCGCGATTCGTGACGCTCAAGGAAGGCAAGACCCGCGAGCTCCGCTTCGACGATATGGCCAAAACCGACGACCCGACCCGCATCAACGAGCAGCTCGTCGTCACGGTCGACGCGCAGCTTTTCTACGGGCTCCTCGAAGCCCTGCCCTACCTCGTCAACTATCCCTACGAGTGCACGGAGCAGACGCTCAACCGGTTCCTGTCGACCGGCATCCTGACGAGCCTCTACGATAAATACCCGCAGGTCGCGCTCATGGCCAAAGAGCTGAGCAAGCGGGAGACGGTCTACGAGACGTTCGACGCCGCCGATCCGAACCGGAAGATGGCCCTCGAGGAGACGCCGTGGCTCCAAACGGCACAAGGCGGCAAGGACGCGGGCTTGGGCATCGAGAAGGTGCTCGATCCGCGCGTGGCTAAGGCCCAGAGGGAGACGTCGTTGGCCAAGCTCCTCAAGGCCCAGACATCGCTCGGGGCATTCCCGTGGTGGCCGGGCGGGCCGCCGTCGCCCTATATGACGCTCTACATCGTCCACGGCTTCTCCAAGGCGGTCGAGTTCGGCGTCGAGGTGCCCAAGAACGCGATGGTCAGGGCGTTCGATTATCTCCATCGGCATTACATCGACGAGATCGTGTCCCTGCTCATGGCCCACGACACGGGCTGGGAGTTCGTGACCTTCCTCAACTACACGATCAGCAATTTCCCCGACGCGTCCTGGACGGGCGGCGTCTTCACGGACGCCGAGCGGAAGAAGATGCTCGACTTCTCCTTCAAGCACTGGAAGGAACACTCCCCCTATCTCAAGGGATATCTGTCGCTTACGCTCAAGCGGGCGGAGCGGGTGAAGGACGCCGGTCTTGTGTGGGACAGCGTCATGGACAGCGCCAAGACGACCGTCGACGGCGGCACGAGCTGGGCCCCGGAGGACCGCGGCTGGCTCTGGTACAACGACGCGATCGAAACGCACGCCTTCGCCCTGCGGACGCTCATGGAGCTCAAGCCGGCCGACGCGCGGAGCGAGGGGCTCGTCCAGTGGATCTTCCTCAACAAGAAGCTCAATCACTGGAAGTCGACGCGGGCGACGTCGGAGGTCATCTACTCGGTGGCCTGGTTCCTGAAGAAGACAGGCGCGCTTGGCGTCCGCGAGACGGTCACGGCCGAGGCGTGCGGCACGAAGACGACCTTCACCTTCGAGCCGGACAAATACACGGGCAAGAAGAACCAGCTCGTCATCCCCGGCGACAAGCTCGGGCCGGAGTGCGCCACGGTCAAGGCGACGAAGGGCGGCAAGAGCCTGGCCTTCGCCAGCGCGACCTGGCATTTCAGCACGGAGAAGATGCCGGAGAAGGGCGAGGGCGATCTCTTCGCGGTCGAAAGGACCTATTTCAAACGGGAGAAGAAAGGCGAGGAGGTCGTGCTGAGGCCGCTCGCGGAGGGCGCGCCGCTCGCCGTGGGCGACGAGATCGAGGTGCAGCTGTCGATCCGGGCCAGGCACCAGGCCGAGTACGTCCACTTGAGAGACCCGCGGCCGTCGGGGTGCGAGCCGGTGACGCTCTCGTCGGGCTACAAGTGGGACCTGGGGCTGGGGCGCTATGAGGAGATCCGGGACAGCGGCACGAACTTCTTCATGGAGTGGCTGCCCGAGGGCGAGTACACGCTCAAGCACCGGATCCGGTGCGCCATGGCGGGGACCTTCAAGGCCGCGCCGGCGACGCTTCAATCGATGTACGCCCCCGAGTTCGCGGCCTATTCGGCCGGCGCGCTCATAACGATCAAGTAAATCAAGAAGGGGTCAAACCTACGCGATGCTAAAACTGGCATCGCGTAGGTTTGACCCCTTCTTTATTTGGTTTTGCTCCCGTTGCCCTGGACGCCGCCGGCCAGGTCGTTCTTGATCTGGGTCGTCGAGATGCCCTCGGTGCGGGGCAGGTAGACGACCTCGCAGTAGGGCTTGAGGAAGTCGAACTTGCCAGTCCAATCGTCGCCGATGACGAAGACCGAGACGTGGTGCTTGAGGACGTCGTTGGTCTTCTGCTCCCAGCATGTCTCCGGGATGACCTCGTCGACGTACTTGATGGCCTCGAGGATCTGCTTGCGCTCCTCGTAGTTATAGTAGGTCTGCTTGCCTTTGCCGGCGGTGAACTCGTCGGTCGACAGGGCCACGATGAGGTATTCGCCCATCTCTTTGGCCCGGCGCAGGATATTGATGTGCCCGTGGTGGATCAGATCGAACGTGCCGTAGGTGATGACCTTCTTCATGGGCTTATCTTAGCCCTAAGAACGTGCGGTTGACAAGCGCTCGGGCGGGGAATTACCATCCTCCCATGAAACACCGCCTCATAAACGCCGTTAAGACCGGTCCGATCTCTCAAAGGGCCGGATTCCCCCTCCTAATCGCACTGCTCTTCGTTGCCGCCGCCGGCACGCTATGGCCCGGAAGCCCCTCCCCGTCTTCCGCCTCCGCGGTCCTACCGCCCGATTTCGATGCCGTCGTCGCCCGGGCCATGAAGACCTTCGAGGTGCCCGGGATGGCCGTCGCCGTGGTCAAGGACGGCCAGGTCGTCCTGGCCAAGGGGTACGGCGTGCGCAAGCTCGGCGAGATGGCGCCCGTCGACGCCCGGACGCTCTTCGGCATCGCCTCGAACACCAAGGCATTCACGGCCACGGCCCTGGGCCTTCTCGTCGAGGAGGGCAAGATCGAATGGGACGGTCAGGTCACGCGATATCTCCCCTGGTTCCAGATGTGGGACCCCTACGTCACCCGCGAGATGACCGTCCGCGATCTTCTCGTCCATCGGAGCGGCCTTGGCTTGGGCGCGGGCGATCTCCTGCTCTGGCCGGAGACAACCTACACGCGGGGTGAGATCGTGAGCCGCCTCCGCTTCGTCCGGCCGGCGACGAGCTTCCGCAGCGCCTACGCCTACGACAACATGCTCTACATCGCCGCCGGCGAGGTCATCGAGGCCGTGAGCGGCATGCCCTGGGAGGACTTCATCACCGAGCGCATCCTGAAGAAGGTCGGCATGACCTCGAGCCGGCCGCGCCATTCGGCGGCAATCGCCGGGCGCAACGTGGCCATCCCGCATGCCGCGCTGGAGAAAGGCCCGACGCCCGGCGGTATCGACGAAAACGACCACATGAACCCCGCCGGCGGCATCCTGTCGTGCGCCGACGACATGGCCAGGTGGATGCTCGTCCACCTCGGCGAAGGCAAGCTCCCGGACGGCGGAAAGCTCTTCAGCGAGAGGACGGAGCGGCAGCTGACCACGCTCGTGACGCCCATCCCCATCGGCGACCCCCAGCCCGAGCTCGCCGCGCAGCGTATGAACTTCAGCGGCTATGCCCTTGGTTTCAGGGTCAACGATTACCGCGGCCGCAAGCTCGTCAGCCACACCGGCGGTCTTTCAGGTTACGTCTCGAAAGTGGTCATGGTCCCCGAACTCGAACTGGGCATCACCGTCCTGACCAACCAAGAATCGGACGAAGCCTACAATTCCGTCGTCTATGCCGTGCTCGACCAGGCCATGGGAGCCCCCGCGACGGACTGGGCGGCCGCCTACCTCAAGGTGCGGGAGAGGGCGAAGGGGCGAACAGCCGACGCGCTGAAGGCGGCGGAGGCGAAGAGGGACGCTTCGGCCAAGCCGTCGCTCGCGCTCGTGGATTATGCTGGAACTTACGAGGACGCCTGGTACGGGCCGATCGTCATCGCAGCCGAGGGGACCGGCGAGACGGCCAAGCTCGTCATGAGCTTTGCCAGGACGCCGGGCATGGCCGGCGATTTGGAGCACTGGAGCCGGGAGACGTTCGTCGTCCGCTGGCGCGACCGCGAGCTCCGGGCCGACGCTTATGTCACCTTCGTCCTCAACCCCGACGGCACGATCGCCGAAGCCCGGATGAAGGCCTTCTCGCCGAATACGGATTTCAGCTACGATTTCCAGGACCTGCTGCTCAAGCCGGTGAAGCGATGAATCCCTGGTTTCCAGCCCCCGGAGCGCCTTGGCCTGAACGTAAGCCTGCCCGCTCAGCCAAGTAGGCCCAGGTATTTCTTGATATGCCTGGCCAAGGCCTCTTCGATATCTCCGTGCCGGGGAACTGGCTGTTTCTTCCCATTGATAGGATTCAAGTAGATGTCAGGGTCATCTGATAGTAGGCATCCTTGACGTTCTCAACGAGCTCTTTGAGCGTTCGGCCCTGCGACATGATCTCAGGATTCTCGACCAGCTTGCCAAGCCAGTACGTCTTGCCTTTCCAATATATCAAGGTCAGGTTCTTTTGGATCTTCTTCTCTTTTTTCATGCAAAGCTACTGAGTGTGGGGCAGGTCGGCCAGGATCGCGCGCAGGGCGTCGGGCGTCCCGTAGCTCTGGATCCAGCGGCCTTCGAGCTTGGCCGGGAAGGCGGGGTCGCGGACGAGCATGCCCCGATAAACCTTCGCGGCGTAGCTCTTGTCGGCGTCTTCGAGCTCCGGCCACCAGGTCAGATAGAGGAACATGACGTTGAGGTTGATCGCCTCGTCGGCCGGCTTGAAAATGAGGGCCTGACGGAAATAGGCCTTGGCCCGGTCCTGGTAGGTCATGAGGGGGAAATTGTAGAGGAGGTAAGCCGACCCCATCTCGTAATGGGTGCCGGCGTCGATGGGATTCGCGGCGATGGCCTGGCCGTAGCGAGAGACGGCCTTGTCGCAGAACGTGTCGCGGTCCTCGTCGCGGCCGGATTCGTTGGCCACGCGGGCCATCTCCATGTAGAGGCGGGCCAGCTCGACCTGGAAGATAGCCCGCGGCGACGTGGCGGTGGCCTTCTCGAGGCGCGCCTCGAGGACCGGGAACGCGCTCTCGACGCTGCGGGCCTCGGCTCGGGCCCGCCGGTAACCGGCCAATTGCTGGAAGCCCAGAAAATCGCGGACGGCCGGGATGAAGATGACGATGGCCAGCGCCACGGCCAGGAGATGCCAGAAGAGGGGGCCCTTTTTCGCCCTTCGCTCGGGTTTCAGCCCTGGGCCGTTAGCAGCACCGCTCGACGGGGCTTCCGATGGTCCCTCAACAAAACTCGCACCCCTCCGGCGGCTTGATGCGTGATTCGTGAGGACCGCCACCCCGAGCATCGCCAGCGTCGTGAAATAGACCGCGTTGGCCGTGATCTGCAGGTTGAAATCGGTGAAAGCGTGAAGGAGGATGGCCGTGACGCCGAGTATCGCGCCCAGGCCGATGCCCTTGGCGAACGAGCTCCGCCGCCTCCGCCATCTGACGACGAGCCAGACGACGAGCCCGATCCCGGCCAGGATGAGGGCCCCGCCACCGACGATCCCGTTCTCGGAGGTGAACTCGAGGTAGTCGTTGTGGGCGAAGGACAGCCTCAGCCGGTCGTCGACCTTCTCGTACATGGCATAGGCGTTGACGTAGGTCCCTTTGCCTGTCCCGCTCCAGGGAAAATCGCCGATCATCTTGAGGGTGTTGGCGTAGAAGGTCCTGCGGCTCTCGGCGGTGATGTCCACCTCCGAAAATCGCCGGATGATCGGCCCGATGCCGATCCAGACGGCAGCGGCCAGGACGACCATGACGACAAGGCGCACCATCCGCCCGAAGCGGCGCCGGCTTTCGTCCCCGAGACCCCTCCCCTCCCCGTCCTCGTCCGAGAACTCCCGCCACGATGCGGCCGCCACGGCGGCCAGAACGGCGGTGACGGCCAGGACCATGATGCCCGACCGCGACTTGGAGAAGATGATCCCGACGCCGATGAAGACAGGAACGAGGCCAAGAAGGAGCGTCCACTGAAGGCTCTCCTGGCCGAACCACAGGATCCTGCGCCTGAGCGACAGCCCCTTCTCCATGGCGAAATAGCGCGCCTTGACCAGGAGATAGCCCAGGCTGAGCGGGAAGGCCATCTCCAGGAAACCCGCGAAATGGTTACGGTTGACGTACGTGCCCGTGACCGAGCCCAGGTTGTAGCGTTTCGGGCGGCCGAGGATCATCTCGTGGCCGCTGAACGTCTCGGCCATGCCGTAAAAGGACTGGAAGAGGGCCGAGGCCAGGATGACGATGACGAGGGCCTCCGCCCGGCCGCGGGAGCGGACCGTGCGCAGGACGAGATAGCCGAAAAGGCCGTAGCAGAGGATGAGAACGAGCTCGGCGACGGTCGCGCTCGCGGGAAAGCGACAGGGTCAGCCACGATGACGGCGCGATGACGGCGTCGCGCACAAGCCCGGCATATATGGCGTAAGCCCGCGGCGAGAGAACGCTGACGATGCCGGCCGGAAGGGGAACGATCTGGAGGAGGGATAGGCCCAGGAAGGTCCCGATCAGCGCTTTGAAGAACCCGGGCAGGCGCCCTGAAAGGTCCGCGTCCTCTTCATCGGGATCGGCTCTCCGTCGCCAGGCGCTTTGCCGGCCAAAGAGGCGCCCCCCCATGTAGAGGAGAAAGAGGCCGATCGTGGCCGCTTCGAAAGCGAAGATGGACCACTCTTCGACCGCGCCGATGGGCAGGGGGACGAAGACGAGGACCGCGCAGAGTCCCCAAAAGACGATGCGGTCGATCACTTCATGTCCCCGGCGGTATCATATGAAATAAAAAAGAGAGGGTCAAACCTACGCGATGCCAAAACTGGCATCGCGTAGGTTTGACCCTCTCTTGATCTTGCTGGCGGGCTTACCGGATCGGGGAGGATTCGTTGTCCACGATCAGGAAGTACAGTCCGACACCGATCGCGGAGACGACAAGCACGCGCCCAGCGACCGAGCTGAAAAAGCCCTTTTTCTTCGCGGGCGCCGGTTCTTGCGCAGTCTCCTGCCCGGCCGCGCCTGGGGCGAGGGCCACCGAGAGCTTGCCCAGCTCCCCGGCCTTCACGTAGAGGGCGTAATCGAAGTTGAAATCGGCCTGCGCCGAGGTCACGCCGACAAGATAGCGGCCCTCAGGGATAGCCGGGATAGAGTACATGCCGTTCGCGTCCGTCGGCACGCTCGCTATCTCTTTCATGCTGCCCTGGTTGCGGAGCTTGACGACCGCTCCCGCGACGGGGGTCTTCACGTCCTTCGCATAGACGAACCCGGCGAGCGAGCCGTTGTCGGCAGCGGGAGCAGGGCTCGCGACCAGTCCAACAGGCATCATGAAAGCCACAAAAGCCGCCAGCACCCCGTAAACGACAAACCGGGACCTACCAAGCGAATGGATCTTCATCAGGAACTCCCCTCTCTTCGGAGCCTCACGCTCTCTGAATCGCGCCCCGCCTCGCGTTATTTGCCCTGGCGGCCCGTCCGGGCCGCCCCTCATCCCAGACTCAGTCGATGATCGGCGACGCTTCGCCCTCGCTGAGGACGATGGCGAAGAGCGTCACCTCGACGGCCGCGATGATCGTCAGGATGCCCGCCGGCGACTTGAAGAAATCGATGATCGTCGCCTTCTTGCCATAGTCGCTGGTCCCCTGCTGGAGCATCACGGGCTCACCACCCGGCTTCATGGCCAGCGACAGCTTGGCCAGGGCGTCCGCCTTGATCAAAATACTGTAATGGAAATTATAGGCGCCGCTCGGGCCGAGGACGCCCATCACATAGCGCCCCTCCTCGATCCCCGGGATCCGGTACATCCCCTCGGGATCGGTCGGTTCGCTCTCGTATTCCTTCTGCGTGGTCAAGTTCCGGAGCTTGACGACGGCATTGCGGACAGGGGTCCTCATGTCGTCGCCATAGATATGGCCGGCCAGCGCTCCGTTTCCCTTCGGGGCCGCGGCGATCTGGGCCACGGGGACGGTCAGGAGGATGAGCGCGCCGACAAGAAAAACGGCCAGGGTCTTTTTCATGTAGGCTCCTCCCCACCAAGGTTCTGGCATATTAATAGGATAATCAACGGGTTATGTCAAGACAATTCTTGCCACCCGCAGGATCCCCCGCCTGGAGGCCCCGGGGCAAAGTCAGCGGATGGGAGACGCTTCGGTGTCTTTTTTTGTCAATTCGTAGATGCCGAAGCCGACGCCGCCAGCCGCGGCCACGATGACCAGGATCCCGCCCGGCGTCGCGAAGAAGCTCTTCTTGCCGCTGCCACCGCCCGCACCCTTACCCTCGAGCATGCCGCCGGGCATCATCTCGACGGACAGCTTGGCGGTCTCGCCGGCCTTGATATAGACACCGTAGTTGAGGTTAAAGTCCCCGGCGGCCGTCGTAACCCCCAGGGTGTACCAGCCCTCCTCGATCATCAGGATCTTGTAGCCGCCCTTGGCATCGGTCGGCTGGCTCGAGTATTCCTTCTGGGTGTTGAGGTTCCTGATCTTGACGATGGCGTTGGCAACGCGCGACCTCTGGCCTTCGGAGTAGACCGTCCCCTGGAGTATCCCCTGGCGCCCGATGGACGCCGGCTGCGTTTGAGCTACGCCCGGCACCGGGACCGTCAGGAGGAGTAAGGCCGTCACCAGAACCCCCGCCAGCATTCTGGACCTAAAGGCACTTATTCCAAACATCAGTAGCTCCTTTGAATCATATATAGCCCCCGGGACCGTTTAAGTCAATACCTATTTGACTTTGAGGAGGGTCGTCCGCCCTGAGCCGGACCGCCGTCCCTGTTTTCCCCCTGGCGCCCCCTCCCCCGCCTCGGCCCTCGACGACCGGCGCGGCATCCCGAGCAGCCGCTGGGTCCACGTCTTGCGCCTGAGGGGGTTTTCCGGCTCGCCCCAGTCCGGCAGAGCCTTATTGTCGAGGATGGCCCTCGGCACCTCGGTGACCATGGCCCGGGCCTTGCTCTCCCCGACGATCTTGGCCGCCGCCTCGACGGCCCGGCTGAGCCCGGGGGGCCGCCCGATGGCCCCGTGCGCGTCGCTGGCGATGATGTGAACGAGGTTATTGACCATGAACAGGCCGGCCGCGGTCCGGGCGTCCTTGCCCAGCTCTCCCGTCAGGCTCGCCCCCGTCACCTGGGCGGCGCAACCCATGGAAACGAACTCGAACAGGAGCTCGGGGCGGGCGGCGAATCCCCGGTTCCTCTCCGGGTGGCTGATGATGGGCACGAAGCCCTTGCTCATGAGCTGGGCCAGCATGTTGGCCGCGCCGACCGGTACGCCCTCGGACGCGAACTCCAGGAAGACATAGCTCGTCTGATCGACCGTGAACCGGTATTTCTCGATCGCCCGGGCGACCTCGGCGTGGACGAAGACCTCCGCCCCCCAGTGGAACTCGAGGCCGATCCCCGCCTCTCGCACGACCTCGTCGAACTCGATCATCCTCTGCCGCAGGACCCCCAGGTCGTTGTTGTGGCGGGTCATCCGGAACATATGGGGGGTCAGGCAGATCGTCTTCGTCCCGTCCTTCTCGGCGATGCGGCACATCGCCCGGGTCTGGTAGAGATCGTCCGGTCCGTCGTCCCAATCCCAGAGAATGTGCGTGTGAAGGTCGATCATCTTGTCTGAGGGGTCTGGCGTACGCGATTACACATGAGCATCCGCTACTTCTTCCCGGCCCGACATGTGTAATCGCGTAGGTCTGACCCCTTCTTGCTCTTCTCTTCTTATGTCGAATGGTACCTGTGATAGTAGTCTTTGTAATAATACGCCCCATGGTGCGGCAAGGTGACGTTGTTGATGATGACGCCGAGCGTCCGCACCTTAAGGAGATCCAGCCTCTCCCGGGCCTTTCTCAGCGCCTCTCGCGAGGTCTTGTCGCCGTGGACGACGAGGACCATGCCGTCGACCTTGGCCCCGAGGACAAGCGCGTCGCTGATCTCGAGCATGGGCGGCAGGTCGAAGAGGACAAAATCCGACTCTTCGCTCATCATCCGGATGAAGCGGGACATCTTGTCCGAGCCCAGGAGCTCGGCCGGATTGGGCGGGACGGGCCCGGCGTTGACCAGAAAGAGATTGGGGATCTCCGTCGATTTGACGACGTCCTTGACCGGCACGGAATCGGTCAGATACGTCGTCAGCCCGAAGGTGTTCTTGACCCCGAAGATCCGGTGCTGGCGCGGCCGCCTCAGGTCGGCGTCGACGACGAGCACGGTCTTTCCCGACTGGGCCAAGGTGACGGCGAGATTCGCCGCCGAGACGGTCTTCCCCTCCCCCGGCATGGCCGAGGTCACAGCGATCGTCTTGACCGGATTGTCGGCCGAGGACAGGAGGAGCGCCGTGCGGATCGAGCGGTAGCTTTCGGCCAGCCGCGAGTTCGGGAAGAAATGCGGCACCAGCTCGATCGTCCCGGGGCGTTCGGACTTCTCGACCGCCGCGACGAACGGCGCGGCGCTCCCGGCGTCCGGCGAGGCGGCCATGGGGACGGCCGTCCCGGCTTCGAGCTGTGGCGGTTCCTTCTTTCCTTTCAGTCTCCGCGTGTAGGAGTAAGCCTTGTTTGCCCCCTCCAAGCTGAATTTGGGAACGACCCCAAGCGTCGGCAAGCCGGCGTAGCGCTCGACATCCTCGCTCGTCTTGACGCTGTTGTCGAGGAAATCAAAGAGAAACGCCAGCCCCACTCCCCCACTGAGCCCCAGAAGGAGAGCTAGGATGAGGTTCCGCTTCTTGTTCGGGCTCGACGGCCGCACGGGCACGCGGGCCCTGTCGACGACGCGGATATTCGACGTCCGCAGCCCCTTGAGGCGCGCTTCGACGCCGGTCTCGCTCTCCCTCCTCAATAGCGAATCGAGGAGCGTCTTCTTGTTCTGGATCTCGACCTTGAGACCGTTGTAGAGGACGGCGCTCGAGTTCATCGTGAAAGCGGCGCCCTTCTGCTCGTTGAATTCGGCTTCGAGCGAGCGCTCCGTGTTGAGGGCCGTCTGGAATTCCGAATAGGCCCCCTTGACCAGGTTCTGGGTCTCGTCCGCGAGCGACTTGCGGGCCGATTCCAATTCGACTTGCATCCGCTGGAGCTCGGGGTAATCCGGCTGGAAGCGCTCCTCCATCTTCTGCGTCTCCCGCTTGAGCCGGACGTAATCCTCTCTCAACCTCTGGATGAGGGGGTTGCTGATGGCCTCGGGCACGTAGTCGGGGCTGACGTTCTTCAGGCCGTTCCAGGTCGCTTCCTTCTGCGACCGCTCGATCTGGGCCTCGGTCAGGGCCTTGTTGAGCTGGCTCAGGCGGTCGATGACCGTCGTCTCGTTGTCGCTGAGGGCCACGATGTTGGCCTCCGCCTCGAAGCCCTGGAGCTGCCTCTCCTTGGCTTCAATATCGCTCTGAAGCCCCTTGATCTGCTCCGATAGGAACGTCGTCGCCTGCTCGGTCGCGGCGTATTTCATGTTGATGTTGAGATCGATGAAGGCCGCGGCCAAGTCGTTGACGCAGTCGGCGGCGAGCTTGGGGTCACGGGCATCGAAAGAAACGTCCACCAACCGCGTCAGCCGCACTGGCCGGACGGAAAGCCGCTCCAGGAACGTATCGATGAGTCCCTCTCGGAAGACATGATCCGTCGGGTCGATGGGCTTTTTCCGCTTCTCGGAATTTCCCACGAACTCGGGATTTTCGTAGAGCTTGAGCCGCTCGATGACGGTGTCGGCCAGGCCGCGACCGCTCAGGAGCTTATATTGCGTCTGGTAAAAATCGTCCCGCATCGCCTCGATCTGGAGGACCTGGTCGAACGAGAGGATGTTCGGCTCCTTCTCGATGAGGAGCTGGGATTTGGCGGTATAGACGGGCTTCTGGATAAAGGTCCAAAAAGTACCCAAGATGAAGACGCCGAGCGCGACCGAGAGCACAGTCCCCTTGCGCCGGAGGAGGCGCTCCCAGTAATCGCGGAGATTGATCTCCTGCGCTTCCGCGACCTCGTAATCGGCTAGCTGAATCTCATTCCCGTTCTTCATCGATGCTCCCTACCAAAAGCTCTCCGGAACGAACACGACATCGCCTTCCTGCAGCTTGATGTCTTTCTTCCGGCCCTTGAGGATATCCTTCAGGTTGACCTCGGATCTTCTGCTCTTTCCCGGCCTTGTCCTTCCGCGTGATCGTGATCTTGCTCTCCTTGGCGCCTTCGGCCAGCCCTCCCGCGTCGGCTATCGCCTGGAGGAGCGTCACCCCTTCGGAAAGCTTGGACGTGACCGCCCCGGGCCTGGTGACCCGGCCCATGACGAAGACCCGGATCTCCTTGTCGATAGGCACGTTGATGACGTCGTTCGGCTCGATGGGGACGTTGAGGGCCTGATTACCGTTGACCAGAAGGTCCTTGAGATCGATGGAGATGCTCGAAGTTTGACCGTCCTGTCCCTCACGTAGGATGAACACCTCGTTCCCGGCCGTCTCGCTGAACCCGCCGGCCATGGAGATGATCTGGAGCAGGTTCTTCCGGCCGACGAGCTCGTAGCTCCCGGCCTTCTCGACCGCTCCGATGACGGCCACCTGCTGGTTCTTGTATTCCTTGATGAAGATCGTCACCTGGGGATTCTTGACGTACTTGGCCTGGAGCAGGTCCGTCAGCTTCTGGACGACGCCCTCCTGGGTCAGCCCTTCGACCATGACCCGCCCGAGGAGCGGCAGGGTCATCGATCCGTCCTCAGATACGCGGACCGTCTGGCTGAGCTCCTCGACCTGGAATACCTTGAGCTCCAGAAGGTCCCCCGGTCCGATGCGGTAGGCCCGGGCGAATGCCTCCTTCGCCTCCTGAGGTTTCGCCGCGTCTTGGGCAAGGGCCATGGCCGAGGCGGCGGCGATCGCGAAGGCTATTGAGCAAATGGCAATCTTCCTCATCGTCCTCTCCAACTGTTCAGTCCCACCCCGCGATATCATCTATCCAAGGCTAAAAGTCGTATGTCAAGTTTAACCCAAAGAAGGTCCTCTTGTCATCTTCCGCGTCCAGATTCGAGTTCCGCGCCCACCAGCTGGCGATGAAACCGAGGGCCACGGTCTTGCGAATTCTGAAGTAAACGCCCCCAGAATGGATCGAGAAATCGTCGAGCCGCTTGACGTCCGGCCCGCCGCCCCCGATCAACGGATAACGATTTCTCCCGATCGAGTAATCGTAGTCGAGCCGCAGGAAGCGGAACACATATACGGACGCCCCGGCGCCCGGCCGGCTCTCGATGTAGTAGGGATTGTTGTACCAAAGTGAGAACCGGACATCCCTGACGTAGGATCCCCGAATGACAAACGGCTTGGCGAGCCGTATCGACAGCTGCGAATCGCCCACGACCCCCTGGTAATCCGGCCCGTCCACGGCCCTCACGTCGAACTTCTTATAACCCACCCGGATGCGCCCCCTCACCCTCCGGCCCAGCCGCGAGAGATCGATCCCGGCGTAGGCCGCCCCGCTCCGGGAATCCCCGATGGCCGCCTGGGATGCGAA
>CAWEJF010000003.1:0-551074 GCA_963809345.1 Candidatus Aminicenantota bacterium | reverse complement strand
GTGATCGAAAGGGAGAAGTGAGGAACCGCCCATGAGTCGCTTATACGAGAAGTACCGCAAGGACGTGGTCCCCGCGCTCCAGGAGGAGCTCGGCATCACGAATATCATGGCCGTTCCCCGTCTCGAGAAGATCATCGTCAATGTCGGGGTCGGCGACGCCATCCAGAACATCAAGCTCCTCGACACGGCCAAGGCCGAGCTGGCCCAGATCACCGGCCAGCTGCCCGGCGTCGGGAGGGCCAAGAAGTCCATTTCGGCCTTCAAGCTGAGAAAGGGCCAGCCGATCGCCTGCTACGTCACCCTCCGCAACCGGAGGATGTACGAGTTCTTCGACCGGCTCGTCAACATCGTCCTGCCGCGCGTCCGCGACTTCCGCGGGGTGCCGGCGACGTCCTTCGACGGCCGCGGCAACTACACCCTGGGGATGCGCGACCAGCTCACGTTCCCCGAGATCGACTACACCAAGGTCGAGCGGCCCCGGGGCATGAACATCACCATCGTCACGACGGCCCGGACCGACAAGGAGGCCCTGGCCCTCCTCAAGCGGCTGGGCATGCCGTTCCGGGAATCCTGAGAAGCGAGGTCGACATGGCAACCAAAGCGCGTATGGCCAAGATGGTCCGTCCCCTCAAGTACGCCATCCGGGTCCGGCATCGCTGCCGCCTCTGCGGGCGTTCACGGGCCTATTACCGAAAGTTCGATCTCTGCCGCCTCTGTTTCCGAGAGCTCGCTCTCAAGGGCGAGATCCCGGGCGTGACCAAGTCGTCCTGGTGAGATCGGAGAAAGGAACAACCATGGATTCGATATCTGACCTGCTCACCCGGATCCGCAACGGCGTGAAGGCCAAGAAGCGGGAAGTCAACATCCCGTCCTCCCGCCTGGGGGTCGAAGTCGTCAAGATCCTCAAGGAGGAGGGCTACATCAGGAACTACAAGGTCATCGACGACAAGAAGCAGGGGATCCTCAACGTGACGCTCAAGTACACCGAGGACAACGCGAGCGTCATCAGCGGCCTCAAGCGGATCAGCACGCCAGGCTGCCGGATCTACTGCACCCGCGATTCCGTCCCCAAGGCCCTGGACGGGCTGGGCCTCGTCATCGTCTCGACGTCCCGCGGCGTCATGACGGGCCGGGCTTGCGAGGAGCTCGGGGCGGGCGGCGAAGTCCTCTGCAGCATCTGGTAGGCGGGGAGGAGAGGGTACCATGTCGAGAGTCGGGAAGAAACCCATCGCGATACCGGCGGGCGTGACCGTCACGGTGCATCCGGACCGGATCGACATCGAGGGCAAGAAGGGCAAGCTCACGACGCCGCTCCAGCCGGGCATTTCGGCCGTCTTGGAGGAGGGGAACCTCGTCCTGAGCCGGTCGGACGATCGTCAGCAGTCGAAGGCCAACCACGGCCTCGGCCGGGCCCTGGCCCACAACGCCGTGGTCGGCGTCACCACGGGCTACATGAAGCAGCTCGAGATCGTCGGCGTCGGCTACAAGGCCAAGATCGACAAGGGCAAGCTCGAGATCAACCTGGGCTATTCCCGGCCGATCCTCTACGACATCCCCCCGGGGATCGAGATCGTCGCCGAGAAGCCCACCCTGATCACCGTCCGGGGCATCGACCGGCAGAAGGTCGGCCAGGTCGCCGACGATATCAAGAGCCTCCGCATCCCGGACCCCTACAAGCAGAAGGGCGTCCGCTACCTCGGCGAGCGGCTCATCAAGAAAGAACGAAAGGCGGGAGTGACCGGTGCTTAAAGACAAGACAAGCGAGAGGAAGGTCCGCGAC
Source organism: Candidatus Aminicenantota bacterium (assembly GCA_963809345.1). GTDB lineage: Bacteria > Acidobacteriota > Aminicenantia > Aminicenantales > Saccharicenantaceae > RBG-16-66-30. The sequence goes on along the minus strand of CAWEJF010000003.1, from coordinate 549,294 downwards.
GACCGTCTGCGGAAGCGGATCCGCGAGCGCGTCCTGGGGACGCCCGAGCGGCCCCGGGTCCACGTGTTCAAGAGCAACGCCTACATCTACCTGCAGGTCATCAACGACCGGGAGGGCGCCGTACTCCTGACCGCGTCGACCCTGGAGAAGGAGTTCCGGGCCAAGGCCAAGAGCACCAAGAACAAGGACGCCTGCGGCGAGCTCGGGGCGCTCCTGGCCCAGCGCCTCAAGGCGGCCAAGATCGACAAGATCGTCTTCGACCGCGGCACCCATCCCTACCACGGGAACATCAAGACCCTGGCCGAAGCCATCCGCAAGGAAGGCATCAAGTTCTGATCGGGCGGACGAACAAGGAGAGAAACACGTGGACGATCGCAGACACACCAGGAAAGTCGGGGTCCTCGACGAAGAGGGCATGGAGCTCAAGGACCAGGTCATTTCCATCCGCCGGGTCACCAAGGTCGTCAAGGGCGGCAAGAACCTGAGCTTCTCGGCCCTCGTCGCCGTCGGCGACGAGCGCGGCCGGGTCGGCATCGGCAAGGGCAAGGCCCGCGAAGTGCCCCAGGCCATCGCCAAGGGCGTCGAGGCGGCGCGCAAGAGCATGATCCGGGTGCCCCTGGCCGAGACGACCATCCCGCACCTCGTCAAGGGCATCGACGGCGCCGGCCTGGTCGTCCTCCGCCCCGCCTCCAAGGGGACGGGCGTCATCGCCGGCGGTGCCGTTCGCATCATCATGCAGCTCGCCGGGATCAAGGACATCCTGACCAAGTCCATCCGCAGCAACAACCCCATCAGCGTCGCCAACGCGACCCTGGACGCGCTGCGCCGCATCCGGAATCCCGAGGACGTGGCCAGGATCCGCGGAAAGGCGAAAGGTGCGCTATGACCGCCATCACGAAGAAGCCCAAGAAGACGCCCCAGCCCGCCGAAAAGGCGGCGGACGACCGGTATATCAAGGTCACCCTCGTCCGCAGCCTCATCGGCACCCCCCGGATCCAGCGGGAGACGGCCAAGGGGCTGGGCCTGAGAAAGCCCCAGTCGAGCGCGGTCCTCAAGGAGACGCCCGCGGTCATGGGGATGGTCCGCAAGATCGTCCACGCGCTCAAGGTGGAAACGGTGGAGAAGCCATGAACCTCAGCAACCTGAAACCGGCCAAAGGATCGAGGAAGGACCGCAAGCGCGTGGGGCGCGGCCCCGGCTCGGGCTGGGGCAAGACCGCCGGCCGCGGCAGCAAGGGCCAGCTCCAGGGCAGCGGTTATTCCCGCAAGCGCGGCTTCGAGGGCGGCCAGATGCCCCTGACCCGGCGCATTCCGAAGCGCGGCTTCACCAATATCTTCCGCGACGAGATCGCCGTCGTCAACCTGGACCGCCTGGCCAAGCTCCGCAAGGAGGAGATCGGGCCCAAGGAGATGGCCGAGCACGGCCTCATCCGGAGCGAAGCCGACCGGGTCAAGGTCCTCGGGCGGGGCGAGCTCACATCGGCCAAGACTGTCCACGCCCACGAGTTCTCCGGCTCGGCCGTGAAGAAGATCGAAGCCAAGGGCGGCAAGGCCGTCATCATCGGGAAAGTCTGATGTTAGACAGCATCCGTAACATCTTCAGCGTCCCCGAGCTCCGGAAGAGGGTCATCTTCACCCTCCTATTGCTCGCGGTCTACCGGATCGGCGGGCAGCTCCCCATCCCCGGCCTGAGCTCCGCGGCCCTCCAGGAGTTCTGGCAGTCCCAGAAGGGGTCCCTCTTTGACTTCATCAACCTCTTCTCGGGCGGGAACATGTCCCGGATGACGATCTTCGCCCTGGGCATCATGCCCTACATCAGTTCGTCGATCATCCTCCAGCTCCTGACCGTCGTCTGGCCCTATCTCGAGCGGCTGTCCAAGGAGGGCGAGCTGGGCCGGAAGAAGATCACCCAGTACACCCGCTACGGCACGATCCTCATCTGCCTCGTCCAGGGCATCGGCATCGCCTTCTTCCTCCAAAGCACGCGGACTCCCGCCGGAGCGCCTATCGTCCCCCATCCGGGCTGGGGCTTCATCCTGCTGAGCCCTCCTGACCCTGACGACAGGCACGGTCTTCGTCATGTGGCTCGGCGAGCAGATCTCGGAGCGGGGCATCGGCAACGGCATCTCGCTCATCATCTTCGCCGGCATCGTCGTCGACTTCCCGAGCGGCCTCATGAGCATGATCACCGGCCTGAGGACCGGGGACATGAACCCGCTGAAGATGATCTTCCTCGGCGCCCTCATGGTCGTCGTCGTCGGCTTCATCGTCTTCGTCGAGCGCGGCCAGCGGCGCATCCCCGTGTCCTACGCTAAGCGCGTCGTCGGCCGCAAGGTCTACGGCGGCCAGAGCACGCATCTCCCGCTCCGCGTCAACACGGGCGGCGTCATCCCGATCATCTTCGCCGCCTCGGTCATCACCATCCCGGCCACGATCGCCAACCTCATCAAGGTGCCGTGGATCCAAGCCATCGCCGCCCAGTTCGGCCTGGGCATGCCCCTCTACAACCTGGTCTACATCGCGGCCATCATCTTCTTCACCTATTTCTACATCTCGATCATCTTCAACCCCGTCGACGTCGCCGACAACCTCCGCAAGTACGGCGGCTTCATCCCGGGCATCCGTCCGGGCAAGAACACCTCCGACTACATCGACGACGTCCTCAGCCGGATCACGCTGGCCGGGGCCATTTACCTTGCCGCCGTGGCCATCCTGCCCGAGTTCATGATCACGGGCTTCAAGGTCCAGGCCCTGCCCTGGGTCGGCCCCTGGCTCGAGGCCAACCTGCCCAAGTTCATCACCCAGGGGATCGGCGTCAACTTCATGTTCGGCGGCACGTCGCTCCTCATCGTCGTCGGCGTGGCCATGGACACGATGCAGCAGATCGAAGCCCAACTCGTCATGCGCCACTATGACGGCTTCATGCGCCGGAGCCGGATCCGCGGGAGGCGCGGATGAGGATCATCCTCCTGGGCGCCCCCGGAAGCGGGAAGGGGACCGTCGCCGAGGCCCTGCGCTCGGCCTACGGCTTCCCCAAGATCTCCACGGGAGACCTGCTCCGGGAAGCCGTCCGGGAGAAAGACGCCGCTCGGCCTCATCGCCGCGTCCCAGATGGGCAAGGGCGGCCTCGTCGACGACGCGACCGTGCTGGCCCTGCTCCGCGAGCGGCTGGCCAAGAGCGACTGCCGCGACGGCTACGTCCTCGACGGCTATCCCCGGAACCTCAGCCAGGCCGACAGTCTGGACGCCCTCGCCCTTCCCGGTCCGGAGATCGCCATCGATCTCGACGTCGCGGACGAGGTCGTCCTCGAGCGTCTGGCCGACCGGCGGACATGCCCCAAGTGCGAAGCCATTTACCATCTCGTCAACAAGCCGCCCAAGAAGGCCGGGACCTGCGACGTCTGCGGCACGGCCCTCGTCCAGAGGAACGACGACACCCCCGAGGTCATCCGGGAGCGGCTCAAGACCTACCACGCCAAATCGGAGCCCCTCGTCGACCGCTATGCGAGCAAGTGCGTCCTCCGCAAGATCGACGGCAACGGCCCGGCCGCGGAGGTTATCGCCGAGGTCCGCCGGGTCCTCAGCGCGGTCCTCGGACATCCGGACGGGGCGGGGAGGTGACGGTGATCACCTTCAAGTCCGCGACCGAGCTCGAGGCCCTGCGCCAGAGCAGCCGCATCGTGGCCTCGGTCCTCGGGGAGATCGAGCCGCTCATCCGTCCCGGCATCCGGACGCGCGACCTCGACCTCTATGCCGAGAAGCGGACCCGGGAGCTCGGCGCCACGCCGGCCTTCAAGGGTTACCGCGGCTATCCCGCGTCGGTCTGCATTTCGGTCAACGAGGAGATCATCCACGGCATCCCCTCAGGGCGCATCCTCCAGGAGGGCGACATCGTCAGCCTCGACTTCGGTGTCCTCTTCGAGGGGTTCTACAGCGATTCGGCCCTGACGGCCCCCGTCGGCCGGGTGAGCGCCGAGGCCCTCAAGCTCATCGCCGCGGCCGAGCGTTCCTTCTTCAAGGGCCTCGAGCAGATGAAGGAAGGCGGCCGCCTGTCCGACATCTCGGCGGCCATCCAGGAGTCGGTCGAGAGCGAGGGCTATGCTGTCATCCGCCAGTTCGTCGGGCACGGCATCGGCCGGGCCCTCCATGAAGAGCCCCAGGTCCCGAATTTCGGGACGCCCGGCCGGGGCCCGAAGATCCGGACGGGCATGACCCTGGCGATCGAACCCATGATCGCCGCCGGGTCCTACGACATCGAGATCATGCCGGACGGCTGGACAGCCGTCACACGCGACCGCAGCCTGGCCGCCCACTACGAACACACCGTGGCCATGACCGAGAACGGACCGGAGGTCCTCAGCGCGAGGGCCCCGGCGCCGGCCCGGCCGGGGACCAGCCTCCCCAAGGAGAGCCCCCATGCCTAGACAGGACATGTTCGAAGCCGAGGGCGTCGTCCTGGAGACCCTGCCGAACGCGATGTTTCGGGTCGAGCTTCAGAACAAGCACATCATCCTGGCCCACATCTCCGGGAAGATGCGCAAGCACTTCATCCGCATCCTGCCGGGCGACCGGGTCCTTCTGGAGCTGTCGCCCTACGACCTGACCAAGGGCCGGATCACCTATCGATTCAAATAAAAGGACGGGACGATGAAAGTCAAAGCCTCCGTGAAAAAGATCTGCCGGAACTGCAAGATCGTCCGGCGCAAGGGCGTGGTGCGGGTCATCTGCTCCAACCCGAGGCATAAACAAAAACAGGGCTAAAGAGGTACTCCTATGGCAAGAATCGCAGGCATCACCATCCCGCCGGACAAGCGGATCGAGATCGGGCTGACCTACATCTACGGGATCGGGCGTTCCAAGAGCAACAAGATCCTCGAAGAGGCCAAGATCGACAAGAACAAGAAGGTCAAGGCCCTGTCCGAGGACGAGGTCGACAAGATCCGCCGGATCATCGAGAAACGGGAGAAGATCGAGGGCGACCTCCGCAAGGAGGTCACCATGAACATTAAGCGGCTGGTCGACATCGGCTGCTACCGCGGCCTCCGGCACAAGAAGAAACTGCCCGTCCGGGGCCAGCGGACCAAGACGAACGCCCGGACCCGCAAGGGGGTCAAGGGCCAGCGGATCAAGAAGCTCAAAGAGCCGAAGAAAGCGTAAGGAGGGCCAGCCGCAATGCCGCCAAAAACGAGCGCCAAGAAGAAGAAAGTCCGCAGGGAGATCGGATTCGGGGTGGCCCACATCCAGTCCACCTTCAACAATACGATCATCACCATCACCGACAACGCCGGCGCGACGGTCGTCTGGGCCAGCGCCGGCACGTCCGGCTTCAAGGGAGCCCGGAAGGGGACGCCCTTCGCCGCCCAGCTCGCGGCCAAGGACGCCGCTACGAAGGCCCGGGAGTTCGGCGTCCGCCATGTCGACGTCCTGCTCAAGGGGCCCGGGGCGGGGAGGGAATCCTCCATCCGGGCCATGCAGGCCGCCGGACTGGAGATCAAGTCCATCAAGGACGTGACGCCGATCCCGCACAACGGCTGCCGTGTCCGCCGCCGCCGGCGGGTCTGAGGGCCGAAGGAGAGCATTATGGCGAAATACCAAGGAGCCGATTGCCGGCTCTGCCGCGTCGAAAAGAACAAGCTCTATTTCAAGGGCGCGAAATGCCTGACCGACAAGTGCCCCCTCGAACGGAGGGCCTATGCCCCGGGGCAGCACGGGCGCTCGCGCAAGAGGGTGCTGGGCTATGCCATCCAGCTTCGCGAGAAGCAGAAGCTGAAAAGGTACTACGGCATGTCGGAGGAGCAGTTCCACTTCTTCTTCGAACGGGCCGAGAGGCAGAAGGGGGTCACCGGCGAGAACCTTCTGACCATGCTGGAGCGGCGGCTCGACAACGCCGTCTTCCTGATGGGTTTCTCCCTGTCCCGGGGGCACGCCCGCCAGCTCATCGGCCACGGCCACTTCCGTCTCAACAATCACAAGGCCGACATCGCGTCGGCCCTCGTCAAGCCGGGCGACGTCATCGCCTTCCGGCCGCGCTCGGCCAAGAGCGAGGACGTCCAGGCGGTCGTGGCCTCGAACCGGTCCAAGACCGTGCCCGGCTGGCTCGAGGTCGATTGGGAGAATCTGAAGGGCCGGGTCCTCGCGCTGCCCACGCGCGCTGACGTCACCCTTCCGGTCGAGGAACACCTGGTCGTCGAGCTGTACTCCAAGTAAGGTCCCGGACCGAACGGAGCGCATCTCCCAAAGGAGGTCACATGACAGAGATGAATTTCCAGAGACCCAAGTTCTTGGAGTGCGATTTCGAGACGTTGACCGGCCAGTATGGGCGCTTTCAAGCCCAGCCGTTCGAGCGGGGCTACGGGGTGACCGTGGGGAACGCCCTGCGGCGCATCCTGCTGTCGTCGATCACCGGCGCGGCCATCACCTCCCTGCGCATCCACGGCGTCCTCCACGAGTTCTCGACCATTCCCGGGGTCGTCGAAGACGTCACCGACATCATCCTCAACCTCAAGTCCATCCCCCTGAAGCTCCAGGGCGACGAGCCGAAGCGGATGTCGATCAAAAAGACGGGCCCGGCCACGGTCACGGCGGCCGACATCGCCCACGACTCCGAGATCGAGATCCTCGACGCGACGATCCCCATCGCCTCCCTCGACATCGACGGGACGCTCGAGGTCGAGATGGTCGTCAAGAACGGCCGCGGCTACGTCCCGGCCGACCAGAACTTCGACGAGGACCAGAGCCTCGATTACATCCCGCTCGACTCCTCTCACTCGCCCGTCCTCAAGGTCAACTACAAGGTCGAGCCGGCCCGCGTCGGCAAGCGGATCGACTACGAGGGCCTGACGCTCGAGATTTGGACGACCGGAGCCATCCGGCCCATGGACGCCCTGTCCCAGGCGGCCAAGCTCATGCGCGACCATCTCGGCATCTTCCTCAACGTCGTCGACGAGCCGCTCGAGCGCGAATCCGCGCCCTCGAAGAAGGAGATCCCCTACCTCCTCCAGGCGGACGTCCTGGCCAAGACGATCGACCACCTGGAGCTCTCGGTCCGCTCCAACAACTGCCTCCGCTCGGCCGGGATCGAGCGGATCTACGAGCTCGTGCAGAAGACCGAGGACGAGCTCCTCAAAACGAAGAATTTCGGACGCAAGTCCCTTGCCGAGATCAAGGAGACCCTGGCCAATCTGAACCTCGGACTGAACCTCGAGCTCCACCCCCGGCTCCTCGAACGGATCCAGGCCGAGGTCAAGAGCGGCACGCCCGAGAAGGAGACGGAGGCATGAGGCATCAGGTCAAAAAAGGCATGCTCGGGCGGACGACCGCCCACCGGCGCGCGCTCCTGCGCAACCTGGTGACGTCCTTCCTCGAGCGCGAGCGCGTGCGGACGACCCTGGCCAAGGCCCGGTCGGTCCGGCCCATCGCCGAGAAGATGATCACCCTGGCCAAACGGAACACCCTGCACGCCCGGCGTCAGGCCCTGGCTTTCATGACGAAGGAATCGGCGGTCAAGAAGCTCTTCGATGACATCGGGCCCCGCTTCACGGAGCGCCCGGGAGGCTACACGCGGATCGTCAAGCTCGACCGCCGGGCCGGCGACGGCGCCGAGATGGCCATGATCGAGCTCGTCGGGACGGAATTCAAGGCCAAGACCAAAAAGAAGAAGAAAGAAGCCAAGAAGCCCGCTGCCAAGTAATTCCCGAATAGTCTAAAAGGGCTCGGCATCCGCCGAGCCCCTTTTTTTTACGCGTTAGGACCTGCCGGATCGTCCCTTGCCGCCCATCTTTGGGCACGTCCACCGGCGGGCGAGGGGTATCGGCCCAAAGCCCCCCGTGAGGGAAGGGGGACCCGCCGGAGGCGGGGGAAACCAGCTACAAGGTTTCCGGGGTGCGGGGGCAAGGGACGGTAACCCGAGCAACGCCGGGATGGACGTGCCTTATTTCGGTCGTCGGGCGGCCTGGTAGATCTTGGTCCAGCGCTCTTCCTTGAGCCGGTCGATCCGGACGCACGGCGTCTGATAGGTCGTCGCGTTGATGAAGTATTCGGTGTCGATCATCATCCCGACATGGCTGATCCTGTCGATGGCTCCGCCGAAGAAGATGAGGTCGCCCGCCTTCTCCGATCCCTTGGGGACCTCGACGAGCCCGCTCTTGGTCATCTGGATGTCCGCGTCGCGCAGGAGGGGGACCCCGTTCATCTTGTAGACGAGCTGGACGAAGCCCGAGCAGTCGAGCCCCAGGGGCGACGTCCCGCCCCACGTGTAGGGGAGGCCGATAAAGCGCTTCGAGAGGGCGACCATGTCCTCGACCGGCCGCCGCGGCCATGTCCATGGAGCTTCACGGATATCGCCGTCGCCCCGCTGAATCCAAGCTCGGGTGTTGCAGGGCAGGTTGACCTCGAGCCAGCGCTCGTTCTGCTCGCCGACGACCTCGAGGACGGTGCTGACGGGCGCGACTTTAACCGGCTTGTGCTTGGTGACGCTCGCCTCGCGGTAGGTGTTGGCCAGGAGCGCCGAAACGACGAAGACCTTCCCGGACGACGCGTAGGGCTTGTCCCCGGCCTTCAGGAAGCGCAGGGCTGAGGCCAGGACCCAGCCTGTATACGTATCGGGCGTTTCGATCTGGCACCAATCCTCGCCGTCCGCGTTCTTCTCCCGCTTCAGGACCTTGACGTTGTCGCCGAGCAGGGCCTGGCTGACGACATCGGTCGATGACGTCGCCTTGCTGAACATGTTCTCGACGGATGTGATGACCACGGCCGCCGCGGGCTCGGCCGGGTCCTGCCCGGCCCAGGTCAGGGCGGGGGAGAGGGCGATCAGGAGGATCGCGTACAGGATCTTCGTCATCGGGGACCTCCTCGGGAATATCCAAAGGACTATCATAGTCGGGAAAGCCGCTCGACTCAACCCCTCTTTAAGATCGTTCGTCTCCCGTATCTATCGGGATCGCGGACTCGAGCGCCCGGCCGCGATTCCGCGGGTCGCTACGAAAACTCCGCTTCCCGCCGCTCCCCGATTTCCCATATAATGCTGAGGAGAGGTGCTGCCATGGAACGCAAAGAATTCCTCAAGTTGGGACTCGCGGCCGCGGCCGGCTCGATGCTGGCCGGATGCACGCGCAGTCCCGAAGCGATGAGCCCGGCGTCCGGGAAGACCCAGGTGACGGTCAAGATCTTCGATCTCAAGCTCCGTTATGTATGGGGCCTGTCGCGCGGGACCTGGACGACGCGGCGTAACGCCTTTGTCCGCCTCGAGAAGGACGGCGTCGTCGGCTACGGCGAAGCCGCTCCGATCGCCCGCTACAACGAGACCGCCGAGAGCGCCGCGGCCTTTATCGAGAAGGCCCGTCCGGTCCTTGACCGCGACCTCCGCGACTACGCCGTGCGCTTCGCCGAGATCGAAGCCGTCGGCCCCGGCGAGCACGCGGCCAAGGCCGCCCTCGACATGGCCATGCTGGATTGGTTCTGTAAGACGCTCGGGATCCCTCTCTGGCGGCTCCTCGGGCTCGGCCGGGACAAGGTCGTGACGACGACGTACACCATCGGTATCGACACGATCCCGGTCATGCAACAGAAGCTTCGGGAGGCCGCCGATTTCGGCGTCTACAAGATCAAGGTCGGGACGGCCGACGACCGGAAGATCATCGAAGGCATCCGCGAGGTCACGGACAAGCCCCTGCGGGCCGACGCCAACGAGGGCTGGAAGACCAAGGAGGAAGCCCTGGAAATGATCAACTGGATGGCCGGCCTGGGCGTCGAGCTCATCGAGCAGCCGCTGCCCGCGGCCCAGCTCGAGGACTACGCTTGGCTCAAGGACCGGGTCAAGATCCCCGTCTTTGCCGACGAGAGCCTCATCCTTCCCTCGGACCTGCCCCGGATCGCGCCCTATTTCCACGGCGTCAACGTCAAGCTGATGAAGTGCGGTGGCGTCCAGGAGGCCGTCCGTCTGGCGGCCATGGGCCGGGCCCTCGGTCTCAAGCTCATGATCGGCTGCATGGTCGAGAGCTCGGTCGGCATTTCGGCCGGCACCGCCGTGGCCTCCCTCTACGACCACGCCGATCTCGACGGCACCCTGCTCATCTCGAACGATCCGTTCCGCGGCGTCGAGGTCGTCAAGGACCGGCTCGTCCTCAATGACAAACCGGGTTTGGGCGTCGACGACGGGCTCTTCTAAACGTCCGGCTCAGAGCTCCCGCAGAGCCACGGCCACGGGCCGGCGGACGGCCCGGACAGCCGGGGGGACGCCTCCGACGAGGCCCATCAGCAGGGCGAAGCCGAGGCCCTCCAGGAGCAGGCCCGGCGTGATGCGGAAAGCGAAGGCAAGGTGGGAGAACGTCTGCCAGTTGATCGTTCCCGTCGTGAAGCCGTTCATCGGGAGGACGGCGAGGCACCCGAGGACGCCCCCGATCAGGGCGATGAAGAGCGATTCGACGACGAAGGACAGCACGACCGCCCCGCCCCCGAATCCGAGGGCCCTCATGGTGGCGATCTCGCGGGATCTCTCGGCGACGGCGGAATACATCGTGTTCAGGGCGGCGAAGATCGCGCCGACCCCCATCACCAGGGCGATGAGGAAACCCAGGACGCGGATGAGATCGGTCAGGGTCCGCGACTGGGCCCTGTAGTAGTCGGTTTCTCGGTCCACCTGGACCGATAACCTTGGGTCGGACGTGAGCGCGTCCTTGAAGCGGGCCAGGGCCGACGGCGACTCGAGGCGGACGGTCACCGATTGAAAGATGTTCGTCGGCCGCTTGTAGATTTCGTCGAGGATGTTGGCGTCGCACCAGATCTCGGAGTCGAACGCGCTGCCACCGGCGTCGAAGACCCCGACCACCTTCCAGGTGCCGCCGCCGAAACGGACGGTTCCCCCCAGGACAAAGCCCTCATAGGACTTGATGGCGTTCGATCCGATGAGGAGCTCGGCCAGGCCCGGCTGGAAGAACCGGCCGGCCGTGACGCGGACGTTGGGACGGACGTCGAGGACCCGCGGGGAAACGCCGCGCACCTGAACGTTGGCCTCCGTGCCCGTGCGGGCCAGGGGGAAGGCGGCGACGACGACGACTTCCCCCGAGGCGAGCGGTCCCCGCGCGTCGCGGGCGACGCCGGCCGCATCACCGATCGTTCGTAGCTCCTCCAGGGAGATAGCGCTGGCCATCTCCGAAGTGGCGCCGGCCCGGCGGATGATGGCATTCCCGGGCGATCCCGAGGCGACGAGCGTGGCCCGGAAGCCCTGGGCCAAAGCCAGCATGGCCACGAAGACGCCCACGGTCCCGGCGACGCCGAGGACGGCCACGATGGCCGAGGACCAGCGCTGGACGACGCTCCTCACGTTGTAGACGACCGGGATGGCCATGTCAGACCCTCCTCAGAGCGTCCACGACCCGGAGCCTCCTCGCGCCGATCGCTGGGAGGAGGCCCGCAGCGGCCCCTACGGCGAGCGCCAGGACGAAGCCGGCGGCGAAGGTGAGCGGCGAAACGTAGAGCATGCCGAGCATCGGCAGGGTGCGGGACAGGCTGGGAATGACGAGCTTGGCCAGGGCCAGGCCGATGAACCCTCCCTGTCCGGCGATGAGGATGGCCTCGGCCATGACGAGCCCCAGGACGCGGAGGTCCGAGAAACCGACGGTTTTCAAGACGGCCAGTTCGCCGGACCGCTCCCGGACGGCGATGGCCATGGTATTCCCGGTGACCAGGAGAAGTGTGAAGAAGACAACGGACCCGATCGTCATGATCAGCAGCTCGACGTTCCCCATCTGCTTGACGAAAGAGGCGGCGAAGGCCTTTTCGGTCTGGGTCAGGGTCTCATAAGGCGAATTGTCGAAGAGTGCGTCAATGGCCTTGGTCACCTGGACCGCGTCGCCTTGGTTCCCGAGTTTGACGACGTACCAGCCAACGGTGCCCTTCCCGAAGGCGCGCTGTTCTTCAAGGTAATCGGCCCGGAAGAACATGGTGCTGGTATCCCCTTCAGGCCGGTTGCCGTCGTAGATGCCGACCACGTTGAACTCCCAGTTGCCGGTCCAGATTGTCCCCCGGAGAGGGAGCCGGTCGCCGACCTTGAAGCCGAACCGCTTGGCCAGGGCGCGCCCGACCATGCACGCCTGGCGGTCTTTCATGAAGGCGTCCCGTCCTTCCGGCGAGATGACGTAATCCGCGTAGACGTCGAACCAAGTGTCCTTATCGACCGCGAATTGGGGGAAAAAATTGCGCGGGTCCTGATAGACGCCGCCGAACCAGGACGCGTAGGTGACGGCCGCGACGCCGGGGACCTTCAGCAGGCGGTCCCGGTAGGAGAAGGGGAGGGGGAGGATTAGAGAGACGCGGTTGATCACGTCCAGCCGGTTGGCCCCTGCGGCGTCGGCGCCGCCCCGGAACCCCATCCGGATGGCCGCAAGGAGTCCGAAGAGGAAGAGGGCGACCGTGAAAGAGCCGATGGCCAGCGTCGTCCGGATCTTCTTCCGCCGGAGATTGGCCCAGACCAGCCGGAAAGACTTCATGCCCCGCCTCCGGCCTTGGCCGCCTCCATGAGGACGCCCTTGTCGAGATGGAGGACGGAACGGGCCCGTTCGGCGGCCAGAGGATCGTGACTGACCATCAGGACGGTCTTGCCGTACTCGCTCACCAGGCGCCCGATGATCTCCATGATCTCGTCGGCACTCTTGCGGTCGAGGTCGCCCGTCGGTTCGTCGCACAGGAGGAAGGTCGGGTCGGCGACCATTGCCCGGGCGATGGCCACCCGCTGTTCCTGTCCGCCGGACAGCTGCCGGGGATAATGCCCCATGCGGTCCGACAACCCCACGACCGCGAGGGCGGTCTCGACATGCTTCCGGCGCTCGGCCTTCGACAGCTTGGTCAGGAGAAGGGGCAACTCCACGTTCTGAAAAGCGGTCAGGACGGGAATGAGGTTGTAAAGCTGGAAGATGAAACCGACATGACGCGCCCGCCACGATGTCAGCTTGGCGGCGGACAGCTTTGTGATTTCGTCGCCGGCGACGGTGATGCTCCCGGACGTGGGCAGGTCGAGCCCGCCGAGCAGGTTGAGGAGCGTCGTCTTGCCGGACCCGCTGGGGCCCATGAAAGCCACGAAATCGCCCGCGTCGACGTCCAAGTTCAGGCCCTGGAGGACATGGATCTCCTCGGTGCCGCGAGTGTATTTCTTGTCCAGGTTGCGCACCCGCACGAGAGCCGTGCCGTTCCCTTTCCCGTCGATCCTCACCATCTTGGCCTCCTCCGGCTCACTTGACCTTGACCCGCTGGCCGTCGCGCAGATCGGCGGGCCCTTCGACGACGAGCTTATCGCCGGGCGCGAGCCCGGCCGTGACCTCGACGTCGGCGCCGATCTCGAGGCCCAGCTTGACGGCCCTCCGTTCGACGACGCCGCCCCGCTCTAGGAACACCACCGTCTGTCCGTCCCCGGTACGGGCCGCCGCGCGCGGGATGAGGGCCCTGGCCGCCTCCAGGCCCGCCGCCTGCTCGCCGGCCAGGAACGACACTTTGACGCCCATGTCCGGAAGGATGCGAGGGTCAAGCTTGTCGAATGAGATACGGACCTTCACCGTGGCCTTCTGGCGGTCGGCCGTGGGGATGATCGTCCGGACGCTGGCCGGGATGCGCCACTCCGGGTAGGCGTCGAGGACCGCCTCGACGCGCTGCCCCGGGATGACCCGGGCGATATAGGATTCATTGACGTCCACCTCGATCTCGATCGATTCCATGTCAACGATCGTTGCGATGCCCGTACGGGTGAACCCGCCGCCGGCCGAGATCGGGGAGACCATCTCCCCCCTCTGGGCGTCCTTGGAAACGACGATCCCGCCGAACGGGGCTCGGACGATGCAATTGTCGACGTCCTGCTGGGCCAGGGCGATCTGTGCGTCGGCCGCTCTCACCTGTTCCTCGGCGGCCGCCACTTGGGCCTTCAGGCTTTCGGCGGCCGTGCGGGCCTGGTCGAGGGTCTGGGCGCTTGCGAAGCCGTCCTTGGCCAGGCTCTCGTTCCGGCTGAGCTCCCGCTCCGCGTTGGCGAGATTGACCTTAAGGCTGGCGATGAGGGAGGCGGTCGCGTCACGCTGCGTTCGGGCCGCCTGAAGCCGCCGTTGGGCGTCCGAGTCGTCGAGCCGGGCGAGGAGCTGTCCCTCGGTGACGGCCATCCCCTCGTCGACATAGACGTCCACGACCCTGGCCGTGATCTTGGCCGCGACCGTGGCCCGGCGCCGTGGTGTGATGTAGCCGCTGGCGTTCAGGAGCGAAATAGTCCCTGGATCACCTGCCGGCCGCGCCTCGGCGACCGTGACGACAGCCGCCCGGTTGCGAAAGGCATACCAGCCGGCCGCAGCCGCCAGGACGATGATGACCGCGCCGGCGATCGCCCGTCTGGCCCTTCGCCCCGACCCGGCAGGGCGGACGCGCTCGTCGATCCTGAGTCCCGACAGGTCCGGTCGTGCAGAAGGGGTTTGTTCGCTCATTCCCGCTAACCCTCCAGCCTCTCTCTGGGCACGGACCAGAAGGGCCCTTGCCGAATTTATCAGACTTATAATAGGAGAACGCCCTATTCCCGTCAAATGCCGGCCACGCTTCAGGGTCCAGGGCTTGGGCTGAAGCAGGGATGTCAAATGGAGGCGTCGCAGGGGCCTGTGTCCGGCCTGACAAGCCAGGGATCAGGAGGTCTTGCCGACCTCGATGACGAGCTTCTGGCCGACGGCGATGATGTCGGAGGAGAGGTTGTTCGCGGCCTTGATCTTCTCCACGGTCGTCCCGTAGGTCTTGGCGATCTGGAAGAGATTGTCCCCGTTCCTGACGATGTGGGTGACGGTCTCGCCCGGCTTGGCGGCCGGCGCGGCCGCGGCGCCGGGCGTCTCGACGCCGCCCCGGGACGGGATGCGGAGGACCTGGCGGGGACGGATAAGGTTCGAACGGAGGCCGTTGAGGTTCTTGATGGCATTTACGGACGTGCGGTAGCGGCGGGCGATGGCCCCGAGCGTGTCGCCCGAACGGACGGTATAGCGGTCCGTGACCACGTCCGGGGGGATGTATTGGGGCAGCGAGGCGATGCAGGCCAGGCACTGCTCCCCGGTGCCGTCCGGGACGCGGAGGTCATAGGGATAGTTCGGCGTCGAGTCGTGGCGCAGCTCGGAATTGAGGCTGACGAGCAGGGCCGGATCGAGGCCGAGGTTCTGCGACAGGGTCGCCAGCTTGACCGCTGCGTTGACCTTGATCGATTCGAACGGAAGCGGAGGGTCGGGCGCGGGCAGCTGAAACCCGTATTTCGCCGGATCTCCGACGATGAGGAGCGTGGCGATGAACCGGGGCACGTGCCGGGCCGTTTCGAAGGGCAGGTTGGCGAAGATGTCCCAGAAGCTGTCGAAATAGTCGACCCTCTGGGCCCGGATGACCCTCTGGACGGCCGCCTCGCCGCAGTTGTAGGCCGCGATGGCCGTCGTCCAATCGCCGAACATGTCGTGGAGCTCGATCATGTACTGGATGGCCGCGCGTGTGGCCTTGACGGGGTCCATGCGCTCATCGACGTACTTGTCCTGCTTGAGGCCGTAGCGGTAGCCCGTCGAGCGGATGAACTGCCACATGCCCAGGGCCCGGGCCCGGGACAGGGCCCGCGGCCTGAAGGCGCTCTCGATGAGCGGGATCCAGGCCAGCTGCTCCGGCAGGTGCTCGTTGCGCAACTCCTGGAGGATCATGTCGCGGTACTGGCCGGAGCGCTTGTAAGATTCCTCGAAGGCCCTCCGCTCCACCGTTTGGAACGACCTGATCTCCCTCGCGACCCACTGGTTCTCGACGAGGGGGATGGAGCCGTTGACCGACGAGGCCAGGGTGGTTCGTGAGACAGAGATCTTCTGGATGCGCTGGGCGATGAGGAGCCGGAGGTCCTGCTTCTCCTGGAGGAGCGGCGAGTCGGCCGGAACGTTCATTCTGAGAAGGAAGCCGTAGGCTTCATCGAGCTTGGCCAGGGCGCCTTCCATGTCCTCCCGTCCGAGGGCCGCCTGGGCTTCTTCATAGGCCGCGAAGGCGTCCTCGAGAAGGACCGAGGCGTCCTTTTCCTCCGATTCCCCCTTGACGGCATCGGCTTGGGGCCGGACGTCCTGATCGGCCTGGCCCGCGGGACGGGCGGCCTCGGCGGCTTCTGGCCGCGGCGTCTCGACGGACGGGACGGGAGGCGGCGCCGGCTTGGGGGCCGTCTTGGCCGGTTTGGGAGACGAGGAACAGGCCGCCAATACGAGGAGGATCACGGGAAAGACGGCCCAGGCGGGGGTGATGCGTCGCTTACATATCATTTCAAATACGTTATGTACCACATCATCCGCGGACGGTCAATCCCCGATTAGGAGGATGTCCTCAGCGGGCCTGGCGGTGCCACTCCCAGGCCGTCTCCACGATCGTCTCGAGCGAGGACAGCCGGGTTTTCCAGCCGAGGACCTGTTCGGCTTTCGCTTTGGAGGCCAGGAGCACGGCCACGTCGCCTTGACGTCGGGGTGCGACATCGTAAGCGACCGGTCGTCCTGTGACCTTCTCGGCCGTCCGGATGACCTCGAGGACGGAATGTCCTTCCTCGGTCCCGAGGTTGATGACGTCGCCCGGCCTTCCGGCCAGGAGCGATCGCAGGGCCAGGACGTGGGCCGCGGCCAGGTCGGTGACATGGATGTAATCGCGCAGGGCCGTCCCGTCGGGAGTGGGGAAATCGGCGCCGAAGACCTTGAGGCGCGGGCGCCGGCCCAGGACGCTGAGGAGGATATTGGGTACGAGGTGCGTCTCGGGGTCGTGGCATTCACCGGTCGTGCCGTCGACGGCCGCGCCGGCGGCGTTGAAGTAGCGGAGCGAGATCGAGCGCAGGCCGTAGGCCCTCTCGTAATCCCGGAGGATGTCCTCGACCATAAGCTTGGCCCGCCCGTAGGGGTTGGCCGGCCGCGTCGGGTGGCTCTCCGGAATGGGCGTCTGCTCGGGTTCGCCGTAGACGGCCGCCGTCGACGAGAAGATGAGGGCCTTCGTCCCGGCCTCGAGCATGGCGTCGAGGAGGTTCAGGCTCGTCGTCAGGTTGTGGGTGTAGTATTTCTGGGGATCGGCGTAGGATTCGCCGACCTGGATGAGCGAGGCGAAGTGGAGGACGGCGGCGATGTCGTGACCGTGAAAAACCTGCCCCAGGGCGTCCCGGTCGAGGAGGTCGGCCCGGACGCGGGGGACGTCCCCGATGAGCTCCGGCCGGCCGCTCGAGAAATTGTCGACGACGAGGACGTCGAAGCCCTCCCGGACGAGCTCTTTGACCGTGTGGGAGCCGATGTATCCGGCGCCGCCGGCGACGAGGATGGTCATGGGGGCGTCCTTTCGATGAGACGGCGGGCCCGCTCGAGGCCCGCGGCCTTGGTCTCGAAGCCGTTGTCGAGCTGGGCCTTGTAGAGCTTCTTGAGGATGCGGCCCATCTCCGGGCCGGGCGGGACGCCCAGCTTGAGGAGGTCACGGCCCATGACCAGGGGCTTGATGGTCTCCCGGTTGACCCGGAGCTCGTCGAACTTTTTGAACAGCCAGCGGGCCTGCTTGTCGAGGCCGCGGACGATGCGGGCGCCACGGCCGGCCCGGTCGGCGGCGTCGAGCAGCACGACGAGCTCGATCTCGCCCTCGACGTCAGCGGCCAGGCGGTTGAAGGCCTTTTTGGTGACCTCCTCTCGGTTCGTCCACAGCTCGCCGGCCCGGTGATGGGTCCGGATGAGCCGAGGGACCATGCGGCCGATGTTATAGCCGTTCCAGGTCTGGACCTTGAACCGCGTGAGGACGCGCCGGGCGGCCCGCTCGCTCTGGATATCGTGACCGCATGAGGTCACGGCCATCCGGCCTCGTTTGTATTCCCAGCGCGTCGTCGTCGTCTTGCCGAGGTCGTGGTAAAGAGCGGCCAGGAGCAGCGCCAGCCGTTTCGGGGTCGGCAGTCCATGGGCGCGGCCCAAGGCGGCGGCCTGATCGACGCTGAGCTTGGTGTGGGCCCAGACCGTGTGGTGGCCGAAGGCGTCCTGCTCGGGGTGGAAGACCGAATCCTGGATGACCAGGGCCAGGGCTTGGAGCTCGGGGAACCACTGCTCGAGGACGCCGAGCCGGAACATCTCTTCGAGGCCGACCGAAGGCCGGGGCGAATCGAGGAGGAGCTTGAACATCTCGTCGTTGACCCGCTCGACGCTGAGGCCGGAGAGGTCCACGCCTCGGGCCGCAGGATAGATGGCCGGATCGACCTTGAAGCCCAGGACGGAAGCGAAGCGGGCCACCCGGACGACGCGCAGGGGGTCGTCGGGGAAGGCCGCGGGATTGGTCAGCCGGATGCGTTTCGCCAGCGTGTCCTTGCGGCCCTCGAAGGGGTCGATGAGCGTCCTGTCCTTGAGGCGGAGGGCCATGCTGTTGGTCCGGAAATCGCGCCTCTCGAGGTCCTTCTCGACCGGCAGGTCCGGGTCCGCGGCGACGACGATGTCCTTATGGCCCCGCATGCCTTCGGCCCCGGCCCGGTCGGTCCGCGGCAGGGCGATGTCGTAGGTCCGGCCTTGGCGCCCGTACTTGATGATGCCAAAGCTCCTGCCGACGAGGTCGACCCGGCCATGCTTTTCGAGCTTGCGGACGATCTCGTCGAGCGGGTGGCGGGCGACGAGGAGGTCGACCTCCGGGGACGCGCGTCCGAGGACGAGATCGCGGACGAAGCCGCCGACGGCATAGACGTCGCCGCCGAAGAGCCGGACGAAGAGGGCCCGGTCGGGAAAATCGAAGGCGAGCGTGGTCATGTGGCGGCCGGGAACTTCCCCAGGACCTCCTTGACGGCGTCTTTGTGGACCATGAACATCAGGACTTTCAAGCGGACGTAGTCGTCCTGGTAAAAGAAATAGCCCTTGACCTTTCCCCACCAGGCGTTCTCCCAGGAGTCCTTGATCAGATACCAGTTGCCCTTGCTGGACTCCAGGTAGCCGACGCAATGGACAGCGTGGTCATCGGTCGATGTCCCGTTCACGAAGCGGAGCTCGCGGCTGGACTGGTCGATGTAGGCCGGCGGGATATCGAAGGTGGGGACCATGGCCAGGTCGCTTTCACCAAGGTAGCCGGGCTCCGAGAAGTCGACCGCCAGCGTCGCGGTGTAGCCCTTGCGAAGGGCCCTGAGGAGGGCCAGGTTGAATTCGTAGAGGGGCAGATTGTAGGAATTGCGGTTGTGCCACCAGTTGTCGGGGACCTTGTATTCGCCGTTCGTATAGAAGGGGAGATAGAGGAAGCTGATGAACGAGACGTAGTCGTCCGGCACCAGGCCGAGGGAGGCGAGGTATTCGAGGGGCGAGAGGGACCGGCCGTCGACTTCGATCTTCGCCGGAGGGCGGCCCAGATGGCGGTCCAGGATGGCCCGGACCCCGGCGAGGGCGGGCTCCTCATCCCAGGCGTTCTTGGCGGCCAGGCCGGTGAGATACTCCTTGATCTCGCGGAAGAGCGTCCTGTGATCGTGGGCCGTCCGGCCTTCGAGAAGCCCGGGGTAGTCGGTCTCGCGGACGAGGCCGTATTGCCTGATCCGGGCCAGGGCGGAATCGGGCTCGGAGCCCTGGCCGAGGAAGGAGTTGCCTTTTTCCCGGAAGAAGCGGCGGGCCTTTTCGACGTATTCCCAGTAGACGGTGTGCATCTCCGAGAGCTTGACCTCGGCTTTTCCCTGTCGCCTCAGCTCGGATTCGAGGAGGGACGTCGTCGCGAACGCCCAGCAGGTCTCTGTTTTCGCCTGCATGACAGGTGGCAGATGGAAGAGCTGGGTGAACTCGAGGATATCGGTCGGATGGGTGAAGGCCGAGATATCGGCCGCCAGGAAGGTCTGGTCCGTGCTTTCGGGCGTTTTGGGGATGTAGACGGCTTGGTCATGCTTGGGCTGTCCCGCGCCGGTCCCTGCCTGGGCAGGCTCCTTCCGGCCGCACGAAAGGGCCAGCCCTCCCATGACCAGGACGATAAGTCCGAGCACGGCCGTACGGTCTCTGTTCATCGCTGTCCCTCCTCCCGGAGATCCCTGCCGGGTATGGAATCCATTATAAGGTTCGCGGCCCCGGACTTCAATGACCGGCCTTTCCGGTCCTTGTCAGGAGTGGCTATTTTGGGTATTCTGGTAGGACGACATGAACGCGCGTATCGCCTCGACGGGACCGGCGCTCGGCGCCGCCTGCCTGGCGCTATTCCTGACGGGCGCCGTCGTCTTGGCCTCCACGACCCCCGCCGCCGCGGCGAGGGATGAGGTCACGCTCTCCCTCAAAGAGAAGGTCATCAAGAACCTCAGCTCCTCGGGGCTCGTCCTGGCCTTCCATGTCGCCGTCACCAACCCCGCTCCCGCGCCGCGGGAGCTCGTCCGCTACCGCTATCGGGTCAGGATCGACCAGAAGGAGTACATCAACACGGCGGTCACTCTGGACGCGCCCCTGGTCGTGCCGGCCAACGGCGGGACGCTCATCGCCCTGCCGGTCAAGATCACCTACGAGCTGCTGCGGCAGGCCATCGGGCCGATCGAGGGCCAGGCGCTCTGCGACATCGTCGGCGACATGTACTTCCTCAATGAACGGAAGCGGGAGCAAAAAGCGCCCTTCGCCTTCAGCGGCGAGTTCCCGATCTTCAAGGACCCCGAGATCGACCTGCTGCCGCTCGACGTCCTCGACTTGACCGTGGGGGGGGCCGACGTCATCTTCCGTCCCCGCTTCAAGAACTTCAACGGCTACGACCTTGTCGTCGACACCATTGACTTCGAGCTCTTTTTTGGCGGTCGTCCTGTCCTTGCCGGTCCCATCGAGGGAGACAAGAGCCTGCCCCGGACGGGGGAGAAGGCTTTTGCCCTGCCCTTCCTCGTCGATTTCTTCGATGCCGGGGAGGACGTCCGGGCGGGCTTCGCCAAGGACGAATTCCCGTGCCGCTTCATCGGCCGGATCGTCATCGCCTCGGTCTGGGGGCCGCTCGTCATTCACTTCGATAGGACCCAGCCGCTGCGTCTCGACAAAAGGTCCTAAAAAATAGGGGACAAGGACCCAAGGTCCATGTCCCCCGTCCGATATCCGAACTTAGAACCAGTAGCTGATCCCAACGGTCACGGCCAGACCGCCGGCCTCGAAATCGTCGAAATCCACGAAGAGGTTGCGGACCTTGGCCGCGTGGTAGCGGGCCTCGGCTTCGATCGTCGCCCGGTAACCGATGGGGACCTGGAGGCCGCCGAAAGCGTGCCAGCCGAAGCCTATTCCGCTATCGTGCGCGCTGAGACCCTCCACCGGATAGATGTCGACGTCGCCCAGGTCGGGATCGGAATAGACCCAGGGGTCGGCGAAATTGACCTGATCTCCGAACATGCGGACGCTGGCGAAGACCAGGCTCGCGCCGCCGCCGACATAGGGGACGATCTTGGCCCTTCGGCCGAGCGGGAGGAACTTGAGGGACAGCTGGAGGGGCGTGATGGTGGCCCGGAAGGAGTGGACGATATCGTCACCCAGGTAGAGATCGTAAGGGAACGCGAAATCGCCCTCGTCGAGCGTGTTGAGGACCCAGTCGTTATAGACTCCCACCTGGCTCTTGTTGTACGCGTCCACGGACAAGGCCAGGCTCAGGTTCGGTCCGAGGAAATGATCGTAGCTGATGCCGACCATTCCGCCTCGATATTCCTTGGGCAGGAAGGTCATCTGGTCGAACTCGATCGCCCAGAGACTGTCCGGGTGGTTGGCCAAATAGGAATTTGTCAGGGCCCGCGGCATGAAGTAACTGGCCCGGATGGAGACCGAATCGGAGAAGGCCAGGGTGGGGACGAGAAGGAGCAATCCCAGCGCGAGAACTGTCAGCTTTTTCATTTCGTTCCTCCTATACATCCGATATTATAGCAAAAAATATGCCAGCCCTGGCCTGGGGCCCTTCAGGCGGGGCCCCCTGGGGGGAGTGTGCCCAAAACAGGTCAGGTGTCCTCCTTCGCGCGTTGTAGGGAGTGTTTGACTTTTGGACGGGGGGCGGCTACCATCCCTGAAAGAAGGCCCGACGTGACCGAAAGCCGCCTTATCCGCCTCGACCCGGGGGCGGCGTCCCTTCCCCAGGCCAAGGACATCGCCTCGGCCCTCCTTAAGGGAGCGGTGGCGGCCTATCCAACGGAGACGTTCTATGCCCTCGGCGCCGCCGCTTTCTCCAAGGGTGGCGTGGACCGGATCTTCCGCCTGAAACGCCGGGACGCCTCGAAACCCCTCTCCTTCGTCGTCTCAGGCTTTGACATGGTCCGCGAGGTCACAGCGGCGCTGCCACCGGTCTTCACGGCCCTTGCGGGCGAATTCTGGCCGGGTCCGCTGACGCTCGTTCTCCCCGCCGCCCCCGGCCTGCCGGATCGCCTCCTCGGGCCCGGGCGGACGATCGCCGTCCGGATCCCACCGCTCGCCTGGCTTCGCGCCCTCGTCGCGGAGCTCGCGGAGCCCCTGACGGCCACGAGCGCCAATCTGACGCGGGAGAGGGAGCTGGCCGATCCACTCGAAGTCAGGGATGTTTTCGAGGGCCAGGTCGATCTCATCATCGATGGAGGCCCCGCCCCAGGCGGCCTCCCGTCGACGATCGTCGATCTCACCGGCGAGCGGCCTCGGATCCTCCGGGACGGACAGATCCCCGCGGCCCGGATCGACGCTTTCCTTCAGGGCCTTATTTGACGATCGCGCCCGGCGCGATATCGCGGTCGAAGAAGGGGATGAGGGCCTTGTTGTCGGGCGTGATGGCCGCGAGGAGCATGGCCTGCGACTCGATGCCGCGGATGACGGCCGGTTTGAGATTGACGATGACGATGAGCTTCTTGCCGACGAGGTCCTCGGGGGCGTAGGTCTCGGCGATCCCGGCGACCATCTGGCGCTGCTCCGTGCCGATATCAATCTTGAGCTTGAGGATCTTGGTCGCGCCGGGCACGCGTTCCGCTTCGATGATCTGGGCCACCCGGAGGTCCATCTTCTTGAATTCCTCGTACGTGACCTGGTCCATGGCGATGACTCCCTTCGTCGTCGATTCGGGCCCTGCGGCCGGGGCGACGGCCGGCGCGCCGGTCTCGTCGCCCAGGAAATCCTTCAGCGCGACCCTCGGGAAGAGCGCCTGCGGCGTCCCGACCTTACGGCCGGGTCCAAAATCGCCAAAAGCGAGCGTCTCCCAGGGGACGTCAGCGGGTTTTTTCGTTTCGCCGAAATAGCCCCAGATCTTCTCGACCGATCCGGGCATGACGGGATAGACGAGGTAGCTCACGCCGCGGATGGCCGCCGCGGCCTGGAGCAGGACGCGGGCCAGCCGGGGCCGCCGGGCCGCGTCCTTGGCCATGATCCAGGGCTCGTTCGTCGCCAGGTACCGGTTGACCATGCCGATGTAGGCCCAGATCTCCTCCAGGGCCTTGTTGAGGGCGCAGGCGTCATAGAGATCGAAAACGCGGCCCTTGAGCGCCTCGAAATCCGTCCGTACCCGGGCGTCCTCGGGGGTCTCTTCGTCCGGGCTGTCGAGGGCGCCGCCGAAGTAGTTGCCGATCATCGTCAGCGTCCGTTGGACGAGGTTCCCGAGATCGTTGGCCAAGTCGGAGTTGACGCGATGGAGAAAACCCTCATGGGAGAAGTTGCCGTCCTGCCCGATGGGGATCTCGCGCAGCAGGAAGTAGCGCAGCGGGTCCGGTCCGAAGGCCTTCAGAAGAACATGGGGGTCGAGGACGTTGCCCTTGGACTTGGACATCTTGGTGTCGTCCTTGAGCCACCATCCGTGCCCGTAGACCGTCCGCGGCAGGGGCAGGCCCGAGGCCATGAGGAAGGCCGGCCAGTAGACGGCGTGGAACCTCAGGATATCTTTGCCGACGAGGTGGACGTCGGCCGGCCAGAACTTCTCGTAGCGGGCCATGTCCCAGTCGTAGCCGATGGCCGTGACGTAGTTGTGGAGGGCGTCGAACCAGACGTAGATCGTGTGCTTGGGATCGCCCGGCACCGGGACGCCCCACTTGACCGTCGTCCGGGTGATGCTGAGGTCCTTGAGCCCGCCGCGGACGAAGCTGGCCACTTCGTTGAGGCGGCTCTGCGGCCGGACGAACTCGGGGTGCTCCTCGTAGAGCCGGAGGAGCTTGTCCTCATAGGCCGACAGCCGGAAGAAGTAGGTCTCCTCGGAGACGACCGAGGCCTTCTTGCCGCAGTCGGGACAGACCTTGCACCCCTCGGCCTCGAGGGGCACGTCATCCGGCAGGAAATTCTCGTCGGAGACGCAGTACCAGCCCTTGTAGGTCCCCTTGTAGATGTCGCCCTTGTCGAGCATGACCTGGAAGAGCTTCTGGACGCCCTTCTCGTGGAATTCCATCGTCGTCCGGACGAAGAAGTCGTAGGAGATGTCGAGGGCCTTCCACAGGTCCTGGGCCCGGCCGACGACCGAATCGGCCAAGGCTTTGGGCGTCAGGCCTCTTTCGGCGGCCGCCTTCTCGATCTTCTGGCCGTGTTCGTCCGTCCCGGTCAGGAAAAAGACGTCCTTCCCGGCGAGCTTCTGGAAGCGGGCCAGGGTGTCGGCGATGATCGTCGTGTAGGCGTGCCCGATGTGGGGCACGTCGTTGACGTAATAGATCGGCGTCGTGACGTAGAATGTTTTCTTAGAACTCGTTGACATTGCTGGGTCCTCCCCGGATGAGCATCATGGCCTCGGCCCGCGTCGCCGGGTTTGTCCGGAACGAACCGCGGACGGCCGAGGTCACCGTGATCGACTTGGGCTTCTTGGCCCCGCGCATCGACATGCACATGTGCTCGGCCTCGATGACGACCATGACGCCCAGGGGCTGCAGGTGCTTGTCGAGCAGGTCGGCGATCTGCTTCGTCAACCGCTCCTGGACCTGGAGCCGCCTGGACAGGGCCTCCACGACCCGGGCGATCTTGCTCAGGCCAACGATGCGCCCGGACTTCGGAATATAGGCCACGTGGGCCACTCCCGCGAAGGGGAGGAGGTGGTGTTCGCACATCGAGTAGAGGGGGATGTTCTTGATGAGGACCATCTCGTCGTGCTTCTCGTCCTCGATGACGCGGAGGCTCCGCGTCGCTTCGCGCTCGGAGCCGCCGAGGATCTCGGCCAGCATGCGAGCCACGCGGCGGGGGGTGGCCCGGATGCCCGCGCGGTGGATGTCCTCGCCGACGCCTTCGAGGACGAGGCTGACGCCCTTTTCGATCTTCTTGGTATCCATATCGGTCCTTCCGCCCCGGCCGCCGCTAGCGCTTCCTGTGGAACTCGCAGACGGCCTTGTGGGCGATCTCCTTGAACGGCTTGCCGGACTTGCGGGCCGCCTTGAGGACGTCTTCATACTCCGGCTGGACGTTGACCGTCTGTCCGCCGAGGGCCGCCAGCTTGACGCCGATCTTCTCGCCGCCGACGCGGACGGTCCGGAACTCGCGCTCGAGCACGCGCCGGCCGACGGGATAATAACGGACCCCGATCGACGTCGTCTCCCGGAACACGGCCTCGATCAGGGCGTCCATGCGGGCGGACTCGACGAGCAGAGAAAGCTTCGTGCCCAGCCGGTTCTTCTTCATGACGACGGGGGAGAGAGTGGCGTCGAGGGCGCCTTGCTCAAAGGCCCGCTCGAGGAAATGGGCCAGGAGCTGCGGCGAGGCGTCGTCGATCGTCGCTTCGACGATGTAGACGCTCTTCGCTTCGTCGAACGCCGCGGCGTCGCCGAGATAAACCCTGAGGATATTGGGGACCTCAGGAAACTCTTTGGTTCCGGCGCCACGGCCGATCTTCTCATAGATGAGCTCGGGGAGCTTGGTGAACCGCTTGGTCAGGGCCGAGACGATGGCCGCGCCCGTCGGGGTCACGAGCTCCGATTCGACCCAGGCCGAATAGACCGGCGCCTTCCTCAAGAGCTCGGCCACGGCCGGAGGCGGGACGGCGAGCCGGCCATGGGAGGTCTTGACCCAGCCGGAGCCGACGTTGAGGGGCGAGCAATAGACGTCGCCGACGCCGAGCTCATCGAGGAGGAAAGCGGTTCCGACGACGTCGATAAGGGCGTCATCGGCCCCGGCCTCGTGGAGGTGGGCTTCTTTGAGCTTTCGGCCATGGACCTTGGCCTCGGCTTCGAAAAGCCGCTTAAAGACGGTCAGGGCCCGGTCCTTGACGGCCGGAGTGAAGCGGCCCTTGAGGATGACGCGCTCGACGTCGCCGAAAGTGCGCTCGACGTGCTCATGCCCGTGGATCTCGACGTCGACCTTGACCGCGGCGAAGCCGCCTCGGCGGACCCGGCGGACGGCGATCTCCACGGGCAGGTGGAGCCCTGCCATCTTTTCCTTGAAGAGGGCCGGATCGACCCCCAAATCGAGGAGCGCGCCGAGGCACATGTCTCCGCTTACCCCCGACGAGGCATCGAGATAGACGTACTTCATGGTCCATGTAGGATATCGTTTTCACCCGAAAAAAGCAAAGCCGGCCCTCGTGCCTGCTTGACTCCGCCTCGCCGAAAAGGGTATATGGAATCGAGGAGGATCCATGGCGGGAACAAAAAAAACCACGTTGCCCAGAGCGACGATCGGCATCCTGGGCGGCACGGGGCTCTACGAGATCGACGGGTTCAAGAACAGGAAAGAAGTCCGGCTCCACACGCCTTTTGGCGACCCCTCCGGCGCGTATGTCGTCGGGACCCTCGAAGGCCGCCGGGTGGTCTTTTTGGCCCGTCACGGCCAGGGGCACCGGCTGCTTCCGGGCGAGGTCAACTACCGGGCTAACATCTACGGTTTCAAGAAGTTGGGTGTCGAGAGCCTGATCTCGGTCAACTCCGTGGGCTCGCTCCGCGAAGACATCCGTCCGCGCGATATCGTCCTTCCCGATCAGTTCTTCGATCGGACCCGCCGTCCGAATACCTTTTTCGGGGGCGGCATCGTCGCCCACGTCAGCATGGGACAGCCGGTCTGCCCGGTGCTCGCGAATACCCTCTACGAAAAGGCCGTCGGACTGGGGTTGAGGGCCCATTGTGGCGGGACCTTCATCTGCATCGAAGGACCGGCCTTCTCCACCAAGGCCGAGTCGCTGGCCTACCGGGCCTGGGGCTGCGATGTCATCGGCATGACGAGCGCCACCGAGGCCCGGCTGTGCCGCGAGGCCGAGATCTGCTACGCGACGCTGAGCCTGGCCACCGATTACGACGTCTGGCATGAGACCGAGGAGCCGGTCACGGTCGAGCTCGTCCTCCGGAACCTGTCGTACAACATCGCCAATGCCAAGGCCATCATCAAGACGGCCCTGCCGGAGATCGGGGAAGAGGCCGCGCCCGGTTGCGATTGCCGCTCGGCGCTCAAGAATACGATCATGACCGCCCCGTCCGCCATCCCGGCCGCGACCCGGAAGAAGCTGGGGCTCCTTGTCGGCAAGTACCTGCGCTGACCTCGGGGGATCTTCATGAGTCTTGTCATCGTCGGTTCGGTCGCTTTCGACACCATCCGGACGCCTTGGGGCGACCGCGAGAAGATCGTCGGCGGTTCGGGGACCTACGGCTCGCTCGCGGCCAGCTACTTCACCCGGCCGCGCGTCGTCGGTGTCGTCGGCCGCGATTTCCCGAGGAAGACCCTGGCCCTCCTCCGCTCGCGCGGCGTCGACATCACAGGCCTCAAGATCAAGGCCGGCAAGACCCTCCATTGGGAAGGGAAGTACGAGGATGACCCCAACCGCCGGACGACCGTGCGGACGGACCTCAACGTTTTCGCCGACTTCCGGCCGGAGGTGCCGGCGCTGTACCGGGGCTCCCGCATCGTCTACCTGGCCAACATCAACCCCGAGCACCACGGCTTCGTCCTGGACCAGTTCCGCAAGCCCGGGGTGGTCGCCATGGATACGATCCGTCTCTGGATCGACACGAAACGGGAGGCCCTGCTCAAGGAGCTCGGCCGGGTCGACATCTTCTTCGCCAATGACGAGGAGGCCCGGCAGATCACCGGGGAAATGAACCTTATCAGCGCCGGCAAGGCCCTCCTCGGGCTCGGGCCGTCGCTCGTCCTGCTCAAGAAGGGCGAGCACGGCGCCCTTGTCTTCGGCCGGGACTTCGTCTTCGGCGTCCTGGCCCATCCCTGCGAGCACGTCATCGATCCGACGGGGGCGGGGGACAGCTTCGCCGGCGGTTTCCTGGGGTATCTCGACCGGGCGCCGGGCTTGTCCGGCCGGGATGTCAGGCGCGCGGCCGTCTACGGCAGCGTCATGGCCTCGTTCGCCATCGAAGATTTCGGTATCGGTCGCTTCCTGTCGCTCGATCGGGACCTTGTCGAGGCCCGGTTCCGTCAGTTCCGCAAAATGACGACATTCTGAGACACGCGCTGTCCCCGGTCCAGCCGGGCGCGGCCAGGGAGGATACGCATGGCAGACATCAAGCCGCCCATGGAACCTTTCCGCATTAAAACGGTCGAACCGCTGCGATCGACCCCTCGGCGGGAGAGGGAGGCCCTCCTCAAGCAGGCGGGTTTCAACCCCTTCGGCATCCCGGCCGAGAAGGTCATGATCGACCTCCTGACGGATTCCGGGACCTCGGCCATGAGCGACGACCAGTGGGCCGGGATCATGACCGGCGACGAGTCCTACGCCGGGTCGCGGAACTTCTACCACCTCGAAGATTCCGTCCGGTCGATCTTCGGCTTCAGCCATGTCATCCCCACCCACCAGGGTAGGGCGGCCGAACGGGTCCTGTTCGGCTCGATCCTCAAGAAAGGGGACAGCGTCCCCAGCAACATCCATTTCGATACGACCCGGGCCAACATCGAGGTCCTCGAAGCCCGGGCCGAAGACTTGGCCGCCGCAGCGGCCTACGACCCCGATTCGGACCTGCCCTTCAAGGGTGACATCGATGTCGCCAAGCTGAAGAAGTTCATCGACAAGCGGGGCAAGGACAAGGTCCCCCTGGTCATGATAACGGTGACCAACAACAGCGGCGGGGGCCAGCCGGTCTCGCTGAAGAACATCAAGGAGACGAGCGACCTCTGCGCCCACTACGGTATCCCCTTCTTTTTCGACGCCTGCCGCTTCGCCGAGAACGCCTGGTTCATCAAGAAGCGCGAGAAGGCCTACGCCAAAAAGAGCGTCCTGGAGATCGCCCAGGAGATGTTCTCCTACGCCGACGGAGCGACGATGAGCGGCAAGAAGGACGCCCTGGTCAATATCGGCGGCTTCGTCACCCTCGACGACGACGCCCTGGCCGAGAAGATCAAGAACAACCTCATCATCAGCGAGGGCTTCACGACCTACGGCGGCCTGGCGGGCCGCGACCTCGAGGCCATGGCCCGGGGATTGAAGGAGGTGCTCGACGAGGATTACCTTGAGCACCGGATGGCCCAGACGGCTTACCTCGGGGGACTGCTCGATCAGGCCGGCGTGCCCGTCTTCAAACCCTTCGGGGGCCATGCCGTCTACGTCTTGGCCGACCGGTTCCTGCCGCACATCCGCCGGGCGCAATATCCCGGCTGGGCCCTGACGGTGGCGCTCTACAGGGAATACGGCATCCGGGCCGTCGAGATCGGCGGGGTCATGTTCGGGCAGAAGTCAGGGAAGGGGAAGGAAGAGGTCTTTCCGGAGCTGGAGCTTGTCCGGCTGGCCATCCCGCGACGCGTCTACACGGCCTCGCATCTCCGCTATGTCGCGGACTCCCTGATCGAGCTCTACAAGAACCGTGACAAGGTCAGGGGGCTGCGCATCGTCCGCGAATCGCCGTTCCTCCGGCATTTCACGGCCCGGCTGGAAGAGATCTAGGGGACTACCCCTCTTTTCAGGTTTTGATCTGGGAAGACGGCTCGCAGTTGAGCTCGAGACTGCCGATGCCGGCGTCGATGTCGACCTCGATCGTGATCGGGCTCTTCCCATAAGCGTCGTTGACCCAGGCCCCGGACTGCTTGGTCAGTCCATGGGCGTCGATCGAGCCGAGCCCGCCGTCGACCTTGACCCGGACGCCGACCTCGGCGGGCAGGTCGATCTTGCCGCTGCCGACGCCGCCGTCGATCTTGACCAGGAAGCCGGACGCATGCGGGCCGCGGAGATCGAGCGACGTCTCACCGACGCCCATATCGATCTCGACCCGCTCGATCTTGAGGCCCCGCAGGTCGATCTCGCTTCGGCCGGCGCCGAGGTCGACCTTGAGGTCGAGCGGAACGGCATCGCCCAGGACGAGGTCCCAGCGATTCCGGGTCGGGCCGAAGTTGATGCTGCGCCGCCGGGCGTGGCGCACCTCCAGAATGCCCTTATCGCCGAACTTGCGGTACTCGACTTCGGGGCGGTTGCGCTCCCGGTTGAACGCGAACGAGGCCTCGAGAAGGGCCTCTTGCGAGGCGCCCCGGAGGGTCATTTCTCCGGCCCCCATGTGCACGCCGACCTCGGCCCGGGCCGCCCCCTCGAGGGCGATGGTGCGGGTTTCCGTCATCTGGTACCGGCTGTCTCGGGGCTCGTCGCAAGCGGCGAGGACACCGATCAGGAAGGGGATCGCGATCCCGATTTTGATGCGTGTCAATGACATGGCTAGGCCTCCCTCAATGGAATTCTCCGTCCATACCGATATACGAGTTCGCCGGGCCCCGGGTTCCATGAAAAAAGGCGGCCGCCCCCACCGGGCCTCTCCGCGACCCGCTAGGTCTTGCCGCCGTGGCCGTTCCGGGCATAGGCGCTGATGTCGAGGAAGCCGTGCCCGCTCAGGTTGAAGAGGATCGTCCGCGGGCGCCCGTCCTTCTTTGCCTCAAGCGCTTCGTCGACGGCGACGGAGATGGCGTGGGAGGATTCGGGCGCGGGCAAGATGCCCTCCGTTTTCATGAACAGGACGGCCCGGTCGAAGACCGTCTTTTCACCGACCGCCCGAGGCTCGACGACGCCCATGGCCGCGAGGTGGCTGACGAGTGGGGCCATGCCGTGATAGCGGAGACCCCCGGCGTGGAGCGGCGGCGGCACGAAGCCCATGCCCAGCGAGTGCATGTAGAGAAGCGGGGTCATGCCGACGCTGTCGCCGAAGTCATAGCCCAGCACGCCCTTGGTTAGCGAGGGGCAGGCTTCCGGTTCGACGGCGATGAAACGCGCCTTCCTCTCGCCTTTGAGGTTGTGCCGGACGAACGGGAAGGCCAGCCCGGCGAAGTTCGAGCCGCCGCCGACGCAGCCGATGACCGCGTCGGGGACGGCGTCCATCTCCTCCATCTGCTTTTCGGCCTCGAGGCCGATGACCGTCTGGTGCATGAGGACGCTGTCGAGGACCGAGCCCAAGGCGTATTTGACGCCGGGGGTCTTGACCGTGACCTCGACCGCCTCGGAAATGGCGATACCGAGGCTGCCGGGGTGGTCGGGGTCCTGATCATAGAACCTGCGCCCGGCCTCCGTCGTCGCGCTCGGGCTTTCGAGCACCGAGCCGCCGAACATCTCCATAATGACGCGGCGTCCGGGCTTGTGCCGGAAGCTCGACCGGACCATGAAGACCCGGGTCTCGATGCCGAAGCGAGAGCCGGCGTAAGCCAGGGCGGAGCCCCATTGCCCCGCGCCCGTCT
Source organism: Candidatus Aminicenantota bacterium (assembly GCA_963809345.1). Taxonomy (GTDB): domain Bacteria; phylum Acidobacteriota; class Aminicenantia; order Aminicenantales; family Saccharicenantaceae; genus RBG-16-66-30. Next base: position 517,841 of record CAWEJF010000003.1, on the reverse strand, counting down.
CCGTGGCCAGCGTCTTGATGCCGTCTTCGGCGGCGAGATAGGCCTGCATGAGGGCGGTATTCGTCTTGTGGCTGCCGACCGGCCCGACGCCCTCGTACTTGTAGAAGATGCGGGCCGGCGTGTCGAGGGCCTTTTCGAGCGCCGTTGCCTCGATGAGCGGCGTCGGCCGGAAGACCGAGTAGGCCTCGATAACGGGGCCGGGAATGGGGACCTCTCGGGCCGTCATACCTTCTTGACGGATGAAGCTTTTTGGGAAGATAGGCTCGAGGTCCTCGGGCTTGATGGGCTCTTGCGTCCCCGGGTGGAGGGGCGGCTTGGGCGGAAAGGGGAGATCGGCCTTGATGTTGTAGAAGGCCTGTGGGAGGAATTCCGGTTTTCGTGATGCGAAGCGCATGATGGTCAATATCCTTTCACGACGGTTCTGGAGCTTGACCGCCTTCGGGAAACGACGGCCCGTCATAGCTCATGGGTCCATGGCCCGGGGGCAAGGACATGAATTCTCGAAATCGCGCACTTGTCCCTGAACAGGGGGATGGGGGGGAACGGACTTATCGGGCGGTTGGGACCGCCCACCAGTTCCAGAGCCAAGAGGACAGCGCGACGGCGGGGATGCTCGGATCGTTCAGGCTGTCCATGTCCCGGGGATTATAAGGATCGGTTCCCGGCCTGTCAAGCGCGTTCTCTCCTTGCTTTTTTTGCGTGGGCGGCATAAGAAGCAATAGAACGAAATGATGGAGGATCGATGATGATGAAAAAGCTCTTTACCTCGATGGCTATCCTGGCTTGGCTCGCGTCCATGGCGATCGCCCAGGACCTCGACAGTCTTATGAAGCTCCAGCCCGGGCGCTCCCGGGCCGTGACCTCGACCGACCCGAGCTTCACCGGCAACGCCGACCGGGCCAAATATATCGTTCCGGGGGAGACCAAGGTCCTGGCCGACATCAAAGGCCCCGGGGTCATCCGGCATATCTGGCTGACCTTCAGCGAAGCCCGTCCGAACTGGCTCGAGGCCGGCGGCTCGGCCTCGCCCGACGAGATCGTCATCCGGATGTACTGGGACGGGGCCAAGGAGCCCGCCGTCGAGGCGCCGCTCGGTGATTTCTTCGGCGCGGGCTTCGGCCGGCGCTTCGAGCTCATCTCGGCTCCGGTCCAGGTCGAGACCGGGGGCGACGGCTACAACTGCTTCTGGCCCATGCCCTTCTTCAAACGCGGCCTCATCACGGTCACCAACGAGGGGGCCAAGAACGTCCGTTCCTTCTATTATCACATCGATTATACTGAGGACCCGGGTCTCGCCCGCGACTCGGCCTATTTCTGCGCCCAGTACAACCAGGCTTTTCCCGAACAGCTCGGCCGCGACTATACCATCGCCGACATCAAGGGCGAGGGCCATTACGTCGGCACGGTCATGTCCATGCGGGCCCGCAGCCCGATGTGGTTCGGCGAGGGGGACGCCCGGTTCTACGTCGACGGCGAGACGAAGCCGTCCATCCAGGGCACCGGGACGGAGGATTATTTCATCATGGCCTGGGGCATGTCGCTCGGCATGTATCCCTATTTCGGCTGCGTCTACTGGAGCCCGGAAGGGGAGATCCCGGGCACGGAGTACTGCATGTACCGCTGGCACATCGCCGACCCGGTCCGATTCACGCAGTCCCTCCGCTTCGACATCGAGCACACCGGCTGGATCTCGGCCGACGAGACCGAAAGCGGCAAGATCGAGGGCCACGTCGAGCGCGAGGACGACATCGCCACCGTGGCCTTCTGGTACCAGAAAGGACAACCCCAGCGGTTCACGACGCTGCCGGCTCTCGCCGCGCGGCGCTTCCCGAACCTCGACATCATCGTCGAGGGAAAGACGCTTCTCGCCGGCTCGCGGAAAGCGCGAGGGACGGCTGAGCTGCAAAAGGGCTACGATTGGACCGGGGAGGGGCAGATCCTCTTCCGGCCATCAGGGGACAAGGGCTCTCTCGAGGTCGATTTCGATGTGACCAAAGAGGACTACCGCGCGCTCATCCTGCGCATGACCTATTCCGACGATTACGGCGCCTGCCGGATCCTCCTCGACGGCCAGCCCATGCCCTTGACGGAAGATGGGACGCATCCCGCGGTGAGCCCGGTCATCGATTTCTATTCCAAGGACCTCGCGGTCAAGGACGTCTATCTCGGCAGCATGAAGCTCGCTCCCGGCAAGCACACGCTCCGGCTCGAGGCGGCGGGCCGCCACCCGCTCGCCAAGGGCAGCTCGCTCGGCCTGGATTCGGTGAGGCTGCGCCAGCGCTGGGACAGGAAAAGGAAGCTGCTGACGTGACACCGACCGGAGCGAACGGTAGTGAGCGCAGGGCAAGCCGACCGCAGCGAGCGGGAGTGAGCGGAGGGCAGGAATCCGCCGGAGCATACACGGAGGCGGATTCCTGCGAAATATCTTGATCAAAAAACGTGAAGCTTTACGGAGCCGGACTTCTGCGAAGTATCTTAGTAGAGTTCCCGGCAGGGAAGAACGAGCCAGGAGTCGAAGAGGTCCTGGCACTCGGTGCGCATGAATCCCGGGACGAGAACGGTCTGGCTCCGTCCGAGGGCCTTCATTTGCGCGTTCGAGATCATGAGCTCATGGAATCCCGCGCGGGCCGCGTCGCGGATGCCCGTCCCGAAATAGACGATGCCGATCCGGGCCCAGTGGATGGCCCCGAAGCACATCGGGCAAGGCTCCGTCGTCGAGTAGATCTCACACCCGGTGAGATCGAAGGTCCCGAGTTTCTTGGATGCCCTGCGGATGGCCTTGACCTCGGCGTGGCAGGTCGCATCATCCTGGAGGACGGTGTTCCGGGCCACGGCGAGGACGCGCCCGTCCTTGACGATGCAGGCTCCGAACGGCCCGCCGTCCGGCCGGACGAGGTTCTTGCGCGCCTCCCGGATGGCCCTATCCATGAAACGGCGTTCGGGAGCGGCCGGCTTCGTTCTCATGTTCCCTCCGGGCTGATTATACCTCGGTTGACCGCCGCGGCTGAAATCTGTTCTAATAACCGGCATGAAGCGACGAGAGATCATCCTCCCACTTCTCCTGATATGCGGCCTCCTTCTCGCGGCGGGACTTCCGGTCGCTTCGTCCGAGACGACCGGGTCGGCCCCCCAGCGCGGCGGGCGGTCGCTCAGCCTCATCCGCATCGCCAAGAGCCCTGCCCTTCGCACGCAGGTCTTGACCAGGCTTCAGATCGACGTCCGCCAGGAGCTCACGACCTGCCTGCTGGCCTTTGCCGGCGCCGGCGACCTCAGCCTCCTGCGCCTCAACAGAGTCCGCTTCACCGTGCTCGACGGGAACGCGGCCCGGCGCGAGTTCCTCGTCGTCGGGATCGGCAGTCCGGGCGCCCTGGACTCCCTCCGCGCCGTCGGCCGCGCCGTCGCCGTCGAGCCCGAGACCGCCGTCTTCTGGACGGACGAGGGGAGCGCCCTCGGATCCGTTCCTGACGGCCTGCCGCGCAAGGCCTTCCCCCCCCGCTCCGTCCTTCCGTACCTCCGGTCGCGCCCCGTCGCGGCTCCGGCTCCACTCGGGTCCGTCGCCCAGGACCCGTTCATCGAAACGATCGTCGGGCTCGTGTCGAGTTTCAACCTGGCCGCCCACGTCCAGACGCTCCAGGACTTCCAGACGCGGTACGCATCGACGGCGAACTGCGAAGCCGCCGGCGAGGCCATATTCAGCGCGTTCTCGGGCCTCGGCCTCGACGATGTCCGCTTCGAGTCGTTCGCGTTCTCCGGCTCCAACACGTCGCGTAACGTCGTCGCCGAGATGACGGGCGAGACCTATCCGGATGACATCTACATCATCTGTTCGCACTACGACTCCACGTCACCGTCGCGGCTGACGCTGGCCCCCGGGGCCGACGATGACGCCAGCGGCACGGCCGCCGTCCTCGAGGCGGCCCGCGTCCTGGCCCCCTATCCGCTCGACTATACCGTCCGCTTCATCGCCTTTTCGGCCGAGGAATGGGGGCTTTGGGGGAGCCGGGCGTACGCCGCCGCGGCCCGGGCCGCGGGCGACCGGATCGCCGGTGTCATCAACGTGGACATGATCGGCTACGCCGACGCCATGCCCGAGGACCTCCAGATCATCGTCAACGGGGATTCGACCTGGCTGGCCGACCTCTTCCTCGCCGCGGGCACGCGATATGGCATCATCGGAGGGACGAGGACCGTCGACGCCTCGTTCGTCTACTCCGATCATTCCCCCTTCTGGGACAACGGCTACCCGGCCCTCCTGGCTATCGAGGACAATCCCCTGACCAATCCCTACTATCATCGAACGACCGATACGCTGACGACCCTCAACCTCGACTTCTTTGCGAGCGCCACGCGCGCCTCGGTCGGGCTCCTCGCCGAACTAGCCCAGCCGATCAAGATCGGCACCCCGCGAACCCCCGTCGGTTTGTCCGCTGAATCAGTCGTCTACAGCTCCCTCTTCAACTCCCTCGAAGCCATCCACCTCGCTTGGACCTCGCAAACGGACGCGGAGAGCTATAACATCTACCGGACCAATACCCCTCATCTTGGCTACGTCAAGATCAATACGATGCCCGTGACCGGGACGTCCTTCACCGACAACACCATCAGCGCAGGGGTCTCCTATTATTATGCCATCACCGCCGTGGGGGCGACTGGGCTCGAGAGCAATCGCTCGCGAGATGCCGACTATTCCACCTTCCCGACCTCTTCGCCGGTCCTTCGAAGCGTCAACCCTCAGAGCTTAAGAGGCATCCGATGAGAGGCCCGCGCCTCGCGGCGGGGTTGGCGCTCCTCATGCTGGGCTTGGCCGCGGCCGCGCCGGGGCAAGAGCTGTCTCTTTCCTTCGGGGCCGGCGGCTTTTTCGCCTCGGACGACATTTACCGCCAGATCTACGGATCGAGCCCGTCACTTGCCGGGGATATCTGGCTCAAGTTCAAAGGCCCCGTCGGGATCGCCGCCGGCTTCGGCTGGATGTCCGACAAGGGCGTGGCGTTGCCCCTCAGCGGCGGCACGGAGACCTATCCTTTGGAATTCCGGCGGACGTCCATCCCCCTTATCGCCTTTTACCAGTTCGCCGCCGGCCCCGTTGCGATCCGCTTGGGGGCGGGGGCGGGCTTCCACAGCTACCGGGAGACCTGGCCAACCGTCGACCTCGATTTCAAGGGGCACAAAGCCTCGCCGCGGATCGTTCTCGCCGTTTCAACGGCCCTTCTCAAGAGGGTCTCGCTGTTCTGTTCGGCGGGCTATGAATCCATTCGCACGGGGGAGGGCTCTCCCCTCGCCGCGCGCATCAATCTGGGCGGACTTCAGGTGCTTGGAGGCCTCGAATTCCAGGTCTTCTAGGGCGCCCGACCTCGATCGTTCAGGAGGACACATGAGTGAAGACAACAGGAACACGAGCCGGAGGGATTTTCTCAAGATCGGAGCGGCGGCCGGATTGGGCGCCGCGGTGGCCGGCCTCGGCCTCGAGGCCAAGGGCCCGTCCATTCCTGGCGAAGCCAGGTCCCAGTTCACGGCCCCGGCCATCCCCACCGTCAAGGTCGGGTTCGTCGGCGTCGGCGGCATGGGCTCGGCCCATGTCCAGAACTACCTCAATATTGATGGCGTCGAGATCAAGGCCATCTGCGACATCCGCCCGGCCCATGTCGAGCGAGCCCAGAAGTGGGTCGTCGAGGCTGGGCAGCCGAAGCCCGCCGGCTATTCTAACGGGCCGCGGGACTTCGAGCGGATGTGCGCGACCGAGGACCTCGATCTGGTCATGACGGCGACGCCGTGGGAATGGCACGTGCCCGTCTGCCTGGCCGCGATGCGCAACGGCAAGCACGCCGCGACCGAGGTGCCGGCGGCCATGTCCCTCGAGGACTGCTGGTCCCTGGTCGAAGCGGCCGAGAAATACAGGAAGCACTGCCAGATGATGGAGAACTGCTGTTACGACCGGATCGAACTCATGACGCTCAATCTCGTCCGCAAGGGTGTCCTCGGCGAGGTCCTTCACGGCGAGGCCGGCTACCTCCACGACCTTCGCGGCGTCAAGTTCTCGAACGAAGGCGAGGGGCTGTGGCGGCGCGCCTGGTCCCAGAAGCTCAACGGCAATCTCTATCCGACCCACGGCCTCGGGCCCGTGGCCCAGTGCATGAACGTCAACCGCGGCGACGCGTTCGACTATCTCGTCTCGTTGAGCTCCCCGACCCGGGGCCTCCACGAATACGCCCTGGCGACGTTCGGCGCCGAATCGCCGCAGGCGAAAGAGCGCTATGTCCTCGGCGACGTCAACACGAGCCTCATCAAGACGAAGCTCGGCAAGACGATCATCCTCATCCACGACACCAACCTGCCGCGGCCTTATACCCGCATCAACCTCGTCCAGGGCACCAAGGGCTTGGCCCACAAGTGGCCCGACCGGATCTACATCGAAGGGAAAGCGGCCAAAGCACACGAGTGGGATGATTTCGAGAAGTTCGCCGCCGAGTTCGAGCACCCTCTCTGGAAGGCCATCGCCTCGAAGGGGGAGGGGAGGGGCCACGGCGGCATGGATTACATCGAGGACTACCGGCTCATCCAATCGCTCCGCAAGGGCGAGCCGCTCGATCAGGATGTTTACGACGCGGCCGCCTGGAGCGCCATCGTCGGCGCCAGCGTCAAGAGCGTCGCGGCCAAGGGCCGGCCAGTCGAAATCCCCGATTTCACCCGGGGCAAGTGGAAGACCAACCCGCCCCTCGGGATCCTCGAAGTATGATAGAGAGGGTCAAACCTACTTTTTTACGAATTAAGTAGGTTTGACCCTCTCTCTATCACATAGGGCTTGACAAGCGATGAAGTGCGGCGATAATAAAACTGTGAAAACCAAAAGAGTTTCAGTGGTTTTTAAATCGGCGCCCGGCGGGTCCTCCCTCCGGCCGCGCGTCGTCGAAGCGGCCCGGGCGCTGTTCCTGAGCAGAGGTTTTATCCGGGTAAGGGCCGACGACATCGCCGCGGAGCTGGGCATCAGCAAGGCCACGCTGTACAGGGAATTCGCCAGCAAGGAAGAGATCCTCAAAGCGGTCGTCCGGGCTCTCATGGGGGAGATCGCCGGCCACGTCGACGCGATCATCAAAAAAGAGGACCAAAGCCTTGTCGAGAGGCTGGTCGCCCTGTTCGCCTTCGTCGGCGGCCGTCTGTCCCTGCTCGGGCCGGTGTTCCTGCGCGATATCCAAAAAGCCGCCCCGGCGATCTGGCGCGAGATCGAGGACTTCCGGCGCGACAAGCTCCTGACCAACCTCAAGATCATCCTCGCGGCCGGGCATAAGCAGGGGCTCTTCCGCGGCGACATCGACGACGACCTGCTGATGCGAATGTTCATCAGGCTCGTCGAGGGGTTCATCAACCCCACGGAGATGCTCCGTTCGGGCCGGTCTCCCGCCGAGACGTTCGAATCGGTCATCAAGGTCTTCTTCCAGGGCCTCCTGACGGACAAGGGGCGACAGGATTTCTCGTCCCTCACCCCGGCCCTGTTCGAGCCCCGAAAGGAGGGTGCGTCATGAGAACAAAGATCGCTGCTCTTGCGCTGATCATCCTGGCGGGCCCGGCCTGCTCATCCAAGGCCGACAGGAATGTCATTTCGGCGTCGGGGACGATCGAAGCGATTGAGGTCAACGTCGCCTCCAAGGTCGCCGGCCAGCTTCTCACGCTCGCTGTCGACGAAGGCGCGAAGGTCGATCCCGGCGACGTCCTGGCTACGGTCGATCACGCGACGGCCGATATCCAGCTCCGTCAGGCCGAGGCCGGGGTCCGGCTGGCCGAAGCCCAGCTGGCCCTGCTCATCAAAGGGGCGAGGAGCGAAGACATCCGGCAGGCGGAATCCGCGCTGATGCAGGCCGACGCGGCGCTCAAGATCGCTACGGACGACGCCAGACGGATGCGCGAGCTTTTCGAGACGGGGAGCGTGACTTCGAAGCAGCGCGACGACGCCGAGGCCCGGTTCACCGTCGCGGCAGCCCAGCGAAGCGCCGTGGCCGAGGCCTTGAACAAAGTGCGCCGGCTGGCCCGGCCCGAGGAGATCCAGGCCGCAGAGGCCCGGCTGGCCCAGGCCCGGGCCGCAGCCGATCTCCTGGCCAAGACGATCGCCGACTCCACCATCATCGCCCCCGCCGGAGGCATCATCACCCACAAGACGATCGAGGCGGGCGAGCTCGTGACGCCGGGGGCGACGATCGTCACCCTGACCGACCTCGATAGCGTCTATGTCATGATCTACATCACTGAGAGGGAGCTCGGACGGGTCCGCCTCGGCGACACCGCCGAAATCCGGATCGACGCCTGGCCCGACAGGCCCTTCGAGGGCCAGATCACTTACATCTCGCCCGAGGCTGAGTTTACCCCCAAGAACGTCCAGACGAAGGAAGACCGGGTCAAGCTCGTCTTCGGGGTCAAGGTCGAGATCGAGAACAAGGACGGGCTTCTCAAGCCGGGGCTGCCCGTCGACGCCGTTCTCCGGGTTGCCCCGGAAGGGCGATAGAAGGGCTCGAAGCCCATGAGCGCGTTCGCCGTCGAGACCCGCGGACTCTCGAAGAGCTTTGAGTCCGTCGAGGCCGTCCGCTCGCTCGACCTCGAGGTCCGGGACGGCGAGATGTTCTCGCTCGTCGGGCCGGACGGGGCGGGCAAGACGACGACGATCCGCATGCTCTGCGGGCTGCTTCCGCCCTCGGCGGGCGAGGCCACGGTGCTGGGCTACGATCTCGTCCGGCAGGCCGGGGAGATCAAGAACCGCATCGGCTACCTGTCCCAGAAGTTCAGTCTGTACGGCGACCTGACCGTCGACGAGAACATCGAGTTCTTCGCCGAGATCCATCTCGTCCGGGACTTCCGCAAGCGCCGCGAGGAGCTGCTCGAATTCACCCGGCTCACGCCGTTCCGCGGCCGCCTGGCTGAGCGACTCTCGGGCGGCATGCGCCAGAAGCTCGCCCTGGCCTGCACCCTTGTCCACACGCCGCGACTGATATTCCTTGACGAGCCCACGACGGGCGTCGACCCCGTCTCGCGGCGGGACTTCTGGTCCATTCTCTCGGCTCTTCTCAAAGAGGGGGTCACCATCATCATGTCCACGCCGTATATGGACGAGGCCGAGCGGTCGTCGCGGGTCGGGCTCATCGCCGGCGGGCGGCTCATCGCCGCGGACACGCCCCGCGCCGTCAAGGGGCTGATGCGGGGGACGATCGTGGAGATCGTCTGTCCTGAGATCCGCCGGGCCTTCGGCGTCTTGAAAGCCCTTCCCGGCGTCCGCGAGGTCCAGCTTTTCGGGGACCGGCTGAATGTCGTCGTGGATACCCCCGACATGGAGGTCCCCCTGATCGAGTCGGCCCTGGCCGCCGCGGGGATCCCGGTCCTCGCCGAACGGCGCCTCTCGCCGTCCCTCGAGAACGTTTTCATTTCCATCACTGAATCCGCTCCATCGGAGGCCGGTCATGCTTAAAGAGCTCGCCGCCATCGCCATCGCCTTGGCCCTGCCGCTCTCGGTGGGGGCCCAGACGAGACCGTTATCTCTGGAGGAGGCCCTCGCCGCCGGGCTCGGATCGAGCCCGGGCCTTCACGCGTCGCGCCTGAAGCTCGAGGCCGCGTCGGCCAACGCCCGTGAGATCGCCGCCGGCCGCCTGCCCGCGCTCAAGCTCGGCGGCGGCTACACCCGGTTGAGCGAGGTGCCGGATTTCCGGGTGACCCTGCCGATCTCGCCCAACCCGATCGTCGTCTCACAGAGCTATTTCAACAATTTCAACCTGCGCTTGGGCCTTCAACAGCCGCTGTTCACGGGCTTCCGTCTTCAGGCCGGGGAGGGGTCCGCCCGGATGCTCGAGGCCGCGGCCGGCCAGGACGTCGAAAAAGATCGGGCCGAGCTCGTCTACGCGATCAAGAATGCCTATTGGGGACTCGCCCGGGCCAGGGAATTCGAGACGGTCATCGACGAGAACGTCCGGCAGGTCTCCGAGCACCTCAAAGACGTCCGGGCTTTTTTCGGCCAGGGACTGGTGACCAAGAACGATGTCCTTCGGACCGAGCTCGAGCTCTCCAACGCCGAGATCATGAGGATCGACGCCCGCAACGCGGCCGAGATCGCGCTCGCCGGGCTCGTGAGCCTCATCGGCCTGCCGCTCGATGCGAACGTCGACCTGACGACATCCGTCGAGAGCCAGGCGTCCCGGCTCCCGGCGGGGGCCTCTGAAGCGCAGGGATCGCCGGCCGAATCGGCCCTGTCCAGACGCCCCGAGATCAAGTCGGCTGAGTCCAGGATCGGCGCCGCCGAACTGGGTGTCAAGGCCGCCCGGTCCGGTCTTTTCCCCCAGATCTACCTCACCGGCAACTATTATTACCTGCGCCCAAACCCGCGTTTCCTGCCCGCTCTCGACCGCTTCAGGGGGACCTGGGACGTGGGCGTCTCCGTGTCCTTCGACGTCTGGAATTGGGGGCAGACGAAGCTCCAAGCGGAACAGGCCGAGGCCCGGCTGGGCCAGGCCCGCGACGTCCGCAAGGCCCTGGAAGACCAGGCCGTCCTCGAGATCACCCAGTGCCGGCTGAGCCTCAACCGGGCCGGCGAGAAGGTCCGGGTCGCCGGCCAGGCCGTTGGCCAGGCCGAGGAGAACCTCCGGGTGACGCGGGAGAGGTTCAAGCAGGGCGTCGCCTTGAGCTCGGATGTCCTTGACGCCGAAGTGGCCCTCCTCCAAGCCAAGCTCGGCCGGACCCAGGCGGCGATCGACCAGGTCCTGGCCCAGGCCAAGCTGGAGAAGGCGTTGGGGGATTAAGGCCGGGAACGCGGGAGAAACGAGCCATGCCCGACCATTCGATCGTCGTCAAGTCGCTGACCAAGAGGTTCGGCGGCTTCATGGCCGTCGATGCGGTCAGCTTCGATGTCCGCCGCGGCGCGATCTTCGGGTTCCTCGGCGCCAACGGGGCGGGCAAATCGACGACGATCCGCATGCTCTGCGGCCTCCTCGACCCGACGTCCGGGACGGCCACGGTCGGGGGGTTCGACGTCGGCCGTGAACCCGAGAAGGTCAAGAGGGTCATCGGCTATATGTCCCAGAAGTTCTCCCTCTACGAGGACCTGACCGTTCTCGAGAACATCCGCTTCTTCGGCGGGGTCTACGGGCTCGCGATAAAGGCGATCCAGGCGCGGCTTCCCTGGGTCCTCGAATTGGCCGGGCTCAAGGGCCGGGAGCGGAGCCTGACGCGGACGCTCTCCGTCGGCTGGAAGCAGCGGCTGGCCCTGGGCTGCGCCGTCCTCCACGAGCCCGAGATCGTCTTCCTCGACGAGCCCACGGGCGGGGTCGACCCGTCCTCGCGCCGGCGGTTCTGGGAGCTCATCAACGAGCTCGCCGAGCGCAAGGTCACCGTCTTCGTCACGACCCATTACCTGGACGAAGCGGAATATTGCAACGACATCCGTCTCATCCACGCCGGCCGGATCGTCGCCGGGGGGAGTCCGCGCGAGCTCAAGGAGGAGGTCATCCACAACCCCATCCTCGAGGTCGCGACGAACCGGGCCGTCGACGCCCTCGAGGTCCTCCGGAAGGAACCCTGGGTCCTCGAGACATCGATCTTCGGGACCGCCCTTCACATCGGTGTTGCCGACGAGGCGGAAGGCCGTCGTCTCATCCGGGACCGCCTGGCCAGGGAAGGCATCGACGCAGAGCGGGTCGACCGGATCGTCCCGTCGCTCGAGGACGTCTTCATTCACAAGATCGAGGAACAGTCCCGCGGACAGGCGGGCGCGGAGGCCCAGCGGTGAAGCACCTGCCGCTGACCTTCGTCGGCCCGGTCATGCGGAAGGAGGTCCGCCAAATCCGGAGGGACACCCGGTCGCTCATCTTCATGATCTTCATTCCGGCCTTTCTGCTCCTCGTATTCGGCTTCGCCCTGAACTTCGACGTCAAGCACATCCCCCTGGCCGTGGTCGATCTCGATGGGAGCCGCCTGAGCCGGGAGCTCGCCGAGAAGTTCCGGACGACGGAGTATTTCGACGTCAAGGCGACGCTCGACCGGACCGCGGCGATCGACGACTTGATGGCCGAGGAGAAGATCAGGGCCGCCTTGGTCATCCCCACGACCTTTTCCGAGGACCTCCTGGCCGGCCGAAGCCCGTCGGTCCAATTCATCCTGGACGGCGCCAACGCGATGAGCGGGACGACGGCCGCGGGTTACGCGGCGTCCATTCTGCAGAGTTACTCGCAGCGGACGACGCTCGAGGCACTGGAGCGCCGCGGGATGGGAGCCGTGACGCTCCCCCTCAAGACGGAGGTCCGCGTCTGGTACAACCCGGAGCTCCAGAGTGCCCGCTTCCTTCTGCCCGGCCTGATGGCCTTCATTCTCATGGTCATCCTGACCACCTCGACGGCGTTCTCCATCGTGCGCGAGAAGGAGCGGGGGACGATGGAACAGATCGCCGTCTCGCCCCTGCCGGCCTCGGCGCTCATCGTCGGCAAGCTCGTTCCCTACGCCGTCGTCTCCCTGGCCTCGGCCCATCTCGTCCTCGCGCTCGGGTGGGTCCTTTTCGGCGTCGGGATCGAAGGCAACTACCTCCTCCTTCTTCTCGGCATGGTCCTGTTCCTCATCTCGGGATTGGGCCAGGGCATCCTCATATCGGCCATCACCAAGACCCAGCAGGTGGCCTTCCTCCTCTCTGTTCTGACGACGATCCTGCCGACCTTCATCCTCTCCGGCTTCGTCTTTCCGATCCGGAACATGCCCGCGGTCATCCAGGCCGTGACGTATTTCGTTCCGGCCCGGTATTTCCTGGTCGTCCTACGGGCCGTCATCCTCAAGGGCGCCGGGCTCCCGGCCTTCTGGGAACAGATGCTCCTTCTCGCCGCGTTCGCCGTATCCACCCTGGCCTTGAGCGTGGTCATGCTCCGCAGGGAAGGCGGGCGGAGGCCGCGCCGGGCGGGGAGGGCCGCATGAAGGCCATCTTGTCCATTCTCTGGAAGGAGTTCCTCCAGCTCCGCCGCGACCCGAAGCTTTTCCCGGTCATCTTCATCTCGCCCATCCTCCAGCTCCTGCTCCTCGGCTACGCCGCGAACCTCGACGTCAAGAACATCCCCTCGGTCGTCTGCGACATGGACCGATCGGCGGAAAGCCGCGGGCTCATCGACGAGTACGTGAATTCCGGCTATTTCACGGTCGAGGCCCGCGTCGAGCGCATGGACGAGATCGACCGTTACCTCGACAACGGCGACGCGGCCATGGCCTTCGTCATTCCCCGGGGCTTCGGCGACGACGTCGCCGCCCGGCGTCCGGCCGCGCTCATGATCATCGCCGACGGCTCGGAGAGCCAATCGGCGTCGATCGGCGTCAACTACGGGACGATGATCGCGGCCAAGCACAACCAGAAGATCATTCTCGAGACCTTCGAGCGGGCCCGTGGCCTTGGCTTGAAGCCGGTGATCGTCAACGCCGAGGTCCGGGTCTGGTACAACCCGGAGCTGCGCAGCCGCAACTTCATGGTCCCGGGCGTTCTCGGACTCATCCTGATGATCATGACCACCGTGCTCGCGTCGATCGGCATCGTTCGGGAGCGCGAGGCGGGGACGATGGAGCAGCTTATCGTGACACCCATCCGTCCGTACCAGCTCATCGTCGGCAAGCTCTTGCCGTTCGTCCTCATCGGGCTCGTCGACGCGACCTTCGTCATCACCGTCGCCCGCGGCTGGTTCGGCGTCCCGGTCCGGGGAAGCGTGCCGCTCCTCTTCGCGCTGTGCCTGGCCTTCATGCTCAACACCCTCGGCGTCGGCCTCTTCATCTCGACGATCTCCCGGACGCAGCAGCAGGCCATGCTGACGTCGCTCTTCTTCATCATGCCCCAGATGATGCTCAGCGGCTTCGTTTTCCCCATCGAGAACATGCCCAAGTTCTTCCAAGCCGTGACGATGATCGTCCCGCTCCGCTATTTCTTTGTCATCATCCGCGGCATCATGCTCAAGGGGGCGGGCTGGCACCAGCTCTGGCACCAGGCCGCCGTCCTTATGGCCCTGGGGACGACCCTCCTGACCCTGAGCGTGGCCCGCTTCCAGAAGAAGCTCGATTGAGTGAATATCGGATGCCGCCCGTTAGGACGGCAGGTTGACAGTCTCTGCGGCTGCGGTCTATGATTCTGGCATCCGATCACGGAGGGAGCAAACGCCATGCGCAAGACCGTCCTCCTTGTCCTCATGCTGAGCCTGGCAGTCTGGGGCTGCCGCGGCGACCGGGACCGGGGTCCCGCGGCCAAGAGCCAGAAACCGGGCTCGGACGCGCCTGCCGCCGCCTCGTTCGTGACCGTCAAGGAAGGCCGCTTCCTGCTGGCCGGCAAGCCCTATTTCTTTGCCGGGGCCAACTTCTGGCAGGGGATGAACCTCGGCGTCGACGGGCCGAGCGGTGACAGGGCCCGGCTCCTGCGGGAGCTCGACCGTATGCGCGATCTCGGCCTGACGAACCTGCGCGTCATGGCCTCTTCCGAAGGCCCGAACACCGAGCCCTATCGCATGGTCCCGGCCCTGATGACCTCCCCCGGGGAATACGACGGGAGCGTCCTCGATGGCCTGGATTTTCTGCTGTCCGAGATGGGCAAGCGGGGGATGCGCGCCGTCATGGTCCTCAACAACTTCTGGCAGTGGTCGGGCGGCATGGCCCAGTACGTCTCCTGGCACGAGAAGACGCCCATCCCGTATCCGGGGGACTACGAGAAGTTCGTCACCTACTCGGCCAAGTTCTATACCTATCCCGAATGCCAGGACTGGTTCCGCGACCACATCGCCATGCTGGCCGACCGGACCAACCCCTATACCCGCGTCAAATACCGCGACGATCCGGCCGTGTTCTCCTGGGAGCTCGGGAACGAGCCGCGGCGCTACCCGCAGAGCTGGATCGACGACACCGCCGCCTACATCAAGTCTGTCGACCCCAACCACATGGTGACCACCGGATCGGAAGGCGCGCCGCCCGGCGAGCCGACCCAGGATTTCGTCAAGACCCACAGCTCTCCCGGGATCGATTACGTCACCATCCACATCTGGCCGCAGAACTGGGACTGGTACGACCCGAAGCGACCCGCGACCTACAAAGCCGCCGAGCCGCTGGCCATCGCCTATTTCCTGAAGCACGCCAAGGAGGCGACGGCCATGGGAAAGCCTCTCGTTCTCGAGGAGTTCGGGCTGGCCCGCGAGTGGCTGCCCCTCAAGAACAACCTCGACCCCGCCTCGCCGACGACGAACAAAGATCTCTACTACGCGGCCCTCTACAAGCTCGTCGTGGATTCGATCGCGTCCGGCGGCCCGGCGATGGGCGATAACTTCTGGGCCTGGGCGGGCGAAGCCAGGCCGGGCATGTCGTGGGTGGGCGACCCGCCCCACGAGCCAGCCGGTTGGTATTCGGTCTACGACGCGGACGCCTCGACCTTGGCCATCATCGCGGCCCACGGCAAAGAGATGGCCGAGCGGATGAAATGAGCGACACGCTTTCGATCGCCGTTGCGGGCGACTGGGCCCCGATCCGGGCCCTCGACCCCCTCGTCCGGGAGACGCCGGAAGCCGTCTATGGGGATATGCTGACAGTCCTTCGCGGCGCCGACCTCAGGATCGTCAACTGCGAATGCGCTCTTGCGGCCGCTGAAAGACCCGTCTGGAAGAGCGGCGCGGTCTTCAAGGGGCTGCCGGCTCACATCGCCGGCTTAACGACCGTCCCCTTCGAGGTCGCCTGTCTTGCCAACAATCACGTCTTCGACTATGGTCTGGGCGGTTTCCGGGAGACACTCGACGTCCTGCGCAAGAGCGGCATCCGGACGGTTGGCGCCGGGCTCACGTTCGAGGAGGCCCTGAAGCCGCTCTCCGTCACCGTGAAGGGGACGAGGGTCACCATCCTCAACTTCGGGGAAGGGGAGGACCTGACGGCCTCCCGCGGCGGCCCCGGCGGCTGCGGCTGGGAGATCAATAAGCTCGCCGCTTCTGTCCGAAGGGCCAAGAAGCGGGGCGACTTCGTGGTCGTCGTCGCCCACGCCGGCCTCGAATACATCCCGTTTCCTCCGCCCTATATCGTGGAGGCCTACCGGGCCCTGTCCGAAGCCGGGGCCGATTGCGTCATCGGCCATCACCCCCACGTTCCCCAGGGGCTGGAGCTCCGGAACGGCCGGCTCGTCGCTTACAGCCTGGGGAACTTCATCTTCTGGCAGCCCGGCGACCTCTATTACCGGCGGACCGGTTTCTTCCTTATCCTCCATGTGCGCCGCGGCCGCTTGTCCTCGTACGAATTGCGCCCCTTCCGGATCACGGATCAGGGGCTGCGGGGGCTCAGCGGCCGGGAAGACAAGGCGTTTAGGACGAAGCTCGACCTCGTCTCCAAACCCCTCACGTCATCAACAGGGATCTCCGAGGCCTGGCAGGCCTATCTCGCTTATTACGGCCCCGAGGGCTTCAAGAAGGAGGTCCTCGGCATCCTCGAGAAGATGGATTCCGAGCCCCCGAAGGGCGCGGCCATGTTCCGCAACCGCATCACGACGCTGCAGCATTCTGAGCTCTGGCGGGACGCCCTGACGCGGTTCATGTCCGAGAAGCCGGTCCCTCCGAGGCCGGCCTGGACCCGCCTCATCGACGAGTGGCTCACCAGGCCGCTGTCGCCTAAGACAAGCTAACGGTTCAAGCGAGCCCGTAGCGCTTTCCGGCCGCGTCGATGATCGCTCCGATGAGCCGACGGTAATCCTCACCCTCGCCGAGCGGCGAGCCGTGATAGAGCGTATAGATCTGCGGCGCCCAGCTCTTGTGGGGCTTGAGCCCGGGGATGCCGTTGACCTCGATGATCCGGAGTCTGCCCTCCCGGTCGACCCGTATGTCGATGCGGACGTGGTCCAGACAGCCCATGGCCTCGGCCGCCGCGTCGCCGAGGGCCTTGGCCTCCTCCGTCCGCGCCCCGGCCAGGCTGATACGGGTCAGGCCGACGCCCCGGAGGTCGCTCCTCAAGATACGATAGTTCCGATAGTGCGTGTCTTCGACCGTAACCAGGCCGGGCAGGCATTCGCGGGTCCTGCCATTCCCGAGAATAAGGGCCGTGTATTCATCGCCCGGAAGGAACTCCTCGACCAGGGCCGGTTCGTCGAACTCCTTTTCGATGAAGGCGACGCGCCGCCGGAGCTCCTCCTCGTTGTGGACGACGCTCTCGTCGGAGATGCCGACCGACCGCGATTCGCAGATGGGCTTGACGAAAGCGGGGTAGGTCACGGACGCAACGTCGTCCCCGGAGCGGAGCAGGATGTGGGCGGGGACGGCGACGCCCGCCGCGGCCAGGATCTCGTGGGTCTCGAACTTGTCGATCATGGCCCGCATCGTCCGGCTGTTCGAGCCGATATACGGGATCTGTTTCTCGTCGAGGACATCGGCGACCCATGTCCCGCCGGCGTTACGGCCGATGAAGGCCTCGTTTTCCGTGATGTGGTAGAGGGCGCTCCAGACGATGTCGAAATCGGGCCGTTCGACAAGGCGGAAGAACTCCGCTTCGCCGGCGACGCGGGCGATCTGAGTGGGGTGGCCGAGGGACTCCGTGGCCTCGCGCATGGATTCGGTGACCTTCATGTCGCCCCAGCCCTGGGCGTCGCCGCCCGGGCCGGTCAGAAGCAAGATCCTCATGGCGGTTCTCCCTCAGAAGAGATCGGGTATCCGGCGATAAGCGAGCAGCGCTTGTGTGGTTCCGGCTGAAAGAGGTTCGATGCGCCGGGCCACGGCCTGCCGCTGGGCTTCGGGAAGCTCGACCTTGGAGACGACCTCGACGGAGATGTCCCTTTCTCCGCTCTTAGTACGCCGACGGCCGATCCCTTTCATCAGGCTCTCGACAAGGCGCTCGCCGGGGTCGAGGATCTCGACCTTCGAACCGGCACGCCGGCCAAGCGCCGTCCGGAACGCCTCGGCGACATAGGCGTAGTGGGTGCAGACGAGCCCGGCATAGAGGGGGACGCCGCCGGGGAGCCTCGGCACGGCCCGCCGAACGCATTCCTCGACAAGGTCTGGGATCATCGGAGAATCGGGATCCTTGTCGATGACGGCGGCCAGGCCGTGGCACGGCTCCGCGACGATGCGCCTCGGGTCGATGCCCCACAGCGCCAGCCTCCGGATGTGCTCGCCCGAACCGATGGTCGTCCGCGTCCCGAACAGCGCCAAGACGCCCTCCGGGTCCCGGGTCAAGGCCTCGCCGAAGAGATCGGCCCCCGCGTCGAGTATGCCCGTCACGGGGACGACGGGCGCCTTGGCGAACGCCGTAGCTTCATAGACCACGGACAGTGTGTTGCAAGCGATGAGGACGAAGTCGGGATGAAAAGCCGTCATCGCGGCCAGCGCCCTGTCGAGGACCGCGGCGCGTGCGGCGAGGTCCGGCAGGTCGTTATAGCCGTGGTGAGCGTCGGGCCAGGCGTTAACATAGAGGAGGCGGACGGCCCCGGCCCCAGCGGTCGCCCGCAGCCGGCGATCGAGGTCGGCGCAGACGAGGAGGCCGCCGAGGCCCGAATCCGTGATCACGACCGTGACCGCACCGGAACCCCGGCCGAAGTCGGAAAGGCTTCTCATTCGGGCGGCTGCCTCATGCCATCCCTTCAGGCGCGTCCTCGGCCTTGGCCCGAAAATCCGCCCGGATCCGGTCGAGGAGGGCGGGCTCGGTGAGGATGCGGGCCGCAGCCGCGGCCAGGAAGTAGATGCCATCGAGAAGGGCCCGGTCTCCGCCGGCCGCCACGGCATCGCGGGCGAAGCCTTCGGTGTGGATGGGGAAGTCGCTGGCCTTGATCATCGGCTCGATCGTCGGAACGACCCAGGAGACATTGGCCAGGTCGGTCGAGCCGTAGGATGCCCTGAGCTTGGCCGGGTCGGACCGGCCCCTCTCTTCAAAGAGGGGGGTGAAGATCTCTTCGAGAACGCGGTTGCGGCGGAAGGTCGTCACCCCGGGCCCGGGCTCGCTGATCTTCGCCCGGCAGCCGGTTTCCGCGCCGGCTTTCTCGGCGAGGCCCACGACCTCGTCGACGAGGCGCTCGAGCTTGGACATCGTGTCCGACCGGAGAGAGAACCGGCCGCGGGCATAATCCGGGATGATGTTCGGCGCTTCGCCGCCTGACTCGATGATCCCGTGGAAGAGCGTGCCGGTGGGAAATTTCGTCCGAGGCAGGGCGGCCGCGTGGTAGAAGAGGACGAGGGCGTCGAGGGCGTTCCGGCCCTCGAGGGGCGCCGCCGCGGCATGGGCCTTCTTGCCGAAGAATTCGACGATGAGCGTGCGACGGGCCAGGGCCTGGCCGACGACCGTGTCGATCGAGTGGGGATGGACCTGGAGGACGACGTCCGAGCGGGCGAAGACCTTGTCCTGGATCATGCGGACCTTGCCGCTGCCGCGCTCCTCGGCCGGAGTCCCGACGACTTCGATCGTGCCATGGTGATCGCGATCAAAGATGGATTTCAGCACGATGGCGGCATAGGTCCCGGCGGTGCCGATGATGTTGTGACCGCAGGCGTGGCCCAATCCCGGCAGGGCGTCCATCTCGGCCGTGAACGTCACCCGGGGCCCGTCCTCTGAGAACCGGTGGACGGCCCTGAACGAGGTCGGCAGATCTTCGGACGCGGAAGAGACATCGAAGCCCTCGGCCAAGAGGACCGATCGGAGCAGGCCCGACGTCCGCACCTCCTCGAAGGCGAGCTCCGGATCGGCGTGGATGCGCCGGCTCAGGTCGAGGATCTCGGCTCGGCGGTCTTCGATGGCCTGGGCGATCCGGGCGTTGCTGTTCATGGTCGATCGGGGCCTATGATAATTCAGAACGAAAATTATTGTCAAAGAACCGGGCGGCCGGTCCTCGCCCTGGCTAGAGGATGAGCATGCAGTCGCCGTAGGAGAAGAAGCGGTAGCGCTCGCGGACGGCCTCGCGGTAGGCCTCCATCACCAGGTCGTATCCGGCGAACGCCGAGACGAGCATCACAAGGGTCGATTTCGGTAGGTGGAAGTTCGTCAAGAGCCGGTCGACGACATGGAATTCGGATCCGGGGCGGATAAAGAGCGAAGTCGCTCGTCGGCCGGAGCGGACCGCCCCGTCCTGCCAGGCGCTCTCGAGCGTCCGGACGACCGTCGTGCCGACGGCCGTGACGGAGCGGCCTTCGGCCTTCGCGGCGTTGATGGCCTTGGCCACGGACGGCGTGATCGCGTACCTTTCTTCGAACATCTTGTGCCCGTCCACGAGGTCCGCCCGGACGGGCTGGAACGTGGCCAGCCCGACATCAAGGGTGACGCGGTGGACATCGACGCCCTTAGCCTTCAGGCCATGGAGCATCTTATCCGTGAAATGAAGCCCGGCGGTCGGAGCGGCTATGGCGCCTTCGCCTTTAGCAAACACGGTCTGGTACCTGGCGATATCTTCAGGCCTTGCGGCTTCGTCCTGCCTGGCTCGTTTGATATAGGGAGGGAGGGGGGCGTAACCGATCTTATGAAGCAGGGCGAGGACATCTGTCTTGCCGAAATCGAGGACGCGCCGGCCCTCCTCGCCGAGACCCGCTACTCTGGCTGAGATCCCGCCGGAGATACGCACGGTGCCGCCTTGGCGGACCCTTTTCGCCGGCCGGCAGAGAACATCCCAGGTGCCGGGCGCGATCTCACGGATGAACAGGAACTCGATCTTCGCCTCGCCGCTCGTTCCCCACTGCCGTGCGGGCAGGACCCGGGTGTCGTTGAGGACCAGGACATTGCCGGCGGCCATGAGATCCGCGAACTCGCGGAATTGGCCGTGCCGGATCGTGGCGGCCTTTCGATCGACGACCATCATGCGCGAGTCGTCTCGATGGGGGAGGGGATGCTGGGCGATGCGCTCCGGCGGGAGATCGTAATCGAAATCCGAGACGCGAAGGGGTTTGCCCGAGGTCATGGCCGGTCGAGGGGCTCTCTCAGTCTTTGAACAGCTTTTTTTGCCCGGTGGGCTTGGCCTTGCCGCGATGGCCGGGTTCGCGGTATGCGTAACCCAGGTGGGCGTAGGCCCGCGGTGTGATGACCCGGCCCCGGATCGTCCGGTCGAGGAAGCCGATGCGCATGAGGAAGGGCTCGTAGATGCTCTCGATGGTGTCCTTCTCTTCGTCGATGGCCGCGGCGATCGTGCCGACGCCGACGGGGCCGCCGCCGAAGTTCTCGATGATGGTCGAGAGGATCTTGCGGTCGACGTCGTCGAGGCCGAGGGCGTCGACCTCCATCATGTCGAGGGCCCGCTGGGCCTCCTTGGCCGTGATGACGCCGTCGCCCTTGACATCGACGTAGTCGCGGACGCGCCGCAGCAGTCGGTTGGCGACGCGGGGTGTGCCACGCGACCGCAGGGCGATCTCGCCGGCCCCGGCGTCGTCGATCTTGACCTTGAGGATCTTGGCCGAGCGCTGGATGACCTTCTTGAGGTCCTCGTCCTGGTAATAGTCGAGCCGGTGGATGATGCCGAACCGGCCGCGAAGGGGGGCCGTGATGCGGCCGGCCCGCGTCGTCGCCCCGATGAGGGTGAATTTCTTGATCTTGAGCTTGTGACTGCGGGCGCCCGGCCCTTGGCCGATGACGATGTCCAGGCTGAAATCCTCCATGGCCGAGTACAGGATCTCTTCGACCGAGGGCTGGAGGCGGTGGATCTCATCGATGAACAGGACCTCTTTGGTCTGCATGTTGGTCAGGATGGCCGAGAGGTCGCCCGTCCGCTCGATGACGGGGCCGGCCGTGGGCTTGATGCCGACGCCCATCTCCTTGGCGATGAGGTAGGCCAGGCTTGTCTTGCCCAGCCCCGGGGGCCCATAAAGGAGGACATGGTCGAGGTGCTCGTCCCGCTTTTTCGCCGCCTCGATGAAGACGCGGAGGTTCGACTTGACCTTCTCCTGGCCGACGAACTCGTCGAAGGTCCTGGGACGGAGGCTGTCCTCGAAAAGGATGTCCTCTTTGGTCCGGATGGGGCTGAGGATGGCAGGCATCGCTGTTATTCTACTCAACTCTCGTTTTTGGGCAAGTCCAGGGCAAGTCCGTCGCGAGGCGGTGATGGATATCGCCCCGAAGCCCCCGTGAGGGAAGGGGGGCCCGCCAGAGGCGGGGGAAACCGATTAAGGAGGTTTCCGGGGCGCGGGGAAGCGAGGGTCGATATCCTGAACAAGAGCCGAAGAGACGGACTTGCCAAAAAAGGAGAGAAGAATTCACAGCTTAGCCAGGCGCTTCAAGCTGTCGCGGAGGAGCTTCTCGAATTCCGTGCCCGGCTTGAGGGCGGCGAGCGTCTGGTCGACGGCCCGCTCGGCCTCCTTGCGCCGGAAGCCCATGTTCTGGAGGGCCGAGAGAAGGTCCTCCTTCTCGGGCGAGCCCTGGCCCGCCAGGAGCATCTCCTTCTTCTCCAGCTTGTCCTGGAGCTCCATGGTGATGCGCAGGGCCGTCTTCTTGCCGATCCCCGGCACGAGCGAGATCCGGGCCAGGTCGCTCGCCCGTACGGCGTCCTCGAGGTCCGTGGGCGAGATCCCCGACAAGATGTTCAGGGCCAGCTTGGGGCCGATCCCGGAGATGCCGATGAGCTTGAGGAACATGTCCTTCTCTTCGCGCGAGACGAAGCCGTAGAGGGCCAAGGCGTCGTCGGAGAGATGGGTGTGAATGAAAAGCTCGACCGTGCCGCCGAGCTCGCCGAGCTGGACGAAGGACGATACGGGAATGGCCGCGGCGTAGCCGACGCCGCCGGTATCGATGACGACGCGGCCGGGCGTCTTGTGGATGAGCGTCCCCTTGAGGTAGGCGATCATGTCGGCTCCTTGTCGTCGACCTTGAGCTGGTAGAGTCGCGCGTTGAGGTGGCAGATGGCCGCGGCCAGGGCGTCCGAGGCGTCGAGCGGGATCTGATCGTCGTCGAGGCCGAGGAGCGAGCGGACCATGGTCAGGACCTGTTCCTTGTCCGCCTGCCCGTATCCCGTGACGGCCTTCTTGATCTCGAGAGCGGAGTATTCGGCCAGGCCGCAGCCCGTTGCAGCCACCGCGACGAGTATCGCGCCCCGGACCTGGCCGAGGAGCAGGGCCGTCTTCATGTTCTGGGCGTAGAAGGCGTTCTCGATGGACGCCTCCGCCGGCGTGTACGTCCGGATGAGCTCTTCGAGCTCGCTCTTGATCTCGGCGAGCTTCAGATGAAGGGGGAGCTTGGCCGTGGGCTTGATGACGCCGTAGGCGATGGGGAGGAGCCGTCCGCCGTTTTCCTCGACGATCCCGAACCCCGTGGACTGGAGGCTGGGATCGATGCCGAGGACCCGCATGGCATCCGCCGGGGGTCACCCGGCCTGCGAGAAAGTGGCGATCTCTTCGTCCGAGATGTCGAAGTTGCCGGACACGGAATTGACGTCGTCGTGTTCTTCGAGCTCGTCGATGAGCCGGAGGACCTGCTGGGCCTCCTTGCCCTCGACCTTGACGTAATTCTGGGGCAGGAACCCGACCTCGGAGGCGGCGATCTCGATCTCGGCCTTCTTGATGGCCTCGAGGACGGCGTCGTACTTCTCGGGCGAGGTCGTGACCTCGAACAGGGAGCCTTCGTCCTTGAGGTCGTCGGCGCCGGCGGAGAGGGCGATGTCCATAAGGATGTCCTCCGACGCCCTGGCCTTTTCGACGTCGATGTAGCCCATGCGCTTGAACATCCATGCGACCGAGCCCTTCTCGCTCAGCTGGCCGCCGTTCTTCATGAAGATGTGGCGGATCTCGGAGACGGTCCGGTTCTTATTGTCGGTCACGGCCTGGAGGTAGATGGCCACGCCCCCCGGGCCATAGCCCTCGTAGGAGACCTCTTCGAAGGCCGCTCCCTCGAGCTGACCGGTGCCCTTCAGGATGGCCCGCTTGACGTTGTCGGCGGGCATGTTCGCGGCCTTGGCGTCGTTCATGGCTTTACGGAGGCTGGCGTTCTTGTCGGGATCTCCGCCGCCGGCCCGGGCAGCCATGCTGATCTCACGGATCAGGCGGGTGAAGATCTTGCCGCGCTTGGAATCGGTCGCGGCCTTTTTATGCTTGATGGATGCCCACTTGGAATGTCCGGACATGGTCGTCTCCTTATCGGTTCGAGCCCCAAAATATTAGCACAAAGGGCCCACCGGCGCAACCGCGGCGGGGATTGCATATCGAAAGACTAGGGATTATGATAGGATCAAGATATCGCTACAATTCGGGACGTCGAGAGGAGGTCCATTTGAGGGGACAGAGCCAGGGTGCAGAACGGATCGATCTGGCCATCACGGGGATGAGCTGCGCCGGGTGCGCGGCCAACGTCGAGAAGGCCCTCAAGGCCCTCGAAGGCGTGCGCGAAGCGAACGTCAACCTGGCCACGGCCCGGGCGACTGTTCAATTCGACCCTGAGATCGTCTCCCGCGCCGATCTCGTCCGGGCCATCCGGGACGCCGGCTACGGGGTCGCCGCCGCGGCCGAAGAGGCCGGGGCCGGCGCCGACAGGGACTACCGGTCGCTCCTCGTCTCGGTGATCTGGGGAGGCGCGCTGGCCTTGGTCATCTTCCTGGGGAGCATGCGCCACTGGTTCCCCTGGATGCCGGCCTTTCTCCAGAACTTCTTCGTTCTTTGGGCCCTGGCGACGCCTGTCCAGTTCGTGCTTGGCCTGCGGTTCTATCGCGGCGCCTGGAGCGCCATCAGGCACGGCACAGCGAATATGAACACGCTCGTCGCCGTTGGCACTTCGGCCGCCTACCTCTTCAGCGTCGCGGCGACGGTCCTGCCCGGGTTCTTCCGGGGGGCCGGGGTCGAGCCCCAGGTCTATTTCGACACGTCAGCCGTTATCATCGTTCTCGTCCTCTTCGGGCGCATGCTCGAGGCCCGGGCCAAGGGCAAGACCTCCGATGCCATCCGTCGTCTCATGGGCCTGCGGCCGCGGACGGCCCATGTCCTGGACGGACAGGGCGAGCGCGAGGTCCCGGTCGAGGAGGTCCGCGCCGGCGACGTTCTCGTCGTCCGCCCGGGCGAGAAGGTCGCTGTGGACGGCGTCATCCTCGAAGGCCGGTCCTCCATCGACGAATCCATGATCACCGGCGAGAGCCTTCCGGTCGACAAGGCGCCGGGAGAGGAGGTCGTCGGGGCGACGCTCAACAAATGGGGGAGCTTCCGCTTCCGTGCCGTCCGGGTCGGCGAAGACATGACCTTGGCCCGGATCATCCGTCTGGTCGAGGAGGCCCAGGGCTCCAAGGCTCCCATCCAACGGCTGGCGGATGTCATCGCGGCCCGGTTCGTCCCCGCCGTCATCGCCATCGCCGTTCTGACTTTCGCCGTGTGGGCCCTCTTCGGGCCGGCTCCGCGTATCGTCTTCGCCCTGCTCAATTTCGTGGCCGTGCTGATCATCGCCTGCCCCTGCGCCATGGGCCTGGCGACGCCCACGGCCATCATGGTGGCGACAGGTCGCGGCGCTGAGCGCGGCATCCTGATCCGGAGCGGCGAGAGCCTGGAGACCGTCCACAAGGTCGACACGTTCGTCTTCGACAAGACCGGGACGCTCACCAACGGCCGGCCCGAGACGACCGATGTCCTACCCGCCGGCGGGACCGGCCGGGAGACGCTGCTTTCACTGGCCGCTTCGGTCGAGAACGGGTCCGAGCACCCCCTCGGCCAGGCCGTCGTTCGCAGGGCCCGCGCCGAGGGGTTTTCCGTCGAGACAGCGGAAGGCTTTCGGGCCCTCGAGGGCATGGGTGTCGAAGGCATCGTGTCAGGCAAAAGGGTCCTGGTCGGCAGTCTCAGGCTCGCCGAAGCCGAGGGCGTCGACACGTCGTCTCTCGCAACGCCCGCAGGCCGCCTGGCCGGGGAGGGAAAGACCGTCGCGTTTGTCGCCGTCGACGGCCGGCCCGCCGGCCTCCTGGCCTTGGCCGACACGCTCAAGCCGGGCGCCCGCGCGGCCGTCGACAGCCTCCGCCGGTCGGGCCGGCGGGTGGTCATGCTGACGGGGGACAACGCCCTGACCGCCCGGGCCCTGGCCGCCCAAGCCGGGATCGAGGACGTCCGGGCCGAGGTCCTGCCAGGGGAAAAAGTCGAGGTCATCCGCGCGCTCCAGGATGAGGGGCGGCGCGTGGCCATGATCGGCGACGGCATCAACGACGCGCCGGCGCTCGCCCAAGCCGACATCGGGCTGGCCCTGGGGACCGGCACGGACGTGGCCATGGCCTCGGCGGACATCACCCTCATCTCCGGGGACTTGGGGACGGTCGTCGCCGCCGTCGAGCTCAGCCGGAGGACCATCCGAACCATCCGGCAGAACCTTTTCTGGGCCTTCGTCTACAATGTCGTCGGCATTCCCGTCGCCGCAGGCGTGCTCTATCCGTTCTTCGGGGTGCTGCTCAATCCCATGATCGCGTCGGCGGCCATGGCCATGAGCTCGGTGTCCGTCGTGAGCAACTCCCTCAGGCTCCGTCGGGCGAAGATCTGAAGCGCCTTAAAAGATGAAACGGAGGGCCAGCCCGGCCCGGAGATAGGACGGATTGACGCTCAGGCTCCCCAAGCCGATCGTCTGCTCGATCTGGTCGAGAGGAACCTGGATGATGGCGTCTTCGACGATATGGAGCGGCAGGGCCGTCCTGGCGGCGACATACCAGCGCAGGTCGACGGCGAGGATGACGTGGCGGAAGGCCTCGTAGGCCGCCTCGACGCCCACGTTCATGCCGTACTTCGTTTGCGGGCCGAACGCGACGATCATGCGGTAGGTCCCGCCGGTCAGCTGGTACTGCTCACCGACGAGGGCCAGGTCGAAATAGGTGTAGCCGATATGGCCGGCCTTGCCTTCGAAGTTGAACACGCTCGGCCCGGCCGAAACGCTGAGCGAGAGCGTCTCGGCGACGCGAAAACGGGCCAAGGCGTTGAGGCTGAACACCGTCTCGGTGAGGTTCCCCACCGAATGGTCCCAATCGACCGAACGGGAGTACGTCTCGACCGTGTCGCCGAAGGTCCGGAACTGCATCTCGATGAGGTAAGGCGCGTTCGAGCCGCCGATGCCCGGGCGGTGGTAATCGGCCAGGACCTGCAAGCCGATGTTCTCCGTGAACAGCACGTTGAAGAACCCGTTCATGCCGTAGGTCGTCTTGGCCTTGAAGCGGACCGTCTGGTCCGCCGCGCTGGCGACGTAGCGGTCCGGAGGCGTGAGTGTCGGCTGGTACTGGTTGACGTAGGTCGCGTTCATGCTCGGCGCGACCAGGGTCCAGCCGAAGCCGAGTTCGAAGCGAATGTCGGCCGCCGCGAGAGAGGCGGCGGTCCCGACGAGGAGGGACAGGGCAAGAAACGACAAAAGCTTCCTGGTCATGGTCTTGGCGCCTCCTGGCAGGGGAAAGGTAGCACGGCCGGAAGCGGATGTCAATCCCCGGGGACGGCCAACTCTTTTAAGATCAAGCCTTTTCGGGCTGGCGGGCGCTAGCCGAAAAAGACCTTGGCCATCTCGTAGAGCTCGGCGTCGACCGTTTTCGGCTGGGCCAGGGCCTCCTCGAGAGGGACGGCCACGATGCGGTTGCCGCGGAGGCCGACCATGAAGCCGAACTTCTCTTCCCTGACCAGGTCGATCGCGGCGATCCCGTAGCGGGTGGCCAGAATACGGTCGAACGCCGTCGGAGATCCGCCGCGCTGGACGTGGCCAAGGACCGTGACCCGGGTGTCGATGGCCGTGCGCATCTCGATCTCACGGGCGATGATGTTGCCGATGCCGCCCAGGCGGACGTGCCCGAAGGAGTCCTTCTCGCCCGATTGGATGATGAGGCTCGCGTCCTTGGGCCTGGCCCCCTCGGCCACGACGACGATGCTGAAGAGCTTGCCGCGCTCCCGGCGCTTCTGGATCTGGGCGCAGATCTCGTCCAGGTCGAACGGGAACTCGGGGATGAGGATGATATCGGCCCCGCCGGCGAGCCCGCCCTCGATGGCGATCCAGCCGGCGTGGCGCCCCATGACCTCGACGACCATCACCCGGTGATGGGCTTCGGCGGTCGTATGCAGCCGGTCGAGCGCCTCGGTCACGACGGAGACGGCCGTGTCGAACCCGAAGGTATAGTCCGTCCCCGAAAGGTCGTTGTCGATCGTCTTGGGGACGCCCAGGCAGCGCAGGCCCTTCTCATAGAGCTTTTTGGCGACTCCCAGGGTGTCCTCGCCGCCGATGGCGATGATGGCATCGAGCTCGAATTTCTCGACCTGAGCGAAGATCTTGCCGATGCCGTCCTCGACGTTGAACGGGTTGGTGCGCGAAGTGCCGAGGATGGTGCCGCCGCGCGGCAAAATGCCGGAGATGGCGTTGAGGTCGAGGGGATAGATCTTGCCCTCAATAAGACCCAGCCAGCCGTTCTTGATGCCCAGGATGTCGTACCCGTAGTAGACGATGCCCTTGCGCGTTACGGCCCGGATGACCGCGTTGAGTCCTGGACAATCGCCGCCGCCGGTCAGGATGCCGACTCTCATAGTGGGGAACCTCCGACCTTCGCCCGTCGTCCTCGCGAAGTCGCGAAGATTATACCCGCGACGTCATGTCATTTCAAGCGATACCCGGAGGGGCGGTCCTCGGCCTTGACCGTCCCGGCCCTTTTGGCTAAGGTAGGGGAGCGTCGATCCCGATCTCAGAAGGAGGACACCATGGCTGCGACGATCATCAGCGGCAAGGACGTTTCCTGCCAGATCCGCGAGGAGCTCAAGGGCCGCGCCGCCCGTCTCAAGGAGAAGGGGCATGTGCCAGGTCTCGCCGTCGTCCTCGTGGGCGAGGATCCGGCCTCGGTGTCCTACGTGACGGCCAAGGCCAAGGCCGCCGAGGAGATCGGTATCTTCGAGACGACGATCCGCATGGCGCCGGACTCGTCCGAGGAGGAGATCCTCCGCCAGGTCGACAGCCTGAACCGTGACGAGCGCTATAACGGCTTCCTCGTCCAACTGCCCCTGCCGAAATACGTCAGCTCCGAGAAGGTCATCAACCTCATCTCCCCGGACAAGGATGTCGACGGCTTCCACCCGGTCAACGTCGGCAAGATGCTGCGGGGTGAGCCCTGTCCGCTGCCGTGTACGCCCTACGGGGTCGTCCAGCTCCTCGTCCGCGGCGGCTATGGGCCCGATGGCAAGCATGTCGTCATTTGCGGCCGGAGCAATATCGTCGGCAAGCCGCTGGCCGCCATGCTCATCCAAAAACGGAAGGGGGCCAACGCCACGGTGACAGTCTGTCACACCGCGACGCCGGACATCCGCCGGTTCACGCTCCAATCCGACATCCTCGTCGCCGCCATGGGCGTGCCGCGGGCGATCAAGGCCGACATGGTCCCCGAGGGCTGTGTCGTCATCGACGTCGGCGTCAATCGCGTGCCCGATGCGACCCTGCCCAAGGGCTTCCGCCTCGTCGGCGACGTCGATTTCGAGCCCATCAAGGAGAAGGCCTCGGCCATCACCCCGGTCCCTGGCGGCGTCGGACCGATGACGGTCACGATGCTGATGATGAATACCATCGAGGCCGCCGAGCGCCAGGCCGGCCTCGCGGCCTGAGCCGCCGAGGCGCGATGATGAAGATCGGCAAGATCGACGAGTCCGATTTCCGCTCGCTCGTGATGGGGAAGTTCGGCCGCCGCGACCCGAGCGTCCTCGTCCCGCCCATGACCGGCGTCGACGCGGGCGTCATCGATCTCGGAGGCGGACGGGTCCTCGTCGTCGCCGAAGACCCCATCTTCACCATGCCTCGGCTGCCCCTGGAGATGTTCGGCCGGTTCACCGTCCACATCGGAGCGAGCGATGTCGCCGTCATGGGTGTCAAGCCGCGCTACATGACCTATTCGCTCCTCCTCCCTCCCGATACGGCCCGGGAGGATATCAAGCGGATCGTCGATTCGATCCACGAGGCCGCCCGCGGCCTCGGCATCGCCATCATCGGCGGGCACACCGGGTACTATCCGGGCTTCACGGCGCCGACGATCGGCGGCATTACGGTATTCGCCGTGGGCCGCAAGAAGGACATCGTGACACCCGCCGGGGCCCGGCCCGGCGACGAGGTCATCCTGACCAAGGGCCCGGCCATCGAGACGGCCGCCCTGCTCGCGGCCCTCCGCGAGGAGGAGCTCCTCTCGAAATACCCCGCCGTCCTCGTCGACAAGGCCAAAGCCCTCGCCCAGGCCATCACCGTCGTCGACGACGCTCTCACGGCCGCCGCCGCGGGCGGGGTCACCGCCATGCACGACGCGACCGAAGGAGGCGTCATGGGCGGGCTTTTCGAGATCGCCGCCGCGAGCCGGGTGGGCATGGACATCGACGAACGTCTCTTCGTCTATCCCGATGAGGTCCGGATGGTCTGTGAAGCGTTCGGCATCGACCCGGTCCGGGCCATCGCCGAAGGCAGCCTGCTCATCACCGTCCGGCCGGGGAAGAGCGCCGGCGTCTTAGCCCGGCTGAAAAGGAAGCGCATTTCCGCCTCGGTCATCGGGACGGTCCTGCAGGACCGCCGCCGCCGGACCATCCGGCGTGCCGACGGCCGGACCGAGACCCTCGCGGTACCGGAACAGGACCCGTTCTGGCCGGCGTTCTTCGAGGGATTGGACGCAGCCTGACGCAATCCGATCGATCAATCTTTTGAGATATTTCGCAGAAGTCCGGCTCCGGGTCACTCCGCCGAACTTCTGCCCGTCCGCTCCCCAGAGTCCGCTCCCTGTGACTCAGCGGCCCTTGGCCTTGCTCTTCTTGTCCTTCTTCTCGGCCATCGCCATGACGTCCTTGAGCGTGATGCCGTCGAAGTATTCCTTGAGCAGCTCGGTCGCGTTCCTCCAGATGTCGTGGGTTGGGCACGTTTCGGTGAACTCGCAGTAGGTCGGGTCGTCGACGCACTCGACGAGACAGCAGTTACCCTCGAGGGCCGTGAGGATCTCGCTGATCTTGATGTCCTCGGGCTTGCGGGCGAGCGTGTAGCCGCCACCGGCGCCGCGGATGCTCTTGACCAGGCGGTTGATCTTGAGGGGAATGATGATCTGCTCGAGGTAGCGGATCGAGATCCTCTCGTCCTCCGAAATGTTCTTGAGGATGACCGCCTCTTTGCCGTGGCCGTGATGGCGGGCGAGGTTCAGCATCAGGCGCGTCCCGTAGCGTCCCTTGGTCGAGAGTCTGATCATGGCCGGCTCCTTATGTCCTCATCTTATAGAGGTTTTCAGCGAATATCAACACAGGCCCATAGGAATTATCAGATTACTCGATTTCCAGGGGCTCGGGAGGACGGCGGCCTCGGCTTGACACCTTCGGCGCTCCATGAGTATCCTAACCCCGAAATCCCATCGATAAAGGAACCGCCCATGCCCCGTCAGATCCTCCTCGGAGACGAAGCCGTGGCCCTGGGGGCCGCCCATGCGGGCCTCTCGGCGGCTTATTCCTATCCCGGCACCCCCGCGTCCGAGATCCTGGAGTACCTCGTGCGCCTGGCCGCGGAGACCAAGGCCTTTCCGGCCGTCTGGTCGGTGAACGAGAAGGTCGCCTACGAGGAAGCCCTCGGCGTTTCTTTCGCCGGGAAGCGGGCCCTCGTCTCGTTCAAGCACGTCGGCCTCAACGTCGCCGCGGATCCCTTCATGAACTCCGCCATCACCGGGGCCAACGGCGGCTTCCTCGTCGTCAGCGCCGACGACCCGGGCATGCACAGCTCGCAGAACGAGCAGGACAGCCGCTACTACGTCCAGTTCGCCCAGATCTTCGGCTACGAGCCCTCCGACCACCAAGAAGCGTATGATATGGCCCGGGAGGCGTTCGACCTGTCCGAGCGCCTTGGCCTGCCCGTCCTCATGCGCATGGTCACGCGGCTTTCCCACAGCCGCTCGGCCGTGGAGACCCGGGAGGTCCAGGCCCCAGAACGAGCTGAAGAAGGGGGCCGGGAAGGACTGGATCCTCCTTCCCGTCAACGCCCGCCGGCGCTTCACGCAGCTTCTCGAACGCCAGGGCGAGATGGTCCGCCTCTCCGACGAGTCCCGCTTCAACGTCCTGAAGCTCAACGAGAAAGACCGCTCGTTCGGCGTCATCGCCGCGGGCATCGCCTACAACTATTTCCGTGAAGCCGTCGCCGGCGACGCCGCCCCGCCGTCCTTCCTCAAGATCTCGACCTATCCTCTCGCCGAGGGGCTCATCCGCGAGCTCGTCGGCCACGTCGACAAGGTCCTCGTCCTCGAGGACGGCTATCCCTTCATCGAAAAGCAGATCAAAGGGCTTTTCGGGATCCCCGGCAAGACCGTCCAGGGCAAGACGAGCGGCGCCCTGCCGGCCTCCGGCGAGCTGACACCGGACATCGTCCGCCGGGCCCTCGGCCGCGAGCCCCTCCCGTCCCTTCAAGCGAGCGGACTGCCCCTCGCGGGCCGGCCGCCCCAGCTTTGCGTCGGCTGTCCCCACGCCGACACCTTCAAGGCGCTCAACAAGGCCCTCGAGGGACGCCCCGGATCGAATGTCTTCAGCGACATCGGCTGCTACACCCTCGGCGCCCTGCCGCCTTACAACGCCATTCACAGTTGCGTCTGTATGGGGGCGAGCGTCAGCATGGCCCGCGGCGCCTCGGACGTCGGCCTCCACCCGGCCGTCTCGGTCATCGGCGACTCGACCTTCGCCCACTCGGGCATCACGCCCCTTCTCAGCGCGGCCACGGCCGACACCGACATGACCGTCATCATCCTCGACAACGCCACGACGGCCATGACCGGCGGCCAGCCGACCTACGGTTCGGGCGAGCGGCTGCTGCGTCTGATCGAGGGCCTCGGCGTCCCTCAGGAGCACATCCGGACGATCGAGCCGCTGCCGAAAAACCACGACAAGAACGTCCAGATCATCAAGGACGAGATCGATCACCACGGGCTGTCCGTCATCGTGGCCGTCCGCGAATGTGTCCAGGAACAGCGGAAGAAGAGGAGCTAGGCCATGAAACAGGACATCATCCTCGCGGGCGTCGGCGGCCAGGGCATCCTGTCCATCGCCTATGTCATCGACAACGCGGCCCTCGCCGACGGCCTGGCGTTCAAGCAGGCCGAGGTCCACGGCATGGCCCAGCGGGGCGGCGCCGTCCAATCCCACATGCGCCTTTCGGACGGGACGATCTGGAGCGACCTTATCCCCAAGGGCGAGGCGGACATGATCCTGAGCGTCGAACCGCTCGAGGCCGTTCGCTACTTTGATTTCCTGCGGCCGGATGGGATCGTCATCACGAGCTCGACGCCCTACCGGAACATTCCCGACTATCCCGACCTCGACAAGGTCCTCGAGGCCGTCCGCAAGGCGCCGCGCAGCGTCGTCGTCGATTCCGAGAAGCTGGCCAAGGAGGCCGGCACGGTCAAGGCCCAGAACATCGTCCTCCTCGGGGCCGCCGCCTCGTTCCTGATCCTCAAAGAGAAGAGCCTTCTCAAGACGATCGACGACCTGTTCCGCGGCCGGGGCCTGCCCGTCCTCGAGGCCAACCTCAAGGCCTTCGATCTCGGCAAGAAAGCGGCGCTCGGCTCATGAAGACCGCCTGGGCCAGGACGATCCGCGTCCTCGAAAAAGCGGAGAAGGACGGGCGGAGCGTCCTCCTCGAACCCGAGGTTTACGAGGTCCTGAAGGACGCGGGCATCCCGACCCCCCGCCACGTCTTCATTCCGGTCGGAAAGGCCGCCGGCCGCCGCGAGCTCGGCGCTCTCGGCGGGGGCGAGATCGTCGTCAAGATCGTCTCGCCTCTCGTCATCCACAAGTCCGATGTCGGCGGCGTCGCCTTCGCCAAGGCCAACCCCGCCGCGGTCAACAAGGCCTGCGCGGCCATGCGGGGCGCGGTCGTTTCCCGAACCCCGGCCGCCGATAGAAAGGCCGTGCGGGAGTCCATTCGCGGTTTTCTCCTCGTCGAGATGGTCGCGTTCGACAACGTCGGATTCGGATCGGAGATCCTCCTTGGTCTGCGAAACTCCCAGGACTTCGGGCCGGTGCTGACCATGGGCTCGGGCGGTCTTGACGTCGAGTACATGAACGCGCGGCTCAAGGAAGGGCGGGCCGTGGCCATCGCTTCCGTCCATCTCCTGGACGAGGCGAAAGCCCGGGAGCTCATCGAGCCGCTGACCTTCTACGGCAAGCTGGCCGCCGAGTTCCGGGGCCGCAAACCGCTCGTCTCGCCCCATGTCCTGGTCGATACGCTCCTCCGTTTCCGCGACCTGGCCGCCGCGTTCTCGGCGTTCAACCCGGCCAGCCCGTTCGTGCTCGAGGAGGCCGAGGTCAATCCCTTCGTCGTCCGGCGCGGACGGCTTGTTCCCTTGGACGGCGTCTGCCGGTTCTCCCGGGCGAAGGCCATCCCGTCAGCCCGGCCGGTTGAGGGCGTCGGCCGACTGCTCAAGCCGGCCTCGATCGGCATCATCGGCGTCTCCGAGAAGATGAACATCGGCCACGTCATCCTCAATAACATCCTCAAGGGCGGCTTCCCGGCCGCCAACGTGACCGTCGTCAAACCCGGGGTCGGATCGATCGAGGGCTGCCGCTGCGTCCCCACGGTCGAGGCCATGCCCGGGACGGTGGACCTCTTCGTCCTGACGCTCGGCGCCGACCAGGTCTATGACGTCATGAAGGACCTCGTCGATCACGGCCAGGCCCGCTCGGTCATCCTCATCGCCGGCGGCATGGGCGAGAAGGAAGGCGGGGCCTCGATCGAAGGGCGGATCCGCGACCTCCTCAGCGAGGGGCGTCGGAGCGGCAAGACGACCCCGGTCGTCAACGGGGGCAACTGCCTGGGCGTCGTTTCCAAGCCGGGGCTCTACGACACACTCTTCATTCCCGACCATAAGCTGCCGCGCCCGAGGCAGGCCGGTTCGGCGACCGCGATGATCAGCCAGAGCGGGGCCTTCATGATCTGCCGCATGAGCAAGCTGCCGTCGATCGAGCCGGTCTATTCCGTCTCGCTCGGCAACCAGCTCGACCTCACCGCCTCCGACTATCTGAACTTCTCTGAAGGACGACCCCCAGGTCCGGACCTTCACCGTCTACATGGAGGGATTCAAGCCCGGCGACGGGCTGGCCTTCGCCCGGGCCATCCGCGAGATAACCGCCTCCGGCCGGACGGCCCTCGTCTACAAGGCCGGGCGCAGCCCCGAGGGCCGGTCGGCGACCTCGAGCCACACCGCGTCCGTGGCCGGCGACTACGGGGTCTTCAAGGCCGTCTGCGAGCAGGCCGGGGCCATCGTGGCCGAGGACCTTTTCACGTTCGAGAGCTTCATGAAGGGGCTGGCCTGGCTCGAGGGGCGGGTCGTTCGGGGCCGGCGTGTCGGCCTCGTCAGCAACGCCGGGTTCGAGTGCGTCATGATGGCCGACAATCTCAAGGACGGGACCGGGCTCGACCTGGCCGTGTTCGCGCCGGAAACGCGCGAAAGGATCCTGGCCAGTCTCCGGCCGCTCGGCATCGACCGACTTCTCGACATCCACAACCCGCTAGACGTGACCCCCGTCGCGGACGACGCCGCGTTCATGGAGAGCGTCCGGGCGTTCGTCGAGGACCCGGGCATCGACTGCGCCGTCATCTCCAACGTCCCCCTGACCAAGGCCCTCCAGACGCTGCCGGCGGGGGAGGGGCACTCCGAGGACCTGACCCGGCCCGGGGGCTTCGCGGCGAGGACGATCGAGATCTTCCGCTCGACGGACAAGCCCATCGTCGCCAACATCGATGCCGGAACGCTCTATGATCCCCTGGCCGATCATCTCGAGAAGGCCGGGATCCCGGTCTTCCGGCGGGCCGATGAAGCGCTCCGCTTCCTGAGGATGTACGTCGACCGCATGTCCCGCAAGGCGGGGCTTTAGCCGCGGGTCCGGGAACCGGCCCTCACCCCGGGCGCACGTCAGGAATTCGCGGGGCGAGGACAGGCCGTCAGCGGCTCCTCTGCTGGAATCTGTGGGGGAAATGGAGGGGGTTCGTCGTCGTGATCGGTCCGGTGTGACAGACCGTGCATGACGTCGGTTGGCCGCCGCCGTGGGCGTCGACGACGCCCAATAATCCTCCGCCCTTCGAGGTGCTGTGGCAGACCTTGCAGCTGCCGATGGACATGGCCTTGTTCTGATATTGGAGCGCCTGGTAATTGTCAGCGTCCTTGTTGGACGGGACCTGGGCGTGGGCGGGGCCGTGGCAGGCCGGGCAGGACAGGCCGCCGTGGCCGGCGGCGTTGCGGTAGAGGGTCGCCCCGGTGTCGACATCGGCCACGAAGGTGTGGCAGTCGACGCACTTGGGTTCCTTCTGCCACGGCGCGCGCCCGCTAACGAGCGAGGCGGCCAGGCTGACCAAGCTGCCGTGGCAGGTCGTGCAGTTGCCGTCCGCGCTCGAATGGGCCGTGCTCCGGTGGGCCTGGGTCGTCGCCCCGGGATGGCAGTCGTAGCAAGCGATGGTCTGATTGTAATGGAAGACATGAATGGCGAGGGAGAAGGATTCCTCCGCCCCGGTCGAGCCCGTCCGCCCGAGGGCCAGACTGTCGTGGCATGCGGCGCAGAGCACGGGGACGCCGTCGGCGACGAATGTCGTCTTGATGGCGTCGTCGTGCTCTTGAAGGACGGACTTGATCTCCACGTCGTTGACCGTCTTCCCGTGGCATTTCGCGCAATTGATCTCGTCCGAGGTCTCCGCCATCGTCCGCGTCTTGGCCAGCTCGGCCCCGGATGTCCCGTCGCGAACAGTGATCTCCGCGACCTGGTAGGGGTCCCAGGTCCCGGCGTCGTTGATCGGGACGACCGGGATGCCGCGGGCCTCGAAGCGGCCGTCCTTGAAGAGCATCACCCCGGTGAGGCCGTTGTGGACGCCCGGATCGGCGAAGTTGAGGCCGGTGTCATGGGCGAGCGCGACGCCGAACAGGGCGAAGGAGTTGTCCCAGAACGGGGCGTAGGCCCGGACCGGGTCCGCGGTCGATTTGCCGTAGGAAAAGGTGTTGTCGACGATCCGATATTCCAGGGTGACGCCCGACGTCACGATCTCGGGCGGGTCGCCGCGCTTGATGACCTGGGCCACGAGAGTATTATAGGGGGGGCTGAGGACCCCGGCGGTGTAGGTCGGGTCCATGAAGTGCATGCCCGTTTCGCTCCAGGCGAGGACGATCGTGGACATCGACGCGGCCGGGATGTCGACCGGCGTCACGGTGCTTTCGTCCTTGTGGGAACAGGAGCTCAGGACAACGGCCAGGGCCAGGACGAGCAGGGCGGAAACGATCGGGCGGCGCTCAGACATACCTATCTCCTTCGGGATATTATTCACGGAATGCTCCTAATTTGCAAACGACAGGGGCGGCCGGTCGGTTCCCTTGTCACTCCGGAGGGGGCATGATACAATCGAACATAATGAGGAAGGTCGTCATTCTCGCCGCCGCCCTGGCCTGGTTAGGAGGACCCGTCCTGATGAGCCAACCGAAAGCTCCCGACGCCCGCGTCCTTTCCTCTTACATCCCGACCTCGGCCGGCCCCTGGCTCTCCGAGGCCGACCAGGTCTTCGACGCGGAGACGATCTTCGATTACATCGACGGCGCGGGCGAGGTCTACCGGTCCTACAACATGAGGCTCCTCGTGGCCCGCCGCTTCCACAAGGACGGCAAGCCCGATATCGTCGTGGACGCCTTCGACATGGGCTCGTCCGCGGATGCCTTTGGCGTCTTCACCCACGACCTCGACGGGGAGGACGCGGCGACCGGCCAGGGCTCGACGTACAAGGCCGGGCTGTTGTCGTTCTGGAAGGACCGCTATTTCCTGTCCGTTTACACCGAAGAGGAGACCGCCGAGACGAAGGGGCTTGTTCTCGAGCTCGGGCGGGCGATCGCCGGGGCCATCCCCGGGGAGGGGGCGAGACCGAGGCTGGTGGACCTCCTGCCGCCCGAAGGTCTGGTCGCGGGGAGCGTCCGCTTTTTCCATAATCATTCCGTTCTCAACTATCATTACTTCGTGGCCGACGCCGATATCCTCATTCTCGGACAGGCGGCTGACGCGGTCCTCGCCGATTATGGGGGAAGCGGCGGCCGCAGCCGCCTTCTCGTCGTCGAGTATAGCGATGCCCGGCAGGCGGCCCAGGCCGGGGCATCATTCGCGAAGGCCTCTATGCCCGAGGCCGGAGGAAGAACCGAA
The DNA here is from genome assembly GCA_963809345.1 of Candidatus Aminicenantota bacterium. Taxonomy (GTDB): domain Bacteria; phylum Acidobacteriota; class Aminicenantia; order Aminicenantales; family Saccharicenantaceae; genus RBG-16-66-30. Next base: position 479,838 of record CAWEJF010000003.1, on the reverse strand, counting down.
TTCAAAACGGAGCACGGCCGGTGGACGGTCCTGCGCGTCCGCGGCCGGCATGTCGCTATCGTCTTTGATGAAGCGAGCGAAGGACAGGCCGTCGGGCGCCTGGACGCCGTCGGAGCTCTGATGAACAAGACCGCCAAAGGGAAGGAGGATCGATGAGCAACAGAACGATCACGAGGAGGGATTTCCTCAAGGTCGCGTCCGCGGCGCCGCTCGCCGGGGCGCTTCTGCCCGGTTTCAAGGCGGGCCCGGCCGCGCCCGAAGACAAGGTCCGCGTCGTCCTGGTCCGGGACGAGAACGCCTTGGACGCATCCGGAGCGCCCAACGCCGAAGCCATCCTGCGCATGCTGGATGACGGGGTCCGCGCCCTTGTCGGCGAGCGCGACGCCATCAAGGCCTGGAAAACGCTCATTCGCCCCGAGGATATCGTCGGCATCAAGACCAACGTTTGGGGCAAGCTGCCGACTCCGGCCGAGGTCGATCAGGCCCTCAAGCGGCGGGTCATGGACGCCGGCGTCCCCGAGGACAAGCTTTCCATCGATGACCGGGGCGTGCTCGGCAATCCGATCTTCCAGAACGCCACCGCTCTCATCAACGCCCGCCCGGCCAGGACCCATCAATGGTCCGGCATGGGCAGCTGCATCAAGAACTATATCCAGTTCGTGCCCCGGCCCTCGGCCTACCACGATGATACCTGCGCGGACCTGGCCACGATCTGGAACCTGCCCCTCGTCAAAGGAAAGACCCGGCTCAACGTCCTGGTCATGCTGGCCCCTCTTTTCCACATGATCGGAACCCAGCAGTACAACAAGGATTTCACCTGGGGCTACAAGGGCCTGATCCTCAGCCGGGACCCGGTCGCGGCCGATGCGACGGGGCTCCGTGTCCTTGAAGCTCAGCGCCGCGCGCACTTTAAGGACGACGGCCTTCTGAAGCCGACGCCGCACCACATCCAGCTGGCCGACACGCGCCATCACTTGGGCGTGAGCGACCCGGCCCGCATCGAGCTTGTCAGGCTCGGCTGGGACGAAGGGATCCTGATCTAGATGCCGATCTACGAATACCGCTGCGCCGACTGCCGCAAAAAGACGACGGTGGTGACGCTCGCGGTGAGCGCGTCCGTCGATCCGGTCTGCAGCCACTGCGGCGGCCGGAACCTGACCAAGCTCGTCTCTCGCGTCGCCATCCGGAAGTCGGAGGAGAGCCGGCTCGAGAGCCTGGCCGATCCCTCCTCCCTGAGCGGGCTCGACGAGAACGATCCGAAGAGCGTCGCCCGCTGGATGAAGAAGATGGGGAAGGAGATGGGCGAGGAGGCCGGCGAGGACTTCGACGAGGAGGTCGACAAGGCTATGGAAGAAGCGGAGACGGAGAAGGAAGCCGGCGAGGGCGGCGGCGATGAGTGAGGTCCTGCTGTTCGCGGGCGGCGCCGTTTTTGGCGCCCTGGCTGTGCTCATCGCCCATCTCCTCCGGAAAAAGGACACGCGGGAGATCGCCCGGGCCCTCGTCAGCGAGACCGAGGCGGAGAAGGTCCAGGACCTGGAGGTCCTCATCGGCCGCATCCGGGACAGCTTCGGGGCCTTGTCCCAGGATGCGCTCAAGGCCAGCACGGACGAGCTCCTCAAGCTGGCCCGGGAGAACCTCGACGGCCGCGTCCATCTCGGCGAGAAGGACCTCGAGACGAAGAAGCAGCTCATCGACCAGAACCTGGCGACCATGACGGGCGACATCCACAAGATGCAGGAGCTCGTATCGCGTTTCGAGAGCGAGCGGGCCCGCCAGTACGGCGAGCTGGACGTCCAGCTGAAGACGGCGGCCCGGGAAACGTCGCGCCTCCAGGACACGGCCGACCACCTCCGCCAGGCCCTGGTCAGCACCAAGGCCCGCGGGCAGTGGGGCGAGCGAATGGCGGAGGACGTCCTGCGCCTGGCCGGCTTCATCGAGGGCGTCAATTACATCAAACAGACGGTCCTCGAAGCCGCTGCCACCCGCCCGGACTATACCTTCTGGCTCCCCCAGGGGCTGAAGATCAACATGGACGTCAAGTTCCCGCTCAACAGCTACCTCCGCTATCTCGAGTGCGAGAATGAGGTGGCCCGGGAGGCCCACAAGACGCAGTTCGTGCGGGACGTCCGGACGCGGATCAAGGAGGTCACGACCCGGGACTATATCAATCCCGAGGAGCAGACGCTCGACTACGTCCTCGTCTTCATCCCCAACGAGCAGGTCTACGCCTTCATCAACCAGAACGATCCGGGGCTTATGGACGAGGCCCTCAAGAGCAAGGTCATCCTCTGCTCGCCGTTCACGCTGTTCGCCATCCTGGCCATCATCCGCCAGTCGCTCGACAACTTCAGCATGGAGAAGACGGCCGGCGAGATCCTGGGGCTGGTCAAGGGCTTCAAGAAAGAATGGGAGAAGTTCGCGGACTCCATGGCCAAGATGGGCGAGAAGCTCGACGGCGCCCGCGAGGAGTTCCGGAAGATGACGACGACGCGCCACGACAAGCTCGACAAGTCCATCGAGAAGATCGAGGACCTGCAACAGCTGAAGGGGATCGGGACCGAACCGGCCCTCTGTGAGGCCGAGATCGTCGCGCTCGGGGCGGGGGACGACAAGGAGCCGCCGGACTAGGAACGCGGTCCAAAGATGGCCGTGCCGATGCGGACCATGCTGGCCCCTTCCTCGACGGCCACCCGCCACGAATGGGACATGCCCATGGACAGGTGCCGCATCTCGACGCCGGGAACGGCCAGGGACCTGAGGGCTTCCCAGACGCGCCGCGTCTCCTTGAAATAGGGCCGCGATTCCCCGGGGTCGCCCTCGAACGGGCCCATGGTCATGAGGCCGAGGACCCGAAGCCGGGGGAGGGTCGCGAGCGACCGGACCAGGGCCTCGGCGCCGTCCGGCATCACGCCGGCTTTCTGGGGCTCGCGGGCGCTGTTGATCTCGACGAGGACCTCCATCGTCTTTCCGGCGGCCGCGGCGCGCTTGTCGATCTCCCGGCCGAGCGCGATCGAGTCCACGGTCTCGATAAGGTCGAAGATCTCCACGGCCCGCTTGGCTTTGTTCGTCTGGAGATGGCCGATGAAGTGCCAGCGGGCCCGGCGGCCGACGCTCGGGAAGACCGCGGCCGCTTCCTGGACGTAGTTTTCGCCGATCGTCCTGATGCCCGCGTCGATGGCCTCGAGGATCTCGGTCGCGGACCGGGTCTTGGCCGCGGCGATGAGCTCCACCCCGGCCGGCAGTTCCGCCAGGATGGCCTTGACATTGGACGTGATCGACGCGCTCATCGGTGACATTTTATCACTTTCCTTTAAAAACGCAGGCATACGTTTGGCCTGCCGGCGAAAGTGATAAAAAATAGGTTTGACCCCTTCTGATTTGTTATAATCGGCGGGTCCGGGAGGACGCCGATGACGATCCGCGAAGAGCTGGAGAAGACCGAGCGGGAATTCCTGTCGTCCAGGGCCTGCCTGAGCGCGAAGTCGAAAGGGCGTGTCCGCCCCGAAGCCCAGCACGTCCTCCGGACCGATTTCCAGCGCGATCGGGACCGGATCATCCATTCGAAGTCCTTCCGCCGCCTCAAACACAAGACGCAGGTCTTCCTTTCGCCGTTCGGCGACCACTACCGGACGCGGCTGACCCACTGCCTCGAGGTCTCCCAGATCGCCCGGACGATCGCCAAGGCCCTCCGCCTCAACGAGGACCTCACCGAGGCCATCGCCCTGGGCCACGACCTCGGCCACACGCCCTTCGGCCACTCCGGCGAACAGACGCTCGGCAAGCTCCTGCCGCACGGCTTCCATCACGCCGACCAGAGCCTGCGCGTCGTCGAGAAGCTCGAGTACGACGGCAAGGGGCTCAACCTGACCTTCGAGGTCCGGGACGGCATCCAGAGGCACTCCAAGGGCCGGGGCGAGATCTTCGACGGGGACGTCGAGGACATGCCGTCGACGCTGGAGGGTCAGATCGTCCGCGTCTCCGACGTTATCGCCTACGTCAATCATGACATCGACGACGCCCTCCGCGCCGGCATCATCAAGGACGAGGACATCCCGCCGGGCCTCGTCAAGGTCCTGGGCAGGTGGCACGCGACCCGGATCGACCGGATGGTCATGGACGTCGTCGAGGCCAGCTTGGCAGTGGACCTCGAGAGGATCGCCATGAGCGAGCGGATCATGAAGGCCGTCGTCGAGCTCCGCGAATACCTCTACCAGAACGTCTATTTCAACTCCGCGGCCCGCGACGAGCTGCGCAAGACCGAGAAGATCATCACCGACCTTTTCAGCTACATTATGGAGCGTCCTGAGGACTACATCCGCCCGTATCCGGCGGGCGATCCCGTCATCGTCCGGGTCGGGGACTTCATCGCCGGCATGACCGACCGCTACGCCATGGCCCTCTACGAGCAGATCTTCCTGCCGAAGGCCTGGCCGATCTTGTAGTCGCCGTGAGGGGACCGATGACCGGGCGTGCGTTCCTCTCGGGGGGCTCGGTCGCCTGGCTGGCCGGAGCGCTGGCCCTGGTTTCTGTCGCGTCCTGCAAACCCGCGTCCAGGGGCCCCTACCTCGGCGCGGCCGAAGAGGCCGCCGCCTGGATCGCCTCGAGCGAGGTCAGGGGACCGGAAGGCGCCTCCTGGCCAGCGGTCCCTTCTGATCCCAAGCCGGCCACGTCAGATCTCTACAGCGGCGTCCCCGGCGTCGTTCTCTTCTTTCTCCAATCGTTCTATGCGACCGGAGACCCGGGCTATCTCGACGATGCCCGCGAGGGCGCGGACTTCCTTCTCTCCAAAGCCAGCTCGGTCGACGGAATGGGACTCTATGAGGGCCTCTCGGGGATCTCCTTCGCCCTTGAAGAAGCTTACAATGCCACGAAGAATGACGCGTACCGTCGAGGGTTTCTCGTTTGCCTCGATCGGATCGCCTCGAGCGCGACCGCGTCCGGCGACGGGATCGATTGGGGCCCGACCACGGACATCATCAGCGGCAGCGCCGGCACCGGCCTTTTCCTGATCTATGCCTTCCACCAGACGGGCGACCGGGCCTGGCTCGATCTCGCCGCGCGGGCCGGGACCCGCCTCATCGAGCTCGGCCTGCCCGAGAACGGCGGCTTGAAGTGGGCCATGGATCCGGATTTCCCCCAGCTCATGCCGAACTTCTCCCACGGTACGGCGGGGATCGCCTATTTCTTGGCGGCACTCTACAAGGAGACGAAGAGGACGGAATTCCTTAACGCGGCCCTGGCCGGGGCAAAATACCTTCTTTCGGTGGCCAAGACGGACGGAGGCGGCTGTCTCATCTTTCACGACGAGCCCGACAACAAGGACCTCTATTATCTCGGTTGGTGCCACGGCCCGGTCGGCACGGCCCGGCTCTTCTTCCTGCTCGCGGGCGTTACCGGCGACACGAGCTGGCTCGATTGGGTCCGCAAATCCGCCAACGGCCTCATCCGGAGCGGCATCCCCGAGCAGGAGACGCCCGGCTTCTGGAACAACGCCGGGATCTGCTGCGGCCTGGCCGGCGTGGGGGACTTCTTCCTGGACCTTTATGGGGAGATGGGCGACAAGACCTATCTCGAATTCGCCAAGCGCGTCACTTCGCGTCTCTTGGCCAAAGCGACCACAGGAGAGGGACGGATATCTTGGGTCCAGGCCGAGCACAGGACGAGGCCCGGCCTTCTCTTCGCCCAGACGGGCTATATGCAAGGTGCGGCCGGGATCGGGACGTATCTCCTGCGCCTGGCCGCCGTCGCTGATCGATCGAACTCACGGCGTATCGTCTTCCCCGACTCGCCCTTCGGGCCCTGATCTCCAGGCCCCCGCACCGTATTTGACCGTCCCGCTTTTCGTGTTATCATGCCCCCTCCGGGTAACTCACCCCACGGATCATCGAGGAGAATCACGCCATGGCCAGAATCGACGACCTCCGCAAGATCGCCACCCGCCTCCGCATCCACTCCCTGCGCATGACCACGGCGGCCGGCTCGGGTCATCCGACGTCCTGCCTCTCCGCGGCCGATCTCGCGGCCTGCCTATTCTTCTCGGAGATGCGCTGGAACACCGGGGACCCGGATGACCCGGCGAACGACGAGTTCGTTCTTTCCAAAGGCCATGCCGCGCCCCTCCTTTGGGCGGCTTACGCCGAAGCCGGCATCATCCCGCTCGCGAGCCTCCTCGACCTCAGGAAGATCTCGAGCGACCTCGAAGGCCACCCGACCCCGCGGATGCCCTGGGTCAAGGCCGCGACAGGCTCGCTCGGTCAGGGCCTGTCGGTCGGCGTCGGGATGGCCCTGGCCCAGCGCCTTGACAAGTCACCCGCCCGGACCTTCGTGCTCATGGGCGACGGCGAATGCGCCGAGGGCCAGGTGTGGGAGGCGGCCGCCGGCGCGGCCTTCTGGAAGCTCCGCAATCTCGTGGCCGTCGTCGACGTCAACCGGCTCGGCCAATCGGACCCGACCATGCACCAGCACGACCTGGCCGCCTTGGGCCGCAAGTTCCGGGCGTTCGGCTGGGACATGATCATCGTCGACGGCCACAAGATCGACAAGATCCTGGCGGCCCTCAAGCGGATCGGAAAACAGGGTCTTCCGACGGTCATCTTGGCCCGGACGCTCAAGGGAAAGGGGGTGGGCTTCATCGAGGACAAGAACGGCTGGCACGGCAAGCCCCTCAAGGCCGACGAGCTCGTCCGCGCTCTCGAAGAGATCGGCGGCCTCCCCGACGTCGATTCGAAGCGCTTCGTCCATAAGCCCAAGCCCTTCCAGAAAAAGAAGGTCGCGGCCGCCCTCGATTTCCCCCGCACGGCCTACACCGAGAAGACGGCGACGCGCCTGGCCTACGGCAACGCCCTGCTCAGCCTGGGCAAGGTCAACGCGACCGTCGTGGCCGTCGACGGCGACGTCAAGAACTCGACCTACGCCGACAAGTTCTTCGAGGCCTTCCCGGGCCGGGCCTTCCAGTCCTTCATCGCCGAGCAGAACATGATCGGCGTGGGCATGGGGCTCGCCGCCAAGGGCTATCTGCCGTTCATGGCCACCTTCGCCGCCTTCCTGACCCGGGCCCACGACCAGGTCCGGATGGCCGGCTACTCGTTCTCCAACATCAAGATCTGCGGCTCCCATGTCGGGATCAGCATCGGCGAGGACGGGCCCTCCCAGATGGGCCTCGAGGACATGGCCATGTTCAGGCCCATCCCGGGATGCGTCGTGCTCTACCCGAGCGACGCTGTTTCGTCCGAGGCGTGCGTCGCGGCCGTCGCCGCCCACAAGGGGTTGAGCTATATCCGGGCCTCGCGCCCGGCGACACCGATCCTCTATCCCGCGACCGAGGCCTTCGCCATCGGCGGCTCCAAGGTCCTGCGGACAGGGGAGGGGGACGCGGTCACTGTCATCGCCGCCGGGATCACCGTTCACGAGGCCCTCAAGGCCTTCGAAGCGCTCAAGAAGGAGGGCATCGGCCTCCGCGTCATCGACGCCTACTCGGTCGAGCCCCTGGACAAGGCCACGATCCTCCGTGAGGTCGCCGAAACCGGCGGACGGGCGGTCGTCGTCGAGGACCACTACGCCGCGGGCGGCCTCGGGGAGGCCGTCGCCCAGGCCCTGGCCGGAAAGGCGACGCTCCGCCACCTCTGCGTCCGCGAGCTTCCCCGCTCCGGGAAGCCGGACGAGCTCTTGGAACGCTTCGGGATCAGCGCCTCGCACATCGCCCGGGCGGCGCGGGAGCTTATCGGCCGTTGAAAGCGCGCCCCCGCTTCGCCCCGTTGTTGATCGCGGCCGTCCTCGCTGCTACCGGCCTATTTGTCCCTTCATGGGCGCCGTCCGCTGCGGCCGGGCCGGAGGAAACGCTCAAAGGGACGGTGACAGCGGTCACCGACGGGGACACCATCAAGGTCCGTCTGGGGGGCAGGACCTATGAGAGGGTCCGCCTCATCGGGGTCGACAGCCAGGAACTCGACGACGCCCGGGAACGTGTCCGCCTCATGGCCTTCCTGGCCAAGCGGTTCGCCTTCACGCGTCTCTATCAGGCCCAGGTCGAGCTTCTTCCCGGACCCGAGAAAAGAGACTCTTACGGGCGGCTGCTCGCCTTTGTCCGCCTGGCCGATGGCGAGGTGTTCAACGTGACCCTCGTCCGGGAAGGCTACGCTTTCGCCTATCTCAAGTTCCCCTTCGACGAGAATCTGAGGAAGGAGCTCAAGGCGGCCGAGACCGAAGCCCGCCGGGCGGGCCGCGGACTTTGGGGGCGGGAGCCCTACCCTGTGATCGCGCCCGAGGACGCCGGCCGGCACATCGGCGAGATCCTCTCGGTCCGTTTCCGCTGCGGCCGCTCGTTCAGGCGCGGCGGGTTCCGCCTCCTCGAGGCCGACGGCGCGGCCTTCGACGCGGCCATCCCTCTCGACGTCTTCCGGTCGCTTCCCGGCCGGCTCGATTTCGAGGGCTGGACGGTCGAGGCGACCGGGCTCGTCGAGCTTTATCAAGGGCGGCCGCAGATCGTGATCGGCGTACCCATCCAGCTCAAGCGCATCGATTGAAAGGAGCCCGCCATGACCTCGACGATCACGCCCGGGGCCCGCGCCGCTCTCGAAGCGGCCGTTGGCCCCGGTAACGCCTTTTCCGACGCGGACAGGACCATCGACTACGGCCATGATGAGTTCTCGATGGCCGAGATCGCCCGCCTGCCCGACCTCGTCGTCCGCCCGGGAACGACCGCCGAGGTCGCGGCCGTGCTCAAGATCGCCGATGCCCACGGCGTCCCGGTGACGCCGAGGGGCGGCGCCACGGGCCTTTGCGGCGGATGCGTTCCGGTCCGCGGGGGCATCGTCCTTTCGCTCGAGCGGATGAACCGGGTCCTCGAGATCGACGCCGACAACCAGATGGCCGTGACCGAGGCCGGCGTCCGGCTGTCCGATTTCACCAAGGCGGTCGAAGAGGGCGGGCTCTATTTTCCGCCGCACCCCGGCGACGAGAGCGCCATGATGGGCGGCCTCGTCGCCACGAACGCCGGGGGCAGCCGGGCCGTCAAGTACGGCACCATCCGCAACTACGTCCGCGGCCTCGAACTCGTCACCCCGGCGGGGGACGTCCTGGGACTCGGCGGCAAGCTCGAAAAATCGAGCACCGGATACAACCTCATGCACCTGATCATCGGCTCGGAGGGCACCCTCGGGGTCGTCACCAAGGTCGTCCTCCACCTCAAGGCCAAGCCAGGGGTCATGCGCTCCCTCGTCGTGCCCTTTGAGGAGCTCGAGCCGGCGCTCGAGACCGTGCCCCTCATCATGAAGCGGGGCATCGTCCCCCTGGCCGTCGAGTTCCTCGAGATCGAGCCCATCATCCTGACCGAGGAGCACATCCACAAGAAGTGGCCGACGAAGCTCGGTAAGACGCATCTCCTGATCATCCTCGACGCCCCTTCGGAGGACGAGATGGACCGCCTGTCGCAGGCCGTCGCCGAGGTCTGCGTCGAGAAGGGCGCCATCGACGTCTTCATCGCCGACACGCCCAGCAAGCAGGACGAGGTCCTGGCCATCCGCTCCCAGATCTACGACGCGATCAAGTCGGGCACGGTGGAGATCCTGGACATCGCCGTGCCCCGGGCCGAGGTGGCCGGGCACGTCCGCAAGGTCCGCGAGGTCGCGGCCCGGCACGGCCTATGGCTGCCGACGTTCGGCCACGCCGCCGACGGGAACGTCCACACCCACATCATGAAGGTCCGCTACGAAAGCGGTGCGATGGTGCCCGTCCCGGAGAGCGAGTGGCGGCCGAAAGCCGACCCTGTCCGCGAGGAGCTCTTCCGCGACTGCAAGGCGCGGGGCGGCGTCATCTCGGGCGAGCACGGCATCGGGCTGGTCAAGAAGCCCTTCCTGTCCCTCGTCCTCGACGAGCGGCAGATCGAGCTCATGCGGGGCATCAAGCGCGTCTTCGACCCCCGCGGGATCATGAACCCCGGGAAGATCTTCGACTGACATCCGGCGCCCCACGGCGATTTGCGCGGTTCGGGGAATCGTGCTATGAATAGGACGTGGGGTGCGATGAATTCCTGATCTGACAGGAGGGCACGCATGGTCGAACGGATCACCGAGATCTATGTCATCCTGGAGAATAAGCCGTCCCAGCTGGGGGACCTGTGCAGCTTCCTGGCCGAGAACGAGATCAACATCGACGCGATCGGCGTCTTCCACGACACGGCCAAACTCGTCGTCCAGCAGCTCAACAAGGCCGTCAAGCTCCTGGCCAAGCTGAACTATACGACCGAGCTCCGCGACGTCCTCAGGATCGATCTGGAGAACCGGCCGGGCGCCTTGGCCGAGCTCACGACCAAGCTCGGTGACGAGGGCATCAACATCGAGTACTGCTATGGCACCCTGTCCCACAAGGGGAACGGGGTGGCCCTCATCATGGATGTCTCCAACATCGAACGGGCTTGCCAGGTCCTCGGCGCCTAGCGGCGATCTCCGGACATTCTACCCCGCTTTGCGCGGCCGCTCGCGATGGGCTAAACTGATATCATGCGGGACAGCGTTGACCTTGCCGTCGTCGGGGCCGGAGCCGCCGGCCTCGTCGCGGCGATCAGCGCGGCCCGCCGCGGCGACTCGGTCGCGATCCTCGAGCGCCTGCCCTGGCCCGGCAAGAAGCTCCTGGCCACGGGCGGTGGCCGATGCAACCTCCTGAACGAGGGCCTTTCGCCCTCGGCCTTCACCTCGACGGACCCCGGTCTCGTCGCCGCGGTCCTCAACCGGTTCGGCCGGGCCGAGATCCGGGCCTTTTTCGAAGAGCTGGGCCTCCGCTTCCAGACGGACGAAGCCGGACGCGTCTACCCGATGACGAACCAAGCCGCCTCGGTCCTCAAGGTCCTGGAGCTCGAGATGAGACGACTCGGGGTCGGCATCGAAACCCGCTTCGAGGTCGAGAGGATCGACGCCACGGCGGGGCGTTTTCGCATCAGGGCCTCTGACGACCGGCACATCGAGGCCCGCTCCATTGTCTTGGCCGGCGGCGGGAAGTCCTATCCCGCGCTTGGCTCGAACGGCTCGTGTTACGGGCTCGCGGCGGCTCTCGGTCACACGATTGTTCGGCCCGTTCCGAGCGCCGTCCCGCTCGTCGTCAGGGATCGGATGTGTCATTTCCTTCAGGGCCAGAAGATGCGGGTCCGCGCCGAGAGCCGCGTCGGCGGGGAGACCCGGCAGAAGGCCGAAGGAGAACTTCTCTTCGCCCAGTACGGACTCTCGGGCCCGGCGATCCTCGACATCAGCGAGAGCCTGTCGATCGCCCTGAACCGCGAAGGCCGCAAGGACGTCTCCGTCGTCGTCGATTTCCTGCCGGACATGTCCACGGATGAGGTCGCCCGAGAATTGGGCCGGAGGCTCGAGGCCGGCTGGGCCGCGGACGACCTCACCTCCGGATTGCTGCCGGAGAAGTTCACCCAGTTCATGTCCCGGATCTTCAGCCAGACCGGCACCGCGCCCGGAGAAATCAACCCCTCGGTCGCGTCCCGGAATCTCGCCTCGATGCTCAAGGAGAGGGAGTACCACGTCCAGGCGACGCGGAGCTGGAACGAGGCCGAGTTCACTTCAGGCGGGGTGGACGCACGAGAGGTCAAGACCGCGACGCTCGAATCGAAGCTCAGGCGCGGCCTCTATTTCGCCGGCGAGGTCCTCGACATCCAAGGCGGCCGCGGGGGGTACAATCTCGCCTGGGCCTGGGCCTCCGGCTTTGTGGCCGGCCTTGCGGAATAGACCTTAGAGCCGGCCGGCGCCACCATGCCCCGCCCGGCCCGGGAAAGGCGGTGTTCGCGATGTCGACGATCCTGACCCGCATATCGACGCGGCAAATCCCCGCCCGAACGATCGAGGTCCTCTTCCTTGCCGCCATGGCCTTGACGGGCGCGTGCACGCCTCGGGGATATCAGGACCGCCTTCCGGCTCCCCGTCATGATCTCGTATTCGACAAGCTCGCCGCGACCTGGGACGAGGGGATTCCGCTCGGCAACGGCATGATCGGCGCCCTCGTTTGGAGGAAAGGCGACTCGCTCAGGATGTCGCTCGACCGGGCCGACCTTTGGGACCTCCGTCCCGTGGCTGAATTCTCCGGGCCCGAGTTCCGGTTCGCCTGGGTCCGCGATCACGTCCTGAAGGACGATTACGAGCCTGTCCACACAATGGGCGATGTGCCCTACGACCGCGACCCGGCCCCGACCAAGATCCCCGCGGCCGGGCTCGAGTTCGATATCTCCACGCTGGGCGAAGTCGAATCGGTGCGCTTGTCTCTCGGCGATGCGGTCTGCCGGGTGCGCTGGAAGAATGGGGCCAGGTTGACGGCCTTCGTCCACGCCACGGAGCCGGTCGGTTGGTTCCAGTTCGAGGGCCTTCCGTCGGGCGCCCGGCCGAAGCTCGTGCCACCCCCTTACTCTGCCCCTGCCCCCGCTTCGGACGCGGAAAAGAATTCGCTGAACCCCAGGTCGCTGGCCAGCCTGGGCTATCCCCGGCCCGAGCTCGAGGGCGAAGAGACGGCACTTCGCTATCATCAGGAAGGCTGGGGCGGCATGAGCTACGACGTCGCCGTCGATTGGGAACTGGTTCAGGCCGGCGTGCTGACCGGTGTCTGGAGCGTCAGCTCGGTCTATCCGGAAACTGAGGCGGGACAGGCGGTGTGGGGCCGCGGGACGGAACTTGCCCCGAATTCGGCCGCCCAAGCGCTCCAGCGGACCCTCCTCCGGGACCTCGACTCGCACGCGGCCTGGTGGAAGGCCTTTTGGGCCAGATCGACGGTTCGCCTTCCCGACCCCGTCCTCGAGAAGCAGTGGTATCTCGAGACCTACAAGTTTGGCGCGGCCTCGCGCCGCGGCGCGCCGCCGATCACGCTCCAAGCCGTCTGGACGGCCGACGACGGCAGCCTGCCGCCGTGGAAAGGGGACTTCCATAACGATCTCAACACCCAGCTCAGCTATTGGCCGTGCTACAGCGGCAACCGCCTCGAGGAGGGGCGGGCCTTCCTCGACTGGCTCTGGGCCATCAAGCCGAAATGCGAGGAATACACCCAGCGCTATTTCGGGGTCGAAGGACTCAACGTCCCCGGCGTCGCCACGCTCGACGGCGCGCCGATGGGCGGCTGGATCCAGTACTCGCTCGGGCCGACGGTCTCGGCCTGGCTGGCGCAGCACTTCTGGCTCCACTGGCGTTACAGCGGAGACCGCGCCTTCCTCGAAGAGCGGGCCTATCCTTATGTGAAGGGCGTGGCCGTGTTCCTGGACGCCATCGCCGAGCGGCGCGAGGACGGAAAGAGAAAGTTGCCGCTGAGCTCGAGTCCCGAGATCAACGACAACCGCATCGATGCCTGGTTCCGGGAAACGACGAATTTCGACTTGGCCCTCGTCCGCTGGCTCTACGGGGCCGCGTCGATCATGGCCGACGAGCTTGGCCTCGTTCAAGAGGGAGAGAGGTGGCGGACGATCCTCGGTGAATGGCCAGACCTGGCGGTGGACAAGGACGACGGCCGTCTTCTCGTCGCCCCGGATTATCCGCTCAAGGAATCGCACCGGCATTTCTCCCACCTCATGGCCATCCATCCGCTCGGGCTCGTCGACTGGAGCAGGGGAGAGGCCGATCAAAGGACGATCCTCGGCTCCCTGGCCGAGCTCGACCGGCTCGGTCCCGACGGGTGGTGCGGCTATTCTTACAGCTGGCTGGGGAACATGGCGGCGAGAGCCAGGGACGGTGAGAAGGCCGCTCAGGCGCTCCGGACATTCGCCGAGTGCTTCTGCCTGCCCAACAGCTTCCATGCCAACGGCGACCAGACGAAGAGCGGCAAGTCGAAGATGACCTACCGCCCGTTCACGCTCGAAGGGAACTTCGCCTTTGCCTCAGGCATCCAAGAGATGCTCCTCCAAAGCCACACGGGAGTCGTCCGGGTCTTCCCGGCCGTGCCCGCAGCCTGGCGGGACGTCTCATTCGATTCCCTGCGGGCCGAAGGGGGCTTCCTTGTGTCAGCGGCCAAGAAGGGCGGAAAGGTCGTCGAGGTCCGGATCGTCTCCGGGATGGGCGGGAGCTTCCGGCTCGAAAATCCCTTCCCCGGCGGCGCCTACCGGGCCTCGGGCTTCGCTGCCGGCGTTATCCATCGTCCTGGTCCGATCATCGAGGTCGAGCTGCGCCCCGGAGAGGAGATCTCATTGAAGGCGGCGGCGCGCAAATCCCGATAGGTCGCCTCACTTTCCCGGGTAGAGCAGGGCGTTCAGCAGGAACTTGTAGGTCCCGTGGGACTGGGCGCGGTTCTGGCACCTGATCCCGATGAGGATGATCCGGCCGTCCTTGTACTTCGTGTCGACGATGGCCGCTTTCCGCGTCAGGTACTCCTCGCCGAGGAGCCAGCCGCTCATTAACACCTCGTCTTCGGGGTATGTGGCCACGACCTTGCGGTCCCAATCGAAGGACGGCGAGAAGGTGCTCAGGGCCAGGCTGTTGACGAACATGGCCGCGGCCACCTTGGGCATGCCGTAGCCGATGGGGGTCTCGTTGTCGACCAGGATCCTGAGGATGGAGGTCGGGCAGAAGAACTTGGCCCGGTCGATGCCCGTGAGGGTATTGCGGGCCGGCGCGCCGAACTCGCTGATCGCGAACTCCGAAGCGCCGTTGAGAGTGACCAGGATGCCGCCCTTTTCGACAAAGGCCTTCAAGGCGTCGACGCCTTCCTGACCGATCCCGCCCTCGTATTCGGGCGGCACCGGGCTCTGGCGGAACGTCCGGGCCATCGGAGATTCCGCGCCGCCCGGACCGCCGCTCTGCGCCGCCCCGGGCCGCGTGCCCTTGATCGTGTTGGTGTTTTCGTCGGCGAAGATCATGACATCGAATTCCGCGATCAGATCGGCCTTCTTCTCCTTCGTGCCCTTGATGTCGGCGTTGTGGAGGGTCTTATAGGGGATGCCCATGTCGTCGAAAACGTAGCGCGTCCACCCTTCGTCCGCGTTGCCGCGCCAGGACTGGAAGAGACCGATGCGGGGGAATTTGACCGGGGCCTTGGCGAGGGCGGAGACATCGTCGACGTCGAGGACGGCCAAGCCGAACTTGTCGGCCAGCGAGGGGAGGGCCTTCTTCACGGCCGCCGTGTTCTTGACGATGAAACAGCCCGGTTGGAGGTCGTGGCCCTTGACGACCGCTTTCTCCTTTGTCCGCCAGACCTCGGCCCCGTCCTTCAAAAGCGCGATGGCCATGGCATAGGAGGCGTTGACCCTCGCGTCGAGGATGAAATAATCATTCTTCCCTTGGGCCGGCACTTTGGGGTAGGGGATCGCGTCGAGCTTTTCGAGCTTGGCCTCGAAGGCCTCTTCGACCTCGTCGCAGAGGACGCCCATCTGCAGGGGCAGCGTCCAAGCCGCGTTGTCGTAGGGCGGGACCGGCGGGCCGCCGGGGTACTGCCGCATGTCGGGGTATTTCTGCTTCTCGAGGAGGGCCCAGGCGAAGGTCTTGTAGGGTTGCGCCGTCTTGACGACGAACGCTCCGGCATTGTAGAACCGGCCGCCGGCGATGAAGTCGGCCTTGGCCTGGTGGATCTCCACGCCGCCCATCTTCAGGACCTCGAGCATCTTGAGTGTCGTCGGGTAGTCCCTCTGGACGGCCGGGATGACGAAGGCGTAGGGCTGTCCACTCTCCACCTTCTCGACGGAGTTCTTGTACATCTGGTAGAAGTTGAAGAGGAAGTCCTCCTTGTGAAGGGCCGCCGTCTTGATCATGCTCTTCGACAGGACGAGCTCGTAGTCGACGAGGTCGCGCAGGCGCCACCATCCGCCCGGCCAGGGGTCGACGAAGTCCATCCGCTTGTCGAAGAAGCCGGACTGGATCTCCGTCGGCTCGATGAAGATGGGAGTGGCGACGCGGACCGAGGCCGCTTCGCTGAGGATGCCGAGGACGTTGTGGAGCCATGAGGTATCGTCGCAGGCCCCGATCCACCAGGCCGTGTAGGAGCGGCCGTTGACGATGCCGCTCATGCCGTGCTTCTGGAGGTCGTAGCTCATCTCGGTGCCGATGAGGTTGACGCCGCGCCAGACCGAGGGCTGGATGTTCGGCAACGGCGGGTCCATGAACGGGGGCACGAAGAGCCGGGCCCCGTTGGAGCCCTGCTGGTGCTCGTCGACATGGATCTGCGGCAGCCAGTCGTGGTAGAGGACCTGGGTCACGGCCCGGGTCTCGGGCAGGTTGAACATGTACCAGTCGCGGTTGTCGTCGTGCCCGGCGTAATGATGATAGAGCCAGGGCATGTTGCCGCCCTCGTATTGGGTGCCGACGTACTTCTTGTACCAGTCGGTGACCATCTGGTTGCCGTCGGGGTTGTGGGTCGGAACGAGGAGGACGATGACGTCGCCGAGGACCTTCCCGGCGTCGAAAAAGGTCCTGCCGGTGACAAGGTCATAGGCCAGCTCCATCGACATCTGGGAGGCGGCGATCTCGGTCGCATGGAGCGAGCAGGTGATGAGCACGATGGCCTTGCCCTCTTTGGCCAGCCTGCGGGCCTCATCGACCGGGGTCGTGCGCGGGTCGCGGAGCTTGTGGGTGATCTCCTTCCAGCGGTCGAGCTTAGCCAGATTCTCGGGCGTCGAGATGGCGGCCATGATCATCGGCTTCTTGAGGACGGATTCTCCGATCGTGAACAGCTTGAGCTTGTTCGTCTCCTGGGCCAGCTTCTCGAAGTAGGCCTTGATCTGGGTATAATCGGCGAGCTTGCGGTCTTCGCCGACCTTATGACCGAGGAACTTGTCGGGCGGCGTCTGGGCCGGGAGAATGCCGACGCTGAGGACGAGCGCGGCCAGGATAAGGGTGATCGGGATAAGGCGGCGGGATCTTGTCATAAGTGACCTCCTTCAAACAAACGAGCGGATAAGTCTATCTATCACCCGGGGAGGGGGCTGTCAAGGCGAAGCGAGGGTGCCGCCCCCTGGACTTCACCCGTGGCTTCGATGACGTGCGCTAATCGCGCGACGAGCGCATGAGGAACATGCGCAAGAGCTGGACGGCGGCCATGGCCGTCGAAGCGACATAGGTCAGGGCCGCGGCGCTGAGGACCTTCTTGGCCCCGACGAGCTCGTCCGGGGTCAGGAAGTTACGGCTTCCGAGCAGGGCCAGGGCCCGCTTTGAGGCGTTGAACTCTACGGGCAAGGTGACGACCGAGAAGGCGACGGCCCCGGTGAAGAGCAGGATGCCGATGTCCATGAGGATATTCGGTCCCTTGCTCGAGAAGATGAACCCGGCGAAAAAAAGCGGGAAGGCCAGGGTCGAGCCGATGCTGGCCACGGGATAGATGACGGAGCGCAGGGCCATGGGTTGGTAATGGGTGTGGTGCTGGATGGCGTGGCCCGTCTCGTGGGCGGCGATGCCGAGGGCGGCGATGGAGGCGCTGTCGTGGACGCCCTGGGACAGCCGCAGGACCTTCTTGCGGGGATCGTAGTGGTCGGTCAGCTCGCCCGGCGTCTTTTCGATCGTGACGTCGCCGGCGCCGGCCGTCTGGAGCAGCTGGTAGGCGGCCTGGGCCCCGGTCGTCCGCGATGAGGCGAAGACTTGGCCGTATTTCCGGTAGGCCCCCTTGACCTTGGCCTGGGCATAGAAGGCCAGGATGAGAGCCGGGATGACGAGAAGGAAGGTGGGATCGCCGAATAGCATATCACTGTCCTCCTGAGACAGGCATCCATTTTACCGCAATCCGCGGAAAAATGTATAATAGGATTGACCGTGCTAGACGGGGAGCTAGCGGTGCCCTGTGGCCCACAATCCGCTCCAGTGGGGTCGAATTCCCTGCCGAGGCTTCCCTCTTTCTGGCCGGTGCCCTTGCACGTGGCGCTGAAGGCTGGGGTCCTGCGCGAAGGGCCTCCCGCGAACCCCGTCAGGACCGGAAGGTAGCAGCGGCAACGGGACGGTCCCTTGTGCGGCAGTCAACCTCGCCGGAGCCGGCGGCTCGGGACACGCAGGGAGAGTGTTGTCGGAGCAGGGTGCACGGTCGCTTTCTTCTTTTTTGCCCTCGCGCTTGACTCTTGATACGCGCCGTTTTACGATGCTCTCAGTCTGCGAGGAGGGAACCATGAAGAAGCTCATCGCCCTGGCCGTGCTGGCCGGTCTTTTCGTTCTTCCTCTCGCGCTCCCTGCCCAAGAGGCCGATGAAGAGGGCTGCAAGGACCATCCGTTGCTGTCCCGGATGAAGGGCTTCGTCATCGGGTCCTGCGAATCGAGCTTTGATGCCGTCGAATTCTATGTCGCCGAGGACAAGGCCCTGACGCTCGAAGGCCAAAAGACCCTCATCAACTATTACCTCCCGGAAGGGCGTGAAGCGCCGTCCGAGCTCCAGATCCTCAGGAACTATGCCAGCGCCGTTCAGGCCGCAGGCGGTACGACCGTTTATCAAACCGACATCGGCATCACACTGAAGATCGTCAAAGGAGCGGGCCAGGTCTGGGTGGCCGTCGACACGGCCAACAGCGGCACGGCCTATGGCCTGACCATCCTCGAGGTCGGCGAGATGACCCAGGAGGTCACGGCCGGGGACATGCTGGCCGCGCTCAACAAGGACGGGCGGATCGCCCTCTCCATCCTCTTCGATACCGGCAAGGCGACCATCAAGCCGGAGTCCCAAAAGATCGTCGCGGAGATCGCAACGCTCCTCAAGGGCCATCCCGGGCTCCAGGTGTCGATCGAAGGGCACACCGACAACACGGGGACTCCCCAGGGCAACAAGACCCTATCTGACGCGAGGTCCAAAGCTGTCGTAGAGGCCGTCGCGGGGATGGGCGTTGAGGCGGCCCGGATGAGCGCCGTCGGATGGGGTCAGGACAATCCGGTCGCAGACAATGCGACCGAAGAGGGACGGGCCAGGAACCGCCGGGTCGAGGTCGTCAAGAAGTAAGGAGCCCCTGCTTCCGGAGGAGAGCCGCGATCTCCGCCCGGCCCTTCTCGTCGACGGGGAGGAGGGGCAGCCGTGTCGGTCCGCCGTGATATCCCCGCAGGTCTTGGGCGTGCTTGAGCCCGGCGATCCCGCTCACCTCGACGAGCAGCTTGTTGAGCGGCACAAGCGCGAGCTGGAGCTCGCGGGCCTCGTCCTTTTTCCCGGCCTTGAAAAGGCGGAAGATCTCCGCCGACATTTCGGGCGCCGCGTTGGCCACGGCCAGGATGGCCCCGCACGCGCCCATCTCCAGCCCGGGGTAAACGACGTACGCGGAGCCGAGGAAATAGTGGAAGCGGCCGGGCACCTCGCGGACGACCTCGGCGAGGAACGAGAGGCTCCCCGAGCTCTCCTTGAGGCCGGCGATGTTGGGATGGGAGGCGAGGTCGATGACGAGACGCGGTTCGAGGGAGATGCCCGTGTTCTGGGGCATGTTGTAGACGAGGACAGGATATCGGCTGGCGTCGGCCACGGCGAGGTAGTGGGCCTTGAGGGCCTCTCGGGTCATCTTCGACTTGAAGTAAGAGGGAGGACGGACGAGGACGGCGGCGATGCCGCGGGCCGGAAGGCTGGCCGTGAAATCGATGGTCCCCTTCGTCCATTCGCGAGCCGTACCGACGAGGACCTTCTTTTCGGCGGCCGCGGCTTCGAGGACGCTGTCGACGAGCTCGAGCGATTCCGAGTCCGTGAGTGAAACGCTTTCCCCGGTCGAGCCGAGGACGAGGTAGCCGGCGACGGCGGTGGCGTTGAGCCTGCGGACGTTGTCCCTGAGCTTCGCGGTCGAGACCCCGTCACCATCGAAGGGTGTCGTCAGCGCCACAAAGACGCCTTCAAGCGGCTTGTTCATCGCGGTTCTCCTTTGCGCTGCTCCCGCACGGCCCGCTCGATCTCCCTGAGCTCCGCCTCGCCGAGCCCGAAATAATGGCCGACCTCGTGGAGGACAGTGTCCCGGACGTGGTCCTTGATGTCCTCGTCGGACCGCGAGATCGATTCGATGGGGTGCTGGTAGATGACGATGACGTCCGGCGCGTAGTTGCCGTAGGAAGCGGGGCTCCGGTGGGGGAAGGGGACGCCGTGATAGAGGCCGAGCAGGTTCG
Organism: Candidatus Aminicenantota bacterium; assembly: GCA_963809345.1. Lineage (GTDB taxonomy): Bacteria > Acidobacteriota > Aminicenantia > Aminicenantales > Saccharicenantaceae > RBG-16-66-30. The sequence goes on along the minus strand of CAWEJF010000003.1, from coordinate 459,841 downwards.
TTCCCGGCGGGCAGTCGTCCTCGACCATGACGTTGAGGTTGTCGATGAGCTTGCGGAACTTTTTCGGGATCTCGTCCAGGGCCTCGGCGACGAGCTCCTCGAACCGGTCCCGGTCCATGGACGGCCGGAAGGGGCTCCGGCCGAAGGGGTCCGGCCGGCGGCTCATTTCTCGATGCCCTCGCGGGCTTTGACGCCCCGTTCAAAGTAGTGCTTGATCTCCCGCATCTCGGTGACCAGGTCGGCCCGGCCGATGAACGAGGCCGGGGCGTAGCGCCCGGTCAGGACGAGTTCGACCTCAGCAGGGCGCTTATCGATGAAGTCGAGGACGTCCGTCTCCCGCAGGATCTTGAAATGGACGGCGGTGTTGACCTCGTCCAGGATGACGATCCGGTATTCGCCGGATAGCATGGCCTCGAGAGCCTTGGCCAATCCCGCCCCGGCCCGCGTGATGTCCTCATCGTCGGGGCCGTCCTTGACCGTGATGAAGCCTTCGCGTCCGAACTGTTCGATGCGGATGAGCGGGGACAGCTTTTTTGCGGCTTCGATCTCGCCCGTGAGCTGCGCTTTGAGGAACTGGGCGACATAGGTCTTGAAGCCGCGGCCGGCCGCCCGGAATGCGAGACCCAGGGCCGCGGTCGTCTTGCCCTTGCCGTTGCCCGTGTAGACCTGAATGTAGCCTGTCATCCCGCCTATTGTTGAATAAACCGGGCCCCATGTCAAAGCGCGAAGATCGATGACTCGGATGAAAAAGGGGTCGCGCGGTCGATGGAAAAACTGAAACGTCCCCATTTTTTGTGTCCCGGCGGCTTGTCAAAAAGCCTCCGTCGGAAAAATGGCCGGTCCATGTTATAATCGGGCCATGCTCGACCCAAAATTCGTCCTGGAAAACCTTGAATCCGTTCAGAATAGGCTGGCGGCGCGGGGCCAACGGATCTCGTTCGAGGAATTCGTCCGCCTCTCCCACGAGAAGAAGGACGTCCTCAAGCGGACCGAGGACCTCCGGGCCGTCAAGAACAAGGCCTCCGAGGAGGTCTCCAGGATGAAAAAGGACGGGAAGGACGCCTCGGCGATCATCGCCGAGATGAGGAAGGTCGGCGACGAGATCGGCGCGCTCGAAGACAGGCTCAAAACCTACGATGAGGAGCTCAAGGCGACCCTCCTCAATATCCCCAACATCCCTCATGAGTCCGTTCCCGTCGGCAAGAGCGCCGAAGACAACAAGGAAGCCCGGCGGTGGGGGAGCCGGCCGGAGTTCGGCTTCAAGCCCCAGGCCCATTGGGACATCGGCGAGAAGCTGGGCATCCTCGACTTCGAGCGGGCCGCCAAGATCACAGGGTCCCGGTTCACCGTCTACTTCGGCGCCGGGGCCCGCCTCGAACGGGCCCTGATCAGCTTCATGATCGACATCCACACCCGCGAGCGGGGCTTCACCGAGGTCCTGCCGCCCTTCATCGCCAACGCCGAGAGCCTGACCGGGACGGGCAACCTGCCCAAGTTCAAGGAGGACCTGTTCAAGCTCGAGGGCTTCGACTGGTACCTCATCCCGACGGCCGAGGTGCCGCTGACGAACATCTACCGGAACGAGATCCTCGACGGCGCCGTCCTGCCGACGCGCTTCGTCGGCTGGACCCCCTGCTTCCGGAGCGAGGCGGGGTCTTACGGCAAGGACGTCCGGGGGCTCATCCGACAGCACCAGTTCAACAAGGTCGAGATGATGATCTTCAGCCGGCCCGAGAGCTCCTTCGACGAGCTCGAGTACATGACCGCCTCGGCCGAGGAGGTCCTGAAGCGGCTGGGGCTCCATCACCGGGTCGTGCTGCTCTGCACCGGGGACCTGGGTTTCGCCAGCGCCAAGACCTACGACCTCGAGGTCTGGATGCCCAGTCGCGACGGTTTCATGGAGATCTCGTCCTGCTCGAACTGCATGGACTTCCAGGCCCGGCGATCGAACATCCGGTTCAAGCGCGAGGCCAAGGGCCGGCCCGAGTTCGCCCACACCCTCAATGGCTCCGGCTTGGCCGTGGGCCGGACGGTCAGCGCCATCCTCGAGAACTACCAGCAATCGGATGGCTCGGTCGTCATCCCCGAGGCCCTGCGGCCTTACATGGACGGCCTCGAACGCATCTCAGATTTGAAGTAATAGATCGACGGAGGGATGGCCGAGTGGTTGAAGGCGGCGGTCTTGAAAACCGCTTTCCGGTTATCCGGAACGGGGGTTCGAATCCCTCTCCCTCCGCCATTGTCGCCTTCTTGAGGGGCATCAACGTCGGCGGCCATAAAAAGGTCCCCATGGCCGCTCTCAAGGCGGCTTTTGAAGCGATGGGGTTCAGGAACGTCAGGACGGTGCTTGCCAGCGGCAACGTCATTTTCGAGACGCCGAAGACGGGCCCCGCGCTGGCGGGGACGATCGCCCAGGAGCTCGAGAAGGCCTTTGGCTTTCCCGTCACCGTCGTCATCCGCCCGGTCCGAGGACTTCGGGCACTCGTCGCCTCCGAACCTTTCAAGGGCGTGCCGGCCGGCCCGAACGTCAGGCTTTACGTGACCTTCCTCGCTCGAAAGAAACCCGGCCTCTCCGGCCTCCGGCCCCCGTCGTCTGTCAAGAGTGTCCGCGTCGTGCGTGTCGGGCCGGGCGAGATCTTCAGTACCGTAACGCTTTCGCCGGGCGTGGGGACACCCGATCTCATGGCCTTCCTCGAAAAGGCGGTCGGGCAAAACGTCACGACCAGGAACTGGGAGACCGTCAAGAAGCTGGCGGGAGCATGAACCCGGACATCGGCCGGCACTACAAACGACGGCTCATCTTCATTCTGATCCTGGCCGTTCCGATCGGCGTACTTCTCTTCTTTTACCGCATGTACAACGACGACATTAGGGCGATCAAGGATTTTGTCGCCGCCTATGAACGGTTCGATCAAGGCGTCTCCGATCTCGGCAAGGGCCCAGCTGATGATTTTAAGAAAGTGGACCGTGCCGTCACCGACCTCGGCGCCAAAGCGAAGTTGAGACTGTCGTCTCTGATCAGAAACGATGCCGGGCTCATGGCCCAAGCCCTCGAGGTCGTGGACTTATCTCGAAGAGAACTTGATCGCCTTCGAGCCTACGACGCCTGGCTTGAAAACCAGACTCGCGACCCGGCGGCAGCGCTCAAAAAGGACGAGCTGGCCAGCGAATGCGTTCTTCTCCGCGTCCAGAGAAAGGCGGTTTTTGGCCGCTTTCAGGAGTTCGAGGGGATCCGTTGACGCGGCATAGACGCGAGAACGGGAGAACGGGGAAGGAGGTCCTATGAAACCCACCGCTAAGAAGCCGGTGAGGCTGACCGGCTTGCCGAATATCGGCAAGACCACGGCGGCCAAGCTCGAGAAGATCGGCATCAAGACCCCGGAGGATTTCCTCGAGCGGGATCCCTACGAGGTCTTCCATGAGCTGAGGCATAAAGTCGACCCGACGCTTTGCCGCTGCGCCTTGGCCGGCATCATCGGGGCCAAGACCGGGAAGCCTTGGCACAAGATCACCAAGAAAACGGCCGCGGAGTACGAGCGGCGTCACCCGGGCCACAAATGGGGCCCGTGCTGACGGCGGGACTCGTGGGTTGATCGGATCCGAGGGACAGTCCCTCCGTTTGGCTTCGTCACCCCTCTCATGCTAGAATAGCCCGGTTCCCCGACCGCGGAGAGGTGCTGGAGTGGTCGATCAGGAACGCCTGCTAAGCGTTTGCCCTGGCTCAAACCGGGGCCGCGGGTTCGAATCCCGCCCTCTCCGCCATTGATATCCCGACATGAACAATATATTTTTCGAGATCCACAGCGGCCTGCCGCGTGAGGGGCCCGGCGATGAAGCGTCGATGGCCCGGGCCCTCGACATCATCCGGGAATTACCGGCCCGGCCCGATGTCCTCGATGTCGGCTGCGGCCCCGGCGGCCAGACACTCGCCCTGGCCCTCCTGGCTGATAAGAGGCCGTCCGGGCGAGCTCTCTGATTTCTGGCGCCAGGCCTATCCGGCTATGCGGTCCATCGAAGAAAACCGCGACACGATCCGCGCTGCCTGCTACGAGACGGCCGGCCATTTCGTCCTTCCCGAGAGCTCGTGGTGGGATTCCTACTACTCGCCGATCCTGGAGAAGCTCCCCCGGCTCCGGGAGAAGTACCGGGACAACGCCGAGGCCCTCGCCGTCCTCGACCAGGAGGTCCTCGAGATCGATCTCTTCAAGAAGTACTCGGCCTATTACGGCTACGTCTTCTTCGTCATGCGCCGGACGGACTGAAGCCGGCCCCTTCCGCCTTGACTTTGGGGTTCCGTTCCCCTAGATTTGAGTGCGGATGTTTTCACTTCTCGACATTCTCCGGCCCGCCCCGGAATTCCCGACGGAGAGCGAAAGGCACACGTCATGACCATGAAGCGTCGATCCCCGGCTTTCGGACCCGTCGTTCTCGTCCTGGCCGCCGCGGCCGTGGGCGCCTCGTGCGCCAAGCCGGCCGAGGGCCCTTCTTATGCCGCGATCCTTCAAGCCTTCACCGACCCGCCGGCCGCATACCGGAGCGCCCCGCTCTGGGTCTGGAACGATCAGATGACGCGCGACCAGATCAAGCGGGAGCTCGAGGACTTCAAGGCCCGCGGCATCGGCGGCGCCTTCATCCATCCCCGTCCGGGCCTCATCACGCCCTATCTCACGGACGAATGGTTCTCGCTCTGCGCCTATGCCGTCGAGGTCGGGAAGGGGCTCGGCCTCAAGATCTGGCTCTACGATGAGAATTCCTACCCTTCGGGATTCGCCGGCGGCCACGTCCCGGCGGCCATGCCCGACGCCGCCCGCGCCGGGCTGAGGATGCGCAAGTACGACGGGCCGCCTCCGGCCGGGCTCGATCGCAAGCCCCTCGTCGTCCTGCGCCGGACCCTGACCGGGATGGAGGATGTCACCGGAAGGACCCTGCCCCCGGGACCGGACGGCGGCACCTATTTCGTCTTCGACATCGTTCCCGCGGCCCCGTCTCCGTGGCACGGCGGATACACCTACGTCGACATCATGCGGAAGGACGTCACCGAGAAGTTCCTCGACCTGACTCTGAACGGCTACAAGCGCGTGATCGGCAAGGAGTTCGGACTGACCGTTCCCGGAGTCTTCCAGGACGAAGCCGAGATCTCCCCGGCCGGCGGCCGCGAGGCCGTGAACTACACGCCGGCCCTCTTTCCGTCCTTCCAGGCGCGCTGGGGCTACGACCTCCGGCCCGACCTCGTGGCCCTCTTCGAGGAGGTCGGGAACTGGAAGCGCGTCCGTCACGATTTCTACGCCACGCTCCTCGACCTCTTCATCGAGAACTGGGCCAAGCCCTACTTCGCGTACGCCACCGACAACAACCTCATCTTCACCGGGCATTACTGGGAGCACGAGTGGCCGCGTCCGCGCGTCTCCCCGGACAACCTGGCCATGGCCGCCTACGCCCACATGCCCGGCGTCGATATTCTGATGAACGAGTTCTCGCTCGCCCCTGACGCCCAGTTCGGCAACGCCCGGGCCGTGCGCGAGATCCGCAGCTCCGCCAACCAGCGCGGGCACGAGCGGACGATGTCCGAGACCTATGGCGCCGGCGGCTGGGACATGACCTTCGCCGACCAGAAACGGATCGGCGACTGGGAGTACGCGCTGGGCGTCAACTTCCTCAACCAGCACCTGTCCTACGCCACGATCATGGGCGCGCGCAAACGCGACCACCCGCTCTCGTTCTCCGACCACGAGCCCTGGTGGGGGCACTACAACACCCTGGCCGATTATTTCGGCCGGCTGTCGGTCGCCATGAGCCTGGGCCGGCAGGTCAACAGGGTCCTCGTCATCGAGCCGACGACGACGGCCTGGATGCTCTATTCCCCATCGGCCGAATCGGAGGGTTTCCGGACGGTCGGCTCGGATTTCCAGACCTTTATCCATCTCCTCGAGGCCGAACAGATCGAGTACGACCTCGTCAGTGAAAAGACGCTCCAACAGTTCGGCTCGGTGAGCCACGCCCGGATGAATGTCGGTGAGCGCTCCTACGGCCTGATCATCCTCCCCCCGGGCTTGCGCAACCTCGAGGACACGACCGTGGTCCTCGTCCGCGACTATCTTATCCGCGACGGCAAGATCATCTCCTGGGTCGCGCCGCCCGACTACGTCAATGGGATGCTCACCGAAGATATCCGGGAGCTCCAGGACTCGTTCGGCGACCGCTGGCTCAACTCCGGGCCGGGCAACGGCTTCGACAAGGTCCGGCAGTTCAGCCCCCCGGCGATCACGTTCGCGGGCGTTCCGGCCGGCGCGAAGCTCTTTCACCAGCGCCGGGAGTTCGCCGGAGGCCAGCTCGTGTTCCTCGTCAACACGGATGCGGAGGCGACGGCGGGCGGGACGATGACCCTGGCCGGCGGCTCGGCCGAGGAATGGGACCCCTTCACGGGGTTAGTCAGGCCATATCCCTTCATCCGCCGCGGCGGGGAGATCGAAGCCGCCTTTTCTCTTCCGCCAGGCGGAAGCCTCCTGCTGGGCGTGAAGGACGAACGCACGAAGCCGCCGGCCGCGCCGACGGCGATCGCTTGGGAAGACGTCCTGGCCGAGGGACCGATGGCGGTCGAGGCGCTGGGTCCGAACGTCCTGACGCTCGACTACTGCGACCTCACCGTCGCCGGCCGGGCGGAGAAGGACCTCTATTTCTACGACGCCCAGAGAAAGGCCTTCCAGGCCCACGGCCTCGAACGCAATCCCTGGGACAGCGCCGTCCAATACAAGACGAATATCACCGACCTCGACAAGTTCCCGGCCGGCTCGGGCTTCGAAGCCGTGTTCTGGTTCCGGGCCGTGAAGGGCGACGCCCAGGACTTCGCGGACCTCGAGGCCGTCGTCGAGCGGCCGCTTCTGTTCCGCGTCTTCGTCAACGATAAGGAAGTCCTGCCGGCGCCCGGAAGATGGTGGCTCGACCGGGCCTTCGGCGTCTACCCTGTGGGCGCCCATGTCGTCTCCGGCCGGAACAAGATCACGGTCCGGGCCAGGCCCTTCACGATCCACAGCGAGCTCGAACCGATATATCTCCTGGGGGCCTTCCGACTGGCCGGGGCCGCCCGGGGCTTCGAGATCCTGCCGCCTGCCCCTCTCGCCGCCGGGGCCTGGAACACCCAAGGCTGGCCCTTCTACGGATCCGGGGTCCGTTACACGAAGACCATCACGGTCCCGGAGGGTGGCGCCGGCTCACCCTACCGTCTCCGCCTCGGCCCCTGGCTCGGCGCAACGGCCGAGGTCTTCGTCGGCGGCAAGCGGATCGGAACGGCGGCCTTTCCCCCGCACGAGCTCGACCTGACGGGCGCCCTCGCCGCCGGCGCCAATGAGGTTTCCGTCGTCGTCTACGGGACGCTCCGGAACACGCTCGGGCCGCTCCACAACGATCAGCCCCTCGGCCGGGCCTGGCCGGGCTCGTTCCAGCAGGGGGCCAAGGGGGGACTCCCCCCGGGATCGGAATACTCGTCGGTCGCTTACGGCCTGTTCGATGGCTTCAAGGTGATGAAGGGCTCGACGCGCTGAACTCCCGCGCAGAAAGGCGGATAGACTCATGAACCACACGGTCGGATTCGACAACGCCCACTACCTCGAAGAACAGAAGAAGGCCATCCTCGAGCGGATGGGACGTTTCCAGAGCAAGCTCTACCTCGAGTTCGGAGGCAAGCTGTTCTTCGATTATCACGCCGCCCGGGTCCTGCCCGGCTATGACCCCAACGTCAAGATGAAGCTCCTCCAGGAGCTCCGGAGCCAGGCCGATTTCCTCCTCTGCATCTACGCCGGGGACATCGAGCGGAAGAAGATGCGGGCCGATTTCGGCCATACGTACGACGTCGACGCCATGAAGCTCATCGACGACCTGCGCGAATGGGGCATCTTGATCCGGGCCGTGGTCATCACCCGCTTCGACAACCAACCGGCCGCCCGGATCTTCAAGAACAAGCTCGAGCGGCAGGGGATCCGCGTCTACACGCACCGGTTCACCAAGGGCTACCCGACCGACGTCGACATGATCGTCAGCGACGAGGGCTACGGCGCGAACGACTACATCGAGACCGAACATCCGCTCGTCATCGTCACCGGACCGGGGCCGGGCAGCGGCAAGCTGGCCACCTGCCTGTCCCAGATCTACCATGAGTACCGCCGGGGGCTCGCGTCGGGCTATGCCAAGTTCGAGACCTTCCCCATCTGGAACCTGCCCCTCAAGCACCCCGTCAACGTCGCCTACGAAGCGGCCACGGCCGACATCTGTGACTTCAACCTCGTCGACCCTTTCCATCTCGAGGCCTACGGCAAGATCGCTGTCAACTATAATCGGGACGTCGAGGTCTTTCCGGTCCTCAAGCGCATCCTCGAGAAGATCACCGGCGGGCCGTCCTTTTACAGGTCGCCGACCGACATGGGCTGCAACGCGGCTGGCTTCGGGATCACGAACGATGAGGTCGTCCGAGAGGCCGCCAAGCAGGAGCTCATCCGGCGCTATTTCCGCTATTCCTGCGAATACACGATGGGCTTCGTCGAGCAGGAGACCGTCCAGCGCGCCGAGCTGCTGATGAGGGAGCTCGGCGTCAAGCCCGAGGACCGGCCGGTCGTGACCGCGGCCCGCCGGGCGGCCGATGAGGCCCAGGCCACGGGCAAGGGGAACAAGGGTGTGTATGTCGGGGCGGCCATGGAGCTTCGCGACGGCTCCATCGTCACGGGCAAGAATTCCCCCCTCATGCATGCCGCCGCCGCTCTCGTCCTCAACGCCGTGAAACAGCTGGCCGAGATCCCGGATAAGATCCCGCTCCTCACGCCGTCGATCATCGAATCCGTGGGCGCGCTCAAGAAGAGCGTCTTCGGGGCCAAGTCGGTCAGTCTCGACCTCTCCGAGGTCCTCATCTGCCTGAGCATCAACGCGGCCACCAACCCCATGGCGCATCTGGCCTTGGAAAAGATGAAAGAGCTCCAGGGCTGCGAGGTCCATATCACCCATATCCCGACGCCGGGAGACGATTCGGGACTGCGGCGGTTCGGCATCAATCTGACGACCGATCCGAATTTCGCCAGCAAGCACCTCCTGGTGACGTGAGGGAAGTCCGTTGAAGGGGACTTTTTTCGGCACGCTGAAGGCCAGGCACCGCGTCTTCAAGAAGCGGCACCCGATGCGCCGGGCCGCTCTCTTCCTCGGCCTCACGGGGCTGGCCTACGCCGGCGCGTCGGCCGTGCTGGCCGTCGCCGGCTCCGTGCCCACGGCCCCGGTCATCGCCGGCATGGACGTCGACAATTACTATGCCTGGCAGATCGTTTTCATCGTGCCGCTCGTCTTTGCCGTCTGGATCCTGACCTCGGGGGTCCTTCTCGCGCTCGGCACGAAGGGATGCCACCGGAGCGATGTCCTGGTCAAAGCCTCCCGGGCGTGGGGCGCTCCGCTCCTCCTGGCCTGGGTCCCCTTGGCCGTCGAGACCGCGTTTGCCGCCCTGGGCATGGGCCAGGCGGAATGGGTCGGCATCCTGTCCGGTCCGGGCCTCTGGCAGATACTCTATCTGGCCCTCTACGCGGCGGCGTCCGCCTGGGCCATGCTGAGGTTCGTCCTGGCCGCGAGGTCGATCCACAAGAAGTCGTGGCCGGCCGCGGTCTCGACGGGATTGGCCGCCTCCGTCGTGGCCATCGGGGCCTACGTTCTGTTCGTCCGCTAACCATACGTTCGTGCAAGGACGCATGCGGAAGAAGAGTGAAACGATAATGGAAAACACCCGGGTCCGAGCGATCAACATCAGGAAGTTCCGGGTCGAGGACTACGACCGGGTCATGGAGCTCTGGGCCGCCGGGGACCTGCCCCTGAAACCTCAAGGCCGGGACAGCCGTGAGAGCATCGGCCGGCAGATCGAACGCCAGAACGTCCGCTTCCTCGTGGCCGAGGAAGGGGAGGGGGGCCGGGTCATCGGGACAGTCCTGGCGACCCACGACGGCCGGAAGGGCTGGATCAACCGGCTGGCCGTCGATGCGACACTGCGGAGGACGGGGATCGGGGCCCGGCTCGTCGGCGCGGCAGAAGACTGGCTCGGATCCCGAGGGATGGACATCCTGGCCTGCCTCATCGAGGACGACAACGCCGTTTCGATGGCCGTCTTCGAGAAGCTCGGATACCAGAAGCACCCCGAGATCATCTACTTCGCCAAACGCAAGTATCCCGGCGTATAGGCGCCGGACCCTCCCTATCAGCCTTGCTCAGGATATCGCCCCTGGCCCCGCACCCTGGAAACCTGCGAATCCGGTTTCCCCCGCCTTCGGCGGGCCCCCCTTCCATCACGGGGCCTTTGAGGCAATATCCATCGCCGCCTCCGGGAGAGGGTCTAGGGGGCTTAGAAGCTTGTGATCACCAGCTTGAAGCCGGGCCGGCTGCCCGCGTCCGCCTCGGTGAAGAGACGCGGGATATCCTCGAGATTGACCTCCGTCATCCAGTCCTTGACCGCAAAACGGCCGCTCTCGAGCCAGCTCAACGCGATCGGGTAATCGCCGGTAGCGAAGTTGGAGCTGGTTGTGATCCGCCGCTCGCTCCCGAGGCGGAGGAAGTTGACCGGGATGTCCATGTCGTGGACCGCCATGTTGACCAGGGTGCCTTTCTTCGCCAGGAGACCCAACCCGAGATCGAAGCTGTCCCGGCCGCCGACGCTATCGAAAACGGTGCCGAAACCTTCCGGGGCGAGGGCCCGGAGCTGGGCCGCAAGCTTTGAAGCCGGCTTGTCGCGGGCATCGACGACGGCGTCAAAGCCTCTCTTTCGGGCCTGGTCGAGGGCGGCATCGGCGACGTCGATGACCACGATGCGGCTCGCGCCGAGGACCCGCGCGGCCTGGGCGATGCCGTTGCCGGCTGGGCCCGCGCCCATCATGAGCACGGGGCGCCCCGGTTGGATTTCGCCTTGGCGGGCGACATGGACGCAGACGGCGAGGATATCCATCATCGCCGCCTCGGCGAAACCGATCTCGTCGGGGATGATGGTGCAGCCACTGCCCCAAGCCGGGGCATATTCGGCATAGGCGCCGGGATAGAGGTCGCGCTTGCCCCAGCCCTGGCCGTGGCCCATGTGGATCGTGTTCGGGCAGAGCTGCGTCCGTCCGGCGCGGCAGTCGGGGCATGTCCCGCAGACCTTGGAGCAGACCGGGGCGACACGCTTGCCGAGCAGGGCGGCGTTCTGTTCGTCGATGACGGCCACGACCTCGCCGGCGTATTCGTGGCCGAGGACGATGCCCGGCGGATTGTCGACGTGACGCCCCAGGGTGTGCATGGCCCAGGGGTTCTCGCCGGCATAGTACCGGAAGTCGGAGCCGCAGACGCCGCAGGCCGCGACCTTGATGAGGACCATGTCCGGGTCGCCGTAGGATCCGACCGGCCAGACCGGGACCTCGCGCCAAGCCATGCGCCGCGGCGCTTCGAGGACGACGGCCTTCATGACCGCCGGGATGGGGGATCGGGTGATCATGGCGCTCCTCAAACTCCGGCGAAGGCTGAGAATCCGCCGTCGACAGGGATGATGGCTCCGGTCACGAAGGACGAAGCGTCGGACACGAGCCAGATGAGGGTCCCGGCCAGGTCCCGGCCGGTCCCGAAGCGGCCCATGGGCGTGTGGGCGATGACGGCCTCGCCCCGTGCGGTCAGGCCGCCAGTTTTTTCGTCCGTGAGGAGGAAGCGGTTCTGGTCGGTCAGGAAGAACCCCGGAGCGAGGGCGTTGACCCGGATGTGCAGGGGGGCGAAGTGCGTCGCCAGCCATTGCGTGAAATTGGCTACGCCTGCCTTGGCCGCCGAGTAGGCCGCGACCTTGGTCAGCGGGCGCAAGGCCGCCATGGAGGAAATAGTGACGATCGTCCCTCCGCCACGCGCCGCCATCTCGCGGCCGAACGTCCGGCAGGGGAGGAACGTCCCCAGAAGATTCAGATCGAAGACCGCTCGGAGCGCCGAGACGTCGAGGTCGAAGAACGTCCGCGATCCGGGGGCCTTGTCGTCAAGGACGGCGGGCGCTGCGGTCTCCCTGGACGTTGTCGCCGCGAGCGCGTTTCCCCCGGCCCCGTTGACCAGGATGTCGACGCGCCCGAATTCGCCGACGACCCTGGCGGCCGCCGTTGCCAGGCTTCGCTCGTCGAGGACATCGCAAACGAGCCCGACGGCCCGCCCCCCGGCCGCGGCCACCCTGGCCGCGGCCTCGACGGCCGCGCTTTCGCGGACATCGAGAAGGGCGACGGACGCCCCCCGCTCGGCCAAGGCGAGAGCCAGGGCCCCGCCCAGGGCCCCTCCGCCGCCGGTGACGACGGCTGATTTCCCATTCAGTCCGAAGAGATCATCGGTCATGACAGCACCTCGTCGACGGCCTCGCCGAAGGCCTCGGCCGATTCCGCGAGGGCGTCCTCGGCTATCGTCAGGGGCGGGGCGATCTTCAGGCATTCCCCGGCGATCCCCACCGGGGCGAACATGAGGACCCCCTTGCGCATGCTGGCGATGTTGATGGCCAGGGCCGTGGCCGGGGCGGGGACCTTCGTTCCAGCTTCGACGACCTGGATGCCGGCGACGAGCCCCCGGCCGTGAAGGCAGCCGAGCCTCGACGCGTGCCGGGCCTGGATCCGGGCCAGGCGGGGCATGAGCACCCCTTCCATCCGGGCGGCCCGGCCGGCCAGGTCCTCGCCAAGGAGGATCTTGAGGTTGGCGATGGCCGCGGCGACGGGCAGGGGAGAAGCCGAATGCGTCGAGGTCATCGCCCCCGGCGGGTAGAGCTCCATGATGTCCTTGCGGCCGATGACGGCCGATATGGGCAGGGACGAGGAGACGCCCTTGCCGCAGCAGATGATGTCGGGCTTCACGCCGTAATGCTCGTAGCAGAAGATCTTCCCGGTCCGGCCGAAACCCGACTGGACCTCATCGAAGACGGTGACGATATCGTTCTCCCGGCAGAACGCTTCCAGCCGCCGGGCGTATTCGACCGGCAGGAAATCCGGGCCGACACCCTGATAGCTTTCGGTCATGATCCCGGCGATCTCAGCGGGCGCGATCCCTGTCCCGGCGAGCGAGGACAAGAACAGGTCGAAGCTCGTGTCCGTGTTCTTGTAGCCGTCGGGGAACGGCACCTGGACAAAGGCGGGATCGGGGAAGCCCAGCCATTTCTTCTGGTCGTCCATGCCGCCCGCGAGCTGCGCCCCCATCGTCCGGCCGTGAAAGGCGTGCTGGAAGGAGACGACGCGGTTGCGCCGCGGTCCGTACTTCTCCAGGGCGTAGGTCCGGGCGAGCTTGATGGCGTTCTCGGTGGCCTCGCTTCCCGTTGACAACAGGAAGACGCGGTAGGACTCCGGGTCCGGGGAGAGCGCCCTCAGCATGGCGCAGAGCTCGGCCCGCTGCTCGTGGACGAAGACGTAGCTCGCGATGAGCTCCTGGTCGATGATCCTCTTCAGGGCCTGGCGGATCTCCGGCCGGCCGTGCCCGGCGTTGGCGACGAGGACGCAGCTCGACCAATCGATCCAGCGGTTACCCCACTTATCGTAAATCGTGAAATCCTCGGCCTTGTGCCAGACGACGGGCGGCTGGCCGGACATCGACCGCGGCTCGCTCGCCGCGAGCGCCTCGAAGAGCGGGACGGATTCCGGCACGGGGATCTTCGTCCGGATGGTCCGGTACTTCGTTTCGACGCGCGGGACTTCGACGGGGGTGAGGTCATAAACGGCCATGGGGCTCCCTCAGCCGCACCACGCGGCCTGTGGCCAGGCTTTCGTGGACGGCGACGGCGATGCGCGTCGTCTCGAGCCCGTCCTCGCCCGAAGCCCAGGTCCCGCGAAGGTCTCCGAGGCGGCCGCCGGCCTTGAGGAAGGCGACGTTCCCGGCGAAATCCTCGATGCTTTCGACCCCGTAGCCGCGAAGGACGCTGCGGCCATCCCGGTCCCTTCCTTCGCGCTTGAAATTGTTGTTGTAGGTGGCCATGCCCTCGCCGCCGATGCAGGACCGGGTGCCGCGGTCCTGGCTGTCGCATTCGAAGACGCCCTTCGTGCCGACGACCCGGAGCCCCTGGTTGACGATGGCCTCGAACTCGTTCGGAAGGATCCAGCTCGTATCGAATGAGAAGGCGGCCCCGTTCATGAAGTCGACCTTGGCGTTGACGCAGTCGAAGGTATCGATGCCGCGGTCTTTGAGGAGGGTGTTCTTCGTCCCCGTCGCGTAGACCGTCTTGGCTTCCGACTTGAGGATCCAGCGCACCAGGTCGTAGAAGTGGACGCCCAGGAACCAGGCCGGCGACGATGCGGGGGCCCAGTGCGGGAACCATTGGGCGGGAACCTCGATGCGGTCCTCCATGTGGACGCTGCCATAGAGGACGTCGCCGAGATCGCCGCACCTGACGCGGCGCTCGATCGCCTGGTGGTCGGGGTCGTAGCGCTTGTGAAAATCGACCTGAAGGAGGACGCCGGCCGCCCGGGCCGCCCGGACCATGGCCTCCGCGCCCTCGACCGTCACGTCGAGGGGCTTCTCCACGAGGACGTGCTTGCCGGCCGCGGCGGCGTCGATGACGATGGCGCGATGGAGGTGGTCGGGGGTGGCGACACTCAGGGCATCGAGAGGCACGCTCTCGAGCATTTCGCGATGATCGGCATAGACGGGGCAGCTGTACCGGGCGCGAAGCCCGGCGGCACGGGCCGGGTCGGCTTCGGCGATCGCGGACAGCTCGACGCCCTTATCGCCGAGCTGAGTGAAGACATCGAGGTGAGTCTGTCCGAACTTTCCTGCTCCCACGACGGCGATCCTAACGGCCATGTCCCTTCTCCTTTCCCCCAGCGCCGCACCAACGTGCCAGGAACTTCACCAGGACTTCGGCGGCCCGCCCGACGTCGCCCAGGTCGATCCGTTCGTCGAGTGCGTGGGCGTCGGCGAGATCCCCGGCGCCGAAGACGATCGCCGGCATGCCGCCCCTGTGGAAGAAGAGGCGGGCGTCGCATGACGCATTCCAGCCCTCAACGGGAAGCGGACCCAGGACCTCTTCGGCCGTATCACGGAAGGTCTTGACGGCAGGGTGGCTGGAAGGAGTCTCGAAGGCTTCGTTGCGGAGCCCGGAGAGCGCGAAACGAGCGTGCTCCCGGGCCCACGGCGTCGCCCGCGCCTGGATCAACGCCTTGACCTCATCCTCGATCCGCCGCGCTGAACGGTTGGGCAGGAACGCGATCCCGCCCTCGACCGCGCACTCGGCCGGCACGGTCGAAGGCCAATCTCCGGCCCTGACCCGGCCGATATTGACGACGACCGGGCTCGGCTCGTCAGGGAAGCCCGGGGTCCCTCTCGAGCCTTCCCGCAGGTTCGCTTCGTATTCCCTGAGGATTTGGATAAGGCCCAGCATCTCCTCGAACGCGCTTACGCCCTCCCGATAACGGCCCATGTGGACGGACCGGCCGCTGACCGTGAGGGTGAACCAGGCGGCCCCGCGGTTGGCGGAGCGGGGAACAAGGCCGGTCGGTTCGAGGACGACGGCGGCGTCGGCCCGCCGCCCTTGGACAATGGCCGAAAGCGAGCCGTTCCCGCCGGCTTCTTCCTCGACGACGAACTGGGCCTCGAGGTCGCCGTCGAGCTTGATGCGGAGGTCGCGGAGCGCTTGGAGCGCCAGGAGCAGCGTCACGATCTGGCCCTTGGCGTCGCACGCGCCCCGGCCGCGGACGATGGGGCCTTCCATCGTCGCCTCGAACATCCCTTCCGGGGCGGGAACGACGTCGGTGTGGGTGTTGATGAGGGCGCTCCGGCCGCCGCCGGCACCGGCGATCGTGACGATGACGTTCGGCCGTCCGCGATAGCTCTCGTGGCCAGGGACGGGCGTATAGTCCGGGTCGCCGGTGATCGTCTCGTCGACGGGCGCCAGCCGGACCGGGAAACCGGACTGTGAAAGCAGATCGAACAGGAAGGTCTGCATGCCGTCCTCGGCGCCGGTCGTGCTGCGGACCGCGATCAGGCGGCGCAGGGTTTCCCCGGCCCAACCGATCTTCCCGTCCAGGAACGGCCTCAGCCCGTCTTCGACGCCCATGGCCCGACCGGCTCCTTTCGTCCGCGTTTCCGCACCTACTCTAGACGGAGGCCTGACGCCTTGTCAACCGGCCGCCATCGGCCGCCTCTTTCCGTTGACTTTGCCGAGCGGCGGCGATAGAGTGCCAGAAAGGAGTCCTGCCGATGTCGCCCGCGACGATCTCGCGTCTTTGGCCCGTCGTCCTCGCCCTCACGGTCGTTGCCTCGGCCGCCTGCCGGGAGAAGCCCGGACCGGAAGCCGCGCCGTTGCGGCTGAGGGGATTCCACATCGATATGAACATCGCCCAGTTCCGCGGACCCGCCCTCAAGGCCCAGCTGAAGACGCTGGCCGCGGAGGGCTACAACACGATCGTCTGGGAGGTCGAGAACAACATCCGTTGGGAAACCTGCCCCGAATGTGTCTCGCCGGACGCTTTCACCAAGGCCGAGTTCAGGGCCATTCTGGATTACGGCCGGTCGCTCGGTCTCGAGCCCATCCCGCTCCTCCAGACCATCGGGCACTGCGAGTACGTCCTCAAGAACGAACGGTACAAGGCCCTCGCCGAGGTCCCGGACAGGATCGATCAGTATTGTCCACGGGAACCCGAAGTTGTGACCTTTCTCCTGAAGTGGGTCGATGAGTATCTCGATGTCTTCGGCCCCGTACGGTACTTCCATCTCGGCGCGGATGAGGCCTACACGCTGGGCGAGTGCCCCCGGTGCCGGGCCTTCGCCGCCGAACATTCGCTTTCGGAGCTCTACATCGATCACATCAACACCATGAGCCGGCCGCTCGTCGAAAAGGGGATCCGGCCGGCGATCTGGGGCGACATGGTCCTCCACCACCCCGAGGCCCTTGACAAGCTCTCGCGAAAGGTCATGATCTTCGACTGGCTCTATGACAGGTACGAGGGCTGCGGCAGGGTCCAGGTGTGGGGCCGGGGCAGCCTTGCGGCCGACGAGCTCGACGCGCCGACGCTCGAGCGGTTCGGCGCCTTCCTCTATCCGCTGGGCGATGAGCCGGGCCGCGATCCGGACCCCTTCTACACGGCGGATTTCCTGGCGGCGAAAGGCTTCGATGTCGTCGTTTGCCCGAGCTCGAGCTGCTATGGCGACAGCGTGTTCGCGCCGCGGACGTTCTTCCATATGAGGAACACGGCCGACTCGTTCCGGAAGGGTTCTGTAGAACGGCTGCGGGGCGCGGTTCTGACGAGCTGGACCGTGCATCTCTTCCCCTGGGAATTGCAGCGGCCGTCGATCGAGCTTCCGGGCTTCCTGGCTGTGAACCCCGGCGGGACGCTCGACGATTTCGAAAGAGCCTATGTCCGGGAGCATTTCGGGGTCGACGATCGGGGTTTCTTCACCGCCGCGGGGCGTCTGGCGAGGCGGGGCCTCTTCAACTATGCCGCGGATCTGGGCTTCTTCAAGGACGCCCGGCCGGCTCCTCTCGGCTACGTTTCAGGGCGGATCGAGGAGATGGCAGAAAAGGGCGAGATCGAAGCGGATCTCGCGGAATGCGAGGCCCGGCTCGGAGAATACCGGCAGGGTTTGGATCTCTTCCGGGCCTACGCGAAAACCGTGAGATCGGGCCAGGAGGAGCTCGGAGCCTGGATCCTGGCCGCCCGGAATTTGGCCAATCGGGCCGAGGCCTCGCGGCTTCTCTTGCTCAGCCGGATGGGGAAGGGCGGTCCGGAGGCGGGCGATGAGGTGCGCCGGGTCCTCGAAGAGCTTCGGTCGCTTCGAAAAGACATGGAAGCATCCGTGTCCGCGTCGATCAAACCCTCGCGGACCGCGGAGATCATGAGCTGGATGTACGATTCCATGGAGGCCGCGCTGGAGCATGCGGCGGCCCGTGAAGCCGGCCTGACCCGGCGATAGGGGAGACCGACCTTGGACAAGGTACCAGCTGGTCCGGTGACAGGACGTGTCGCGTCGCTCGACGCCCTGCGCGGCTTCGACATGTTCTGGATCATCGGCGGCGACGCCATCTGCCGGAGCCTGCCCGCGGTCACGAACGCCCCCTGGGCGCGCTTTTTGGCCGGTCAGGTCGAGCACAGGCCCTGGGCGGGCTTCACCTTCTACGACCTCATCTTTCCGCTGTTCCTATTTATTATAGGCGCCGTCTTCCCGTTCTCGCTCCTGAAGCGGGCCGAAACAGGCCGGGACCGGAAGCGCGTGTACATCCATGTCGTCAAGCGGACGCTCATCCTGATCCTGCTCGGCTTGATCGCCGGCGGGGTGTTGGGGTTCGACTTCGCGAACATGCGCTGGACAGGCGTGCTCCAGCGGATCGGGATCTGCTATCTCCTGGTCGCGCTCCTGGTGCTCAACACCAAGGTGAAGACCCAGGTCGCCGTGTTCGTCGGCGTCCTTCTTCTTTATTGGGCGGCGCTGGCCCTCATCCCCGTTCCCGGCCACGGCCCGGGGCTCATGACCCCCGAGGGCTCCCTCCACAGCTACATCGATCAGAAGGTGCTGCCCGGCAAGATCTCCGAAGAGTTCTACGGACCGGGCGACAGCCTCGGGGTCCTGTCGACCCCGGCGGCGGCCTGTTCGCTCCTTTTGGGCGTCTTCGCCGGGTATTGGCTGAAATCTAAAAGAAGCGGCAAGTCGAAGACCCTGGGGCTCGCCGCCGCGGGGGTCGCCTGCCTGGCCGTCGCGCACGTCTGGGCCCTCTCGTTCCCCATCATCAAGCACATCTGGACGAGCTCGTACGTCCTTTGGGGCGGCGGTTGGTCCCTGCTCTTGATGGCCCTATTCTACTGGCTCATCGACGTCAAGGGCTGGAGCCGCTGGGCCTTCTTTTTCGTCGTCATCGGGACGAACGCCATCCTCGTCTATTTCGGCCAGGAGGTCGTCGATTTCGGAGGCATCGCCAGCTTCTTCCTGAACGGCGTCGAGCGGCTCGCGGGCACTCTCGCTCCGCTCGTCATACCCCTCGGGGCCCTGGCCGTGAAGTGGGCGACGCTCCTCTTCCTCCATCGCCGCCGGATCTATTTCAAGGTCTGACCGCCCGTTTTTGTCCTTTATTTTTCGGGTCAAATACTATAAAATAACTAGGAATTCATCCGAAGAGAGGTGTCGATATGAAACTACGAGAGATCGTCCCCGACGTCCACTACGTCGGCGCCCCGGATTTCGACCGGCGGCTCTTCGACGCCCTCATTCCCCTGCCCGACGGCACGAGCTATAACTCGTATCTCATCCGCGGCCGCGACAAGACGGCCCTCATCGACGCCGTCGAGCCGACCAAGCTTCATATCCTCGAGGCCTATCTGAAGGACGTTCCGAAGGTCGATTACCTCATTTCCGACCACACCGAGCAGGACCATTCGGGCGGCATCCCGTGGGTCTTGGCCAGGTACCCCGGGATCCAGGTCCTGTCATCGGAGCTGGCCAAGCCGATGCTCGCCGACCACCTCGGCCTCGACGCCGTCAAGATCCGCGCCGTCGCCGACGGCGAGAGACTCGAACTCGGCGGCAAAACGCTCCGTTTCATCTCCACCCCGTGGGTCCACTGGCCGGAGACGATGTCGACCTACCTCGAAGAGGACAAGATCCTCTTCAGCTGCGATTGGTTCGGCTCCCACATCGCCCAGACCGAGCTTTTCGTCGACGGCGTCGACGGCATCCTGAGGGAAGCCAAGCGGTACTACGCCGAGATCATGATGCCCTTCCGCAAGATCGTCCAGAATAACCTCGACAAGATCAAGGACCTCGAGATCCGGCTCATCGCTCCGAGCCACGGCCCGATCCACCGCGATCCGCAGTCCGTCATCCAGGCCTATCGTGATTGGAGCGACGACAGGCCCCACAACACCGTCGTCGTCCCCTGGGTGACCATGCACGGCTCGACGGCCATCATGGTCGAGCGCCTCATCACGGGCCTGGTCGAACGGGGCGTCACGGTCCATCCCTTCAACATGGCTACGGCCGACATCGGCCAGCTGGCCATGGCCCTTGTCGACGCGGCGACCATCGTCGTCGCCGCGCCGACCGTCCACGTTGGGCCCCACCCGATGGTATTCAACGCCGTCGTCCTGGCCAACGCCCTCCGGCCCAAGACCAGGTTCGCCGCGATCATCGGAAGCTACGGCTGGGCCGGCAAGATGGCCGACTTGGTCAAGGCGGCCATCCCCAACCTGAAGGTCGAGCTGCTGCCGTCAGTCATGGCCAAGGGTTTGCCGAAGGCGGCCGACCTCGAGGCCATCGACGCTCTGGCCGAGGCGATCGCCTCGAAGCACAGAGAGCTGGGCCTCGTTTAGGGGCGGGGCCGGCGGCCCTCCAGAAAATCGACGATCTTGACGCTTCCCGAAGGCAGGGGATACCGGCGGATCGACTTCAGGGTCACCCAGCGGTGCCTTCCCCCCGGCTTGAGACCGGGCTGGCCCATCCGGCAGCGGAACGCATGGAGCGTCGCCACGAAGCGGGTATACGCGTGGCGGACCGTCGTCAGGCGGCGGATGTCCTCGATCTCGGCGCCGAGCTCCTCGCGGATCTCGCGCCGCAGCGCCTCGGTCAGGGCCTCGCCCGCTTCGACCTTTCCGCCGGGGAACTCCCAGAGGCCGGCGAGAAGGCCCCCGGCCGGCCGCTCCTGGATGAGGACCCGGCCGTCCTTTTCGATGACGGCCACGACGACTTCGATCCTCTCTGTCCTGAGCGTCTTCGGCCGGGGAATGATCTCCTGTATCCCCCGTCGCGCGGCCCGGCAATAGGCGCGGATCGGACAGGCCAGGCACTGGGGGCCGCGACTCCGGCAGACGAGCGCCCCGAGCTCCATCAAGGCCTGGTTGAATTCGCCGGGCGCATCACCCGGGAAGACGGACCTAAGGAACACGCCGAGCTTCTTATCGACTCCGGAGACGGCCTGGCCCCGCAAGCCGAGCACCCGCATGAGGACGCGCCGGACGTTGGCGTCGATGACAGGAAAGGGTTTGCCGTAGGCGAGGCTCAGGACCGCGGCCGCGGTGTACGGGCCGAATCCAGGCAGCCGCCGGAGGGTCTTTTCATCGTCGGGGACCTTGCTTCCGTGGTCCCTCACGATGGACTTGGCCGCGGCGTGCAGGTTCCTGGCCCTCTGATAGTAGCCGAGCCCCTGCCATTCCCGCAGGACCTTCCGAAGCGGGGCCCGGGCGAGACTCCTCAAGTCGGGGAAGACCTCGAGCCAGCGCCGGTAGTAGGGGACAACGGCCGCGACGGTCGTCTGTTGGAGCATGATCTCGGAGACCCAGATCGCATAAGGATCCTTCGTCCTCCGCCAGGGCAGCTTCCTCCGATGGGCCCGGTACCAGGCGAGAAGCTTGTCCGGGAACTTACTTTTTGTCGGGGTTGCTTTTTTCGGTCTCAGCTGGCGCGGCCTTCCAGTCCTTTTTTTCCTTGGGCCAAGCCCGAACGAACGTCGCGTCGACCCTGAACAGGTAGTCGAGTCCCAGGACCTTGACGACAACCTCATTCTTGTCCGGGTCTTCCCGGCCGACAAGGATGACGATCTCCTTTCCAGCGCCCTGGGGGTCCTTCGTGAGGATCCGGATCTCCGCCCCGGGGTCGAGCCCGTAGGCGGAAAGGGGGCTGGGATCGTCGACGAACCCGGCCGCCTGGAGACCCTCGATCTGGCGCAGGAAATCTTCGACCAGATTCTGGTTGGCTTCCTCTTTGGCCGGACCGTCGAGGACCCATTTCTCCGTTTCGCCGATCTTTTCCTTGACCGCCGCGATCTCGACCCTGTCCCGCTTCAGGGCGATCCGCGTCGCGTTCCAGGAATAGAAATCGGCGACTTTCTTTTCCCGTATTTCGTCGACCTTGCGGTCGAGGTCGGCGAGGAGTGTCCCTTCGAAATTGACGATCTTGGTCGACTGGAACGTCGTGGCGTAAGCATTGTCCCCCTCCTTGTGGAGGGAAAACACGATCTCCTGGTTCGTCGCTGGGAGCGACAGGGCGACCTCGTACTCGGGTGTTTCCAAGCCGAACGTCTTGAGCGCGGCGGGCGTCTTGTTTTCGGCGACGAAGGCCTTGGCCCTGAGCCCGGCCAGGGAATCGACAAGAGAATCGATCGTCCCCTTGGCGGCTAAGGCGACGACGGGGGCCTTGAGGAACCAGCCGGCGTCTTCGCGGGAGGCCTGCCAGGCGACGTTCTTGGCCCTGACCCGGATCCCCTTGACGTCGGCGGCGGTGAACTTGAAGACATCTTTCTGGCGGAAGTCGAAAACCGGCTTCTCGAGCGTCGTCTTGAGGCTCGAAGCGAGCAAAACGACCCGCGGGTCGCCGTCACGCTTGGCGAAAACGGTCTTATCGAGCGGGTTCTCCATGCCGACGAGGAGGCGGACGGGCGCGTCCTGGCCCTTGAGCCAAAGCGAAACCTCCGTCCTCGGGATCTCGTAGGCGGCCAGGTCCATGGCCTCCTTCTCGACGACGCGCTCGATGCGGAGCGAGACTAGGGCGTCGACGAGGCTGTTCACCTCGTATTCGTCGGCCGCGGCCTGAAGGGGCGCCGTCAGGCGCCACGGACCGGCCTCGTCGCGTTCAAAAGCGAGGGTCTCGCCGTTCCTGACGATGCTCGCCTTGCGGACGTCGCCGGGCGTCACGCTGATGAGCGTGTTCGCTTTCTCGTCCGCGGCTTTCTTCCTTTCGCTCTTATTGTCGAAGACGAGGACGAGCGCGAACAGGCCGGCGAAGACCGCGAGAAGGATGAGGGTCGTCTTGAATTTCACAGTGATCTCCTCCGGATCCAGACGGAGATCCCGATGAGGAGCACGGCCAGGGGCAGGATGACAACGGAGACGAGCAGGATCAGGCGGCCCTGGGACGGCGTGAGCTGAATCGTCCGCGGCGTCTGGGTCTTGGGCTGGATAGCGATGAGGTCGGACTCCTCGGCCAGCCAGTTGGCCACGTTGAGGAAGAAGTTGCCGTTCCCGGCCACGCTGAAATAGCGGTTCTTGGCGAAGTCCGAATCGCCGATGACCGCGAGGCGCGCCTCTTTCCCGGCCGCTTCGGGTCCGGGGGTCGTTTGCGGCGCAGCCGGCGCGCCCGGCTTATTTTCCGCAGGGGCGGGGGAGGGGACCGCTGGCTTGGCCGTGAACGTCGAGACGACGGCCAGGCTGATCGGCCCCTGCTTGTCCTTGCCCGGGGTGAGCTTGACCTCCTTCTGGTCGAGCTCCCGCTCGGACCAGGAGTTGGGGCTCGTCTTGGCCAGGGACGTCACGATCGCTCCTTCGGGCTTGATCTCACCGACCTCGACGGAGCGGGCATAGGGGAAGAACGTCATAAAGGAGAACTTGTCCGTGATGGCGTGGGGTTCGTACTCCGTGACGACAGGCATGAAGTAGTCGCCGCCAAGCAGCCGCGACACCGTGTCGACGACGATGTCGTTCTCGAGCTTGAAGCCGTAGTCGGCCAGGAAGAGCGGGAGCAGGGTCGTCGTCTCCGGGTCGACCATGAACAGGACGCGGCCGCCGGCCTGGATGTAGGTCCGGAGGGTCTCATACTCGTTCGGCAGGAGGTCCTTCTGGGGGCCGGGAACGACGAGCAGGGCGCAGTCCTTGGGGAAGCGGTCGGCCAGGGCGAGCGTCTGCTTCTTGACCTCATAGCCGAGCTTCTCGAGCTCGGTCTTGACCGTCGAGAATCCATTTTCGCCCGATCCCTCGACGGATTCCTCGCCGTGGCCCTCGAGGAAATAAATGACCTTCTTCTGGGCCCGGGTGGCCTTGATCAGGGCGTTCGTAAGATCCTCCTCGGAGGTCGTCGTGACGCGGCTCTCCTTGTCCGCTGCCTCGATGACCGTCGTCCCGTCCTGGGTGATGTCGTAGCGCTTGACGAGGGCCGGGTTCTTGTCCGGGTCGATGAATTCGTATTTGACCCGCGGGGAGTGGTAGGCATAGAGCTTGAGGAGGTTCTCCATAGCCCCCCGGCCATAATTGCCCTCGCGGAAGAAGCCTTTGAACGCGACATCGGTCTTGAGGGCCTTGAGCACGGTGACGGACTGGTCCGACAGGCTATGGGTCTTGGCCTCCGTGAAGTCCATCCGGTAATTGTGCTTCGAAAGGAAATAGTTGGCCAGGCCGAGGATGGCCAGCACAAGGACGACGATGAGGGCGAGGTTCCCGGAATAAAGCAGGGACTTGCGCTGAAACGTCTGGGAGAGAGCGGCCCGGTTGAGGATGATGTAGGCGGCCAGGGCGACGACGCCGAGCCCGAGAACGGCGAGGGCCAGCGTCTTATTCTGCGGCCAGATGATCCAGACGGCGAGTCCGGCGGCGATGAGGACGAGGGCGGCGGTGTTGAGGTTCTTCTTCAGGGTGTCCATGGCCTTACCTCCAACGCCTGGACTGGATAACGGAGTGGGTCAGGAAGAGACCGAAGAACGAGAACGTCACGTAATAGATGACGTCCTTGGTGTCGAGGATGCCCCGGGTCATGTCTCCGAAATGATCGGAGAAGGAGAGATAGCCGACGACCGACCGCCACCCCCCTCCGCCGGACGAAGTCGCCCAGTTGATGAGGAGGAGAAGGAGCAGGGTGACGATGGCCAGAAAGGCCGCGACGATCTGGTTCTCGGTGAGGGATGAAAAGAACAGGCCGACCGCGGCGAAAAGGGCCGCCGTGAGGAAAAGACCGAGGTAGCCGGTGAGCCAGGGCGCGAGCTCCGGGTTGCCATAGGCGAAGGCGAAGACGGACAGGAGGGCGGTCAGCCCGAGCATGACGGTCAGCATGACCAGGGCGGCGATGTATTTGCCGAGAACGATCTCGCCGACCCTGAGCGGCGACGTGAACAGCAGCTCCTCCGTGCCGGTCTTCTTCTCTTCGGCCAAGAGGCGCATGGTCAGGAGCGGGGCGATGAAGATGAGGAAGATGGTCATGTTGTGGAACAGCGGCGAAAAGACCATCTCGTTGATATTGATCTGCTGGGCATAATACGGGTTCTGGGCCATCTGCATGGCGGCGGCGTTGAACCAAGCCATCATGCTGTAAAAGGAATAGCCGACGAGGAGAAGGAACCCGGCGGTGACGGCATAGGCGATGGGCGAGCCGAAGTAAGCCCGCACCTCCTTCTTGACCAGGGACCAGATGTTCCTCATTGTCCAAGCCCTCCCGCAACGATCTTCATGTAGAGGTCCTCGATGCCGGCCACCGACCGCATCTCCTTGAGGCCGAGGCCCTTGTCCAGGGCCAGGCGGGCGACGTCGTCGCGGAGGTCGCGATCGCGGCTCCACTCGACCCGGATCTCGTCCCCCTCGACGGTGACCTTGCCGACGCCGGGGAGGTCCCGGAACAGGGCGGCCTCCTCGGCGCCGCCGCGGCGCAGCTTGACGAGGACCCCGTCCGATTTGTCAAAGGACGCGGCCAGCTCCTCGAGGGAGCCCGAGGCCATGAGCCGTCCTTCATTGATGATGACGACGCCGTCGCAGACCTGGGTGACCTCGGGCAGGATGTGGGTCGAAAGGAGGATCGTGTGCTCGCCGCGGAGATCGCGAATGAGCTCCCGGATCTCCCGGATCTGCGCCGGATCGAGCCCGATCGTCGGTTCGTCGAGGATGAGGACCTGGGGGTCGTGGATCATGGCCTGGGCGATGCCGACCCGCTGTTTGAAGCCGCGGGAGATATTTTTGATGAGCCGTCGGCCGACGTCCTTCAGGCCGGCCGATTCGATGACCCGCGCCACGGCCGCTTTGCGGCGGGTCTTCGGGACCTGCTTGATCTCGGCGACGAAGCCGAGGAAGCCCGAGACGGTCATGTCCGGGTAGAGAGGCACGACCTCAGGCAGGTAGCCGATCGAACGTTTGACGTCGTCGGGCTTGTCGAAGACGTCGAACCCGGCCACCGTCGCCCGGCCGGACGTGGCCGGCAGGTAGCCGGTGAGAATGCGCATCGTCGTCGTCTTTCCGGCCGCGTTCGGGCCGAGCAGGCCCCAGATGCGGCCGGCGTCGACCGTGAACGTCAGGTCGTGGACGGCAACGAGCTCCCCGTATTTCTTGGTGAGCTCTCGGACCTCGATCATGTTCACCTCCGCTATGGGATACCAAAACCTCCGGCGGGTCGGGGCCGTTGCGTCACATGCGTTCGGGCGGGGGGATACCCATAAGCCCGAGGGCGCAATGGAGCTCGTCTTTGACGGTGCGCAGGACGAGCAGCCGGAAGGCCCGGACCCCCAGGTTCTCCTCGGCGAGGATGGGATATTTATGGTAGTAGCCGTTGAGCTTTTGGCAGAGCAGAAAGGCGAACTTGGCCAGGTGGGCGAACTCCAGGGCCGAGACCGACCGGAGGACCTCCTCTTCGAGCGCGGCGCCGGTCAGGATGAGGTCCCAGAAGTCGGCCGTTTCCTGGTCGGAAAGCCCGGGGGGGAGGACAGGCCGGCCATCGGCCGGCGGGACGATGTCGGCCTCGGCGACTCCGAAGCGCTCCTTGAGCTTGCGGAAGATGCTGGCCAGCCGGACGGCCGTGTATTGAAGATACGGGCCCGTCTCGCCCTCGAAGCTGAGGGCCTCCTCGAAATCGAAGACGATGACCGAATTCCGCGCGAACTTGAGCATGAAATAGCGCAAGGCCCCCGTGGCGATCTCCCGGGCCAACCTCCGCCTGTCGTCTTCGGGGAGGTCGGTGTTCCTCTTTTCGATCTCGGCCCCCGCCTTGGCCTCGAGCCGGTCGAGGAGGTCATCGGCCTTGACGCCGAGGCCTTTCCGGCCGGAAACCTCGAGGAAGGAGCGCTCTTTTTCCTCGGCAGAGGCGGCATAGCCGAGCTCGATCAAGCTCTTCGGCGACAAGGCGACCATCTCATAGGAGAAGTGGACGGATTTGGCAGCCTGCGCGTCGTACTTGAGCGAGCGCAGGCCCTGGACGACGATCTTCTGGAGATAGGACTGGCGCGTATCGATGACGTTGTAAACCTTCGTCGCCCCGCCGAAGGCCGGAGAGCCGGCGGCCGGCGTCGGGGTCGAGATCCACAGGGTCCGGCCGTCGTCGTCGGCGAAGGGCTCGTAGAAGAAATCCCGTCCGAGGAGGCCGAACTTCCAGAGCTGGTAGGCGATGTCCTTGCCGACATAGGTCACGGTGCCGTCGGAGCGGACGATGACCTTCTCCCGCTCCTCGTCCTCCTCGAGCCGCATGACCCAGCAGCCTTTATTCTCGCCCTCCGTGGCCATGGTGATGGCTCGCCTCTCCTTGAGAAGCGCGAAGGCCGTGTCCCAGAACTTCAGGTGCAGGATGGTGCTCTCGCAGGGCAGGACGTCGTAGGAGATGCCGATGCGCTTCATGGTGGCCAGATGGGCCCGGACGATGCGCCTCGAGACATATCGGGACAAGGCGTATTCCGGGTCCTGGCCGCGCTCGATCCTCTTCATGATCTCGGACTTACGGGCTTGGGCCTCAGGGTGCTCGGCGAGATAGGCGGAGACCCGGGCATAGAGGTCCCAGCAGACGTAGTCGAACTTGCCGGGCAGCTTCTCGAGGTCGTCGAGGGACTTCTTTTCGAGCTCCATGAAGCCGAAGACGACGTCGACGACCTGGACGCCCGTGTCGTCGATGTAATTCTGGACCTCGACCTTCTCCCCCTTGAAACGCAGGCAGCGGGCCAGCGTGTCGCCGAGACAGGCGTTGCGGAGGTGGCCGATATGGGCGGCCTTGTTCGGGTTGATGTTGGTATGTTCGATGATGATCTTGCGCTCTTCGGCGGCCAGGGCGGTCTGGCCGGCGATGCGGACGGCCTCGGCGAAGACGGCCGCCTTGTCGAGTCCGATATTGAGGAAGCCCCCGCCGGCGACCTCGGCCTTGACGATGCCTTCGATCGAGGCCAGCAGGGGAGCGGCCTCCTGGGCGATGACCCGGGGGGCTTTCTTGAGCTTTTTGGCCAGCTGAAAGGGGAAGGTCAGGGCCAGGTCGCCCATCTTCGGGTCCGGCGTCGGGGTCATGTCGAGGTCGTCGAGAGCGACCGGGTAGACGGCTTTCAGCCGTTCGTAAATCGCTTCTTTTAAGCGGGTTTTGTAGGCGATCATTTTCGAACACTCATTATATCAAAAAATGGGGACCGGCAGGAAGCGGACTCCCGTTCGACTTGCTAGAGCCGGCGAGATGTGATAATTTTGGGCTTCGTTTCAAGAAAGGAAGGGACTATGAAGAAGACGCGCTTCAACGAGCTCCATAAAAAGCTCGGCGGCAAGATGATCGAGTTCTGCGGCTGGGAGCTGCCGGTCGAATACTCGGGCATCATCCCCGAGCACATGGCCGTGCGGACGAAGGCCGGGCTCTTCGACGTCAGCCACATGGGCGAGGTTATGGTCACGGGCAAGGACGCATTGGCCTTCGTCCAGTGGCTGACCCCGAACGACGCGGCCAGGCTCGTCCCCGGACAAGTCCAGTACACCGCGCTGATGACGCCCGAATCGACGTTCGTCGACGACATGCTCGTGTACTTCATGGGCCCGGAGAGGTATTTCCTTGTCGTCAACGCGGCCAACGACGACAAGGATTTCGCCTGGATCGCCGGGCACACCAAGGGATTCGCGGTCAACGTCGAGCACCAGAGCGACGTCACCTCGCAGCTGGCGCTCCAAGGGCCCCTGGCCGAGACGATCCTCCAACCGCTCACCGATATCCCCCTGGCCGCTATGAAGTCCTTCCATTGGGCCAAGGGCAAGGTCGCCGGCAAGGACTGTCTCGTCTCGCGGACGGGCTACACGGGAGAGGACGGCTTCGAGATCTACACGACGGACCCCGACCCCGGCATCATCTGGACGACCCTGATCGAGACGGGCCAACCCCTGGGCCTGCTGCCCATCGGCCTCGGCGCCCGCGATACGCTGCGGCTCGAATCGAAGCTCATGCTCTACGGCAACGACATCTCGGACAAGACGACCGTGCTCGAGGCCGACCTCAAGTGGATCGTCAAGCTCGAGAAGGGCGATTTCCTCGGCAAGCCGGTTATCGCAAAGCAGCTGGCGGAAGGACTGAAGAAGAAGCTCGTCGGATTCGAGATGGCCGAGCCGGGCATCGCCAGGCCCCATTATCCCGTCTATTACAAGGGTCAGAAGGTGGCCGAGGTCGCCTCGGGCACGTTCGCCCCGCTCCTCAAGAAGTCCATCGGCCTCGTCTACCTGCCCATCGAGGGGACCGCCGTCGGCGCGGAGTTCGAGATCGAGATCCGGGGCAAGAAGACCAAGGCCCGCGTCATCCCCACGCCCTTCTACAAAAGGGCCAAGAAATAACGATTCCGGTCACCAAGGAGGCACGCATGTATCCCAACGACTTCCGTTACACCAAGGACCACGAGTGGATCAAGGTCGCGGGCGACGAGGGCGTCGTCGGCATCACCGATTTCGCCCAGCACCAGCTCGGTGACATCATCTTCGTCGAGCTCCCGGCCGTGGGCAAGGAGCTCGCTCCCCGTCAATCGATCGGCGTCGTCGAATCCGTCAAGTCGGTCTCGGACGTCTATGCCCCCGTCCCGGGCGTCGTCACGGCCGTCAACGAGGCCCTCGGGCAGACCGCCGATCTCCTCAACAAGGACCCTCACGGCCAGGGCTGGATCGTCCGCATCAAGATCAAGGACCAGAAGGACCTCGACGGCCTCCTTACGGCCGGCGATTACGAGAAATTCCTGGAAGGGCTCGAGCACTGAGGCCCCGCCCGGCCTGACAGGGGGTTTTTGCCATGAGCTATCTCTCTCTCTCCGACAAAGACAAGAAGGAGATGCTGGCCCGCACGGGCGCCGGCAAGGTCGACGACCTGTTCGCCTGCATCCCCGAGGCGGTCCGTCTCAGGCGGCCGCTTGACCTTCCGGCGGCCCAGTCCGAGCTCGAGCTCGTCCGGACGATCGAGGCGATCGGCCGCAAGAACGCCATCACCGGCCACCTGTCATTCCTCGGCGGCGGAGCCTACGAGCATTTCATCCCGACGGTCGTCGATTACCTGAGCTCGCGCGGGGAGTTCGTCAGCCCCTATACCCCCTACCAGCCCGAGGTCAGCCAGGGCACGCTCCAGATCGTCTTCGAGTTCCAAACCCTCATCTGCCAGCTCACCGGCCTGGACATCGCCAACGACTCCCTCTACGACGGCTCCACGGGCACGGCCGAAGCCGTCCTGATGTCCCAGCGGGTCACCGGCCGGAACAAGGTCCTGCTGGCGCGGTCGATCCATCCGCAGTACCGGGACGTCGTCCGGACCTACATCAAGAACCTTGGCGTCGAAGCCGTCGAGGTCGGGTACGGCCCCGACGGGCGGGTGGACAAGGACGCGCTGGGCCGCCTCCTGGACGACAAGACGGCCGCCATCGTCTGCCAGTCGCCCAATTTCTTCGGCGTCGTCGAGGACGTCCAGGCCCTTTCGAACGCCGCCCACGGCGTCAAGGCGCTGTCTGTGACGGTCGTCTCCGAAGCGATGTCGCTGGGCCTTCTAGAGGCGCCGGGGAAGCTTGGGGCCGACATCGTCACTGGCGAGGCCCAGTCGCTCGGTCTCCCGCTGAGCTTCGGCGGGCCCTACCTCGGGTTCATGGCCTGCCGGAAGGAGTTCTTGCGCCAGATGCCCGGCCGGATCACCGGCCAGACGGTCGACAAGGAGGGCCGGCGCGGGTTCGTCCTGACCCTGTCGACCCGGGAACAGCACATCCGCCGCGAGCGGGCCACCTCGAACATCTGCTCCAACCAGGCCCTCTGCGCGCTCCGGGCGACGATCTTCATGGAGACCCTGGGCAAGCAGGGGATGAGAGAGATCGCCTGGCAGAACGCCCAGAAGGCCGCCTATGCCGCCGACAAGCTGACCGCCGTCCCGGGCGTGAAACTGAAGTTCACCGGCCCCGTCTTCAACGAGTTCGTCGTCGGGCTGCCCAAGCCCTGGCCGGCCATTGACGCCGGACTCCGGGCGAAGGGCCTCATCGGCGGCTACGGCCTCGGGGCCGATTATCCCGAGATCGGGAACGCGGCCCTCGTCTGCGTCACCGAGCTCCGGACCAAGGACGACATCGATAGACTGGCCCGGGCGCTCCAGGAGGTCGTGTCATGATCAAGGAGATCCGCGAACCCCTCATTTTCGAGATCAGCGAAGCGGGTAAAAGGGCCGCCGAGCTTCCGACGCTGGACGTCCCTGCCAAGAAAGACCTGCTGGCCGGGGTACCCCTCCGCCGCGAGCTCGAGGATTTCCCGGAGGTCTCCGAGACGGAGATCACCCGGCACTTCACCCGCCTGTCACAGAAGAATTACTGCGTCGATATGGGCATCTATCCGCTCGGATCCTGCACGATGAAGTACAATCCCAAGATCAACGAGCGGCTTTCGGCCCACCCCGCGTTCGCCTCCTCGCACCCGCTCGCGGCCGCGGACCTCGTCCAGGGGAATCTCGAGGTCTTGAAGAAGCTCGAAGGGTTCCTTTGTGAGATCTCCGGCATGGACGCCTTCACGCTTCACCCCGCGGCGGGAGCGCACGG
Organism: Candidatus Aminicenantota bacterium; assembly: GCA_963809345.1. Lineage (GTDB taxonomy): Bacteria > Acidobacteriota > Aminicenantia > Aminicenantales > Saccharicenantaceae > RBG-16-66-30. The sequence continues at coordinate 428,430 of CAWEJF010000003.1, read as the reverse complement.
CGAGCTCACCGGGATGATGCTCATCCGGGCCGCCCTGGAAGCCCGGGGCAACGCCCGGAAATACGTTCTCATCCCCGATTCCGCGCACGGCACGAATCCCTCCTCGGCCCACATCTGCGGTTACACCGTCAGGGAGATCAAATCCAACGAGGACGGGACGATCGACCTGGCCGGCCTCGAGGAGGCCATGACCGACGAGGTCGCCGCGCTCATGGTCACCAACCCCAACACCCTGGGCGTGTTCGAATCCGACATCTGCCGCATCGCCGAGATCGTCCACGCCAAGGGCGGCCTCGTCTATATGGACGGGGCCAACATGAACGCCCTGACGGGCATCGTCCGTCCCGGTGACATGGGCATCGACGTCATGCACATCAACCTGCACAAGACGTTCTCGACGCCCCACGGCGGCGGCGGGCCCGGCTCCGGCCCCGTGGGCGTGAAGAAGGAGCTCGTTCCCTTCCTTCCGGTCCCGGTCATCATCGAGAAGGGCGGGCGCTACGCGCTCGACTGCGATCGCCCCCGGTCGATCGGCCGGGTCCGCGGCTACTTTGGGAATTTTTCCGTCATCGTCCGGGCCTTCTGCTACATCCTGTCGCTCGGGCCCAAGGGCGTCCGGGAGATCGCCGAGTTCGCCGTCCTCAACGCCAATTACGTCCGCAAAAGCCTCGAAGGGGACTTCGACCTCAAGTATAAGACCGCGTCCATGCACGAGTGCGTCTTCTCCGATAAGCTCCAGAAGGCTTTCGGGGTGACCAACCTCGACATCTCCAAGAGGCTCATCGATTACGGCATGCACCCGCCGACGATGTCCTTCCCGCTCATCGTCCACGGCGCGCTCATGATCGAGCCGACCGAAACCGAGAGCCGGCGCGATCTCGACCTGTTCATCGACGCGATGAAGGCCATCGCCAAGGAGGCGCGGGAAAACCCCGATATCCTTCACACGGCCCCTCATGTCACCTACGTCAGCCGGCTCGACGAGGTCGTCGCGGCCAAGTTCCCCGTCCTGCGCTGGGAGAAGAGAGCCTAGATGTCCGTTCAGGACCTGATCCTCGGCCTGCACCGGTTCTGGGCCGGACAAGGCTGCTACCTTGCCCAGACTTACGACGTCGAGGTCGGCGCCGGGACGATGACCCCGGACACGTTCTTCCGCGTCCTCGACAAGCGGGCCTGGCGCGTCGGTTACGTCCAGCCGTCGCGCCGTCCGGACGACGGACGTTACGGCGAGAATCCCAACCGGGTCCAGAAGCACTTCCAATACCAGGTCATCATCAAGCCGTCCCCGGCCGAGATCCAGGACATCTATATCCAGAGCCTCCGGTCGCTCGGCATCGCCCTCGAGGACCACGACCTCAGGTTCGACGAAGACAACTGGGAATCGCCCACGATCGGCGCCTGGGGGGTCGGCTGGCAGGTCATGCTCGACGGCCTCGAGATCTCCCAATTCACCTACTTCCAGCAGTGCGGCGGCGTCGACCTTTCGCCCGTCCCCGTCGAGATCACCTACGGCCTCGAGCGGCTGGAGATGTTCCTCGAGCAGAAGGACGACATCTACGATCTCGACTGGTCGGCCGACGTCAGCTACCGCGATCTCCGCCTCCGCGAGGAGAAGGAGTTCTCGGAATACAACTTCACGGCCGCGTCCGTCACCATGCTTCGCCAGGCCTTCGCGGCCTGCGAGAAGGAGGCGGCCCGCCTGGCCGAAAAGTGCCTCCTCCTTCCGGCCTATGACATGTGCCTGAAATGCTCCCATAACTTCAACCTGCTCGACTCCCGGGGGGCCGTCAGCGTCACCGAGAGGGTCAAGATGATCGCCCAGATCCGCGCCCTCGTCAACGATATCGCCCGGCGATACACCGGCGGGAAGGACGGCGCCTGATGGAATTCCTGCTCGAGCTGCTGACGGAAGAGCTCCCGGCCTCGCACATCCGAGTGGCCCTCGAGCAACTCGAGGCCGGCTTCCGCAAGGAGCTCCTCGAGGCCCGCATCGAGGTCCGCTGGCTCAAGACGCTGGCCACCCCGCGGCGCCTTGTCGTCGCCGCCGATTTCGCCGAGGGACAGGAGGACCGGGAGGAGGTCGTCACCGGCCCGCCCCTGACCATCGCCAGGGGGGCCGACGGATCTCTCACCGCGGCCGGAAAGGGCTTCGCCCGGTCCCAGGGCGTCGACGAAGGCGCGCTCGAGACCTTCCGAACGGCCAAGGGCGAGTATCTCGGCTTCAAGCGCAGGGCCAAAGGGACGCCGACGGCGGACATCCTGGCCGCCGCGGTCCCGCGGCTCCTGGGCGCGTTGTCGTTCCCGAAGATGATGCGCTGGGGGGAGAGCCCGTTCCGCTTCTCCCGCCCCATCCACGGGCTCCTTTGCGTCTTTGGCGGGATCCCCGTCGCGACGTCCTTCGAAGGTTTCCAGGCCTCGGACGAGACGGTCGGCCACAGGATCGCCGCGCCCGGCGGGCTCAAGGCCGGGGACCTGGCTTCCTACCAGGCCGGGCTCGAAAAGAGCTTCGTCATCGTCGACCCGGCCGTCCGCAAGAAGATGATCCTCGACGAGATCGAGGCCGCACTGGCCCCGCTCAAGGCCAAGATCTATCCCGACCCGGGGCTCCTCGACGACCTGACCCTCAACGTCGAGCACCCCCTCGTCATTTTCGGCGCTTTCCCCGAGGCCTACCTCAGCCTGCCCATCGAAGTCCTGTCCACGGCCATGCGCGAGGGCCAGAAGCTCTTCTCCGTCGTCCGCGACAAGAAACAGCTGCCCGATTTTCTCGGCGTCGCCGACGCCGCCGAGGACGCGAAGGGGCTCATCCGGCGCGGCAACGAGCGGGTCCTCAGGGCCCGGCTCGAAGACGCCCGTTTCTTCTGGGACCAGGACCGCAAGGTGCCGCTTTACAAACGGGCGGCGGAGCTGAAGAACGTCCTCTTCCAGGAGAAGCTCGGCAGCTACGAGGACAAGGCCCAGCGCCTGAAAAAGATCGTCGGCTACCTCTGCGACAAGCTCGGCCAGACCGAGATCAAGGCCGATGCCGTCGAAGCCGCGGCCCTCTGCAAAGCCGACCTGTTGACGGACATGGTCAAGGAATTCTCCGGCCTCCAGGGCCGCATGGGCGGGCTTTACGCCCGGCAGGAGGGCTTGCCGGCCACGGTCCATCAGGCGATCTACGAGCACTATCAGCCAGGAAGCCTTGAGGACGCATCGCCGGCCACGGCGGCGGGGGCCATCCTGTCGATCGCGGACAAGATGGATTCGATCGTGGGCGCCATCGGCGTCGGCCTCCAGGTCAGCGGCTCGAGTGACCCCTTCGGCCTGCGCCGCAACGCCCAAGGCGTTTGCAAGGTCGCGCTGGACAGGAAGCTCCGGTTTTCCTTCCCGCTCCTTCTCGACCGCATCCTGGCCATCCACGGCGACCGCCTGACCCTCGTCCGGGCCGAGGTCAAGGCCGCTTGTCTCGACTTCTTCGCCGGCCGGCTGCGCTTCATCCTCGAGAAGAAGGGCTTCCGCTACGATTTTGTCGGCGCCGCCCTAGGGCCGGGGGTCGATCAGATCGTCGACGTCCTGGCCCGGGTCGAGGCCCTGGACGCTCTCAAGTCCAGCCCCCAGTTCGAACCGTTCATCCTCATGGCCAAGAGGATCAATAACATCCTCAAGGGCATGCCCCCGGCCAAGGTCAACTCTGACCTTTTCGTCGAGAAGGAAGAGCGCGAGCTTTTCTCGACGCTCTCGATCATCCGCGACAACGCCGAGCCGATGATCGCCCGGGGAGATTTCGCCCGGGCCCAGGGGATCCTGTTCAAGCTCCAGCCCGAGCTGAATACGTTCTTCGACAAGGTCCTCGTGATGGCCGAAGAGAAGAGAACGCGGCAGAACCGGCTGGGGCTGCTGCAGTCCATCGCCAAGATGCTTCTGGAGATCGCGGACTACTCCCTCGTCGTCGTCGAAGGGGAAAGACCGGCCAAACCGAAGGCCGCTCGCTAGACGGCGATCAGGCGCCGATCTCGTTCAGCCCCGTCGTGCCTGCCGGGGCTTCCGGTTCCACGAACCTCAGCTCCAGGGCCACGATCTTGGTCAGCGTCTGGGGGACGTTCTGGCCCTTCTCGAGCCCGTAGGGATTGAACTGTACGCCGGCTTGGAACTTGTAGCTCTTCCCGGCGTTGAACGTCGACCAGCGCACCCGGCCCCTGAGATCGAGCGGGACACGTTCGCCGGGGATCGACAGCTGGAGCCGGATCTTGGACTTGAACTTCAGGGGTTTCTGGGTCAGGAAGCGGATGCCGCCACGACTGAGGTCGAGGACCGGGCAGAATTCCTCATCGGTCCCGGCCTTGGAGAAAAAGAGCTTCTCCTTCCGGTAGGAAATGGTGGCCCCTGGGATCTTGAACCGCTGACAGAGACGTCTTTCGACTTCCTTCTCGCCCATCGGAAGCCTCCTCTTGCCTGAAGATATATCAAACCCCGGGCCCGGAAGTCAAATCGGGCCCTATTCCTTGAGGATGACGGCCCGGGCGGGGGGCAGGGACAGGGAGGCCCGGGCCGGAACGGAATTCCCCCCCGTCGCGGTCCGGGAGTAGGCGAAGGCCAGGGCGCTGACTTTTTGATAGGAAGGGGCCGAGGGCCGGGGTGGTTTCTTGGCCACGAGGTCCTTGATGGCTTTATAGGCCAGGGCCACGGCGTCGAGGATGTTGACGCCGCTCGCCATGGGATCGCCCTTCGGAGGCGGCATATAGGGCTTCTGGCCCCTCATGAGCGGTCCGCCGAGCGGAAAGGTGAAGGGGGCGGGCTTAGCGGCGATCTTCCGGCTCCTCAGGACGAGCTTACCGTCGATATAGACGGAGATTTCCCCTTCCTGGATGGGCTTGGATGGCAGGCTCGAGGCCGGCGAAAAGGTATCCCGCGGCGGTGGGGCCGAAGTGGGCGCCATGTCGGCGATGTCGACGCGGACCCGGATCGGCTTACGACAGATGAGATCGCCGGCCTTGAGGTCGAGAATGAAATCATAGGTGTCCGAGCGGACGAAAAGGTCCCTGAGCGGTATCGTCAGAATGTGGAAACCCTTGGGCCAGTAGCCGCCTTCGAGGATGTAGGGGCCGAGGGAGATGCGGTAAAAGGCCTCGTTGAGGAGCTCGAGGCCGACGTCGACCGAGGCCGGCAGGCCTGTCGCCGGGGTCCGCGAATACGACAGGAGATTGACGTCGTAGACAAGAGGATAGATGCGCTTCCAGGCGGACCAAAACGCGAGCAGATCGCGCAGGGCATAGCTCTCGAGAAAACCGAAATCCGGATCGTTATCGAGATAGGTCTCGAAGTAATCCGCGGCCAGCTCTTTTTCCCCGTCTTTGTCGCCGAGCTTCTCGGCCAGAAAGGGGAGGATGAAGACCGCCGTCTGCTTGTCCTTCGGCTCGAGCGTCTTGACGGCCTCGGTGAGGTAGTCCCAGGCGGCGCGGTAGTCGGGATTGCGGCCAAGGCGGGAATTGAGCTCCGTTTTCCAGTCGGCCCGAAGACCTGCGGCGAGCGCCAGGACGCCGACGATGACCGCCGTGATCCTCTTAGTCATTGTAGACGAACTCGAAGGTGATCTCGAGGAGGTCGCCAGGGAAGTCGGCCGGCAGGGCGGGGAAGGGGAGAGAGGCCCGAAGCGCTTCGAGCGCCGCCCGGTCGAGCGTCTCGAGGCTGGTCCCTTCGAGGATCTCGATCGAATCGAGCTCTCCGGTCTTCTTGATGACGACGATCATGCTAATCCTGGCGGGTTCGGGCACCTCCGGCACGGCAGGCAGGGCCCAGTTGAGCTGGAGCCGGTCGATGACGGCCGTCGCCCACGGCAGGAGGTCGTAACCTTTGAGCGGGATGGACATCCCGACGCGCTGGCGGCCTCCGCCGCCCCCTGCCCCTGTGCCGCCGCGGCCCCTCCCGTATCCGGTCACCCCTCCCGTGTAGGCGCCGCTGCTGTACTTGGAGAAATCGGGGACCGGGGCGCCCCCGATGCCGGGCGGGCCCGGAGGCGTTCCCGGAGGGGCCAGGGGGATGATCAGATCGGACTTGCCGTGCGTCGTGATCGATCGCTGGAACTTCGAGGACAATGACGGGATCGCGGAGCCCGAACCGGGCGGGGGGATAAGCCCGCCGCCGGTCGGCAGTCCGGCAAACTCGGCTCTGGCCGGCTCGGCGGGGGCCGCTTTGGGCTCCGGCTTGGACTCATCGGGCTGATCGCCCGCTCGCGCGGGCCCCGCAGGGCCGGAGGGGCCGCCGGGGACTTCCGATAGACCCCGGCCCCCGACGACCTTGGGGATGGTCACCTTGAGCGGCGGAACGACAACGACCGTACGGACCTCTTCTCTGGCGAACGGGAGGATCTTGACGGTGAAGCGGCCGTGATAAACAAGAAACCCCAGGAGCGCGTGGACCACGACGGTGACGGCGATGCCGACAGTCCTGTCGCGAGGCGACGGCCTGTCCTTTTTCGGCGGGATGAGCGAATCTTCGAACATGCGTATCGCGGGTCCGGTTTCCCATTATATTACAATCTCGGCCGGGCCCGAAGAGTTACAGCTCCGAGTTACTCCGCTGCTTATCTGATTGTCACTCCCCAGAGTCCGCTCCCTGCCGGTGGGGGGGGGGCCCACGCCGCTGCGTCACTGTCCCGTCCGCAAGTGTCGCTGGCGAGAAAAAGAGGAGAATGACTTTGTTTAGCGAAATGGATACCGAAGACTAGCCGATCGAACGCGGGGCGGCCAAAAGATAGAGGAAGCAGAGGGCGTTGAGGAGGGCCAGGCGGAGGATGAGGGCGGGGATGCCGAAAAGCGGAATGATCAGTCCCGAGGCGAGGATCACCCCGGCGAACGAGGCCAGCAGATCGACTCCATAGCCGAGGCCCGGGTGCGCGGTCTCAAGGAGAAGCAGGCGGTTGGCGGAAACGAAGAGGTACCCTCCGAGGACGCCGAAGCCGAGGAGAAGGGCGAACGGCGCGGCTTCGCCTCCGGTCCCCGCCAGGCTCCTGTAGGTCAGCAGGAGCAGGACGATGAAGGTCCCTTGGACGATCGGCAGCTCGGCGCCGCCCTGCCGTCTTCGCGACCGCGCCGCGAGCGCCCCGAGGACCAGCCCGGCCATGAAAGAAGCGAGGAGCAGCGGGATCTTCCCGTAAACAAAACCGAAATTGGCCTGGAAGGCGATGAAGACGGCGAGCTCGACGGCGATCGAGGTGAAACCCATCACCGCAATGGGGACGAGGAAGCGGGCCGATGCGTGCCGTTTGAATGCCGTCAGGAAGATGAATCCGAGGGCGACGAGCGCCAGGGGCGCGTCAAGGAGCCAGCCGGGAGAAAGCCGGCCGGCGGCGCGAAGGACGCGGGCTTCGGCGCCGCGGAACTGTCCCGCCCAAAGGACCGCATGGAAATAATAGCTGACGGGGACGAGGTCGCGGTTGATCCTCGCGCTGGGGGAAGATATCTTGCCGGCCAGGTATTCGACACGAGCCGGGTTGAGACGGGCCGCGAGCATGCCGGGGTTGAGGAACCGGACATCCAGGCCGAGTCTGGCGACGGCGGAGGACAGCCGGCCGGGATCGACCGAGAGGGGGGCGTCGGACGCCAGGAAAACGCAGTTCCCGCCAGGAACGGCGAGGACATGCGGGAAAACGCCTCGGAGCGTCGCCGCGAGAGAAGCCAGGAACTGGCCGAGGGGATCACTGACGTAGTTCTCGGCCGAAGGAACGACGAAGCTGAAAACCCCTCCCCGCGAGAGTTTCTCGCGAACCTCGAGGAAGAACTCCCTCGTGTAGTACCGGTTGACCTGGGCGGTGGCCGGTTCGGGCAGGTTGAGGAGGATCGCGTCATAGCGGTCCCCGGTCCGGGCGACAAAGGCGCGTCCGTCGCGGAAGATGATCTGTACGCGCGGGTCGTCGAGGGCGGCCCGGTCCGGTCCGGTGAGGTGCTTTCTTGCCAGCCGGACGATGGCGGGGTCGAGCTCGACGCAATCCACGCGGATGTCGGGGTACTTCAGGGCCTCGGCGGCGCCGCCGCTCGCCCCGCCCCCGATAAGAAGGACCCGGCGCGGGCCGTCCCGCTGGAGCAGCGCGAAATGGACCGATTCCTCGGCCGCGCCTTCGTCGGGGTGGGAGAAGACGGCCAGGCCGTTGTCGAAGAAGGTGATCTGCTCCTCGTCCCGGATGACCTGGAGCTTTCCATAGCGGGTGTCTCCGGCCTCGACGAGACGGAGGGGTTTCCAGGCCGCTTTCTGTGACAGGAGGTCGAAGCCGGCCAAACACGCGGCGAGGACGAGGGCCCCGGCCAGAAGAGCTTTCCACCGGCCCGGCTTCATCGCGAAGAGAACGGCAAGCGCGACCGTGGCGCCGACGATGGCCGCGCCCTGCCAGTTCGAAAAGCGCGGGATGAGCACGAAATGGACGAGCAGGCCGGCCGCCGCCGCGCCGGCCGATTCCAGGATGTAGACGGCAGCGACGCCGCCGCCGTGGAACGAGGCGTTGAGGGCGAAGGCGTGACCAAGGGGGAAGCTCAAGAGCAGGCTCAAGACCAGGGAGAATCCCAGGGCGGGCAGGAGGCCCGTCAGCTCGGCCGGGTAGATGCCCATGAGCTTATGCGAGAACCTTAGTGCGGCGAGCCCGACGAAGAAGAGGACGATGGCCAGCCCGTAGAGCCCCGCCAGTCTCGCCACTGCGCCTGCCGCGCCGTCACGCGGCCTGAGGAGGCTGCCGAGCCCGCCCCATAAAAGCCAGGAGCCGAGGAAGAGGCCGAAGATGAGCTCGTTGCCGTAGAATTCGGCGGAGAATTCCCTGAGCAGATAGACCTCAAACGCCGCGGCCAGGAAGCCCAGGAGAAAGGGCGGCAGCCAGGGCTTCAAGCCCAGATCCCGGGGATGCGTGTCCCGCATGACTCGCAGTTGCCCTTCTTGAGACGGACGGCTTCGATCGTGTAGCCGACCCTGGCGATGATCGCCTTTCCACAGCCCGGGCAATAGGTGTTCTCCGACTCGTGCCCGGGGACGTTGCCCACATAGACATAGCGCAGGCCCTCTTCGAGGGCGACCCGGCGCGCGGCCTCGAGCGTGGATACGGGGGTCGGGGGCAGGTTCTTGATGAGGTACATTGGCTGGAAGCGCGTGAAATGGACGGGGACGTCTTGGCCAGCTTCATTCCGGATCCAGCGGGACATGTCCCGGATGAGGTCCATCCGGTCGTTCAAAGTCGGGATGACGAGGACGACGATCTCGAGCCAGACCTTGGATCTGGCCACGGCGCGGATGGTGTCAAGGACCGGCTTGAGCGTGCCCCGGACGTACTCCGTGTAGAACTCCTCGGAAAATCCCTTGAGGTCGACCTTGATGGCGTCGATGACGTCGAGGAGCTCGGCGAGCGGATCCGGGTTGATGTGCCCGCCGGTCACGACGATGTTGCGGACGCCGCGTCGTTTGGCCCGGACGGCTGCGTCGTACATGTACTCGAAGTAGACCGTTGGCTCGGTGTAGGTGTAGGCGATCGAGGGGCAGCGCGCCGCGGAGGCCCTCGCGGCCGCGTCTTCGGGAGCGAGGTCAAAGGCCTCGACCTGTTCGGGCCGGGCTTGGGAGATCTCCCAGTTCTGGCAGAACTTGCAGTTCACGTTGCATCCTGCCGTCGCCAGGGACAGGGCCGTCGTGCCCGGGAGAACGTGGAAGAAGGGCTTCTTTTCGATCGGATCGACGTTGAGGGCGCAGACCTTTCCGTAGACCAGGGTGTAGTAGGTGCCGCCGATATTCTCCCGGACCCCACAGAAGCCGCGCTCCTTGTCGCCGAGCCGGCAAAGCCTCGGGCAGAGGCGGCACTCGATCTCGCGGTCGGGCAGCTTGATGTAATGCCGGGCCTCGACGTGCGAGAGGTTCGGGCCCGCGCCAGGCGCCGCCAGCCGGCCGCCGAGGCAGGGGAGGCCGGCCCCGAAAGCCAGGCCCGCGCCCGCGGCGTTCCGGAGGAAGCCTCGCCTGTTCACAGCAACGTCTCCTCGACCGTTTCGATCGCGGCCGCATCGGCCCGGCCGAGCCCCATCTTCTCGGCCGTCGCGAGATAGAGCGGGGCCCGTCCTTCGTCCTCGAGGGTCGGCAGGCCGGCCGTGGCCCGGAGCCGCTCGATGATCGTCAAGCCGACGACGTCGGCGGCCACGGGGTCGAGGCTGAACACGAGCCCGCCGAACTTTTCGGCCCAGCGGGCGTGATACGACGGCCCCTTGTGATACTGGACGATGAGGGCGTCGAGGATCGACAGGCGGTGCTTGGACTTGACCGGCGGGGCGTCGAAGACCTCAGCGACGGCGGGGTTGCAACGCCCATCATGATACTTATTGGGGTTGTGGATGGCCCCGAAATAGTTCTTCATGCCCGCCGTCACTCCGGCCATGCCGTGGTCCTTGAGGATGGCCAGGCTGATCGAGGCCGTGGCGAACTCGGTCTGGATCTTCGAGAACAGGCTGCCCACGCCGAGGTGGGAGACGAGGTCGGCGCCGTAGCCGACGTCCGCCGCGTCCGTCCCGAAGATCCTGACGCCGTCGCGCCCCGCGGAGGGCGCGTACCCCGCATCGCGGAGCTCCCGCGTTGTCCGGTCCCAGATGAAGAGGTTTTTCGGGGCCCGGCCGCTTCGCTCCAGCCATCCGGCGAGCGCCAGCGCGACCTCCGGCCGGGTGCTGATGGCCCGGCCGCCAATGGTGTTGATCTTGATGCCGATGCGGTCGTCCGGCCGGAACAATGAAGCGGCCGCCGCGGCGCCGTCATCGGCTCCCGTAAGGAGAGTGAAACCCCTGGCGAACATTCTGGCCGCGACCGCCGGGTCCGGACTGCCCGCCGAGGTCCACACGTTCCCGGACCTGATAACGACGACGCGCGACCTGACCATTCTCATTCAATGATGGGCCTTTTGGCGGACCCTGTCAATCGGACGAGGGTGCGCACCAATCCGCCGCGGGAAGGGTGGCTTGCCAAGACGCCCCCCCTCCGTTATAGTAAATCCAGGTCCGAGTACGAGGAGGTTGAACATGAGAAGGGCCCGGTTTTGGCAAGGTCTGGCCGTACCAGCCGTCCTCGCGGTCCTCTGCATCCTGGCGCCGTTCGCCGCGTCCCAGACGCGCCCGGCGAGTCCCGATCTCACCTCGCTCGTCCCCAAGCTCGCCGCGTGGTCCCTTGTGGAGGCCCCGCGAAGCTATTTTCCGGAATCCCTCTTCGAGTACATCGATGGGGCCGCCGAAAGCTACCTGAGCTACGATTTCCGCGAGCTCCTCGTCGTCGATCTCGAAAAGAAGGACACGGGTGCGACCGTAACGCTGGAGATCTACGACATGGGTCTGCCGCTCAACGCCTTCGGCATCTTCGGGGCCGAGCGCTATCCGGAGAACAAGGCCGTAGGCCTGGGCGAGCAGGGATACGTCGAGGGCGAGGCCCTGAACTTCCTGTCCGGTCGGTTCTACGTGAAGCTCCTGGCCTTCGGCCTTGGCGATACGACCGAAGCGGCACTCGTCGAGATCGGTTCCCAGGTGGCCGCCGCGGTCAAGGCTGGAGGCGGGCTCCCGGGGCTCGTGCTGGCCTTTCCCAAGGACGGTCTCGTGGCCCGGAGCGAGAAGTACATCAAGCGCAACGTCATGGGCTATGAGTTCCTCCACGACGGCTATGTCGCGACCTACACGTCGGGCGGCCGCGAGATGGAAGGCTTTTTCATCGATGGGGGGTCCGACACGGAAGCTGAAGGGATGCTCGCCAAGCTCCTCGAAGCCCTGGCCGCGGACAAGCAGGCCGTGGAGAAGACGGCCCTCGGCCATCATGTCCGGAACCGCTATGGCCAGCACCTCTACATCGGCCGGGTCGGCGCCGTCTTGTGCGGCGCGATGCGCGTCCCCGACGGGCTCGAGAAGGCGGGAGAGGCGCTCCTGCGGGCCGCCACGGCCGCCTTGGCCGAAAACCGGGCCGCGTATTGAGGGCCGATGGAGATGCGGGAGATGACACCGGCGTGAACGACGACAGGTTCTTCAAAGGGGCGCTGGCGATCGTCCTTCTCTTCGCCGTGGGCGTCATCCTGAAACTGGCCCGGCCGGTCTTCATCCCGTTCATTTTGGCCGTTTTTCTCTCCTACCTCATCGATCCCGCTCTGACCTTTCTGACCCGTTGCCGCTGCCCCCGGCCGGGGGCCGTGATCATCGTCCTGGGGCTGATGTTCGTTTTCCTCTATCTCGCCGGTGTCCTCGTCTATTCGAGCGGCAAATCGTTCGTGACCGAGCTTCCGAGGTATCAGGGGCGGCTCGCCGATCTCAGCCGCCTTCTTGAGAACGGCCTGGGGCCGTTCAAGATCGACGTCCCCGCGGCCTTGGGAAACCTGGACATCAACCGGGCCGGAAGCGCCATTCTCAAAGCCATCGGCCCCTTCTTCAGCGTTCTGGGAAAGCTCCTTCTCGTTTTCCTCTTTCTCGTATTCATCGTCGCCGGCCGCGGCCGGGCGGAGGCGAAGATCCCCAAGGCCATCGGGGATGGCCACGCCGGCCGCATCCACGGTGTCATCGAACGGATCAACCTCCAGATCCGGAAGTACCTGGTCATCAAGACGGCGGTCGGTCTCGCCAACGGCGTGATGGTCTGGCTCGTCCTGACGGCTTTCGGGGTCGATTTCGCGTTCCTTTTCGGCCTGCTGGCGTTCGCCCTGAATTACATCCCAAACATCGGCTCGCTCATCGCCACGGTCCTGCGCGTCGGCTTCGCCTTCTTCCAGTTCGGGACGTTCTGGGCGCCATTTTGGATCTTTATCATCACCGTGGGCCTGGACAATATCCTGGGTAATTTTATCGAGCCCAAGGTCATGGGCAAGGGGCTCGGCCTCAGCCCGCTCCTCGTCTTCTTCTCCCTGCTGTTCTGGGGTTGGCTTTGGGGGATCCCAGGCATGATCCTGTCGGTCCCTCTGACGGCCGTTATCAAGATCGTCTGCCAGAACATCCCGGCGCTCCGGCCGGTCGCGGTCCTGATGGGGCCTTGACGGAAGCCTAGCCCGGAGGTCAGGGGAGGACGAGGTCGTCGGCCTCGATAATGAAGGCCTCGGGGGAGATCCTTTTGATCTTCCTCCCGAAAAAGGACTTGAGGACCTTTTCCGCCGCGGCCTGCTCGGCGCTCTTCTTGGACGGTCCTTTCGACTTGGCCAAAACCTTCTCCCCGAGGCGGACCTCGATGGCGAAGGTCCGGTCATGGGCCGGACCTTTTTCGGATACCACGTGATAGACGGGGGCGGCAAGCCCGGCCTTCTGACAGATCTCCTGGAGCGCCGACTTGGAGTTGTTAATCGTCTGCGATTCCGACTTGATGGGCTTCAGGCACGAGGCGAGGAGCCCCGAAAGGAAGGTCTTCGCCGCGTCGAAACCGCCGTCGAGGTAGAGGGCGCCGGTCAGGGCCTCGAACGCGCCGGCGAGGATGGACGGCTTCTTTCGGCCGCCGCACCTCTCCTCGCCCTTGCCGAGGAGGACGACCTTGTCGAGCTTGATCGCGCGGGCCAGCTGGGCCAGGGCCAAGGTGCTCGTGGCTGAGGCCTTGAGCTTCGACAGCTCGCCTTCGTTCCTTCCGGGGAAGGCGGCCAGAAAAAACTCGGCGGTGATGAGGCCGATGACGGAGTCGCCCAGAAACTCGAGCTGTTCGTTGTCCTCGGGCGATCCCGGCTGTTCTTCGTAAGCGTGGGAGCTATGGGTCAGGGCCCTCGTCAGCAGGTCCCTGTCCCTAAAGACGTACCCCATGGTCTTTTCGAGGCGGCCGGCTTTCTTTGAGTCCGGGATCATGACCGCCCCGCCGGGCTCGCGCCGTCGAACGGATAGGCGATGCGGCCGCCGACAAAGGTCATGACCGGAGCGCCCTTGAGCTTCCACCCGTCGAAGGGCGTGTTCCGTCCTTTGGATTCGAACGTGTTCTTGTCGACGATGACGGGAAGGTCAAGGTCGATGACCGTCAAGTCGGCGTCGGAGCCGACGGCGATCCGGCCTTTTCTCGCCAGACCGAGGATCCGCGCCGGGCCGGCCGACATGAGATCGACGAACCGGGAGAGCGAGATCGTCCCGGGCCGGACGAGGCGGTCGAGGACAAGAGAGACAGCGGTTTCGAGGCCGACGATGCCGAACGGGGCCGCTTCGAAGGCCCGGGCCTTTTCCTCGGACGTGTGGGGGGCGTGGTCGGTAGCGATAACGTCCACGGCCCCGGTCCTGAGCCCTTCGGCGAGGGCGGCCACGTCGGAGGCGGACCGCAGGGGCGGGTTCATCTTAAAATTCGAATCGCGCGACCCGAGGGCCTCGTCCGTGAGGAGGAGGTGGTGGGGCGTGGCTTCGGCCGAGACGCGGACGCCCCGGGCCTTGGCCTCGCCGACCAGGCGCACTCCACCGGCGGTGGAGAGATGGGCGATGTGGACGCGGGCCCCGAGGGCCTCGGCCAGGATGATGTCGCGGGCGACGATGATGTCCTCCGCCGCCGGGGGCATGCCGGGAAGGCCGAGACGGGCCGACGCCCGGCCCTCGTTGACGACGCCGCCCTCGACGAGCGGCAAGTCTTCACAGTGGTCGATGATCAGGCTTCCGGCCGCAGAGGCCGCCTCCAGGGCCCGGCGCATGAGCCGGCTGTCGGCGACGGGGCGGCCGTCGTCCGAGAAGGCGATCGCCCCGGCCACGACGAGGTCCTGCATGTCGACGAGCTCCCTGCCGGCGGAGCCGATCGTGACGGCGGCGATGGGCAGGACGTTGGCCAAGCCGGCGCGGCCGGCCTCGGCGAGGATCCTCTCGGTCGTCTCTCGGCGATCGTTAACCGGCCGGGTGTTGGGCATGGCGCAGACCGTCGTGAAGCCGCCCCGCACGGCCGCCCGGGCGCCCGTGAGGATCGTCTCCTTCGCTTCGAAGCCGGGTTCCCTCAAATGGACGTGCAAGTCGATCAGGCCGGGGACGATGAGGAGGCCGGCGGCGTCGATCGTCCGCGCCTCGGCGGCGTCGAGGCGCGGCCCGACCGCGGCGATCCGGCCGCGGTCGATGAGAACGTCGAAGAGGCCGTCGAGTCCTTCCGCGGGGTCGATGACGCGGCCGCCCCGGAGCAGGATCACCGTTTCCTCGACCCGCCGATCCGGACCGGCTCGGCGATGATGATCTCTTCGCTGCCGTCGGTCTCTTTGAGGCGGACCCGCACGGCCTCGCGGCGGGAGGTCGGCAGGACCTTGCCGACGTAATCGGGCATAATGGGCAGCTCGCGGTGGCCCCGATCGATGAGGACGACGAGCTGGACGGACTTCGGCCGGCCGCGGTCGATGAGGGCGTCCATGGCGGCGCGCATCGTCCGCCCCGTCATCAGGACGTCGTCGATGAGCAGGACGTCCTTCTTGACGACGGAGAAGCCGAGCGCGGCTTCGTCGAGGGGGGCCTTGGCGCGCGCCGCCGGCACGTCGTCCCTGTAGCGGCTGATGTCCAGGATGCCCACGGGGACGTCGACGCCCTCGAGGTCCTTGATCTGGCGGGCGACGCGCTTGGCGATGGCCAGGCCCCGCGGCTTGACGGCGACGATGACGAGGTTCTTGAGGTTCCGATTCCTCTCGATGATCTCGGTGGCGACGCGGGCGAGGACGCGGCGGATGCGGGTCGCGTCCATGATGCGCGCTTTGGTCTTTTCATCCATCTGACAGCTCCTGGCGCGGGGAGATCGGCCTCTTGAACATGCCCGAACCCTGCCGAAATGTCAACCCCGGCGGTCGAACCAGGCCCGGGCGTCCTCGACGTCGCGGCGGATGCGGACGGCCAGCGCCCCGGCGTCCCGGAAGGTCCGCGTCGGGCGGAGCTTGCGGAGGAGGCGGACGGTGATCGCGGCCCCGTAGAGCGAGCCGTGGAAATCGAGGAGGAGCGTCTCGACGCTCAGGGGGTGGGGCCCGAAGGTCGGGTTGGTGCCGATGCTGGTCACCGAGGGAGTGGCTCTTCCCCGGCAGACCGCCTCGGTGATGAAGACCCCTTCAGGCAGGATCTCGTTCGCGGTCTCGATGTTGGCGGTCGGGAAGCCGAGACGCCGCCCGCGTTGACGGCCCGGGACGACGCGGCCGGCGATCTCGTAGGGCCGGCCCAGCAGGCGCGCGGCCTCCTCGACGCGGCCCCGGCCGATAAGGGCCCGAACGGCGGTCGAGCTGACGGTCACTCCAGAGAGGACGACCGGGGCGATGACGTGAACGCCGAGCCCGGCCTGCCGGCCGAGCCGGCGCAGGAGCGAGGTGTCGCCCCGCCGGTCCCGGCCGAAGCGGAAGCCGCGGCCGACCACGATCTCCCGGGCCCCGAGCTTGTCGCGCAGGATCCCGTTCACGAAGGCCGGGCCGTCCAGGCGGGAAAGGGCCCGTTCGAAGGGGATGACGACGACGGCGTCAACGCAGGTGCCGCGCAGCCGGGCCAGCCGCTGCCCGGGCGTGTCGATCATGAGGACCGATTTCCTGCCGAGGGCGCGCTCGGGATGAGGATCGAAGGTCAGGACGAGAGAGCGCAGGCCGCGCCGGCCGGCCAATCCGCAGAGCCGCGACAGGATCTTGCAGTGGCCGAGGTGGAGACCGTCGAAGTTGCCTACGGCCACGGCGGCGGGGCGGGGGAGGAGGCGGCGATCGTCGAGGCCGCAATAAACGACCATGCGTCTACATCTTCACGATGTCGGCCTTCTTGAGATAGGCCAGCTTGAGCTGGTCGAGGACGCCATCAAGGAATTGCTGCTCTTCCGGCTCGAGGTTCCCCTTGGTCCTGTCCTTGAGCAGATCAAGGAGGTCGATGTTCCGCTTGGCCAGGCCGAGGTTCTCATGGCAGCCGCCCGTAGCCGGGTCCTCGACGAGGCCGAGCTGGACGAGGGCCGGGAAGTAGAGAAGCATGACAACGGAGCCGAATTCGAGAGGCGGGAGGAATTCCCGGGCCCCGGCCTGCGTCTCCTCGTCTTTGGGTTTCGTCTCGTCTTCGGTCATGACGCGTTCCTTTGCCCGGCGGCCGAGGCCGTTTTTTGGCGCAGGACGAGGGCCGCCTTGATGAACTCGTCCAGGCCGCCGTCGAGGACGCGGTCGGTGTCGCCGGTCTCGACGCGCGTGCGCAGGTCCTTGATCATTCGGTAGGGGTGCAGAACATAGGAACGGATCTGGTTCCCCCAGGCGATATCGGACTTTGCGTCCTCGAGCTTCTCCAGCTTCGCGTTCTGCTTCGTCTTCTCGAGCTCGTAGAGGCGGGCCTTGAGGATCTTCATGGCCATGGCCTTGTTCTTGTGCTGGGAGCGCTCATTCTGGCACTGGACGACGATGCCGGTGGGGATGTGGGTGATGCGCACGGCCGAATCGGTCCGGTTGACGTGCTGGCCGCCGGCGCCCGAGGCTCGATATGTGTCGATCCGGAGCTCATCGGGGTTGATGTCGATCTGGATGTCCTCATCGACATCGGGATAGACGAAGACCGCGGCGAAGGACGTGTGCCGCCTCTTGGCGGCGTCGAAGGGGGAGATGCGGACGAGCCGGTGGACTCCGGTCTCCTGGCTGAGGTTGCCGAAGGCGTAATCGCCTTCGAACCGGACGGTCGCGCTTTTCAGCCCCGCCTCTTCCCCGGGCTGGTGGTCGAGGACTTCGGCCTTAAAGCCCCTGCGCTCGGCGTAGCGCAGGTACATCCGGAGCAGCATCTCGGCCCAGTCCTGGGATTCCGTGCCGCCCGCTCCCGGATGGATGGTCAGGATGGCGTCGCGGGGATCGTCGGCGTCGTAGAAGAGGGCCCTGAGCTCGGCCTCCTGGAGGTCCTTATCGAGCCGGCCGACCGCGGCGGCGACGTCGGACTCGACGCTCTCACCCTCGGCCGCGAGCTCGGTCAGGACCTCGAGCTCCTCCTTCTGGCCGAGGATCTTACGGAAGAACTGGATGTCCTTTTCGATGAGCTTCTTCTTCTGCTGGAGGGCCTGCGAGGCCTTTTGGTCCTGCCAGACCTCGGGCGAGGACAGCCGGGCGTTTATCGCCTCCCACTCGGCGTTCTTGCGGTCGAGGTCAAAGAAAACCTCGGACCTCTTGGACTTTCGCGAAGAGGCCATTGAGCCGGGTCTTGAGATCCTCGGATGAGCGGTCGATGAGAGCCATATGTTTTCTATCCTTCCTGGTCTTGGCCACGGCCAGAATAAGGGCCGCTGGGCGCAAAGTCAAGCCGGCGGCGGGCAGGGGGATCCCCACACCGGGCCGGTCATCGGGTCAATACTGGACGACCCAGTAGTCGGTTTTTTTCCCGGCCGCGGCGTTCAGCTTCTTGAGCAGATCGGCCGCCCGGTCCCTGGTCGCGTACCCGCCCAGCCGGACCTTGAAGTTCTTTTCCCCCGCGGGCGGGTCGGTGATGATGGCCGTGTAACCCTGTTTCCTATACTTGTCCGCGGCGGCCTGGGCATCGGCCCTGTCCGCGATGGCGAGGACCTGGACGTAGTAAAGACCGCGCGTGGCGGGCGTCGACGACTTCGTCTCGGCCGTCTTCTTGACGGGGGCCTTGCCGGCGACCGTTTCCTTGGCCGGGGTCTTTGGTGCGGCGGCGTTGGGCGTCGCTATCTCCGGCGGCGTCTCGGCGGCCGTTGCCTTGACCGGAGGCTCCTTGACCGGCTCGGGGATCGGCTGGGTGACGACCTGGGTCGGGGCGGAAACGGAAGATTGTTTCTTGCCGACCGAGACGCCGAGGAGGAATATGAAGACACCCAGGGCGAGGACCCCGAGAAAGATGACGACGAGCAGGGTGCTCGAGACCTGGATCTCCCGGAAATCTTTATTTTTCATCAGCTTGTTTTTTCTCCGGATTCTTATCATAGGAGAAGGCCCGCAATAGCTCAAGAGGAAGAGGAAAGACGATGGTCGAATTCTTTTCGGCGGCGATATCGGTGAGCGTGCCCAGGAACCGCAGCTGGAGGGCCTGCGGGTTCCTCGAGATGATGTCGGCGGCCTGGATCAGCTTGTCGGCGGCCTGGAATTCGCCGTCGGCGTGGATGACCTTGGCCCGCCGCTCGCGCTCGGCCTCGGCCTGCTTGGCGATGGCCCGTTGCATATTCTCCGGCAGGTCGACCTGTTTCATCTCGACGAGCTGGACCTTGATGCCCCAGGGGTCGGTGTGCTGTTCGATGATCTCCTGGAGCCGGGAGTTGAGCTTCTCCCTCTCCGAGAGGAGGTCGTCGAGCGGGACCTGGCCGAGAAGGCTGCGCAGGGTCGTCTGGGCCAGCTGGGACGTGGCGTAGATGTAGTCCTGGACCTCGATGACGCATTTGAGCGGATCGATGACCCGGAAGTAGAGTACGGCGTTGACCTTGACCGTGACGTTGTCCTTGGTGATGACGTCCTGCGGGGGGATGTCCATGGTGATGAGCCGCAGGCTGATCCGCACGATGCGGTCGATGGGGGAGAAGACGAGGATGAGGCCGGGCCCCTTGGGCTGGGGCAGGAGGCGGCCGAGGCGGAAGATGACCCCCCGCTCGTACTCCCGCAGGATCTTGATCGAATTCAGGAGGTACAGGACGATAAGACCGACGACGATGATAGGGGCCGTCAAAAGGTTCATGTTCTTCTCCTTGCCGAGGCCGCCGGGCCCCGATAAAATTGCCGGGTCAGACTTTGTCGACCCGTATCTTCAGCCCTTCGAGGACTTCGATGACCTTGACCTTCTCGCCCGCCCGGACGGGCTCCGCCGCCACCGCCTCCCAGAGCTCGCCGTGGACGAAGACCATGCCCTCCGGGGCGAGCTCGGACCGGGCCGTTCCGATCTCGCCGATCATGCCCTCGCGCCCGGAGAACGAGCGGCGGCGGTGGGCCTTGAAGACGAGGGTGAGAAGGAAGAGCACGATAGCGGACACGCCGATGACCACGGGCAGGACGATGCGCAGGCCCGGCCGGAGCTCGGCGATCGGGGCCTTGATGAGCATGAGCGAACCGATGATCATGGCGGCGATCCCTCCGACGGCGAGCATGCCGAAGCTTTGGACCTTTATCTCGAGAACGAACAAGATGAGGGCCAGGATGATCAGGCCCAATCCAACGTAATTGATGGGCAGGATCTGGAAGGCGAAGACGGCCAGGAGAAGCGATATGCCCCCCAGGACGCCGGGCAGGATAGCCCCGGGGTGGGAGAACTCGAAATAGAGGCCGATGAGCCCGATCATGAGCAGGATATAGGCGAGGTTCGGGTTGGCGATGGTCAGGAGGAACCTCTGGCGGAAGGTCATGGGCCAGTCGACGACGGGCTTGCCCGCCAGAGCGAATGTCTTGTCCGCGCCGTCGAAACGCTTGATCGTCCGGCCGTCGAGTTTATGAACGATGTCCTCCTCGGAGGGAGCGATGAAGTCGATCAGGCCGCCGTCGAGGGCCTCTTTTTCCGTGTAGGAGAGGCTCTTGCGGACGGCGTCCTCGGCCATGCTCACGTTCCGGCCGCGCTTCTCCGCGATCGTCCGGACGTAGGCCGCGGCGTCGTGGGTGACCTTCTCCTCCATCGTCTTGTCCATGGCCTGGCCCGTGAGCGAGACGCCAACGGGATGCGCGGAGCCCGTGCTCGTGCCCGGGGCCATGACGAAGACATCGCAGGCCAGGGCGATGAAGAAGCCCGCCGACGCGGCCCGGGAGCCGCCGGGCCCGACAAACGCGGCCACGGGGGTCTTGGCGTTGACGATCGTCTCGATAATCTCGCGCATCGACGTGTCGAGGCCGCCGGGGGTGTCGAGGGTCAGGATAACAAGGTCGGCGCCGTCGCGATCGGCCCTCTCCAGGGACTTGACGACGTACTCAGAGGTGATGGGGTGGATAGGCGCGGCCACCTTGATCTTGACGACCTCGGCGGAGGCAAGGAGGGGCACCAGGAGGAACAGGGTTAGGAAGAACTTGGTTCTCACCGCAGCTTCATTATAAGAACAGGCCCTGGCTAAGTCAACCGGGCGCGGCCTGCGGAGTTTGTGCTTGACTTTTTGTTTTCAATAAATTAAATATAGTATTCGCTTTTTCCAAGGAGTGACTTCGATGATCAAGAACGATATAGCCCTGGCGATCGAGAAGAAGACCGAATTCAACCGGGCCAAGTCCCTGTCGATCGTCGAGGCCGTTCTGGAATCGCTCAAGACCGCCCTCGCGAATAGGGAAAAGGTCGAGATCCGGGGCTTCGGGAGCTTCAAGGTCGTGGCCAAGAAGACGGGTTTTGGCCGCGACATCCGGCGCCAGAAGCAGATCCGCATCGAAAAGGGCCAGCGCATCAAGTTCCGGCCCGGCCAGGAGCTTAAAACGCTCCTCTCCAAGACCAAAGCCTCCTGACCTCAAGAAGGGGTCAGACCCTACGCTTTTGCAGTTCTCTTGATTAAGATATTTCCCAGAAGTTCGGCTACGAGCCCTCCGCCTCACTTCTGATGGTCGCTCCTAGGAATGCGCTCCCTGCCGTAGGTTTGACCCCATCTTTTTAAGCTCGGCATCACGGACAAGCTGGGCGTACGCGCGCTCGGTCTGTTCGATCGTCTCGGGCAGGCTCCCCGAGGCGTCGATGGCGTAGTCGGCGTGGCGGAGCTTGGCCCGGACAGGCATCTGGGAGCCGATCTTCCTTAGGGCCGCCGCGCGGCTGATGCCGTCGCGCTCGCGAAGGCGCCTGATCTGGTCGGCCTTGCGGCAGTGGACGACGACGACGCGGTCGAACTGCCCGGCATACCCGGCTTCGATGGTCAGCGCCGCCTCGACGATGAAGATGCGGCTGCCGCTCTGCCGCTCGACCCTGCGGACGGCCTTCTCCTGGTCGGCCGCGACGAGAGGGTGGACGAGGCCATCGAGGAAGCGGCGGGCGGCCGGATCGGCGAAGACGATGGGGCCCAGGATGGAGCGGTCGATCGTCCGGTCGGCGCGGAGGACGCACGGGCCAAAGCGGGCGACCACCGCTTTCCAGGCGGGCCGGCCGGGGAGCATCAGCGTATGGGCCGCCTCATCGGCGGAATAGACGGCGCATCCTTTATCGGCGAGGATGCGGGCGACGACGGATTTGCCGCAGGCGATCCCTCCGGTCAGAGCGACCCGGAGGACGCTATTTCTTTTTCGCGGCCTTTTTGGTGGGGACGACTTTGAATAAGTCATCGCTGAACCGCACGGCGACGCCCTGACGCTTGGTCTTCTTGTTGGGCTTTTCGAGGCGGACGGTGATGCCGCCGATCCGCAGCCTCAGTCTCTTGCCGTCGGCAAGCTTCTCCGGGAGCTCGATGTAGAGGTTGAGCTTGGAGCCGACGACGACGCCGGAGTCCAGGGAGAAATAGGCCCCGCCGGAGGAGATGTTCTCGAGCCGGGTCTCCTCCTTGAACTTGTTGCCGTCGGCGAGGCTGCCTTCGATGATCGTGCCCAGGGGGAAGTCGAACCGCCATTCGCGCCGGCGGTTGATCTCCAGGTCCTCGGGAACGGGCTGGGTCTTCTTCTTGGGGGCGGCTTTCTTTGTCATGGCGTCCTCTGTTCCTGACTCTAAAACAGGGCCGAATTGATGGCGTAGAGCGCCAGCTGGAGACGGCTGTGCGTGTCGAGCTTGGCGTAGATGCTCTTGATATGCGAGCGAACCGTGTTCTTGCTGATGAACATGAGCTCGGCGATCTCGTCGTTGCTCTTCCCCTGGCCGATGAGACGCAGGACCTGGAACTCCGTCGGGGTGAGCTGGTCGAGGGTCTTTTCCTTGAGGTCGCGGCCGACGACGGAGATGATCCGGTCCATGATGCTCGACATCTTGTCGCGGGGCAGCCAGATCTCGCCCTTGTGGATGCCGCGAACGGCCTCCGGCAGCTGCGTCGACGCGTCGTTGAGGTCGAAGTAGCCGCGGGCCCCGGCGTTGATGAGGTTGACGATCTCCTCGTGGGCCGGGATGCTGCCGAGAAGCAGGAGCTCGGAGCGGCCCTGGGTCTTGGCGATCTCGCGGATCGCCTTGCAGATCTCGCGGAGGTTCGGCAGGGCCTCCATATGGGCGAAGAGGATGACCTGCGGCTTCAGCTTCTTGATCGAATCCATGAACGACTCGATCGTGTTCTTCTCGATGTTCAGGATCTCCAGGTCCGAGTCCGCTTCGAGGGCGCGGAGGATGCCGGCGAGGATGATATCGGACGGACAGAAGATGAGGAGAGTGATCTTCGAGTCGGAGGTGACGGGGATCTTCTTTTTCTCCATGCTTGCCTCGGCCCCTTTCGGAGTCTTGAGTGATTTCAATGGCTTTTCCATAGGGTGTTCGGAATCATATGCAATCGTTCCCGCCTTGTCAAGCATGGAGGGTGAGGGGGGGTGAGATGTCAGGCCGGCCAAGACCTCGGGCGGTCCCGGCGATGAGGACCGGCATTCAGGCCGGCGGCATGCTGTTCGGATGGAGCCGGAAGCCGCGGTCGAGCCGGACGACGATGAACTGCGGCTTCTCGTTCTTCTCCTCGAAGCGAACATAGACGACCGCCCCGGACAGGACCATGCGGAGCGGGCTCTCGAGGATGAGGGTCCGCGGGATGTCCAGGAACAGGGTCACCCGGGAGTCGATCATGAGGCGGGCCTTGAGGCGGAACGAAACTTCCTGGGCGCTGATGCCGCAGACGGAGGTCCGCTCCTCGAATTTCCGGCCCGCCGCGTCGAGGCCCTTGACCAAGGCCGGAAGAGAGAGCTCGAAGGAGCGCTCCCTCTTTCCGGCCCTGGCCGCGCCTTGTGTGGAGGGATCATGAAGAGACTTGGCCATTTCCATGTCGTCACGCATTTTCGCTCCCCTCATGGCCAGGGACAATCGCTCTTGATGGGGAATCGGGGGGTCATATTCGGCCCGCTCATCTCACCGCTCGAGGCTAGGCGTCCGGGGGGGCCGGCTGCGAGGCGCCGGCCGGCTGGTCACGCGGCGTCTGCCTGGATGATGTAACGGGACTCGAGGCGGATGGCGACCTGGGGGGTGGCCCTGTCCCCGCTGACCGGATCGATGTCGACGATCGTCCCCTTGACGACAAGCTTGAGGTCCCGGCCCTCGCCGAGCTTGGGCGGAAGGGTGATCGTGAGCTTCAGCCGGGAACCCAGAGCCACGGGAGACCAAAGTGGGAAGAGCGCGCCCTGATGGCTCATGTACCCGAGGCACGTATCCTCGTGGAAGAGATTCCCGTCGTTGTCGGGTCCCTCGACGGTCATGGGCAGAGAGAGCTTGAATCCACGCCCGGCGGGACGGGGCCGGAGAGGCCTGGACTCCCAGGGGGTCCTGCTCAGCATATCGGCATTCCTTTATCCTTTGAACTTGGCACGACCAGCATCCCACGCGCCCCTGCGGACGGTCAATCACCCCTAACGGTGAAGCCGCGGGGGATATTGGCTCTCCGGGAGGAGGCCCCTTCCTTGACAATTCGGGAGGCCGCGGCTAGAATCGTAAAACGCTCAAAGACAAGGAGATGAGGTGAAAGAGTCAGAACGGCAGGTCAAGAGAATCACGCAGAAGAGCGACGATTTTTCGAAGTGGTATGTCGAGATCGTCCAAAAGGCCGAGCTCGCCGATTACACCCCCATGAAGGGGATGATGGTCATCCGCCCCCACGGCTACGCCATTTGGGAGAACATCCAGCGGGCCCTGGACCTCCGCATCAAGGCGGCCGGCCACGTCAATGCCTATTTTCCGCTCTTCATCCCCGAGAGCTTCCTCAAGAAGGAAGCCGAGCATGTCCAGGGCTTTTCGCCCGAAGTCGCCTGGGTGACGATCGGCGGCAAGGAAGAGCTCGAAGAGCGGCTCGCCGTCCGGCCGACCTCGGAGGCCATCATCGGGCACATGTACGCCAAGTGGATCAAGTCCTGGCGGGACCTGCCCGTCCTCGTCAACCAGTGGGCCAACATCGTCCGCTGGGAGAAGGTCACGAGGCCCTTCCTGCGGACGACGGAGTTCCTCTGGCAGGAAGGCCACACCTGCCACGAGACCGCCGAGGAAGGCGAGGCCGAGACCCTGAAGATCCTGGACCTCTACAAGGACATGTGCGAGACCGAGCTGGCCATCCCCGTGATATCGGGCCGCAAGTCCCTGAGCGAGAAGTTCGCCGGGGCGTCCATGACCTATGCCGTCGAGGCTCTGATGTCCGACGGCAAGGCGCTCCAAATGGCGACATCCCACAATCTCGGCCAGCACTTCTCGAAGGCCTTCGACATCAAGTTCGAAGATCGCAACCAGACGCTCCAATACGTCTGGCAGACCTCCTGGGGGATGACGACCCGGACGATCGGCGCGCTGATCATGGTCCACGGCGACGATTCGGGCCTGCGCTTCCCGCCCCGGATCGCGCCCGTCCAGGTCATCGTCGTTCCGATCTCCGTCGGCAACTGGAAGGAGACCGTCCTCCCGGTCGCCGAAGCCGCCGTCGAAGGACTGAAGAAAGCCGGCATCCGGGCGGCCCTCGATGCCCGCGAGGAGGCGACGCCGGGCTGGAAATTCTCCGAATATGAGATGCGGGGCGTGCCCCTGCGTGTCGAGATCGGCCCGCGGGACGTCAAGGCCGGCCAGGCCGTGCTCGTCCGGCGCGACACCAGGGCGAAGGAGACCGCGCCGCTGGCGTCCCTTGGCGCCCGCGTGCTCGCGCTCCTGGACGAGATCCAGGCCGGGCTCATGCAGCAGGCCCGGACATTCCTCGAAGCCAACATCCGGGACGCCGCCGATTACGCGACCTTCAAGGACATTCTCGAGAACCAGCGCGGCTTCATCCGGGCGCCTTGGTGCGGCGACGAGGCCTGCGAAGCCCGGATCAAGGCCGAGACCATGGCCACGATCCGGGTCATCCCGCTCGACGCGGCCGAGGCCGGGACTGAAGCGCCTTGCGTCGCCTGCGGCACCCGGGGCCAAGCCATGGCCTATTTCGCCCGCGCTTACTGATGCCACGGGGAGGGGCCCCTTGAACGGTGACTACGCGCGAGAGCGCCGGCTCATGGTGGATTCGCAGATCCGGGCCCGGGGCGTGCGAGACCCGCTTGTCCTTGCCGCCCTGGCCAGGGTTCCCCGTCACATGTTCGTGCCCGAAAGCCTGCGTGTCCACGCCTACGCCGACGAGCCGTTGCCGATCGGGGACGGTCAAACGATTTCCCAGCCCTACATCGTCGCTTATATGACGGAAGCTCTCGGTCTGCGCGGGGGGGAGAAGGTCCTCGAGATCGGGACCGGCTCCGGCTACCAGACCGCCATTCTGGCCGAGATCGCCGGCGAGGTCTGGACGGTCGAGATCGTCGGGGCGCTGGCCGAGCGGGCCCGCGCCATCCTCGACGGATTGGGCTACGGGAACGTCCATTATCGCCTCGGAGACGGGTCGGAGGGATGGCCCGATGAAGCGCCCTTCGAGGCCATCATCGTCACCGCCGCGGCGCCGAGGATGCCGGCCGCGCTCGAGGACCAGCTCGCGGCCGGGGGCCGGATGATCGTGCCGGTGGGAACGGACCTCCAGGAGCTCATCCTCGTCCGTCGTGATAAAAAGGGGCTTGAGCGGGACAGGCTGCTCGGCGTCCGTTTCGTCCCCTTGGTCAAGGCCTCCTAGGGCCCCCGGCCGGGATCAGCGCTCTTCGCCGTAGAGGACGATCTTGGGGGGCTTCTTGGGGTCTTGCCCGAAAAAGAACAGCCACTTGTCGTGGCTTTCCTGGTCGTTGTAGATCTTGATCGATTTGTTCCCGGACGAGCTGACGACGCCGAGGATCTGAGGGTTCTTGATGGCCGGAAGGACGCGCTCCGGAGCGACCATGACCTCCTGGACCTTCTGACCGCCGCTCGCCGCCTGGCCTGAAGTCAGGATGACGTTCCACTGGCCTTCTGGGCCGAAGGGGTCCTTGTACAGGCGCCGGATGCACTTCTTTTCGAGGAGTTCCTTGAGGGACGTCGGGAAGCGGCCCGGGTTCTTCTGGACGTAGATACGGACGGCCTCGGCGTACTGTTTGCCGCGGAAGATGAGCTCCTCCTCTTTTTCCCGCTGCAGCTCGGTCTGCCAGACGGGTACGGCGACGAGGAAGCCGAGGGTCAAGACAAAGACCGCCATCATCAGGATGATGAGGACGTAGCCCCCCCGGCGGGGCCGGTCACCAGGTGTTATAGGGCGACTCATCGATGGGCGACTTGCCTTCCGAACCGGATTTCACGTCGATGACGCCGGGGATCTCCGTCAGCATGGGGTCCTCGGGGGAGGGCAGCTCGCGGACCTCGACCCAAGTCGTCGCCTGGCGGGTCATAGGGTCGACGGGGATGGCCCGGATATAGCTGTCCTGGACGAGGGCCTGGAGGGAGGCCGGGTATTTACCCTTGTCCTGGGCGTATTGGTCGATGAGCTTGCGGAGGATGAAGAGGTTCTCCTTGAGGACGGCCTCGCGGGCCTTGACAGTCGCCGACTTGTAGGTCGGCAGGCCCAGACCGACGAGCAGGCCGATGATACTGAGGACGATGATGATCTCGATGAGGGTGAAGCCGCGCTTACCAGTCCTTGTACTTGGTCCCATCGAGCGCCACGGCCTGACTCTTCGTGTAGACATCGTAGACATTCTCCTCTCCCCAGACATCCGAATCGAAGTCGTCCTGATAGGACCGCAGGCCCCAGTCGTAGGAATCGGTCATGGGGTCCTTGGGGATGCGGCGGAGGAACTTGACCGTCTTCTTGGCCCCCGCCTTGCCCTTGGCGTCCTTCTCCTGAACCTCGACGCCCTTGACCAGGTCTTCCAGGGTCAGGGGATAGCCCTCTGTGTCCTCCTCGACCTCGATCTTCTTCTCGTCGGCGAGCTTCTTGTAGGCGTCGATGGCCTCCCGCATGAGCCGAAGGGCGCGCTGGAGCTCGATCTCGTTGCCCCGCTTGACGGCCATCTTGCCGAGAGGCAGGGCGGACATGGCCAGGATGGCCACGATCGAGAGGGTGATGATCATCTCGAAGAGGGTGAAACCCGGACGGTCGAGTTTGCGGAACATCTTGGTCTCGGGCCCCGCGTCCGACGCGGGCGCCTGTACCGATTATAGGCCAACAGTCCGAGAAATCAAAACCGGCCGCGTCCGCCCCTGTCGCGTCCGCCGTGCCGGTCGGGGCCGTGCTCCCGCGGATATCGGCCCGGCTCCTGGGGGCGGGGCGTCGAATCCGGATTCTCCCCGCCGCCCTCTTCGCAAGCCTTCTTGCTCAGGCGCATCTTGTTGTCGGCCGGATCGATGCTGACGACCTTGACCGTGACCGTGTCGCCGAGATGGAGGACGTCGTGGATGCTGTTGATCCGGTAGGGCGCGATCTCGGAAATGTGGAGGAGCCCGACGAGGTTGGGCATGATCTCGACGAACGCGCCGTACTCCTCGAGCCGGACGATCTTTCCCGTGTAGATCTTGCCGAGCTCGGCCTCGGCCGTAAGGTCGAGGATCATCTGCTTGGCGGCTTCGGCCGCGGACATGTCCGTCGAGGCGATGAGGATCTTGCCGTCCTCTTCGATGTCGATCTTGGCCCCGGTCTGGGCGATGATCTTCTTGATGATCTTGCCGGCGGGTCCGATGACCTCGCCGACCTTCTCGGGGTTGATGTTGAGGATGATGATCCGGGGCGCGTAGGCCGAGATGTCCTTCCGGGGCTCGGCGATGGCCTCCTTCATCTTGGCCAGGACCTTGAGCCGGGCGGCCTTGGACTTGGCCATGATCTCGCTGAGCATGGGCAGGGTGACGCAGGGGATCTTGAGGTCGAGCTGAATGGCCGTGACGCCTTTATCGGTGCCGGCCATCTTGAAATCCATGTCCCCGAAGTGGTCCTCGAGTCCAGCGATATCGGTCAGGATGGCGTAGCCGTCGGGGCCGGTGACGAGGCCCATGGCGATCCCGGCGACGATC
The DNA here is from genome assembly GCA_963809345.1 of Candidatus Aminicenantota bacterium. GTDB lineage: Bacteria > Acidobacteriota > Aminicenantia > Aminicenantales > Saccharicenantaceae > RBG-16-66-30. The sequence goes on along the minus strand of CAWEJF010000003.1, from coordinate 399,661 downwards.
ATCTTCAGCGGGACACCGGCGTCCATGAGGGCCAGGACGCCGCCGCAGACGGTCGCCTGCGACGAGGAACCGTTGCTCTCCAGGATGTCCGAGACGATGCGGATGGTGTAGGGGAAGGTGTCCATGTCGGGGATGGCCGGGAGGATCGATTTTTCGGCCAGGGCGCCATGCCCGATCTCGCGGCGCCCGGGGCCCCGCAGAAAGCCCACCTCGCCGACCGAGAACGGCGGGAAGTTGTAATGGAGCATGAACCGCTTCTTGGATTCCTCGCCGAGGCTGTCGAGCCGCTGGGCGTCCTCGAAGGTCCCCAGCGTGACCGTGGCCAGGGCCTGGGTCTCGCCGCGGGTGAACAGGGCCGAACCGTGGGTCCGGGTCAGGAGGCCGACCTCGCTCGTGATCGGCCGGACGTCGTCGAAGCCGCGGCCGTCGGTCCGGAGCTTCTTCTTGAGGACGAGCTCGCGGAAGAGCTTCTCTTCCAGCTTGTAAAAGAGGCCTTTCGTCTCGAGTTTCTCTTCGGGCTTGTCCTCGGGGATCGCGGCCAGGGCGGCGTCCCGGACGGCGTGCAGGGCGGCTTCGTTGGCCTTCTTGCCACGGACCTGCATGGCCTCGAGGAGGGCGGGTCCGTGTTCGCGTTCGACCTGGGCCAGCTTCTCGGCGTCCACGGGCTTGGCCGTGAACTCGCGCTTCGTGATGCCGAGCCGGGCGAAGAGGTCCTTCTGGGCCCTGATGATCTGCTGGTTCGTCTCGTGGGCGAGGGCCAGGCCTTCGAGGATCTTGTCCTCCTCGATCTCTTTGGCCCCGGCCTCGATCATGATGATGCCGTCCTCGTTGCTGACGACGGTGATGTTGATGGGACTGCGGTCGAGTTCTCCGTCGGTCGGATTGACGACGTACTGTCCATCGACGAGGCCGACCTTGACCGCGCCGAGGGGCGTCGTGAAGGGGATATCGGAGAAGTAGAGGGCGGCCGAAGCGCCGATGACGCCGAGCGTGTCGGGCTCGTTCTCGAGGTCGGCCGAAAGGAGCAGGCCGACGATCTGGGTGTCGAAGAAGTAGCCTTCGGGGAAGAGCGGCCGGACGGGGCGGTCGATGAGGCGGGCGATCAGGATCTCCCGCTCCGAAGGCCGTCCCTCGCGCTTGAAGAACCCGCCGGGGATCTTGCCGGCGGCGTACGTGTTCTCGCGGTAATCGACGATGAGGGGCAAGAAATCCTTGCCCTCCTTGAGTTCCTTGCGCGAGGTCGCCGTGACGAGCATCATCGTGTCGCCGTAGCGCAAGAGGGCCGAGCCATCGGCCTGCTTGGCGACCTTTCCGATGTCGATGGACAGGGTCCGCTTGTTGATCTCTAGACGGATGGTGTTTGACATGGGGGGTTCCTTTGGAGGCCGGGCCTACTTGCGGAGGCCGAGCTTCTTGATGAGCTTTTCGTAGCGGCTGACATCTTTGTTCTTGATGTATTCAAGGAGCCGCTTTCTCTGCCCGACCAGCTTCATGAGGCCGGACCGGGAATGGAAGTCCTTCTTGTGATCGCCGAAATGTTTGACGAGCAGGTTGATCCGCTCCGTCAGCAAGGCGACCTGGATCTCAGGTGACCCCGAATCGGTGGGGTGGGCCTGGTTGTCCTTGACGATCTTCGTCTTCTGTTCCTTGCTAATCACGCTGTTCTATTCTCCTGATGCTTTTTCCGGGCCATTTTAACAGAAATCGGGCGGAATGACAACACGTTTTCGGATTTGCGGGCTGGAAAGGGCGCGGGCCCCCGGCCTCAGGCGGAAAGAGCCTTCTTGCGGGCCAGGAGCTGGCGGGCGTATTTCGAGGCGAGACCGCCCTGCTTTTCCTTGCATTCGGTCAGCTCGGCCTCGATCTCGGCCAGGGTCAGGGCGTTCATCTTCTTTCTCTTGGGCGCAGTTTCTTGTTTTTCGTCGGCCATCTGTCGATCCTTTCGGTATTCCCGCTGGCGCCGCCGCCCGCCGGTGACGGTTAATCTATCAGAAACCCCCGGCGAAGGCAAATAGCGGGGCGGCCGTCCGGCGGCGCTAAAGCGGGGCCGTGTTTACTCGAGGCCGGGTTTTGGCTATGATGCGAGGGACATGGACACCATGAAACGAAGGGTTTTCATCCAAGGCGCGCTGAAGACGGCGGCTGTGGCCTCGGCCGGAGGCGCCGGGCTCCTCCTCCAGGGCTGCTCCAAGGGCAAGGACCTCGACCTGGTCATCGCCGGGGGAACGGTCTACGACGGGACGGGGGGCCTGCCCGTCCGGGCGGATGTCGGGATCTCGGGAGGCGCGATCCGGCTCATCGGCCGGATCCGGCGGTCCCGGGCCGCGGCTGTGATCGAGGCCGAGGGACTCGCGGTCTCGCCCGGTTTCATCGACGTCCATAACCACACCGATACCGGACTCCTGGTCAATCCCAAGGCCGAAAGCGCCGTACGACAGGGGGTGACCACCCTCGTCAGCGGCCAGTGCGGCAGCTCGCCCTTTCCGCTCAGCGAGGAGGAATTCGAGGGTATGCGCCGCAGGTTCGCCGCGGAGCCCGGATCCGAGGGGGGCTGGCGGGATATCCGCGGCTTTCTCGCGCGCCTCGAGCAGACCGGCATTGCTCTGAACTATACGACTTTCGTCGGCCACGGTACTGTCCGCGCCATCGCTATGGGCCATGGCGATCGTCCCGCTATGGCCGTCGAGCTCGAACGTATGAAGATGCTCGTCGCGGAGGCCATGGCGGGAGGAGCCCTGGGTCTATCCTCCGGGCTCGAGTATACGCCGGGCAGCTTCGCTTCAACCGGGGAGCTCATCGAGCTCAGCCGGGTGGCGGCCAAGAGGGGCGGCGTCTATGCGACGCATATCCGGGACGAGCAGTCCGGCGTCCTTGAAGCGGTGGAAGAAGCCCTGCGCATCGCACGGGAGACGCCCGTAAGACTCCAGATCTCGCACATCAAGGTCAATCACGCCGTGAACTGGCCAAAGTTCGATAAGCTCATGGACACGCTCGAAACGGCCCGGGCGGCGGGAGTCGATTTCCGCTGCGACCGCTATCCCTATATCGGCTCGGCGACAGGCCTGAGGCAGCTCTTCCCGCTTTGGGCGAGGGAAGGCGATGGCGCGGCTTTCCTCGCCAGGCTTCGTGATCCGTCCCTGGAAGCCCGCCTCCGGACCGAGCTCGCTGGCAAGGAGAAGGCGCTTGGCTCGTGGGATAAGGTCCTGATCTCTTCGGTGGGCACCGACAAGAACCGCCTGGTCGAGGGGATGACCGTCCTCGCAGCTTCGGATAAAGCCGGAAAGGGCGCCTATGATTTCATCCGGGATCTGCTGGTGGAAGAGTCGGGCCGTGTCGAGATGATCACCTTCGGGATGAGCGAGGACAATCTCAAAGTCCTTTTGGCCCACCCGTTGGTCGGAGTCGGGTCGGACGGCGAAGCGGTCGCGCCCTACGGGCCTTTGAGCAAGGGCAAGCCTCACCCGCGTTTCTACGGCACCTTCCCGCGGGTTCTCGGGAAATATGTCCGCGAAGAGAAGGTCGTGCCGCTCGAAGAGATGATCCGGAAGATGACGGCTATGCCGGCCGCCCAAATGGGGTTCGTGCGCCGCGGGCAGCTCAAGGTCGGATGGGCGGCCGACATCTGTGTTTTCGACCCGGACCGGGTCAGCGACAAAGCGACCTTCAAGGAACCCGCCCTTTACCCCGAAGGGATCCGCAAGGTCGTGGTCAACGGCCAGATCGTCATCGACGAGGGAACGCACACCGGGCGACTGCCGGGCAAGGTGTTAAGGAAGAATTCGGGGGGGGCGGTGGCGTGAGGCCTGGCAAGCGGCCGGACGGAAAAGCCGTCGCGATCGCCGTCGGCGCCCTTGTGTTTGCCGGTGTCGGCGCCCAGACCGGGACAGGCCCGGCCGGGCCGGTCATCCGGCTCGTTTATCGATCGCTCCAACCGGGAGAGCCCCTTCTCGTTTTCCTCGACTCGGACCGCACGGTCGTCTCGGCTTCGGCGACGCTCCTCGGCCAGACCGCCGAGCTCAGGCCAACGCAGCCGTCGCGGACGGCCCCGCCCGACCCGGTCGTCGCGGATGGCGGAAGCGTCTTCGCGTTCCTGGGGATCGACGTTCAGACCGAACCGGGCCCGCACGTCCTGATCGTCAAGGTCCGCAAGAAGGGCGGGCTCATCGAGACCGTCCGCAAGGAGCTCCTCGTCGTCGACAGGAAGTTCCCGTCGACAAGGCTCACGCTCGACCCCAACTATGTCACGCCGCCCGCACCCCTCCAGGCGCGGATCAAGCGGGAGGCCGGGCTCGTGGCCCTGGCCTTGAGCGTCGTCACGCCGGAATGGCTGGGGGACGGTCCGTTCGTCCTTCCGAACGACGCGCCGTCGTGGTCGAACTTCGGCCAGAGACGTCTCAACAACAACGTCCTGCAGTCGCTCCACACCGGAGTCGACCTCCGCGTCCCGTTCGGCGAGCCCATCAAGGCCGCGAACGCCGGCCGGGTGGCCATGGCCAGCGACCTCTACATGGGCGGCAAGACCGTCATCATCGACCACGGCCTCGGCGTCTTCAGCACCTACGGCCACATGTCGGAGCTCCTCGTCAAGCGGGGAGAGACCGTGAAGAAGGGCCAGACGATCGGGCTTTGCGGAACGACCGGCCGCTCGACCGGCCCCCACCTCCACTGGTCCGTCAAGATCTTTTCCGCCCGCATCGACCCGGACGCCATGCTCCGGCTTCCTCTTTAATGTTCTTGCCCGCCATGATGTCTAGCGGCGGCTTGATTTAGCCGTCACGGGACGGAGATGCGGCCTCCCCCCATCAGCTCCGGACCGGGAACGCGTCTTAAATCACCGCAGCGAACGGAGATGATCCCGAAACCCCTCCGCGGCCGACGTCGATTACCCCTGAGACCTATTTGAGGTAGGTCGCGAGCCACTCGTGGATCGTCTTCCACCACAGCTCCGCGTTCTGCGGCTTGGAGATGAAGTGGTCCTCGTCGGGGAAATAGAGGAGCTTCGACGGCACGCCGGCGCGCTGGAGCGAGGTGAAGAGCTGGAGGCCCTGCTCGAGCGGGACCCGGAAGTCGTTGGCGCTGTGGACGACGAGCATGGGCGTCCTGAAATCCTTGACGTACATCGAGGGCGACCATTTCGTATACTGCTCCGGGCTTATCCAGGGCGCGCCGCGATATTCCCACTCCGGGAACCACAGCTCCTCGGTCGCGCCGTACTCCGACCGGAGATCGAAGACGCCGTCGTGGGAGACCAGACAGTCGAAGATATCCGTATGGCCCTCGATCCAATCGATCATATAGCCGCCATAGGAAGCCCCGGCCGCGCCGAGCTTGTTCTTGTCGATGAAGGGATAAGCGCCGTGGAGATAGCCGACAGCCTTGATGATGTCTTCGAAGGGCTTGCCGCCCCAGTCGCCGGTGATCGAGTCGCAGAAGGCCTGGCCGTACCCCGTGCTGCCGTGGAAATTGACCATGGCCGTGACATAGCCGCCGGCGGCGAACATCTGGGCGTTCCAGCGGTAGTGGAAATCGTCGCCGAAGGACCCCTGGGGCCCGCCGTGGATGAGCATGAGCAGGGGGTATTTCTTCGCTGCGTCGAAGGCCGGGGGCTTGAGGAGATAGCCGTGGACCTTGTCGCCCGCGGCGCCATCGAACCAGAACTCCTCCGCCGGGTTCATATCGAGGGTCGCCAGAAGCTCGGCGTTGATCTTGGTGATCTGTGTCAGGGCCCTGGTTTTGAGGTCGAACGACCAGACGTCGTACGGACGGTCGATGGCCTGATCCAGGAAATAGAGCTTGCGACCGTCAGGGGCGAGGGCCAAGGAATCCAGGAAATGGCCGTCGAGGACGCGCTCGATCTTCTTTGTCGCCAAGGTCACCTTGAAGACGGCCAACCGGCCCTTCTCCGGGGCGTCGAAGGTGATCGAAGCCGCTCCGGGCGCCCAGAGGAAGTCGCTGACGGAGTCGTCGAGCGATTCGGTCAGGTTGACCGTGGTTCCGGCCTTGCGGTCGAAGAGCATGAGGCTCTGCTTGTCCGCCTCGAAGCCCGGCCTGGCCATGGCCAGATAAGCAATGTACCGCCCGTCGGGGGAATAGCGGGGCGAATGGTCATTGGCTTTGTTGGTCGTCAGCGTCCTCACTTCGCCGCCCCCGGCCCCTGTGAGAAAGATATCGTTGTTCGTCCCGAGGCCGAGCCGTAATTCCGGATCGGTGTTGCGGACGAAGGCGATCTCCGTCCCATCGGGGGAGAAGTCATAGTCCTGGCTGCCGCCCAGGGCGATCGGCGGCACGTCGAAATCACCCGGCGAAACGTCGATAGGGGTTCCGCCAGCGGCGGGGACGACGAAGAGGTGGCTCCGCGTGCCGTCCCACCAGGCGTTCCAATGGCGAATGAGGAGGTGGTCGAACACCCGGCCCTTGACCCTGCTGGCCTCGATTTCCTCCATGCGCTTCCGGTTGCTCTCATCGTCCCGGCAATCGGGGAAGACGGATGAGACGAAGGCGAGATGGGTGCCTTTGGGCGACCAGACGACGCCCGAAGCGCCCGTCGAGAGTCGGGTGAGCTGGACCGCCTCACCGCCGTTCGGGTCGATCGTCCAGATCTGGGGGCTGCCGGAGCGCGTCGAGATAAAGGCGATCTTCCGGCCGTCGGGCGACCAACGGGGATTCATGTCCGCGGCCGGGCTCGAGGTCAGACGCCGCGGCTCGCCGCCCCGCGCCGGCACGAGCCAGATGTCGCTGGCGCCGCGGTTGGCGGCCTTGTCCATGACCGTGACGACGAAAGCGATCGTCGTCCCGTCGGGCGAAAGCTGAAGGTCGGTCACCCGCTTGACGCGGATGAAATCGTCGAAGCCGATGGGCTTGGTCCCCGCGCCCTGGGCGGCGGCGCCGAGGCCGGCGAGGGTCAGGATCCCCAAGAGAAGAAATGAAGCGATCCGGGTTGGCTTAGCGGTCATGGCGGCTCCTTTCGGGGTGGTTCACCGGGATTATAACAAACTCTTGTGGGGGGGCGAAAGGAGGGAACAATTCCGCTTGCGCCCCGTATACCATTGAGAATAAACTAGCGCCTCCGATGAGCATCGAAGTCAATGACCTGAGCTTCTGCTACGGCAAGATCGTCGCCCTGGACGGTGTGACGATGCGCCTCGGCGAAGGAGCCGTGGGTCTCCTCGGGCCCAACGGGGCCGGCAAGAGCACGCTCCTCCGTATCCTCCTTGGCTTCCTCGTCCCGGCGCGCGGAGAGGGAACGGTCCTCGGCTATGACATCCGCCGCGGGCAGGCCATGATCCGCCGCTCGGTCGGCTACATGCCCGAGAGCGACTGTTTCGTCGCCGGCATGGACGCCGTCACCTTCACATCGTATTTCGGCGAGTTGTCCGGCATGCCCCGCCAGGAGGCCATGAAGCGGGCCCACGAGGTCCTCTTCTATGTCGGCCTCGGCGAGTCCCGCTACCGGCTTCTCGACACGTATTCCGCGGGCATGAAACAGCGCCTCAAGCTGGCCCAGGCCCTCGTCCACGATCCCCAGATCCTCTTCCTCGACGAGCCGACCTCGAACCTCGATCCGACCGGGCGGGCCGAGGTGCTCGAGCTCATCCGGGACATCTCGGTCCACAAGTCCATCCAGGTCCTCTTGTCCTCGCACATCCTTGACGATATCGAATCGCTCTGCGAGACCGTCGTCATCCTCAACAAGGGGCGGCTCGCCGCCGAAGGCCGGATGGCCGACCTCCGGGCCATCCACTACAGCCTGTACGAGCTCCGGATCAAGGGCGATGGCGCCGCCTTCCGCAAGGACCTTGAAAGCGGGGGCAGCCGCGTCGACGAGATGGAGGACGGCCTCATCAAGGTCTACATGCCCGAGGCGTCGGACCCCATGGATATCTTCCGGGCGGCCGGCCGGACGGGCGCCCAGTTGCGCTATTTCGTCAAGAGCCGGACTTCCCTCGAGGATCTCTTCGCCGGCGCCGTGGGAGTGGATTGATGGCCACCGTCCGCGAAAAAGGCTACAGTCATTGGGACGGCCAGCTCGTCGAGCGCCGGTTCCCCTGGTGGCCCATCGCCCGGACGGGGATCCTGCTGGCCTTCCGCAAAAAGCGGTTCAAGTTCATCTTCGCCGGCGCGTTCGTCCCGGCGATCGTCTTTCTCGTCGGTCTCTATATCTCCGAGCGGCTCGAGGACTTCAAATCGTTGATCCAGGGCAGCGACCGCCTCCTCAACATCGGCCCGAAGTACTTCAGCACCTATTTCACGAACGAGGGGCTGCTCTTCATGATCGTCCTCGTTCTGGCCTATGGCGCGGGCGGGCTCATCGCCGACGACCTCAAGCACAACTCCCTCCAGCTCTACTTTTCCCGGCCCCTCGGCAAAAAGGACTATCTCATCGGGAAGATGTCGGTCATCTCCTTCTTCGTCCTCATCCTGACGGCCCTGCCCGGACTTCTTCTCATCGTCTTCAAGCTGGTCTTCGCCGGCAGCTTCAAGTTCTTCCTCCAATATCCCTTGCTCCCCCTGTCCGTCCTCGGTTCGTCGGCGCTGCTGACGGTCTTCTTCGGGTTCTATGTCCTCCTCATGTCGGCCCTCAGCAAGAACTCCCGGTACGTCTTTGTCCTGAACTTCGGAACCTACATCTTCTCCACTGTACTCTTCGGCATCCTCAACGGCATCTTCAAGACCCCGTATATGGCCCTCTTCTCGATCCCCGCGAACCTCCAACAGACCGGGGCCTTCATCTTCGGTCAAAAGCTGCCCCACGCCTTCCCGGCGGTGTGGTCGTTCGCCGTCCTGGCCGGTGTCTGCGTCCTCTCCGCGGCCGTGCTGAACCGGAAGACCCGCAGCGTCGAGGTGATCAAGTGACCGCCGTCATCGCCGCCTCCAACCTGTCCAAGTGGTACGGCAACATTCTCGGTCTCAACGACGTGAGCCTCGAGATCGAGGAGGGCATTACGGGGTTGCTCGGTCCCAACGGCGCCGGCAAATCGACGTTCATGAAACTCATCACCGGGCAGATGAAGCCCGCCATCGGCCGCGTGACCGTCCGTGGTCAAAGGGTTTGGAACAACCCCGAGGTCTATCAGGGCATCGGGTTCTGCCCCGAGCAGGACGTCTTCTACGAGGACGTCACAGGTTGGGAGTTCATCACCGGGCTGCTCCGGTTCTATGGTTACACGCGGTCCGAGATCAGGGAGCGGGCGGCCCGGGCCCTGGATGTCGTCGACCTCACGGCCGACAAGGACCGCCTCATTCGCGGCTACAGCCGGGGCATGCGGCAGAGGGTCAAGTTCGCCCAGGCCGTCGCCCACGACCCGGACATCCTCATCCTCGACGAGCCGCTCAGCGGGCTCGATCCTCTGGGGAAGCGTAAGCTCATCAAGCTCATCAAGGATTTCAAGAGACAGGGACGGACCGTGCTCGTCTCGAGCCATGTCCTGCCGGAGATCGAGGCCCTGACCTCACGGATCGTCCTCATCCACCAGGGCAAGATCCTGGCCCAGGGCGACATCCCCTATATCCGCGAGCTCATCGAGGCCCATCCGCACCAGATCTCGGTGCGCTCGAGCGATCCCCGGGCCCTGGCCGCGCGGTTCGTCGGCGACCGGTCCATCCAGAAGATGACCTTCGGCGGCGACGGCCGGACGCTCGTCGTCGAAACACATAGGCGGGACGAATTTTTCAGCCGCCTGACCGGCGTCGTCCTCGAGGCCGGGCTCGCGGTCGAAGAGATCTCCTCGCCGGACGACAACCTTCAGGCGGTCTTCGAGTACCTGGTGGGGAAGTGACATGACCGGAGCGAGCGCCGTCCGTCAGGTCTTCGGGTTCTTCTCGTTCCTCGGCCGGAAGACCGGCAAGACACGGGTCTTCGCCATCCTCGGCCTCATCCCGGTCGCCCTGGCCATCATCGTCCGCATCGTCCTGCACGGCCGGAGCGGCCTCATGGCCGCGGTCTTCACCGAGATCCTGATGGTGTTCTTTCTGCAGTTCTACATCGTCATCCTGGCCCTCTTCTACGGCACGTCGGTCACGGCGGAAGAGGTCGAGAACCGGACGCTGACCTATCTCATCACCCGGCCCATCCCCAAGCCGGCGGTCGTCCTCGGCAAGTCCGCGGCCTACGCGGTCCTCATGTTCGCGATGGTTGGCATCAGCTTGGCCCTGTCCTATTTCATTATGAACGCCGCCCGGCTCTCGGACCCGGATCTTTACACGACCTTTTTCCGCTACCTGGGCGTCCTCGGCCTCGGGACCCTGGCCTACACGGCCTTTTTCACCTTTCTTGGCGCGGTCCTCAAGCGGGCCATCATCGTCGGTATGGTCTTCGGTTTCGGGTGGGAGAACGTCATCCAGTATTTTCCGGGCTCGACGCAGAAGCTCTCCATCGTCCACTACCTGAAATCGCTTCTGCCCTACCGTCCGACGAGCGTCAGCGGAGGGAGGGGGGTCGCGCTCCTGCTCTTCCGGCTCGAGCCCACGAAGCCCCTGGCGGCCATTATGATCCTGATCGTGATCACGGCCGCGCTCCTCGCGCTGGCCTGCGGGTTCTTCCGGATGAAAGAGTATCTCTACGAAGAATAGGGCCAAGCGCCCCTATTTCTTCTCCTCCGGCGTCCCGTCCTTCTTGGGCTTCATGAAGTCGCCGGCCTTGGATTGGGCGAGCTTGCCGAGCTTGTCCATGACGTCCTGGGAGACGTTGATCGAGAGCCGGGTGAAATCCTCCCCGGAGCTGATCGCGATCCCGTTCAGAAGCTCGCCCAGCGCCGGCTCCTGAGCCCCGAACATCGCGCCCATGGCTTTGAAGCCGTTGAGCATCGAAGCCAGATTGGCGTTCTGCTCCTTGGTGCCGCCGATCGTCCGGATATCGGCGACGAAATCGGTCATCTTGTAGTCGAAGGCCATGGTCAAGGCCGTGACCCCTTCGAGGACCTTCATCTGCGGGTTGGATCCTATGCCTTTCTTAATAAGGTCCTGGGGAATGGCGAAGGCTCCCCACGCGAATCCGGATTTATCGACCTTCTTGAGGATAGCGGCCATCTCGGCGTTCTTGGCCAGGGATTCCGCTTTCTTCTGGTGGACGTCGATGATGCCCCTGACCCCCTTTTCGCTGCCGAGGACGATGTGGGAGCCGTCGAGGAAGGCGGCCTGGGTCGTCTGCTTGGCCTTGCCGCCGTCCAAATTGGAATAGACGGTCACGCCGTTATAAAGCGTCTCTTTGGCTTCGGGGGCCTTTTCTTTGATCAGGCCCTGGATCTTGGCCTTGTCGTAATTCAGGGTGACGATGAAGCCGCCGTCTCCCTCGGGGGCCGCCGCCGTCGGCATGCCGCTGAGGCCGAACCCGAAATAGGAGACGTCCTTCATCGGGTCGATGCCGCTCATTTTCACGAACTCATCGTATTTTTCTTTGGCCTTGGGATCCTGGAGCGCCTTCATGGCCGCGTCGGTGCTCATGGCGCGGGCGACGTCGACGGCCACGATGCCGGTCGCGGACTTGGGCAGCATCTTGATCAGGGCTTCGCCCGCTGCGGCCCCCGACTTGACGCCTGTTGCCGGCGTGCAAGACGAAAAAACGGCCGCCAGAAGCAGGACCAGGCTGAGAGTCGTCGCTTTTTTCATGGTCGGAACCTCCTTGAGGGTCTCTATCGGAGTACGGTTTCTCGCCCCCGATAGTTCCTCGGTTGGACTATACCACCTTTGGCCTTTCCCGGGCAATGTCAGGCCGGGAAGGGGGAGGGGTCCCGTAGGACCGCCACAAGTCCCCGGTTGCCGGGAGCAGCGTTTTGTTATAATTTTAGAGGCTCGGGGCCGCTGACGCACGGAACGAAAGGAGCCACCGCATGTCGCTTCAGATCCGCAATATGATCATCACGGCCATGCTTCTTGTCGCCACATCCATTCCGGCCGCGGAGGCGGCCAACGTTCCCGCCGTTCTCGGCCTCAAGGCGCAGGCCACGGTCTACGACGGTTGGCTCTCGGCGCGGCTGGACAGGCTTCTGCCCGAGCTCATGAGGCGCGAGAAGATCGACATGTGGCTCGTCATCTGCCAGGAATACAATGAAGACCCTGTCTACCTTTCGCTCGTGCCTTTCGCCAGCCTTTCGGCCCGCCGCTTGACGATGCTCGTCATGTTCGATCGCGGGGGCGAGAAGGGCGTCGAAAGGTTCTCTGTCAACCGTTACGGCATCGGCAGCCTCTTCCCGACCGTTTGGAAAGCGAACCAGGAGGACCAGTGGGAGACGCTATCCCGGGCCGTCAAGGAGCGGGGCCCCAAGCGGATCGGCATCGACGAATCGGACGTCTTTGCCTTCGGCGACGGCCTCAGCGCGTCCCTGAAAAGACGCCTTGTCCAGGCCTTGGGAGCCGATGATGCCAAGCGCCTCGTCGGGGCCGAGCGGCTGGCCGTGGGCTGGCTGGAGCGTCGCCTGCCCGAAGAACTCGAGGTCTATCACCCCATCGCCGCCATCGCCCACGCCATCATCGCCGAGGCCTTCTCCTCGGCCGTCATCACGCCCGGGATCACGACGACCTCCGACGTCGAGTGGTGGATGTGGGAGAAGGTCCGGGCGCTTGGCCAGACGACCTGGTTCGATCCCGGGATATCCATTCAGCGGCCCAAATCGAGCCCCTACAAGGACAGCCCCGTCATCCATCGCGGCGACCTCCTTCATTGTGATTTCGGCATCAATTATTTGAAGCTCAACACCGACACGCAGCAGCATGCCTATGTCCTTCAGACAGGGGAGAGCGATGCCCCGCGGGGGTTGAAGGACGCGCTGGCCCAAGGCAACCGCCTGCAGGACATCCTTCTCGGGGAGATGAAGGAAGGGCTGACGGGGAACCAGGTCCTTGCCGCGGCCCTCGCGCGGGCCAAGGACGAAGGCCTCAGGCCGAGCATCTACACGCACCCCCTCGGCGTCCACGGTCACGCCGCCGGCCCGACGATAGGGCTCTGGGATAGGCAGGAGGGAGTCCCGGGGCCGGGCGACTACCCGCTCTTTTTCGACACGGTCTTTTCGATCGAGCTCAACGTCAAGGCCGCCGTGCCCGAGTGGGACGGACAGGACGTCCAGATCGCGCTCGAGCAGGACGCCGCCTTCACCCGCTCCGGGTCGTTCTTCCTGGACAGGCGCCAGACCGAGCTCATTCTCATCAAGTAGGGACGGGGAGGTGACGATGACGGTCATAGCGGACGCAGGCGCGCCTCTCGAACCGACGCCATTCCAGAGGATCATCCGCGGCCGGCGGTCCATCCGCCGTTTTGCTGCGACGCCGGTGGAGCCGGAGAAGCTCAGGGCCTGCCTCGAAGCGGCCCGGATCGCCCCGTCCGCCCACAACGTGCAGCCGTGGCGGTTCGTCATCGTCGACGAGCCCCAGCTCAAGGGTCGGCTCGCATCGGAGGCCTTCTCCGGCATCTACCGGGGATCGAGGTTCGCCGCGCAGGCGCCGGTTCTTCTCGTCCTGCTGGCCCGGCGCGACTTCGTCGCCCACCATCTCGGGGGCCGGATGCAGAGGGTGCCCTACTTCTACGTCGACATGGGCATCGCCGGCGAGCATATCGTCCTTCAGGCCGAGGAGCTGGGCCTGGCCACGTGCTGGATGGGCTGGTTCAGCCGTCGCCATGTCCGTAAGGTCCTGAACATCCCCCGCAAGCTCAAGGTCGTGGCCCTGATGCCGGTCGGCTATGCCGAGAAGCGGCCCCCCCGCGAGCCGCCCCGGAAGTCCTTCGACGAGATCGCGGCCTTTAATAGGGTCCCGCTGGATTGAAAGGCCGAACGATGATCGTCTTCCTGGCCGTGGCCTTGTCCGTCTATGGCCTCGTAAACTTCTATATCGTCCGGCGCGGCGCCCAAGCCCTGGCGTCGTGCCCCGGCGCCCGCCGCGCTTTTCTCATCCTATTTATCGGCTTGGCCGTAGCCTTCCCCTTAGGCCGCATCCTCATGAATTTTTCCAGAGGCTGGCCGACATCGGTCCTGGTGGAGGTGGGGACGTTCCATTTGGCGGTCATGCTCTACGCCTTCATGGCCGTCCTCGCCGTCGACTTCGTCCGCCTGATCAACGCGTTCCTTCCATTCTTGCCGAAAAGCCTGTTTGCCGCGGGGGCGAGGACCGGGCCCATCGTATTCGCGGCCGTTGCTGGCATCGTGGCCCTGACCGTCGCCTGGGGGGCCTGGAACGCCACCCGCCTGAGGACGGTCGACCTCGACCTCCGCGTCCCGGCCAAGGCGGGCACCGCCGGTCATCTGAACGCGGTCGCGGTCTCCGATCTCCACCTCGGCGCCCTCGTCGGTCCTTCCCGGCTCGAGAAGGTCGTCGGGCGCATCAACGCCCTCGAGCCCGACATCGTCCTCTTTGCGGGGGACATCGTCGACGAGACCGTGACCGAAGCGATCGAAGCGAAGCTTGGCGGCATCATGCGCCGGCTCAGGGCGCCCCTCGGCCTGTTCGCCTGCCCGGGGAACCATGAATTCTTCAGCGGCCTCGAAAGGAACCTGGCTTGCCTTCGCGCCTGCGGCATCACCGTTCTCCAGGACGAAGCGGCCGAGGTGGACGACGCGTTCATCCTCGCCGGGAGAAGGGACCCAAGCTCGCTCGGCGCCCAGGAGAGAAGGCTGTCCATCGGGGGGATCCTGTCCGGGAGCGGCGTTCGGGCGGACCTTCCGGTCATCGTCCTCGACCACCAGCCGATCCACCTCGAGGAAGCGGCGGAGGCCGGGGTCGCCCTCCAGATCTCAGGCCATACCCATGACGGTCAGATGTTCCCGATCGGCCTCATCAACGGGTTGATCTACGAGCTCAACTGGGGATATCTCCGGAAGGGCGAGACGCAGTACTATGTCACAAGCGGAGCGGGAACCTGGGGACCGCCCGTCCGCATCGGCAGCCGGGCCGAGGTCGTCCGCATCAGGATCGATTTCGTCCAGACCGGCGGGGAGCGGAGTTCACGAAGCGGACCACCAATAGCGCGGCGGAGCGAACCGGAGCCGAGTTCTTAAGAAATATCTTGAAGAACTCGCCAAAAATACGGGGAGAACGGCCGCCCTTTCTCCCCGTGATCCGTTCGGACGGGGTGTGTTACTTCTTGGCCGGGGGGGTCGCCGTCTTCGATTGGTCGTAGCGGCGGACGACTTCGTCAGTGATGTCGATCGCCGGGCTGGCCGTGATGACACCGCTCGTGGCCGTGTCGAGAACGAGCTCGAGGCCACGTTCCTTGGCCAGGTTCTCGATGACCGTGACCATCTCGACCCTGATCTTCTGGATAAGGTTGGCCGAAAGCTGCTGGGCGTCCCTCGCGGCGTCCTCTTCATAGCGCTTCCGCTCGGTCGTCTTCTTGTCGATGTCGGCCTGGAGGGCCAAGAGGGCCTCGTTGGTCATCGTCAGGCGGCCCGTGTTCATCCGGTTCTCGAGGAGCCGGATGGCATCGTCCATCTTCTGAAGGTCGGTCTTGATCTTGTTCTCGCGGTCCGTCAGCTGGGTCAGGGCCTTCTTGCCCTCGGCCGAGGTCTCGAACGCTTTCTGGGAATTGATGATGCCGATCTTGTTCGCCTGCTGGGCGTACGACGCGACGGTGACGGCCAGGATGAACAAGATGACGAGGGGAGTCATGGTCCTGATTCTCTTCATATGCGGCCTCCTATGGTCCTATTCCTCTTAACTCATTCCTCTCGGGAATGGATGCGGTATCTTATCACGATTAGGCGATTTTTTTAAGTACTTCGTCGATCCGACCCAAGGCCCTCAAGAGATAGCCCTTTTCCGGCCCGTAGCCGAAACGGAGATAGCCGTCCGTCTCGAAATGGTCGCCGGGCACGACGAGGACGCTCTTCTCGCGGATGAAGCGCTCGACGAGCTCGGTCGAGTTGACCGAAAGACTGTAGCGGGCAAAGCAGATGGCCCCGGCCCGCGGCGGGTGGAAGCTGAACAGCCCGCCGTGGTCTTTGAGCCAGGTTTCGAGGATGGGGAAGTTGGCATTGAGGATTCCGCGCGTCCGCGCCAGGATCCGTGCCCGCGTCCCTGGCGCCAGGGCGATCGAGGCCAGCCGGTCGCTCAGGGCCGACGGGGAGATCGTCGTGTAATCGTGGTACGGCCAGGTCCGCTTGACGACCTCCTCAGGGCCGATGATCCAGCCCATCCTCAGACCGGGGAGCCCGTAGGCCTTGGACAGGCCGTTGACGACAAGGGTCTTCTCCCACCGTCCCCAAAAGCTGGGAGTGGCAACGCCCGAGAGCTCGGCGCCCTGATAGACCTCGTCGGCTAGTATCCAGGCCCCGACCGACGCGGCGAGGTCGACGATCCCTTTCATGATCTCCGGGTCGAGGACGGCGCCCGTCGGGTTGTTAGGATTGGTCAGGGCGATGAGCTTCGTCTTCGGCGTGATCAGCCGGCGCATCTCGTCGAGGTCGGGCTGCCAGCCCAGGCTCTCGCGAAGAGGGAATGTCTTGACCTTGGCGCCGAAGGCCCGCATGAGGCCGCCCATCTGCATGTAGTTGGGGAGCTCGAACAGGACCTCGTCACCGGGTTCGATGAGGCTCCACATGAGCAGGAAATTCGCCTCCGAGGAGCCGGCCGTGGCCAGGATCTGCTCCAAGCCGATGCCGGGGTAGAGGCGGGCGATCTGTTCGCGAAGACCGCTCGTGCCGTTCGTCTGGGTGTAACCCAGCTCGACCTCGGTCAGGGACTCGATCTCGGCCGGGGTCAGAAGCTCCTTGAGGTTCAGCGGGTGGACGCCGCTTTCGGACAGGTTGTAGTCGACAACGTTCTCCCAGGTCGATTGCATGCGCTCCATTTTGAATATGTCAATGTGCATGGGAACCCTCTCTCGCGTCGGTGATCAGATCTCGACCTTGAACACGCCCTTCAGGGCGAAGCCGAAGGCGATCGACAGGACGAGGTAAGCGATGAGCCAGTGAATATTGACGCCAAAGGCGGTCAGGGTCTTGGCGGGATAGACGACTTCGAAGGACCGGACGGGCGTTTCGGACGGAAGCGGCGGTTCGCCCGGATAGAGGACTTGCTTCCAGAACGACCCGCGCGAGGCCAGGGCCGAGACCTTGGTCAAGTGACGCCCGCCGACGACCACGGATTTCTCGATCGTCCGGCCGCCCGTCCGCAGATGAAGGCTTCCCGAGCCTGGGGACAGGGCCTTGACCCTCCAGACGACTTCGTGCCCGTCGGGGATGCGCACGGCCGGCGCCGTGATCTCGAGGCCGGGCGGCGTTTCGAGCTCGAGGCCGAGGGCCACGGGATCGGCCGTCGCTTCGAGTCCGGCCTTGACCAGGACTTCCTCCCCAGGCCGGAGCGGGGCCCGGTCGTACCACAGGCTGAGCTGAGCCAGGATGAGGACAAGCGGCACGATCATGACCGCCAAGGGCTTAAGGTTGGCGCCCATGTAGGCCAGGTTGGCCTTGACGATGGCCCCTTGGGCGGCCAGAGTGACCCGCATGTTGTCCTTGTAGAGCCGCATCTCGAGGAGGTGGGCCTTGATCCGGTCCTTGGCCCGGCGGATGGCCGCCTGGTTGGACGTGAGCTTGTAGACCTCGAGCATGAGCAGGGCCGTCAGGAGCGACACGGCCGTCATCCCAAACCAGGGCGACATGTCCCTGAAGGGGAGCAGCATGAGGCCGACGACCCAGCCAAAGACGAAGTTGACGATGGACATGGCCCTAGCCGATATAGCCTAGCCCCTTGAGCTTCTTCTTGATCTCCTCCTCGGAATCCGCCTCCTCGATCTTGGCGATCTCCTTTTCGAGGCAGTGGGTGATGAACTCTTCGGCCGAGGAGTAGCCGGACATCTCGGCGTACTTCTTGACCTTGTCGAGGAGGGCGCTGTCGATCTTGACTTTCGCGCTGGCCATACGGTTCTCCTTCCGACTCCGGAGTTATTCGAGGACGTTCCGGCCGATCATGTCCTTGGGCTTCTCGACGCCGAAGACGCCGAGGACGGAGGCCGTCAGGTCGTAGAGGGCCGGGGATTCGGTCGTGAACTTGTGATTGCAGACGGCGATGCCGGGCAGAACCTCGGGGGCGGACATGTGGTCTCCGCTCCACTTTTGGGCGTTGTCCTCCAGGACCTCTTTGGGGAATCCCCCGAGCGGTGACTGCCAGGAGATCCTGTAGCCGCGGTTGAAGCCGAGGACGATATCGGGGGCCGTTTCCAGGTTCTTCCCGCGGTAGGTGTCCTTGGAGACGAAGGCCCGAAGGACCGGATGTTCGCCGGTCAGCGGGTCTGTCAGCGCCTCGAGCTTCCCGGCGATCTCGCGGACGAGGTTGTCCTTGTCCGGTCCGTCGGCGACGGTGCCCTCGCTCTCACGGCCCTTTTCGTTGATGAACAGGCCGTTGAGCCCCATGCCGTAGGCCCGGGTCTTGGACCAGTCGGTATTGTCGAACAGGGCCGATTCCTCCTGCCTCCAGGGTCTTTTGAGCCGATGATAGCCCTGCTGGAGGAGCCAGGTGTTGAGGTTGAAGCCGCGCCGGAAAGCGTTGAAGCCATGGTCGGACATGACCAGGACGATCGTGTCCTTATCGGCTTTCTTCAAGGCGGCGTCGAGCGCCCGGTCCATTTCTCCGTATGTCCGGGCGATGACATCGCCGTAACGGGCGGCGAGCTTCTCGTCATAGGCCGGATGGCCGGGGTCGGTCAGGCGCCAGAACATGTGCTGGCGCTGGTCGGCGTTGGAGAAATAATAGAACAACAGGCCTTCGTCGAACCGGCCGAGCTCGTACTCGAGCATGGTCATGCTCTCCTCGTAGATCATGGCGTCGAGCTCGAGGAACTCCTCTTCGTCGAGGACGCCGTTATCGAGGGCGCTCGTATCGGCCGGGAGGCCCTTGGTGAAGAAGGGCCCGAAACGCCGTTCGAGCTGGCGGGCATAGGATTCGGGGGTCGAGATGGGCAGGGCCGGATGGGCCGGATCCATGTGGATGGGCGAGACATAGAGCTTGAACTTGGGCCGGACTTCTTTGAGGTAGAAGAGGCAAATCCCGTGGACGCTCTGGGTCGGGATGAGGTTGAAATGGACGTGCGTCCAGCCGCTCCACTCGCCCTCCTTGAGGATGAACTCACGGCCCTGGATGACGATCTTGGCCGCGGCGTTCGAGGGATCGATGAAGACCTGGAAGGGGACGGTCGTTTCCGGGGCATCCGTCCGGAAGCTGTTCACGGGGCCGGGGAGCTCGGCCTCGACGCGGTTGCCGACGACATCGACATCATAGACGCGACCGCCGCCTCCGGCCTCCTGGGTGATCGTCGTCGTCTCGTTCGTGTAGTAGCTGAAGATGCCATAGGAACCCTTGAGGTCGGGCGTGTTCATGCCGGAGAGCGTCTTTTGTTTCGACGCGACGGGCGGGTAGTTGGACGGCATCTTGAAGACCGTCGCCGGGATCTCGGCCTCCTCGAGGAGCTGCCAGAAGGCGCGTCCCTTGCGGAGGTTGCGGATCTCCCCCCCCGAAAGAGGGATGACGGTCTTGCCGATGCGGATGGTCCTGGAACCCCCGGACGTCTCGGTCGCCGAAAAGACAGGGATATAGGTCTTCGGGTCGCGGTTGAAAAAGTCGAAGATGCCGTGGCCGCCGGGGTCCATGCCGGTGATAAAGTTCGACCAGGCGACGGGGGATTGGGGCGGGAGGCTCGTCCCGAGCGGCCGGAAATCGCCACCGGCCTCGAGGAGCTTGCGGAAAGCCGGCATCCGTCCTTCATCGATCCATCGCCGCGTCAGCTTCGGGTCGAGCCCGTCGATACCGAGGATGATCATCTTCTTCGTCGACCGGGACTTGCCGTAGATCTTAGGAGCAAAGCGGGCCGCGCCGTGGAGGCCGAGGGCCGCGGAGGCGGCCACGCCGGCCTTGAGAAATTCTCTGCGGCTGAGGGCCGCTCTTTGGGTCTTGCTCATGAGGACTTCCCCTGTTTCGCGCCGGAGAGCGTGGCGACGTCGACAAGACCGCGCCCGTCCATGTGGGCCGGCGGCGCGATCCCGAAGAGCTCCAGGACGGTCGGCGCGACGTCCATGATCGACGGGCCGGTCCGCTTGATCTTGAGATTGGAGAAGAGGACCCCGGGCACGAGCGCGGGATCGATGCAGTGATCGCCGCTCCAGGCCTTGGTGTTGTCCTCGATGACGACGTCATCGACGATGCCCGTGACGCCGTCCCACGAGGCCCGGTAGCCTTCGTTATAGCCGATGATGAGGTCGGGCGCGTTGTCCTTGTACGGACCGGCGTAGACAGCGTCGCGGTCGTAAACATGCGTGATCGCTGCGGGCCCGCCCGGCCCGTCTTTCAGCGCGGCGAGCTTACCGGCGAGTTCGGTTTTCAGGGCGGCGGCCTCGGCCCCCGGGCCGACGATGCCTTGGGCTTCGCGGCCTTTGAGGTTGATATAGAGGCCGCCGAGTCCGAGGCCATAGGCCTTCGTCCTCGTCCAGTCGACGTCCTTGAACCATTCGCCGCTTTCGGCCTTGCCCGGGGCGAGGTGGAGATAGCCGTTCTGGCGGAGCCAGGAGTTAAGGTTGACGCCCCGCCGGAAGGACTTGAAGCCGTGGTCGGACATGACGAAGAGCGCGCCGTTCTCTCCGAGCCCCGCTGCCACCCTTCCGACGAGTTCGTCCATCTTCGCATAGAGCTCCTCGATGACCGCGGCGCTCATCACGGCCGGGGCGGACTTGAGCGCCGGATGGTCCTTGTCGAGGTAGCGGAAGAACATGTGTTGGATGCTGTCGGTCGTCTCGAAGACGATGACCACGACGCCCCGCGGCGTCTTCTTCAGGGCGTTCTGGAGCATGGCCTCCCACTCGGCGTGGTTCGCGTAGGTCAGCTCGAGGAAGGCCCGCTCGTCGAGCGCGCCTTCATTGAGGGCCCAGGTGTCGTTGGCCTCGCCGAGCGTTATGAAGCGGCCGAGGAGCTTGGCCAGGTAGACGGAATAGATGAAGGGGTGCGAGATCGGCAGGGCGGGCTTCTCGGGGTCGATGTTGAGAGGGGTCACGTACATCTCGAACTTGGGCTCGAGGGAGGCGATGCGGAAGCGGCAGGTGCCCCGGATCTTCATGCCGAGGCCGGGCCTGAACGTCAGCGGGATCCAGGGGCTGAACGTTTTTTCCTTGAGGAAGAATTTCTTCTGACCTTCGAGGGCTAGCCAAGCCCCGCCGGCCTTCGTGTCGATGGTGATGGCCAAGGGCAGGAGGATCTCCTCCGGCTTCTTGAGCATCGAGTTCTCGGGGCCGGAGAGCACGGTCCGGATGACCGTACCTTCGCGGCGGACGAGGACGGCGACGCCGCCTTCGCGTTTGCGGACCATGTCCGCGTCCTCGGTGAAGAAGGCGAACGTCCCCTGGCTGCCCTTGAGATCGGGGGCGCACATGCCGGACAGCATGTGGCCCTTGAACTTCTCGGGCGGGAAGGTGATGGGCACTCTGAGGACCGTCGACGCGATGCCCTTGTCACCGAGGATCTTCCAGAAGGGGACGCTCTTCCTCATGCCCCTGATCTCGGGCTTGGACAGGGGGAGGAGATACTTGCCCAGGGCCAGGGTCCGTTTGGGCTTGCCGATCCGGGCCGAAGAAAGGTCGGGGAGATAGGTCCGCGGGTCGCGGCTGAGAAAGTCGAAGATGTTGTGCTTGGACGGCTCCGAGCCGGTCATGAACGACGACCAGGCCACCGGGGAGATGGCCGGCGTCGTCGTCCGGAGGCGGGAGTAGGTCCCGTCCTTCTTCAGCCGGGCCAGGTTCGGAAGCTTGCCCTCGGCCATGAGCTTCTCGGCCAGGGTCGGTTCCATGCCGTCGAGCCCCAGGACGACGAGGCGATCGATGGGGCCTTTCCTGTAGGCGCGCTGGCCGCGCAGCGCTTTCCAGACGAACCGGAAGGGCCAGGACAGAAAGGAGAGCAGGGCCAAAAGGAAGGTCAGGAAGAGGACGAGGAACGAGGACAGGAAGGCGAAGCCGGCGCCGGGGCCGATATAGGCGGCAAGGGGAGGGGCGAGGGCGAGACCCAGCGTCAGCGCGATGAGGAGGCCGGCTCTCTTCATCAGAAATTCTTCAGAATGATCGGGGCGACGTCCGCGATCTTGAGGTCGTCGCCATGGTCCTCCGCGGCCCAGAAGAAGGCGTCGTCCCAGGTGTGCATGCCCTGCAAACCCGACCGGCCGAAGATCTCCTTCTTCTTGACCGAACCCTTCATGTCGAATCCTGGTTCGCCGACGACGATGAGGTCCGGCCCCTTGGCGGCTTGCGGTCCGGAGTAGACGTGGTCGGCGAAAAAGACCTCGCGGACGACGCGGCGGCCTTGGTATTCGAGCTTGGCCAATTTCCCGGAGATCTCCTCCCTGAGGGCCTTCCGGGCCGACCGCTCGACGGTGCCCTTGGGGAACTTGTTCCTGTAATTGAGGTAGATCCGGTTGGGGTCGAGGGCGAAGGCCCGGGTGCGACCGTGGATGTCCTCGAGCGATTCGGGTTCGGGCTTGAGGAACCGCAGATAGCCGTTCTTCTCGAGCCAGGCGTTGAGGTAGACTTCCTGCGTGATGCCCGTAAAACCGTGGTCGGACAGGATATAGAATCCGGTGTAGCTGTTGGTCAGCTTGTGGTAGGCGGCGAAGATCTTGCCGATGAGCCTGTCGATGTGCCGGTAGAAATCGAGGAAGTTCTGGTGCGAGGGATGGGTCGGGTCCTCGTAGGCCTGCCACAGGAAATGATGGAGCCGGTCGGTTCCGGTGACGACGTACTCGAAGTAGTCCCAACCCTCTTCCCAGAAGAAGTTCAGGGCCTTCTGGCCGCCGGCCATGGTCTTGCTGAGTTCCAGCCAGAGGACCTCCGGGCTTTCGCGGCACTTGAGGATGTCGACGTCGATCTGGTACCCCATCTGCTCCAGGGCTGCCCGGTAGCTCATCGGCCAGACCGCCTTGGCGAGCTCCAGCGCGACGAAGCCCGAAATGAGGACGCCGTCGATCTTGCGGGCGGGATAGGTCGCGGGCTGGTTGATGATGACGCTCTTCTTGCCCTTGGCCCCAAGCTTGTCCCAGATCGTCGGGGCTTTGACGTCGAGGAAGTTGGGGTAGCGGACGCTGTAGGAGCGGGGCTTGAAGTCGGTGAAGCCGAAGATGCCGTGGTCGCCGGCGTTGGCCCCGGTCATGAAGTCCGTCCAAGACACCGAGGAGATCTCTGGCAGGCTGGCTTTCATCTGGTGGATCTTGCCGATGTCCATGAGCCGGGCCATGGTCGACATGACACCGCGGCGGGCCAGCTCGACGATCATGCCGTAGGGCACGCCATCGAGGCCGATGACGCAGGCCCGGTTGGTCTTCTTATTCTTGAGGGCGGCCATGGTCTGCTCGTTTCGCTCCGGAAATACCTATTTTACCTTAGGATACGAGTCCGGTCAACCGGATTTTGGTTGACTTTGGCCAGGCGCAGGGATTAAATGGGGGATAAAAAAGAGGACCCATGACAGGTTTCGACAGGCTCCGCGGCCATCTGGTCCGGGAGTACGAGAAGAAAACGGCCCGGAGCCGGGCCATCTTCCGCCGGGCCCGGAAGGTCATGATCGCCGGCGGCAGCCATACCATCCGGCTGTGGCGCCCGCATCCTTTTTTCGCCGCTTCGGCGGACGGCTCCCATGTCCGGGATGTCGACGGAAATACGTACATCGACTATTGGCAGGGGCATTACGCCAACATTCTCGGCCACAACCCCCGGCTCGTCCGGAGCCGGATCGCCTCCTGCCTTGAGCGCGGCGCCCTCCACACGGGCTTTGAAGCCGGTCACCAGATCGAGCTCGCCGAGGCCCTCGTCCGCGGGCTCGGCGGCCGCGACGCCAAGGTCCGCTTCACGACCTCGGGCACGCTGGCCACGATGTACGCGGTCATGATGGCCCAGGGATTGACGGGACGGGACCATGTCCTCAAGGTCGGCGGCGGCTGGCACGGCGCTTCGCCCTACCTGCTGAAGGGCGTCAAGTATCGCGCCGGCGAAGGGTTTGAAGGGCGGGAGTCGGCCGGGCTTCTCGACGACATCGTCCGGCGGACCTTGGTCACCCGCTTCAACGATTGCGATGACCTCACGAAGGTCATCGACGAGCACGGCGGCCGCATCGCCTGTTTCATCGTCGAGCCCTTCCTCGGCGTCGGCGGATTCATCGCGGGTTCGAAGGAATATCTCGAGCTGGCCCGCTCGCTGACGACGAAGCACGGCATCCTTCTCATCTTCGACGAGATCATCTCCGGCTACCGGTTCTGCCCTGGCGGCATCCAGACGCTCTACGGGATCCGGCCCGACCTGACGACGTTGGGGAAGATCATCGGCGGGGGACACGCGGTCGCGGCGGTCGTCGGGCCCGCCGACATCATGGAGACGTGCGAGCGAGGCCGCGGCGGCGGAGACCGTGTCTACTTCGAGGGCGGCACGTTCTCGGCGCACTCGGAATACATGAAGGCCGGCCTCGTCATGCTCGGATACTTGGCCGGCCACGCGGCGACAGTCTATCCGAAGCTGGCCCGCGCCGGCGAGCGGCTGCGCCGCGGTATCGAGCGCGTCTTCGCTGAGGCCGGCATCGAGGCCCATTGCACGGGTGACGGGAACGCCGTCGTTCCGGGCAGCTCTCTGTTCATGACCCACTTCCCTCGTATCCCCGGAATCGCCTACGACCGGCCGGAGGACATCCACGACGGCAGCCGGTCGGACCTGAGAATGAGGGAAGAGCTCCTGAAGCTGGCCCTCCTCGTCAACGGGGTCAACGTCGTCCATGGCGGAGGGGCCGTCTCGGCGACCCACAGCGCAAAAGATATCGACGCGACCATCGCCGCCTACGGGGAGGCGGCCCGGTTGTTCGCGAAGTATCGGGACTGACGGTCCTTTATTTTTTCAGCTCGAACCTGTAATCCCCGCTCCCGACTTTGAAGACGACGCGCTTTCCGTCATCTCCGGCCAGGGCGATCTCGGGCGCCGTGTCCACGGCCCGCCCGGCCCGCCAGAGAACCAGGCCTGATTCGTAGATCCGGGAGCCGTGCCAGAGCAGGGGGATGTGGACCTCGCCGGTGGCACCGGCCGGGATGGCGACCTCGAGCGAGAACGTCTCGTCTGTCCTTTGCCAGGCCGCGGCGACCCGGCCCGCGACGGTATCCAGCCGGGCCTCGACGGAAGCGAGATCGCCGGGGACATGGGGCCGGACTCGGACGGCCTTCCACCCCGGCAGGAGAGGGGAGAGCCCGGCCAGGACCCTATAGAACCAACCGTCGATGCTGCCCAGCATGATATGGTTCTGGGAGTTCATCGCGTGACCGGTCAGCTTCTCCCACCGTTCCCACAGGGTCGTGGCGTCCTCGGCCAGCATATAGCCCCAGCCGGGGTAGCTCTTGTGGGTGGCCATACGGAAGGCGGTTTCCACCTCGCCGGCTTCGGTCAGGACGTCGAGGATGTAGCGGGTGCCCAGGATCCCCGTGTCGACGTGATAGTCCTGCTGGCGGACAACGCTCTGAAGGAGGCTGGCCACGACCTTGTCCTTATGGCCTTCGGGGACCATGTCCAAATACAGGGGCAGGGCGTTGGACGTCTGGTTAGGGTATGTGTCAACAGGGCTAACGCGCACCGCCGCGTACTGGGACTCGCCGAGGAAGACGTCGTTGAACGCCGACTTGATCGAAACGGCCAGCCGCGAGTACTGCTGAGCGTCTTCGTTGCGGCCGAGGACGCCGGCCAGGCGGGCCAGGATGAGGACATCATGATAGTAGTACCAGGTCGAGGTCAGGTCCAGGGGCGTCTTCTTGGGCACGATGCCGCCGGGCGGGCACCAGTCGCCGTACTTGCCCAGAGAGCGGATGATATTACGGTCGGCGCTGCGGCCGAGGAAGTCGACGTACTTCCTCAGGCTCGCGTAATGTGCGGCGACGACGCGGCGGTCGCCGTAGTGGTCCCAGAGGAGCTCGACGAGCGTGGCATAAGCCGAGCTCCAGGCCGGGTCGGCGGGATAAAGACGCGGAAGGTACGGCGGGACGACATCGGGAAGGCTCCCGTCCTCCTTCTGGGCCAGCCGGATGTCGTCGAGGAATTTCGTGTAGAAGGCCGCCATGTCGAAATTAAAGGCGGCCTCCTCGGCCGAGAGGTGGGCGTCGCCGAGCCAGCCGTGGCGCTCGTCGCGTTGCGGGCAGTCGGTGGGGATACTCATGAGGTTCGACAGCTGCCCCCAGACAACATTCCGATGGATGCGGTCGATGAGCGCGTTCGAGGAGTGGAACTCGCCCGTCCTTTCGACGTCCGAGTGGACGAAGAGTCCCTCGATGGCGTCCGGGCCGGGCTCGCCCGGGTATCCGCTCATCTCGACGTAGCGGAAGCCGTGATAGGTGAACTTCGGCTCGTAGACCTCGGGTCCACCGCCGCGGAGGATATAGACGTCTGTGGCCTCGGCGTTCTCGTTCGGCCCGAGGTTGAGGGTCCCGTCCTCGTTGAGGAGCTCCGCATGGCGGAGGCGGACCTCGACGCCCATCGGCCCCTCGACATGGAGGCGCGTCCAGCCGGAGAAATTCTGGCCGAAGTCGAAGATCGAGGCCCCATCCGCCGTTCGCCGGACCGATCTCGGGGCCAGTGTCTCGGTCA
Source organism: Candidatus Aminicenantota bacterium (assembly GCA_963809345.1). Taxonomy (GTDB): domain Bacteria; phylum Acidobacteriota; class Aminicenantia; order Aminicenantales; family Saccharicenantaceae; genus RBG-16-66-30. The sequence goes on along the minus strand of CAWEJF010000003.1, from coordinate 373,109 downwards.
CCCGGACCGGGGGCATCATCTGGGAGACGAGGGGATAGCCGACGGCCGGGGCGGCCTTCTCCCATGTCCTGTCGTCGAAGCCGGGCTGATCCCAACCGTCGATGAGGATCCGGGCGTCGGTGCGCTCACCGAAGTAGATCCCGTTCTCCTGGAGGGGCCCCCCTGACGTCCTCCAGCTCTCGTCGGAGAAGAGGACGTCCCGCTCGCCGCTCTCATATTCGACTTCGATGCGGCAGGTGAGCTTGGGCGCGTCATACCCGTAGCTCCGGGTGTGGCGACCGTTGCCGAGGATGACGCCGACCACATTCTGGTCGCGGACGAGGCCGGTCACGTCGTAGGAGGCATAGAGGGCCTTCTTCCCGTAATCCGTCCAGCCGGGGTCGAGAACGCTTGTCCCGACCTTTTTCCCGTTCAGACGGAGCTCGTAATGGCCGAGTCCGGAAATGAAGATCATGGCCAGGGCGGTCCTGTCCTTGAGGGCGAATTCCCGGCGGAGGTAGACAGCGCAGGCCTGAGTGTCGTCGGCGCCGGCGTGGCCGAGAAGGACCGTCCCCTTGGAGCGGAACTCGGTCACGTTCCGCGCGGCGATCCACCTCGGCTTCCAGTCCCCGGGATTCAGAAAGCCCGTCACGAAGGACGTCGGCTCGCTCCAGGCGCTGGCGCGGCCCTCCCGGTCCCACCACCGGACCTTCCAGAAGTAGCGGGCGCAGCTGAGGAGCGCCTCGCCGCCGTACTCGAGCGATGACGCGTCGTCCGGCCCTGTCATGCCCGTGTCCCAGAAATCGCCGATGTCGCTCCGCAAAAGCTCAGGCGAGGAGGAGACGAGGACGTGGAAAGCCGTGGATCGGTCGCCCCGGACAGGGCTCTCGACGATCCAAGACAGCCGCGGCGAGGGGGTGTCGACGCCGAGCGGCTCGACGAGGTATTCGCAGCGGAGGCGCGCGGGTGGGCGTGGCGTCATGGGCCTTCTCCCTCGGCCTTTCACGGGGCCGCTTGGGCCAAGAAGTAATCGGAGACCTCGATGCCGTACTTGGACGGATCGAGCGACGTCGTGATCGTCCTCCGGAAGCGTCCCATGGCGTCGTCCCGTTCGGCGAGGTCGACGATCTCTCCGTCGACCTTGTTCCCCGCCGCATCGGTGATGAGCTTGACCGACGGCCGGAGGACGAGCTTGGGGTCGGGGTTGATGTCGCAGACGATGCCGAACTCGCCCGTCGTCAGGGCGACCATCGTGCCGATCGGGAAGACGCCCATCATGTTGACGAAGGCCTTGAGGATGACAGGGTTGAATTCCGTGCCGCTCTGCTCGAGCATGAGGCTCAGGGCTTCGGCCCGGGTGAAGTCCTTAGTCCGGTAGACGCGCTTGGTCGTGATGGCGTCGAAGACGTCGACGACCTTGACGATCTTGCTGAAGAGGTTGACGTCATCCTTCTTGAAATAACGCGGGTAGCCCGAGAAGTCCTCTTTGATGTGATGCTCCAGGGCGACGTGGATGGCGCGGAGGGGCAGGCGGCGGAATTCCTTGAGCAGGACCAGCTTCTCGGCGCCGTGGAAGGGGTGCTTCTCCATGATGCCGCGCTCGGCGTCCGTCAGCCGGCCGGGCTTGTTCAGGATATCGAGCGGCGTATCCGTCTTGCCCAGGTCGTGGAAGAAGGCGGCCATTCCAAGGTCGACGAGCTCGGCCCGGCTCAGGCCGAGCCGGCGGCCCAGGGCGGTCGCCAGCAGGCAGACGTTGACCGAGTGGTTGAGCGTGTATTCGTCGTGATTCTTGATGTTCGTCAGCCCGTAGACGAAGCCCTCGTCCTCGACGATGTGGTTGTAGATGGACTGCATGAGGCGCCGGGTCGTGCTGATCTTGATGGGTTCGTGGCGTTGTTCGCGCGCGAACGACTCCCGGAGATGGACGATGCTGAGGAAGAACAGCCGGGCCGAGCTCTGGTGAAGCCCTTCGGGGACCTCCTCGGCCGAGATCTTCTCGAGCTCGACGTGGCCGACGCCGGCCGCGTCGAGGTCCGCGACGAGCTGGGCATAGACGGTCTCGTCCGCTTTTTCGCGCTTGGCGAAGACGGACATGAAGCTGAAGAGCTCGTCTTGAGTGATGCCGGGAAGGAACGTGACGGCCTCGACGTTCCGGGTGCGGAGCTCCTCGATGACCGACTTGAACATGCCGTAGGTCCCGACGCCGAACTTGAGCCGGACGCCATTGAGCATCAGGCCGCCGTGGCGGACCCGGAGGGAGGCTTCGCCGGAATCCTTCAGAACGGCCGTCAGGATCTCGAAAAGCAGCAGCCCCCGCTCCTGAAAGGCGTCATTCTTGGTGTCGTAGATCTTGGCGATCTTGTCGACGATGTGGAATTGGGTGAGGAGATCGACACCGCTCTTCTGGAAGGCTTTGGATTCGGCCCCGGGCATCCGGGGACCCTCCGCCCCGGGCTGCGGTTGAGTGAGGTCCTTCTCGTCCATGCTTTTTCTCTAGGCTCCCGTCACGTCCGAGGAGGCAGGCGGACGAGCGCTGCCGCGCAGGCCTCGCGCACTTTCTTGTTCCGCCCCAGGGCGCCCTTCTGGAGAGCTGCAGGCCGCCTCGTCAGTGCCCATGCTCTCCAGCCCCGCTACGGCGGCCAGGCGCGTCTCCAGGCTTCTTTCGAGCTGAAAAGCGAGGACCGCAGGAGCGTCTTCCGAAGGAAATCGAAGGCCTCGGCCGACCTCGTTCGGCCGAGGAAGGCGAGCAGGGCCTCCTTCTCTTTGTGGCTTTTCGCCTGGAAGTCCCTCCCGGAGGCCTCGCGCAGGACTTGATGGACGCGTGAGCCTCCCTCGGACGGGGTCGAGCTTCATGGCCGCCTGGATGCGGAGCTCCTCGTCGGGATCGTTGAGGAAGCTGGCCAGAGGATGCGGTTGGACATTTCGTCCCCGGCGCGGCTCAGGACGTGGATGACCTCGGTCTTGATGTCTTTGCTCTGGAAGCTCACAAAGGTCGAGAGGTGGGGGATGCCGCGGCCGCCGGGGACCCGCGAGAGAATGCCGATGATCTCCCGAGCCAGCCCGGGCCGGGCGTTGTCGGCCAGGCCGGCGAGGAGCCTCGGATTCGAAGCGCCCGTCTTCTCGATAAAGCGGCGATCTTGTGGCGGGCCTCGCCGTCGGGGGCGATGCTCGAAGAGATCGGCCGCGAGCCCGAGGGCGGGCGGCCCGATCAGGCCGAAGAAGCCCAACAGGGATTCCCAGTCCATGGCCTTCTTTTTGGCGAGAAGGGCCTTGACGGCTTCGACCGTCTTTGGGCTCACCGTGCGCTTGAGGAAGTCCTCGAGAAGCGCGGCCTTGGTCGGGACCCCCGCGAGGTGCCGGCTGAGCTCGTGGACCTTCTCGATGATGAGCACGGCGCCATGGAAATGACCGCGCTGGAGCTGGTCGAAATGGTACTCGAGGAGGATGTCGAGGCTGGCCCGGCAGTTGGCGATATCCTCCTCGAGATAGATGATCTCGACCATGAGGTTGAGGTACTCTTCTTCGGGTCAGATCGTCCGGTTGGCGCGAACCATCGTCTCGAGGGATTGGAGCTCGGCCTCCGTCAGTGTGGGATCCATGGCGGCCGCGGGGCTCCGATTGGCCCCTTGTCTTCCGGAGGGGCATCTGCCGTTTTCGCTGGCCCTTCCGTGGCGGCCGGAGCCGGCGGATTGTCACCAGCCGGCTCTGCCGCCGCCTTTTCGACGGCCTCCCGGTCCTCGCGATCGAGGTCGATCCGCCCCTGCGAGAACTTCGAGGTATCGACCCGGACTTCGATCGTCTCGTGGGCCAGGTCCTCGGTAAGCTCGGGCATGTCTTGGACGGCCCGGGAATCGCGGGTTTCGGCCAGGATGCGGTTCTCGAGATACTCGTCGGGCGCGTAGTACTGGATGTTCGGGAAGTCGCGCTCCCAGAGGGCGACGACGAAGTCGCTGTCTTCGGCAGGCTTCTGTGCTTCCGCCTTGATGAGTTCGAGGAACTCCATGATCTCTTGGCGGTCCAGGCCCTGGTAAAAGAAGAGGATCTGTAGGCCGTCTTTAAAGAAAAAGAACGGCAGGCTCTTGATGGCGACCTCGTCGGAGAAGATGAGCTTCCCGCCGTAGGTGAAGGCATATTCCTCGATGCCGATCTGGAGCTTCTGGTAGGCGGTCAGGAAATCCGTGAACTTCTGCGTGAGCTGGTCGACGAAGTTTTTGAGCGTCGCATGTTCGCTCGGGAAGATCTTCATCGCCGAGACGGTATTGGCCAGGTAATGGAGGAGGTCCTTGGCCTTCTCGACTCGGGCGGCGTCGAGCGTCTCTGGCTCGGCCGGGCCGGCGGGTGGCGTCTTTTGTGCGCTCGTCATAGGTGTCTGGGCCCGGCCTCGGGCCGGGGACCTACCCCCTCAGTTTAGCCAAATCTGGGCTTTCGTCAATCGGCCCCGGAACCGGGCTCCGAGCCGCTCGGGCCAGGGGTGGACTTCCTCAGCGGTGGCTGAGGACGCGGCGCTCGTAGGCCTCGACCTCCCGGAGCCATTCCTCCCCGGGCGGCACGGAATTCCGGAGGCAGTACGCGTCCCAAACCGGGCCGAATGGCAGGGCTTTGAGCTCTTCGAGAAGCGAGAGCCGCTGCAGGGCCTTGGACGGCGGGTCGAGCTCGCGGGCTTTGTCCAAGGGTTCGAGGAGGGCGATGAGCAGGCCCTTGAGCACCGACCTGGCCCCGAGGACCCAGGCCCCGATCCGGTTCACGCTGGCGTCGAAGTAGTCGAGGGCGATGTGGATGCGTTCGAGGGCCTGGCTGCGGACGATCTCGGCGGCCAGATCGCGGACCTCGTCGTTGAGCAGGACGATGTGGTCGCTGTCCCAGCGCACGCCGCGGCTGACGTGGAGGAGGATCTCGCCGGAGAAGGGGAGGATAGCCGAGATCTTGTCCGCCACCGACTCCGTCGGGTGGAAGTGCCCCATGTCGAGGCAGACGATCTTGCCCCGTGTGAGCGCGTAGCCCATGTAGAATTCGTGCGAGCCGACGACGAAGGACTCGCTGCCGATGCCGAACAGCTTGCTCTCGACCGCGTCCTTGACCTGTTGGGGGCTGTATTCGACCTCGTAGATCTCGTCGAGGGACTTGAGAAGCGCGGCCCGGGCCCCCCAGCGGTCGGTCGGGATGTCCTTCGACCCGTCCGGGATCCAGAGGTTGTGAAGGCAGGCCGCCTTCTGCTCCCGGCCGATCGAAGCCGCGACCTTCCGGCAGCACTTGACGTGGTCGACCCAGAACTTGCGGGTGCCGGTCTCCCGGCTGCTCAGCGTGGTAGCCGGAGGCGGCCTTGGGATGGGCGAAACAGGTAGCGTTGAAATCGATCTTCAGGTTGTGGCGCAGGGCCCATTCGGTCCAGCCGCGGAAGTGCTCCGGCTCGATGGCGTCGCGGTCGACGGCCCGGCCGCCGAACTCGCCGTACATGGCGTGGAGGTTGACCCTGTGTCGGCCGGGGATGAGAGCGAAGGCCTGCTCGAGGTCGGCCCGGAGCTCCTCGACCGTACGCGCCTTGCCGGGGTAGGTTCCCGTCACTTGGAGGCCGCTGCCGGCCAGGCCGGCATCTTGCTTTTCGAAGCCGCCGACGTCATCCCCCTGCCAGCAGTGGAGCGACAGCGAGATCGCCTGTAGGCGCGTCAGGGCTTTCTCGGTATCGATGCCGCGCTCGGCATACCGATCGCGGGCCAAAAGATAGGTCTTTTCGACGGCCGTCGGATCCATCCTCACCCCTCCTCGAAGGAACGCCACGTTTATATGCCGCCTTCCATGTTCTGTCAAGCCTCGAGGAGGCCCCTGAAACGGGCGTAGGCCGCGTCCCAGGCGGCTTCGGTCCCGGTGGGGGCGTAGGTCTTGAGCTCGAAAGATTCGCGAATGATGGCGCGCATCTCCGCGGGAGACGCGATGCGTCCTGTCGCCATGGCCTGGACGAGAATGTTGCCGATGGCCGTGGCCTCGGCCGGGCCGGCCACGACCGGGATGCGCGTCGCGTCGGCGGTCAGCTGGCACAGGAGCGTGTTGCGCGAGCCGCCACCAATGACATGGATTGTCTCGATAGGGTGGCCGACGACCAGGCGGAGCTGCTCGATGACATAGCGATATTTCAGGGCCAGGCCCTCGAGGAGCGAGCGGATCAGGGCGGCCCTTGTCATGGGCGCGACCTGGCCCGTCGTTTGGCAGTACGCGGCGATGGCCTCGGGCATGTCGGGAGGATTGAGGAAGCGGGGACTGTCGGGATCGATGAGGGCCGCGAACGCCGTGGCGTCCTTCGCGGCGCGGGTCAGGTCGTCGTATGTGACGGGTCCTTCCGCCGACCAGGCCTTACGGCAGCCTTGGACGAGCCAGAGGCCGGAGACGTTCTTGAGGAATCGGACGGTGCCGCCGACGCCGCCTTCGTTCGTGAAGTTCGCTTCGAGCGATCCCTCCGAGATGATGGGAGCTGGGCGCTTCGACGCCCACGAGGGACCAGGTGCCCGACGAGATGTAGGCCCAGTTGCGGCCTTCGGCGGGAACGGCGGCGACCGCGGCGGCCGTATCGTGGCTGGCCGTGGCCACGACGGGGACGTGGCGGTAACCGGTTTCGGCGGCGACATCGTCCACCAAGGGTCCGAGGACAGTCCCCGGCTCGACGAGATCTTGCAGGATCTTTTTCGAGAATCCCATGGCCTGGAAGAGGCCGGGGATCCACGCCTTCGTTCGAGGGTCGAGGAGCTGGGAGGTCGAAGCGATGGTGAGCTCGGCCGCCTTGCGTCCGGTGAGCAGATAGTTGAACAGGTCCGGCATGAAAAGGAGGTCCGCGGTGGCGTCGAGGAGAGGGGACCTCTCCCGGACCATGGCGTATACCTGGAAAAGCGTGTTGAAGGGCATGAATTGGATGCCCGTCGCTTCATAGAGCGCCGGCCGGGGCACGAGCTTGAAATAATCCTCCATGGCCCCGGCGTTCCTGTGGTCGCGATAACAGAACGGCAGGCCGAGGAGACTCCCGTCGCGGGCCAGGAGGCCGAAATCGACGCCCCACGTATCGATCCCGAGGCTCGACGGGCGGGCGCCGATCGCCGCCGCGGCCTCCCGCATGGCCGTCTTCATCTCGTCGAGCAGGGCGTAGACGTTCCAGTGGATGTGGCCGGCGAGGGTGAGCGGCGTGTTGGGGAAGCGGCGGACCTCATGGATGACGAGCTTCCGGCCATCGAGCGCGCCGAGCACGGCCCGGCCGCTTTCGGCCCCGAGGTCGAAGGCCAGGAAGTGCGCGGTGTCTGTCTTGGGCGGCATAAGGAAGACTCGAAACCTTTTTATATGCGGAACGCGGTTCCTTTTCAAGCCGGAAGATCGTGCCCCCGGTTTTCCCGGAGCCAACTTTGAAAACCGGCGGGGTTTCCCTTACAATAGCAGCCGTAATCGACAACTTCCGCTGAGGTTCCATGCCACTCGAGGACAAGCTCAAACAGCTCCGGCGCGAGCGCGAAGCCCGGTCGCGCGCCCGCAGCGTCGAAACAACGTGGGAGAAGATCGACGAAGACGCCGGACTGTCGGTCAAGCAGAAGCTCGAGCGCCTCATCGCCCTCACCGACAAGGGCCGGGGAATGGCCGTCCGCGCGGAGGAACGGCCCGTCGACAAGAAGCGCCGCGAGCCGGTCCAGGTCTTCGAGAATTCCTACGCGCTCGGCGCCTGCTACGGCCAGATCCCCATCGCCATGGGTCTCCAGATCCCGGGCGCTATCCTGAGCTTCCTCAGCCGCGAGAGGGAATTCGAGGGGCTCGACCTGTCCTCGGCCGTCTTCCTTGATCTCGAGACGACGGGACTTGCCGGGGGGACGGGCACGGTGCCGTTCCTCGTCGGCTTGGGCTACTATCGCGACGAGCGGTTCAATGTGACCCAGTTCTTCCTCAGCGAGATGGCCGAGGAGGACCGGCTCGTCCGCGAGCTGGCCCAGTTCATCAGCGACATGGGCTTCAAGTCGATCATCACCTACAACGGCAAGGCCTTCGACATGCCTCTCGTCGAGACACGCTTCGCCCTGCACCGCGCGCCCTGCCCGCTGCGCGGGCTGCCGCACCTCGATTTCCTGTTCTCGGCCCGGAGCCTGTGGAAGCACAAGTACGACAGCTGCAGGCTCTTCCACTTGGCCCAGCAGATCGTCCAGGCCGAGCGGTCCGAGGACATCCCCGGCGCCGAGATCCCCCTGCGCTATTTCCAGTACATCCGCAGCGGCGACTTCTCGCTCATCGACCCCATCCTTTACCATAATCAAGAAGACCTGCTCTCGCTCCTGGGGGTCGTCGTCGCCGGCGCGGTCCTCGTCGAACGCAACCGCGAGTCGGCCGAAAGAGGAGGGGGCGACCCCATGGACCTCTACGGCGTGGCCAAGCTGTTCGAGCGGGCGGGCGACACCTCGACGTCCGCGGCCCTCCTCGAGAAGGCCCTGGCCGGCGGCCGTGGCCTGACCGCCGAAGTGTCCCAGGTCGCCCGGAAGAAACTCTCCCACCATTTCAAAAAGAACAAGGACTGGGATAAGGCCCTTTCGTTCTGGCAGGAGATGGCGGCGGGGGAGGAGGTCGACTGCGACTGCTTCCGCGAGCTGGCGATGTACTTCGAGCACACGGCCAAGGACTATGATGAAGCCATCCGCGTCGCCACCGAAGGCCTGGCCCTGTCGAAGGGGAGATCGCCAATGGCCGAACGGGACTTCGAGAAGCGCATCGCCCGCATTCAAGGCAAGAAAGCGCGGGGCTAGGGGATGGCCGGCCGATGAAAGCCATGGTCCTCGGTTCGTTCCGGCCCCCGGCCGAGCGGCCGCTTGAGTTGAAGGACGTGCCCATTCCGGCGGTCGGACCCGAGGATATCCTGATCAGGGTGAAGTGCTGCGGGGTCTGCCACACGGACCTCCACATCGTCGAAAAGGAGCTTCCGGACGCCAGGCCGCCCCTCATCCCCGGCCATGAGGTCGTCGGGACCGTCGAACGGGCGGGGGAGAGGGCCGGCAGATTCAGGACGGGGCAGCGCGTCGGCGCGGCCTGGCTGCGGACGACATGCGGCAAGTGCCGGTTCTGCCTGAGCGGGCGGGAGAACCTGTGCGAATCGGCGCGCTTCAACGGCTATCATGCCGACGGCGGCTATGCCGAATATCTGGCTATCGGCGAGAAGTATGCTTACGCCATCCCGGAGAGATTCGAGGACGCGGAGGCGGCGCCGCTCATGTGCGCCGGCATCGTCGGCTATCGGGCTTTTGTTCTTAGTGAGGTGCACCCTGGAGGCATCCTCGGTCTCTATGGATTTGGGGGATCGGCTCACATCGCCATCCAGATCGCCAAGTTCCGGGGCGCGCGTGTTTTTGTCTTTACGAGGAGCGCCAAGCACCAGCAGCTTGCCCGGGACCTCGGTGCCGATTGGGTAGGAACGGCCAAGGACGAGCCGCCGGCCAAACTCACGAACGCGATCCTCTTCGCTCCAGTAGGGAGCCTCTATCTTGACGCGCTGCGGGTCATGGACAGGGGAGGGACCGTGGTCTCCGCCGGCATCCACATGTCGCCAATCCCGGAAATGGACTACGATAAGTATCTCTATCATGAACGGAAGATGCTGAGCGTCGCCAACGCCACCCGGAAGGACGGCGAAGATCTTCTCGAGGTGGCCGCCGAGATCCCGATCAGAACGACCATTCGAACATATCCTCTCGAAGCGGCGAACGATGCGCTCAGCGACCTCAAGGCCGGCCGGATCGACGGCGCTGCCGTCCTCCGGATCTATTGAACCTGCGCAAAGGTCCGGGGCATAGGGTCGTGCCGTGACCCTAAACCGTTGCAAAGACCGTCGGTTTACGCTATATTATCGGCGCCTTCCGGTCTTGCGCGCCCGTAGCTCAGTTGGATAGAGCGTCTGACTACGAATCAGCAGGTCGGGTGTTCGAGTCACCCCGGGCGCGCTCTCTTCTTTTCCCCGTATAGACCGAATCTATCGATCACCAGGGTAGCTGCCCAAGGCGGTGGCTTTTTAGCTCAAACCCTGATATAAATAACAGCGGCATTTTGTGCGAGCAGGGAGAGGAAAACCCTGCGAAATCGGAATGGAGGAAGAAATGGGCTTGAAGCGAAAGCAGATCGTCATGCGGCAAAAAGGCGCATTTGAGAAAGAACTGAAAGACCGGCTGTCCTTCCTGTCTCAGAAAGGGATCAAGGCCCCCAAGGTCGACAGGGACCCCATCGTGAAGAGGATAAAAGCCGATGTCAAGGCCTCGAAGAAGAGGCTGGCCAAGATCGCCGACCTTGATAACAGGACGGAGGAGATGGTCCGGATCAAGGCGGAAAAAGCGGCGGCCCCCAAGAAGGAACAGGCAGGCAAGGCCGAAAAGCCCAAGGCGGCCCCGGAAGGCAAAGCTAAGAAGCCCAAGGCGCCCGCCGAGGGAGCCAAGGGCCCGAAGAAGGCCGAAGCCCCAACGGAGGCCAAGCCGCCCAAGAAAAAGGCCGAAGAAGCGAAGGAAGAGCCGCCGGCCAAGTCCTCGTAAAGAGAGGGACAGACCGTGGGCGGAGACTGGATCATCGGCCGCGACGGATCCATATTGGTGACCGGCGCCGGCGGCTTCGTCGGTTCCCGCGTCGTCGATTCATTGATCCGATTTGGTTTCAATAACATACGCTGCCTGGTACGCGCCGGTTCCGAGAATTCGCTTCTCCAGTCCGTCCTGCTCGAGCATCCCGGGAATCGGTGCGAGGTCGTCCAAGGCAATCTCCTTTCGCGGGACGATTGCGCTAGGGTGGCCGACGGCGCTTCTGTCGTCTATCACCTCGTGGCGGGACGGGGGAAATCCTTTCCCGGCTGTTTTCAAGGCTCCGTCGTCACGACACGCAATCTCTTGGATGCCGTCGTCCGCCAGAAGACCTTGAAGCGGTTCGTGAACGTGAGCTCTTTCGCGGTGTGTTCCAACCTGAGCCTGCGCCAGAACGGGATCTGGGACGAATCCTGCCCTATCGAATCTAATCTCGAAGAGCGCTTCGACGCCTATGTCTATGGCAAGATCAAGCAGGATGAGATCGTCTACGCCTATCACGACAGGCACGGGGTCCCGTTCACGATCGTCCGTCCGGGGATCGTCTTCGGGCCGGGCAAGAAGGCGCTGCCCGGGTCCCTCGGATTGGACACGTTCGGGATCTTCATGCGCGTCGGCGGGGCCGGCCGGATGCCTCTGACCTACGTAGATAATTGCGCCGATGCGATCGTCCTCGCGGGGCTCGTTCCGGGTGTGGACGGGGAGGTCTTCAATGTCATGGACGACGATCTTCCCAAGAGCCGGAGCTTCCTCCGTCAATACAAGAAGCAAGTCGGTCCGCTTCGGTCCATCTGGATCCCTTATCCTCTGACCTACCTTCTCTGTCAGATCTGGGAGCGCTACGCGAAGTGGTCCAAAGGGCAATTGCCGCCGGTGTTCAACCCCCGCAGCTGCTCTTTTTCTTGGAAGGGACACCGGTACTCGAATCGCAAGCTGAAAGAGCGCCTCGGTTGGGAATGCCGGGTGCCGATGACTGAAGCCCTGACCCAGTATTTCAGGTACCAAAGAAATGGCTAAACCTGAACATCACCCGGGTGGCCATCATCGGGTGCGGATTCATCGCGGACCAGCACGCCGCCCTGTTGCGGCAATGGCCGTGGTGCGAGATCGTTGCGGCCTGTGATACCGAGGAGCTGATGGCGCAGCAGCTCGCCGAGCGATTTCACATCGCGAAGACGTTCACGGATGCGGGGGAGATGCTTCGGACCGTCCGGCCGGGTGTCGTCCATATCACGACCCCGGCCCAATCGCATTTTCTGCTCGGCCGCATGGCCCTCGACGCCGGATGCCACGTCTACATGGAGAAGCCGTTCACGGAAACGACGGCGGAGGCCGAGACCCTGGTCCGGCTCGCCCGGGAGAAGGGGCTGCGGATCACGGTTGGGCATAACCTCCAATTCAGCCCCGAGGCGATCCGCATGCGGGAGCTCGTCAAGTCCGGCTTCCTCGGCGGACCCCCGATCCACTTGGAAGTCACCCAGTGCTACTCGCACGACGAACCGACCTACGGCCGGATCGTTCTGGCGGACCCCCATCATTGGGTCCGCCGTCTGCCCGGCTCCTTAACACACAATCTCATCAGCCACGGTATCAGCAAGATCGCCGAGTTCCTCGAGGGGGAGGATCCCAAGGTCATATCCCTGAGCTTCAGCAGCCCCTTTCTGAGAGGGATCGGACAGACCGATATCGTGGACGAGGTGAGAGCCACGATTCAGGACGAGCGCGGCACGACGGCGTTTTTCCTCTTCACCACGCAGTTCGGGGTCGGGTCGAGCGAGCTGCGCCTGTATGGGAAATTGGGGAACTTGGTATTGGACAATACTGACCGCACCATTCTCAGGATCCGTCCGTCCGCTTACAAGAGCTACATGCGCTATTTCTTTGCCCCCTGGACCTATGCCCGGGAGTACGTGAGGAATTCGTTCCGGAGTATGAAGCTGTTCGCCAAGAACGATTTCCATATGGACTATGGGATGAAAAAGCTCATAGAGCTTTTCTACGCCGCGGTCAGGGACGGCCGGCCGGACCCCATTCCGCCCGCGGAGATCTTGAGGACAGCCCGGATCATGGAGACGATCTTTTCGCAGATGCCGCGGCAACACGCTCCGGATCCGTGGACGGACGCTTCCTGAGGCGATGAAGTATCTCATCCTGAACGACATTCCGACCCCCTGGCGGGAGCCTGTCTACGAGCGTGTCTATAACGCCCTGTCGGGCGATGTCCAGGTCGTTTATTTCAAGGGCAACGAAAAGCGGCGGCTCTGGAGCTTCGAGTTGGGGAGCCACCCGAAGACCATTTTGAGGAGCCTGACCTTTAAGACCGGCGAAATAGAGAGGTATCTTAATCCCGGGATCGTACCCTTGCTCCTGCGCGAGCGCCCCAGATTCGCGCTGCTCATGACGTGCATCAAGGACCCCACGTTCTGGCTGGCGTTGGTCATATTGAGGATCTCTGGAGCGAGGATCGCCCTCCTGGAGGATACGTGGTCCGGCCGCGACACGGGCATCAACCCCGTGCAGAAGCTGGCCAGGCGGGTCGTCTACACGACTTTCGGGGATGCCTTCGTAGGCACCAGCCGGCAGGCCCTGGCCCTCTACGCGCACTACAACCGACGGCTGCGGCCGGAACAGCAATTCTTGAGCCATCTGGTCGCCGATAATGCCCTCTTCAATTCCCGGCTCGACGAGATCCATGTCGAGCGGCGATTCGACGTGATGTTCTCCGGACGGATCGTCCCGGTCAAGAATCCCGAATTCTTTGCCCGCGTTTGCGCCGGGGTCAAGGCCCGGCTCGGCAGGTGCCGTGTCCTGATCATCGGTGAGGGCGACGAGGACCTCAAGTCGGCCATGAGGGCCATATTCGAGAAGAACGGGGTCGAATACGAGTTTGCCGGATTCATCCCGCATCGCTCGCTTCCGGACTACTATGCGCAGTCGAAGTTGCTGTTATTGCCGACCTCGGGCGACTGCTGGGGCGTGGTGATCAACGAGGCGATGTTGGCGGGAACCCCGGTGGTGACGACCGATATGACGGCCGCCGCGGGGGAGCTGGTGATGGACGGACAGAACGGGTTCGTCCTGCCCTTAAACCTCGAGGCCTGGACAAACGTGATCGTCGAACTGCTATCGAATCACGCGAAGTGGGAGATGATCTCGGCTAACGCTCGGAAAAAGGTCCAGGACTTCAATTTCGACAGAGCGGCCGCGGGTATATTGGCCGCATTCAAATACCTGGAAGGCCGGGATCGCGCCTAGTCTCGTTCGTGGGCGCCGATATCGGGGGCGGCCCCGTTGAGGACGCGCCGGCCGTTGGAGTCGCTGTAGAGCCAGATCGGGGCGTCGTCAGCCCAGGTCATCGGCGTCGCCAAGGTGATCGTCTTCAAGGCGTAATTGATCGAAGCGATCTTGACGGCATTGGCGACCGTCCCGATGGCGATCCAATCCGGGAAATGAGTGACCCCATGCGTCAGCGCGGAGCCCCAGGTCCCGTCCTGGAAGAGCCATGCGTCATCAACCACAAGCGTCGTGCTGTTGCTGCCGACGCCGTTGGCCAGTGTCAGAGGGGCCCCGGCGTCGATGCACGGGGAACCCGGCTGGAGGCGCAGGTCGGGCAGCACAAGGCTCATCTTGTCGGACATATCCGGGTTCGTGAAACCGGGGTTCGTATTAAAGTTGTTCGCGTAGGTGACCTGGGGGAGGATGTTGGCCGATCCCACACGCCATTCCTGGTAGTTGTCGTAAACGATGTTGTTCTTCACAACGACATTCGTGGGCCAATCGTTGTAGGCCGCGTAAGACCAGATGCACACGCCGTGCTTGAACTGGTCGCCGTACATCTTCGCGTCGCCGTATCCGCCGTGGTAGATGGTGTTGTTGTAAACCCGGGCCCAGCTCCCGCTCTTCAATGACGTATTTTGGCCGCCCTCAGGCTGCATCTTGCTGTAGTAGCCCTGCCCGCCGTTGCCGTAGAGGTCGTTGTACCTGACGAGCGTATGGACGCCGGCGTTCTCGATCCCGTTGGAGCCATCGTCATCCGGGGGTGTCCCGGCATAGCCGATCCGGTTCCCCTCGATGAGGGTGTGCTGGGCCGTCCCCGGGTTTTCGCCAGAATTCGAGAGGAGGATGTTCCGGTTGCCGAAATAGCCGCTCGACGGGACATTGCCGAGGCTCTTGGTCATGTCCCGGAAATAAGCGTCCTCGTTGTGGAAGACGTTGTTCCGGAAGACGTTGTAGGCGCCGCCGATATCGACGCAGTCGTGACCGCCGTAGAAGAACACATTGTCCTCGAAGGTGTTGTGGGACGTCGTGTCATCGTAGTTGGCGCTGATCCGGATCGTCCCGAGGTCCTGGCCCGCGCCGAAGTCGATGGCCCCGTATCGGGAGAAAGTGTTGTGATGGAGCCAGTTGTCGCGGGTCGCGGCCTTCCCCGTCATGGCGGAGTTCCAATCGGTAATGTAGCCAAGTTGATAATCGGCGGAGCTGCGGTCGAACGTGCACAGTTCGTGATCTCGTTATACCTCGAGCCGTATCCGATGAAGAAGAACGCGCCGGAACTGACGCTCGTGATCCCATCGACCTTGACGTACTGTCGACCCTGGAGTTTGACGGCCCATCGCCCTCCCGCCTCGTTCACCGTGAACATCGGGACCTCGGCGGTGTAAGCCTGAAAGACGAGCGGGCTCCCGCTTGTACCCGAGCAGGCCGGATTGAGCGTCTGGACATAGGTCCCGCCGCGAAGATAGACCGTGTCCCCCGCCCCGGCGTTCGCGTTCGCCGTCGCCAGGGAGCAACAGGCCGTCCCGGAAAGAGGCGCCTGGCTCCTGGCCTGCGCCCACGTCGCCGTGCCCGACGGGCTGACCCAGTAGGTCCTTACCGAGGTGTCCTCGGACTCGACGAAGAGATTCTCGCTGACGTTGTCGGACCGGCTGGAATTGCTCGCGACAAGGGTCACTGTAAAGGCTCCGGGGCTGGAGAACGCATGGACCGGATTCTGGAGATTGCTGGTGGAGCCGTCCCCGAAGTTCCACAGCCAAGCCGTCGGACTGTTCGTCGACGTGTCCGTGAACTGAACGGCCTGACCGACCACGGGCGAGGTCGGGTTGTGGGTGAACGCTGCGGCGACCGGGGATCCGATTACGATGGACCGAGTGGCCACGTTGGACCTCAAACTGCTCAACACACGCAGGGTCACGGTCATCGTGCCTGCCGTGGCATACGTATGGCTCGGATGCTGCGCCGTGCTGCTCGCTCCGTCACCGAAGTTCCACTGCCAGGCGCTCGGGGATCCCGTCGAGGCGTCGCTGAATTGGACGGCCTGCCCGGCCTGGGGAAGGGCGGGCGAGAAGCTGAACGATGACGAAAGAACGGACGCCGTCGCGACGGTCAGGGTCTTGCTGGCTCGTTTGGACTCGGACGCGCTGCTGGCTGTCAAGGTCACGGTATAGGAGCCCGCTTTCACGTAGGAGTGGCTCGGGTTCTTGACCGTGCTCGTGGCGCCGTCGCCGAAGTCCCATTGCCAAGAGGTTGGACTTCCCGGGGTCGTATCGGCGAACTGAACGGTCTGTCCGGGGCCCGGAGTGCTGGGACTGAAGACGAACGAGGCGGCGACATCGCCCAGGACCAAGAGCGTTCTCGAGGACGTCTTCGACCCGGCGGGGGTCGTGACCACCAGGGTGATCTTCTTGAATCCGGGGGTCCCGAAGATGTGCGACGGGTTTTGGTAGGTGCTCGTCACTCCGTCGCCAAAATCCCATTTCCAGAAGTGGAGATCTCCCGTGGATGTGTCCCTGAATTGGACGAGCTCGCCGCACGCCGGATACTTGGGTCCATAGACGAAGGATGTCTTGAAGGATGACGTCTTGAGGGAGGACGTCCTTCGGGCAGCGAGATCCAGCAGCCGGCTCTTCAACCCCACGGTCGACTGCGCCAAGGCGTCAACAGAGAGAGACGAAAGCAAGGACAAGGACAAGCATCAAGCCTGATAAGACGGGTTTCAGATAAAGGCGCGGGGAACGGTGACGGCCCATGGTATCCGATCTCCTTGGCGATTTCTCGATCATGAGTGCCTGTCCATTATCTTCAAGGGTTGATATGGGGAAATCACCTCAAAAGGGGATGCTGGCGGGTATATAACCGGGAAAAAGACTAGCCAGGCGGGGAAGCCGGGGGATGACCGGGGCGTCCTCCCGGGCGGAAACACCGTCAACGGGACTCGAGGGTAAGGTCGATATCTTCCGGGCTCGAAAGGGGAGCGGAACCGGCAGTTCAGTCGGATACCGGTCCTGGCGCTTTTGCACCGGACGATTTCAAACCATATTCGTGGGCGCCGATATCGGGGGCGGCCCCGGTGAGGACGCGCCGGCCGGTGGAGTCGCGGAAGAGCCAGATCCTGGCATGTTCCGTCCAGGTCATCGGCGTCGCCAGGGTGACCGTTCTCTTTTCATAATCAATAGCTGCGATCTCGACGGCGTTGCTCACCGTCCCGATGGCGATCCAATCCGGGAAATGGGTGACGCCGTGGGTCAGCGCGGAGCCCCAGGTCCCGTCCTGAAAGAGCCACGCGTCGTCGACGACAAGCGTCGTGCTGTCGTGTGCCGCCACCGTTGGCTTGTGTCAGGGGAGCGCCCGCGTCGATGCAAGGGGAATCCTGCTGGAGGCGTAGGTCGGGCAGAACCAGACTCATCTTGTCGGACATGTCGGGATTCGCAAAACGAGGATTCTTATTATAGTTGTTCGCGTAAGTGACCTGGGGGAGGATATTGCGCGTCCCGACCCGCCATTCTTGGTAGTTGTCGTAGACGATGTTGTTCTTGACCACAACGTCGGTAGGCCAATCATTGTAGGCCGCGTAGGACCAGATGCACACGCCGTGCTTGAACTGGTCACCGTACATCTTCGCGTCGCCGTATCCGCCGTGGTAGATGGTGTTGTTGTAGACCCTGGCCCAACTCCCGCTCTTCAGTGTCGTTTTCTGACCGCCCTCCGGCTGCATCTTGCTGTAATAGCCCATGCCGCCGTTGCCATAGATGTCGTTATATCTGACAAGGGTATGACATCCGGCGTTCTCGATCCCGTTGGAGCCGTCGTCGTCCGGCGGCGTCCCGGCATAGCCGATCCGGTTCCCCTCGATCAGCGTGTGGTAGGCCGTCCCGGGACCGTTGCCGGAGTTCGAGAGGAGGATGTTCCTGTTGCCGAAATAGCCGCTCGACGGGACGTTCCGGAGCTTTCTGGTCACGTCCCGGAAATAGGCGTCCTCGTTATGGAACACGTTGTTCCTGATGACGTTGTATTGCCCACCGACGTCGATGCAGTCGTGACCGCCATAAAAGAAGACGTTGTCCTCGAAGGTGTTGTGGGAGGTCGTGTCATCGAAGTTGTCGCTGATCCGGATCGTCCCGAGGTCCTGGCCCGCGGCATGATCGATGGCCCCGTAACGGGAGAACGTGTTGTGGTGGAGCCAGTTGTGATGGGAACCGGCCTTGGCGCTATGGGCGGAGTCCCAGTGCGTGATGAAACCCAGCTGATAATCCGCGGAGCTGCGGTCGAACGTGCAGTTCGTGATCTCGTTGTAGCTCGAGCCGTAGCCGATGAAGAAGAATGCTCCGGAGTTGACGCTCGTGATCCCGTCGACCTTGACGTGGCTTCGACCCTGGAGCTTGACGGCCCAGCGCCCTCCGGACTCGTCCACCGTGAACGCGGGGACCTCGCCCGCATAGGCACGGAAGATGATGGGGCTCCCGCTCGTCCCCGAATGGGCCGGGGCCAACGTCTGGCGGTAGGTCCCGCCGCGCAGATAGACCGTGTCCCCCGCGGCGGCGTTTGCGTTCGCCGTCGCCAGGGAGCAGCAGGCCGTCCCCCAGAGCGGCGCCTGGCTCCTGGCATTCGCCCACCGCGCCCTCCCGGATGGGCTGGCCCAGTAGATCGATCCCTTAGGCGCGTCATCGCGGCAATGGAGGTATGCGACTCCGCTCAAGAACAGCAAGCCGGCCAGGATGGGGGCGACCCTCTTCATCGTTAAAAGTCCCGTCTCTTCCAGAGCTCGATCCCGAAGGCCGCGGCCAGCCTGCTCAGGTGGTAAGATCCCTTTTCCAGGCAGTTCACCAGGACATGCGTCCCCATGCAGGCGCAAACCGGAGTGCCGACGGCGTAGACCAAGAACGCAGCGGCCGACTTCAGAGCGGCGGCGATCGATCTGAGCTTGTTACGTTCATCCGCCAGGTACCTCTGGGCGTTGAAGCCGTTCACCAGCGCCCTCCGTACGAAATAGCCCTTGGTCCAGCGCTCGGGCGGGATGACCTCGTAGACGGGGGCCTCCGCGGCCGCGACGAACCGGAAACCCAAACCCATCGCCTGTTTGAAGAAAGCCTTGTCCGATCCGCCGGTCTTAAAGGACTCATCAAAACAGATCCCGTCCCGATCAAAAACGTCTATTCTTGAGCAGGACATTGGACGTGCGGGTCTGCTGCCAATGCAACAGCGTTCCCGTACGGAGCTCCGGCCAGTCGTAAAGCCCGCTCTTCATGAGCCAGTCTGGGGGCCGTCCTTCAAAAAAGGGATGGACGGGTCCCAGAGCGCCGTCCACGTCGAAGGTACATATGGTTTCGTAGAGGACGCTCAGCCATTGCGGCGGAGGGAATTCGTCATCGTCGATGATTCCGATGTAGTTGCCTTTCGCCAGCCGAAGGGCATGGTTCCTGGCCCCGGGGATCCCTTTCTCGGGTTCGATGTCATAAAGGACCTCGAGGTTCGTCTCCGAGGCCAAACGCGCGACGTCCTCCCGCGCCGACCCCAATGGGTCGTTATCCACTACGACCGCGGAAAACGTGAAACGGCCGCGCGGATCCTGGAGAGCCAGATTCCGAAGCAGCCTCGCCAGCATGGGATTGCGGCGATACGTGCAGATGCAAACCGAAATGTGGTCATTCATGATTCCCCCCCATATTGTCGAATCCGCCGACAGCGGCGAAGCAGCAGTAAAGGCAGAAGCATCATATCAGGACCGACGGAGGGGATACACATGTCCCTGGCTATCATTATGCACATTAATGGGTTCACCTGCTTAACGCCCTACTCCCGAATATATGAATCCGAGGCTGGTCATGTCCTTGGGTTCATAAACATTTCGGAAATCAAAGAAATGCCGGCCGGCCATGAGATCACGCATACGCGGCAAGTCGAGGTGCCGGAACTGGTTCCATTCGGTCAGAATGACGACTGCGTCCGCACCCTTAGCCGCATCATATTCATCCTCACAATAGGCCAGAGTTGCAGTCCGGGAGTCCGTGATGAACGGGCCTTTCTCAGCGTTCTCCATAGCGGCCGGATCGTAGGCCCGGACCCGACATCCCTTGGCGATAAGCCCATGAATGATTGGAATAGACGGTGCGGCCCTCATATCGTCAGTTTCGGGTTTGAAGGCCAGTCCGAGAACTGCGATCGTTTTTCCCCTGAGATCACCGAGTCCACCCTCGATCTTCTCGACCATGTGAGCTTTCTGGAACTCGTTGGCCGTAATGACGGCCTGCGTGATTCGCATGCCCACCCCGTGTTCCTGGCCGATCTTGACCAACCCCTGGGTGTCCTTGGGCAGACAGCTGCCGCCGAATCCCGGTCCTGGATGGAGGAAGTACTTCCCGATTCGCCCGTCGAGTCCCATGGCCTTAGCGATGGCGTGGACGTCGGCTCCAGAGGCATCACAGAGGTTGGCGATCTCATTGATAAAGGTGATTTTGGTCGCTAGAAAAGCATTCGTGGCGTATTTGATAAGCTCAGCCGTTTCAAGAGTCGTGAATATGAAAGGCGTATCGATGAGATAGAGGACGTTGTATATGTCCCGCATGAGGTTCGCGGACTTCTCGTTTTCGCTGCCGATAACGACCCGGTCGGGATGCATGAAGTCGCGCACGGCCGAACCCTCCCGAAGGAATTCGGGGTTCGAGATAACGTCAAAGTCCAAGCCCGCGAGCCCGCGGCGGTCGAGGATCTCTCGGATGAGCTCCTTGATACGGCGGCCGGTACCCACGGGGACAGTGCTCTTGTTAACGATGGTCCTGTGATCGTTCATATGCTCGGCAATCGATTCGGCGGCGGCCATGACATGCTTCATGTCGACCGACCCATCCTCACCAGGCGGAGTGCCGACGGCTATGAAGATCATATTGGACGATGCAACGGCTTCAGCGATGTCGGCAGTGAACCGTAAACGCCCAGCCTCCAGGTTCTTGGCCAGGAGGCGAGCCAGTCCTGGCTCATAAATCGGGACCTCTCCCCGGGAAAGGACCTGGACCTTAGCCTCGTCGACATCCATACAGATAACGCGGATGCCGAATTCCGATAGGCAGGTGCCAGTAACGAGCCCCACGTAGCCTGTGCCAATAATCGATATAGAATTCATCGCAGTCCCTCGATCAACAGACCCGAAATTGAACAAAGACATTATAAACCAAGGGAGGTCGCCTTGACTACAGAGATTGAAGCGATATGAAAACAACCAAGGACCTCAATCCTGCGATAGTTTCCGGTTCCCGATTGAGCTCGACCGGACTTTGCTTCTAAGAAATTTCCGCTGGCGACCTCTAAATAGTTCTCAGCGGTTTTTCATGCCGCTGCGTCATAGGGATCGCCTCTCCTGCCATCTGCCCCCCCTTCCAGAAAAAAGAACCTCACGCTACTCAGCGCTGACATGGCATTTGGCCTTCTCTTTGCATGCTAGAAGATCCTGTTGACTTCCTACATCATGGACAATATATTTAGATAGGTTTACATCTGGCCGGGGAAGGTAGGAGGTTCGGGAAAACGAGCTCGACATGCCTGAGATCAAGAAGATATCCTGCAGGAAGATTCTCAACTCCCACGTCGAATTCGCCAATGAATTCATCATCGAGCTCACGGACGGGTCCGTCGGCCTCGGGGGCTCTCCCCAAGGGGAGACCATCAGCATCTACGAAGACCGGAAGATCGCGATCGGGCCCGAGACGATCATCAGGAGGCTCGACAAGGCCGGCGTGATCGGCAGAGACATCGACCAGGAGGGATTCGACGCCGCCTTGGAGAGGGAGATCCCGCTGATTGGCAGGAACAACGCCTTCGGCTTGTCGTTGGCCTTTTTCGACGCCGCCCAGGGTTCCCGGCCGCTTCAGGAGCTGTTCGGCCGGCCGAAAGCCAAACTGACCCGGCCCTTTCTCTGCCTGAACATCCTAAACGGGGGCTGGCACGCCTATACCAACCCCGTCTTGAGCGATTTCCACGAATATATCCTCGTCGCCAAGAGCACCGATCTCGAGGATGTGATCCGGGATCACAACGACATCCAGAGGACGGTGAAGGAGAGACTCCTCACCCAGACCAAGACGGTCGTTTCCGGGAATCCCGTCAACCGTTTCGCGACGACCGACAACAGGGAATGCATCGATTTCCTTCTCCAGGTCCGGGACGGCCTGGGCCTAGCGAACAAGTTCGACTTGATGATCGACGCCTCGGGCGGCGACCTCTGGACGGACGGGGGCTACCGTCTGCCGATCACGGACGGATCCGCCCGGACGCCGGAGCAATTTCATGAGTATTGGATGGACATCATCCGGCAATACGGCCTGGGCATCCTCGAGGATCCCTTCCGGGAACAGGACCCGGAGAGCTGGCGGCGGCTGACCGCGTCTCAAAGCGCCTGCAAGATCATCGGCGACAACTTCTATTCCTCTCACGCCGGACGGATCGAGGAGGGGGCCGCGAAGGGCTATACGCACGGGGCGGTCATCAAGCCCAACCAGGCCGGCAGCGTAACGGCCGTACGGCGGGCCGTCGAAGCCTGTCAGCGGACCGGGCAGATCGCCATCACGTCACACCGGTCGATCAGCACGGAAGAGACGTTCCTCTCCACGCTCACCTGCGTGTATGGAGTGAAATTCATCAAGATCGGGCCGCTCATGACCGACTATTCGTCGGTCGTGCGACTAAACGCTATCATAAGGCTCACAGAGTAAAGCATCGTGCCTGTCCAGACGACGATCAGCACCGTGAGGCATGCCCATACCCGGTATAACGCCGAAAAACGGTATGCCGGTACGATCGACATCCCGCTGAGCCCGGCCGGAGTCCGAGACGCCCGTAAGGCCGCGCTGAAGCTGGCGGGCCTGGATTTCGATGCTGTCGTGACGTCGACGCAGAAACGGGCCTACGAGACCGCCGAAATCCTGGCCGGGAAGGGCGTCCGGATCGTCCGGAACAAGCTGTGCAACGAGCGCAGGTTCGGGGTCATGGAGGGTCTGACCTGGGACGATATCCAGAGCCTCGATCCGCCCATCCTCATGATCAGCGTCGGCCACGACCTTCACACCGTCAATCCGAAGGGCGGTGAGCCCTTCGAGGATGTCTGGGAGCGGGCCAAGAAATTCCGGGGGTTCATCTTCGAGAAGTACTCGGGGTCGAGCGTTCTCATCGTCTCCCACGGGGTCTTCCTGCAGATGTTCCACGGCGTGCTCCGCGGCCTGAACTGCATCGAATCCCTGGCCAGCTACCCGGGCAACCTCGAGCTGGCCCGGTTCCGCTTCGTCGGCCGCCGCCTCGCGGCCGAGGAGACCATCAGCCTGTCCGACGCCGTCCTTTTCAAGTGGTAGGGGAGGAGCTCCCGCGGGGCGGCCGCACGGGCTTCTTCGGCAGGACGATCAGGTTCCCCATAGTGGTCTGGGCCAGATCCGTCAGGTCGATATCGATGCATCCGTTAGGAGTGAAGGTCATCTCGCTGAATACCGCCTTGCCGTTGACGCTGTAGAAATCCATCCGGACGAAATGGGAACGGTTTCGAGAGCTCTTTGGCGGCCGCGATGATCTCTTCGTAAGCGTCGGGCTTGGGAATACTGCGGTTGGCCAACAAGCTCGACCGGCAATAGGCGAGTTTGTTCCTCCAATCGAGATCATAGAAATCGAATTGCGGTTTGCCTTTTTGCCGGCCCGTACAGGCCATCGTGCAATGGGGCCGTCCGCTAAAGCAATACACTTTGTAATCGTTTATCGGGGAGGACGGATCACCGAGGAATGCTTCGCAAATGATCCTGGGCGTGATCGGCGCGTAATGGACCTCGCCGTTGACCTTGCTCAGATCCACCTTCATCCATCGATCCAGTCTCTTCTTTGCCCCTTCGATATCGAACCGGGCCTTGTCCGCGCACAGGACATTGAAACCGCTGCCGTGAGTACACTTGAGCACAAATCGTTCGGGCAGGCGGCTGAAATCGATCTGGGAGCTGGCGGTCATAGACTCCCAATAATTCTGGCAGGAGATGGCCTAGGCCGAGCTCCGTCACGTAGGACCGGACGGCGAATTTATCCGCGCACCGGCTCTTCAGCGGCTCCCGCCAATAGAGCATGAGCCAAAGCAGCTTGTCTTCGAATGACCGCGCCTTGCGAGGATGGAAGGGCCTGCCCCTGTATTTCAGACTGAGGTATTGGACGAGGAGGACGGGCGAGGCTCGATAGAGGGCGCGACGTTTAAAGAGCTCGAACGCATCGTGCATCCTGACAAGCTGCGCTTGGCGGAGCCGATTCTTGTCCTTGCCGGAGCCCTGATCGGACATCGTTCCCCCATGCCGCGGCTCAACCCTTAAAGCCGACAGTTCCCGCCTCGGCCCTATCCAAAAGACGGCGCGCCGGCTGCTAACCTCGCCGCCGTGTCCGTCCGTTGACGTCGTCCTATGATAGCTACCTCATACGCTTTTTGGGGAGCCTAATCAAGTCGCCCATGGTGGTCTGGGCCAGGTCCGTCATATACGTATCGATACAGCCGTGCGGCGTGAACGTCATTTCTCCGAACACCGCTCTGCCTCGGAAACTGTAGAAATCGATCCGGACGAAGGGAAACGGCTTCGAAAGCTTTTCCGCGGCCTCGAGGATCTCCTCGTAATCGTCCGGCTTGGGGATATGCCGGTCCGCTAACAGGCTCGATTTGCTGTAAGCCAGCTTGTTCTTCCATTCCCGGTCATAGAAATCATAATTTGCGCCCTTCTCGGTCCTGTCCGTACAGGCCATCGTGCAATTCACTTTTCCGTGGAAGCAATAGACCTTGTAATCGTTCAAGGGCTTCCCCGTGCCGTCTTCCAGGAACTCTTCACAGATGATCCGGGGTTTGATCGAAGCATAGTGGAGCTCGCCGTTGTACTTGCTGAAATCAATCTTCATCCAAGCATCAAGCTTCCGCTGCGCCGCGCCGATATCAAGCTTGGTTTTGTCCGTACATATGATGTTGAAGTTGCAGCCGTGCGTGCACTTGAGCACGAATTGGCTAGGAAGGGAGCCGAAATCGATTTCCCCACTGTCGGAGTATACTCCGCAGAGTTCGGTCAGGAGATGGCCTAATCCGTTTTCTTCAACATAGGAACGGACATCGTATTTGTCTGCGCAGCGCGATTTCAGAGGATTACGCCAATAGATCATCAGCCAGAGAAGCTTCTCGTCCAAGGTTCGAGGATGATCGGGATCGTACCACCTGCCGGTTTCGCGCCTATAAAGGTAGCGGACGAGCCACAGGGGGGAAATGCCCAGAAGGGCCTTCCTGATCACCTCTCCGGCCTTTTCTTTCAGCTTAGAGGAGGCCATGAGGATATTCTTTCTGCCGCTTCTGGAAATTGAGGATATTCGGGTTCTGGACAACACCATCGAGGATATCGATGGCTCGGGCGATTGTCGGTTCCTTTTCCCACGCTTTCGCTCCCGCCTCGATGATCCCCAGATAGGGAAGCAGGGCCGTCGAAATCTCGCTCGATGCGGCGCTCCAAAGATAGGAGGGCGTGTGATCGACGGAATAGTAGGTGATCCTATCCCCGACCAGGAAGACCGGGTCTTTGAAGGTGGTCGGCCGGGCGAACGGGAACCCCATCCCCTCGTCGCAACTGATGTCAATGATGACCGACCTCGGTTTGAGCCTTTGAACCTCGTCGTCCCGGAGGAACATGACGGGTCTATTCGTGTCTTGGAGGATGCCGTTGCAGATAATATCCGCATTGGACAGGGCTTCAATGAGAGGGAATTCGTCTCCCGCCGAGTTCTTGACCATATGCGTGCCGTCCGGGCGTTGAAAGTACTGGCCGTGGCGGGCATCGGGATTCTGATCGGCAACGAGATAGGGGGGTCTCCGCGTATAGACGTCAATCTCCTTGAAGCCCAGACCATGAAATGCGTAGATCGCACCGCGGCTGACCGATCCATAACTCAGGATGACGACACGTCTTTTCGGGCCATAATGGCCATCGATACCGACGAGCTGAAGGCAGTGCAGGACGGCCGCGTAGCCGGCGATCTCATTGTTCTTGTAGAAGACGTGGACGAGCTTCTCGCCGCCGCTGCTCCAGTGATGCATGTTCTCCCAGGAAATGACCGTCAAGCGCCTGTCGATCGCGAGCTGCGCGATCGCCTGTTGCTGGACGGCGTGAGACCAACCGAATAAGACCTGGCCGGGTCTCATCCTGGAGAGGTCCTCGGGTATCGGCTTCGGGAGGACGAGGATGTCGCAATCAGAGAACAAACGATCCCGGTCCCTCACGCCTCCGGTGAGGTCTTGGAAGAGGTCGTTCTCATAGCCGAAATCTGATCCGTAGCCGGCTTCAAAAACCATCTTCTGGCACAAGTCCGCAGGAAAGCGGGGGAGGTGTTCGGGGTAAACGGGAATGCGGCGCTCGTTCTCCTTCAGGGAGGTTTTGAAAAGCCCGATGATCATCTTATACGATATCTTATATGGGCGGAGGAATAAGTCAAGGACACCACTCGGTCCCACGGTTGAATTCCTATCGGGAGGCCGATATACTGAATAACCACCCGAGAGGAAGGTGATATGCCCCTCGTCAGCATCCTAACGCCGGTCTTCAACGGAGAAGCCTATCTTCGTCCCTGCATCGAAAGCGTGCTCAAGCAGACTCACCAAAACTGGACCTATGTCATCGTCGATAATTGCAGCACGGATGCGACGCCCGACATTCTCCAGGAGTATGCCCGCGATGATCAGCGGATCCGTATCGTCACTAACAGCTCGTTCGCCGGGATCATCGAGAACCACAATATCGCTTTTTCCCATGTGGATCCCAAAGCAGACTACTGTAAAATGGTCCAGGGCGACGATATCATCTATCCGGAATGTCTCGAGAAGTTCATTCATGTCTGCGAAGCGAATCCTAAGGTCGTGTTGGTGAGCGCCAGGCGTAGAATCGGGGACAGCGTAAGCATCGATTACCTAACGGTGCTGCAGTCCGTCTTCTCCGGCCGGGAGATTGGGCGCGGTTTCTTTTTCAATGCCTGGCCCGACATTTTTGGCTCCCCCACGACGTATTTTCTCAGAGCTGGGCCTGTCCAGATACAACGGCCCTTTTATAACCCCCATAACTTCTTCTGCGACCAGGAGGCCTGTATCGGCGTCCTGAAGAATGGAGATTTCGGCTTCATCCATGAGGTTCTGAGCTTGACGAGGCGGCAAAGGGGGAGTGAATTCTCGAAGAGCGGCTATTTACGGATCAGCTTCCCATCCTATCTATGGACGCTTGTCAACCATGGGAGGGCTTTCCTTTCGTCCGAGGATTACGATGAGCGACTTCAAACGCACCTCAGGAATTACTATTTCGTGATGGCCAGGGATCTCGTGAAATTCAGGAGGGGATGGAAGTATTGGAGATATCATTTCGATTCTTTGCGAAGAATAGGCTACCCGCTCAACCCGGTTCGGTTGCTAGCGGCGATCCCCCAGCTCCCTAGAGAAAAAAGCAATATTCGAGGCCCTAGTCCTCGATCAAGAAACCCTTCAAGCCGTCGAGATTGAGAGGCCCCTCTTTTTTCATGATGGCCCGGCCCACGGCGTAGATCAGGAACCCGTTCATGACCGCCCCCACCAAGGCGTAGGCCATAACGGTTTGATAGGCGGACAGGAACAACCCTCCCAGGACCAAGGCGGCCGTCCTGGCGGCCAGCAATCCCAGGTCGTAGAAGAACACGAATCGCTGTATCCGGATGATCCGCCCGAACAGGACCGCTGGAAGGTTGCAGAAAACGACAGCCATCCAGATCATGAGACTACGAGACAGCTCGCCGGCCGCGACCCATTGAGATCCGAAGACCCAGCCAAAGAGCTGCGGACCCCAGATCAACATAATCGCGGTGGGCAATAGGGCCATCGCGAACAGCGTCGCGGTGACTTTGACATAAAGGGCCGCCAGGTTACGGCCCTCGTGATGGCTTTCGCTGGCCTTCTGAAAGAGCACCTGGCGAAGGGAGCTGAGGATGAAGCCCATCGGAAAGGTCATGACCATCATCGCGAAGGCGTAGGCTCCGGCAATGGGGAGCCCGAAAAACCGCGTCAGCAGGAGGACCGGCAGCCCCCCCGATATGGCGTTGACGACGTTCTGAGAGGCCGAGTACATGGGGAAGTCCCTGTACTCTCTGGCCAACCTCCTCATCGTGTCCCAACGCGCTTGACTTCGCAAGGCCGGGAAATCGGGAAGCAGGACCCGGACGAGATTGAAGCTGGCGGCCACGTTGCCCAGGATGTTGCTGATGATGAGTCCAGGCGCTCCGACCTTGAGGAGGCCGAAGCCGATGCTCATTCCCTTTCCCGATAAGCTTCGGACGACCTGGGACGCCGACGTCTGCTTGAAGGCCTTGACCCTGACCGCCCAAGCCTGGCAGGAATAGTTCAGGCCGCTGACAAACGTCGAAGCCACCAGCAAGGCCAGCGGCCATGTGCCTTGGATCTTCATCAATCCGTTCAAGGCCGCCGGGGCCACAAGACAGAACAGGAGGATCAAGAGGCTCACGGCGAGGACGCAGGCGAAAGAGACGGCCAGAAGGCCTAGGGCTTTTTCTTTCTCCCTAGGCAGCATGATCGATTGGCTGTACTCTAGGGTTACTCCGGCGGCGAAGATGCCGGAGATAGCTTCAAACGATCCCGCGATCCCGAAGTCGGACGGGGTGAAGAGGCGGCTGATGACGGGGGCCAGCATGACGCTGATGACCTGGGCCGTTCCTGTGCCCGCCATGACGATGAAGATGTTCCTAAAGAATACGGACGCCCTCACTTTCGAGAATAGATCTTTCCATAATGATTTCATCAACGGCCCCTTGACTTCACCCGCCTGGAACCGGGGCCTCGTCCAGGCCCCCCTCGGGTGCCTCTTCGGGTTCACGCCCTTCCGGGAATTCCCTTGAGGATGAGACCGCCATAAACAGAAGGACCGCGGTTAGTTGCGTCGTAAACGAATCGAGCGACGATTCCCCGATATTATGGACCACAGACATGGTGAGATAGCAGATCCAAAGAAGGCCCCAATAAAGGTCTTTGGATAGTTCCCTATAGGCCTGTCGGCAAGAAGATATGAGGAACATCGACACCAGGATCAATCCGACGAAACCGACCCCCAAGAGGACATCCAAGTATCCGCTGTGGGCGCCGCTGATCTTGAACTGGTCCCTCGTCTTTGATGTCCAAAAACCGCCAAAACCCACCCCGGCAATAGGTTTGGCCTCGACGACGGGCAAGAGGGAAGTCCAGACTTCCGTCCTCCCGGTCAGTGTGGCGTCTCGCCCGGCGGTGGAGGCCAGAAGCTTGATGGCTGACCCGCCGATAAAGACCGAAGCAACTCCCAGGATTATGACGACCAACATAATGGCCAGCATAGGGCCTAACCTAACTGCCTTGCGGGACTTCTGCCGGAGATAGACCCAGGCGAAGCATGTCAGCCCAGCTACGAGTGCGTAAGTTGAAGTCGCGGAGTAGAAGGGGCTATGTCGGGGGCCCGCCAGCAAATAAAATGTCAACACGAGGATCAGAAGGTCCGAGAGTGTCTGATACTTCCAGGCAGGGGGGCTTCCTGTCTGCCATCTTCTCATGAGGGACCAGATCAAGTAGATGGCGGAGATGATGCAGATCGAGGCCATGCCGTTCTTTTGCTGGGCGACTCCTCTCCACATTTGTTCTCCCGACCAACGACCATATTCAACCCCAAAGATTGGGAAGTATTTGATGAGGACTAGGGAGAAGGGGATCAGGATATAGGTTGCCCTGCGGAGCACGCTTTCCATGGCCTTGCGCGGAAAGGGCTCAGACAACAGGACCAAAGCCATCAGAATGGCCTGAAATTCCCTGATCCATCGTTTGAATGATATTCCTGGGATATCTGACCAGATGACGCTGATGAGCATGAAGACGAGGAGAGCTATCAGCCAAGGATTCCCTCTCAGTGCGCCGATCCAGTGAGCTTTCCTACGGGCAAGGACAATGAGGGCGAAGAACATGAGTACGATCAGAAAGACCTGATCCATCGGGCTGCCCGCATCGGGGTCTGTTCTTACGACCTGGAACCAAACCCCCAGGGGTTTGGAGGCGACATAAAGCAGCCAAATGGTCGGAATCCATAAGGCTCTGGTCGCGTTGGAACCCTGCTTATGTTCAAACCTTAGGAGCGCAAAGACGATAACCGTGCACAGCGCCAGAGCCAGAAGAGGCGGCAACGAATCCTCCTTGGGGCCTTCCGCCCGTCAATATATCATCCCCGAGACGGGGGTTTCAATGAATGAGACAATCTGGTCGTGGGCTAGGACGTCCACGACTTAGTAATCTGAGCCCAGCCGTTGTTCGTACATCTGGTGATACGCTCGATATCCCTCGGCTGTGAGGGCATGAGAGCTGGGGATGACCAGCGTCGTTTTCAATATCCGCTCGGCCGACGGGCAATCGTTTTCGTAGCCGTAATGCCGGGAAACCCCTTCGATCGTGTCCTCATAAGGGCTCGCCGTGCCGATCCCGTGGCGCTTCAGGTGGGTCGCCATGGCATCCCGGAGCTCGGTCGAGGGGAAGACGATGGGGTACATGAAGCGGTTGACGACGGTCCGGGCGCTCTCGACGCGGCAGAAGAGCGGGAACCAGACGCAGATCGCGCTCATAGGCAGAAGCATGGGCCCGCTGTAAGGCGATCATCGTATCCAGATCGGGTATTCGCCTTCGGAGCGTGGCCAGATCGGAGGTGAACATGCGCCCTACGACGATCGGCGATTTGTCCGCGAATTCCGTCTTTTTGTTGTAAGCGGTCCACACTCTCGATCCCAATAGACCCCACCAGGTCCGGCCGCGGAGCTTCGACCGGATATAGGTGGCACACACGTGCTTGAATTCTTCGGCGGGCGAGGGGACCGGCAAGGCCTCGATTAGGGCGGAGATGCGGGCTTGGAGATCCCGGTCTTTCGAAAAGATGGCCGCGCCCTCCCCGACGGCGAGGTATTTCCCCGACCGGAAGCTGAAAAAGGACACGTCCCCGAACGTTCCGCAGGCCCGGCCATCGAGCCGGCTTCCGATAGATTGAGCACAGTCCTCGATGACGGGTTTGCCGGCCATGATCTCGAGGACCTGGGGCATGTCACACACGTTCCCGAACATGTGGACCGCGATGAGGGCGTCCAGGCCGGCCTGCTTCGCCTTCAGGTCCGCCGTCGACAGGCAATGATTTCCGGGATCGATATCGACGAACCTCGGCACGCAGCCCGCGGCCTTGATGGCCTTGAACACGACCGGGCAGCAGTACAAGGGCACTCCGATCTTGGAGCCAGCCGGCAGGCCCAGGGCTTTGAGGATGACGATCACCGCGGCCCTCGCCGACCGGATCGAGACCCCCTCGCCGATTCCCGGAAGGGCGATCACGGCCGGCTTTCCGACCCGCCTTCGGGAGGCCGCCAAGCCGCGGGCGACGTCGCCCAAGGAGTAGAAATGATGCTCTGTAGGTATCATTCCGGTCATTGTCTCCTCAAGCGACCCCGCCGCCGGGACGGTCCAGCTTATGCTTCTCGGCATCGACGATGTCCCCCCCGCTGCGAAGGCGCGCCGCAAGGCTATAAAGACGATATTTTAAAGGGTTCAAAGGATATTTCCAGATGTAGCCCTGCTTGAGCGTCGACCCAAACCGCTTCTTGAACAGGCTGAGCGCTTCCTGCTTGGAGCCTTTCGCGGGATTGACTCTCGCGCCGAAGAAATCGTATGTCTTGACACCCAAGCTCTTGAACATCCGCATGGCTTCCCAGTAGAGAAGCTTGTTCGATCCCGACGCCTGGCCGAGGATGTTGCCGGCATAAATAGCGTAGGCGCAATAATCGCTGAAGGCGAAAACGCAGAAGCTTTGCACACTGCCGTCCAGGTCGGCGGCCAGGACCTTGCCGTTTTCCCCGAGCCCGGAGAGATAGGCCCTGAAGGCCTGAAGCTCCATGAAGGGAAGTCGAGACCGCTTGAACGTGGCCTTGATCAGCATATAGGCGTCCGGTATCTCATCGGGCCTCGCGTCACGGATGGAGACGCCGGCCTTGGACGCCGATTTGATATTTTGACGCATGATACGGTCGACGTTCTTCCACAGGTCCTCTTCCGGAGGTTCCAAGTCGATGACATAGCTCCCATAGGGAACGGCGTCCGCTCCGTCGGGGTAGACCCGGAAGATCGCGTTCGACGTCGCCGGGATGATCATGTCCGCTCCGACGGACCGGAAGGTGTCGAGCGTCCCGTTTAAAAAGTCCGTCTCTTCGGCCGGACCGAAATCGGGCGCGAAGGGGATCGTCTCGACGCGGAAGCGCACCATACGGAAGATCGCTTTGTGAACGATCGTATAGGGAAGGACGCATCTGAGCTCGCCCGCTTCGGAGAATCCGCCCAGCCACCCGTAGCGGTCCCCCACGGCTTTGAGGAACGATTCCTTGGCGAAGATCGGCAACCTGGGGTGCCAGTTGATCTCGACGGGCTCGACTCTCATGGCGTTTTTTTCGCGAATTCCCTATTTCGGGATTTCGACATCTTGGGGAAGACCGGTTCGTAGGGCGTCCAGAACCCGGAACGCGGCCGCCGTGGTATAGAGAAGCGATTCCAGGGGAATGGGGGAGGGCCTACCCTCCCGGATCGAGCCCACGAACTGCTCGACCTCTTCCTTGTGGCCCTTGCCGGCGGCCTTGACCTTCTTGAGCTTTCCGTTGACGTAGACTTCGGCCGCCCGGAAATCATTGATGATGAACGTCTTGTTGCCGCCGAAGATCTCGATCCGCTCCTTGGCCAGGAGCAGATCCCCGCACGCGAGGTAGGTGATGACCCCGACGGACCCGTTGCGGAAGCTGCAAGTGATAGCGACGTTGTCTTGGTTCTGCGCCTTCGCGTTCGCGTTAGCGACGCATTCAGCGAAGACCTTGACGGGCTCGGCCCCGGTCATGAATTGGAGAAAATCGATGAAATGACAAACTTCGCCGAGAATGCGTCCTCCCCCCTCTTCGGTCTGGGTCCAGTGATCCTTGGGGATGAAGCCGGCATTGACGCGATAGTTCACGACAAGCGGCTCCGAAAGCCCTTGGAAGAGCTCCCGGGCTTGCTTAGCCAGAGGGGCGAACCGCCTGTTGAATCCGACCTGGAGGCGGCTTGAGGGGTGTCGGTGGCAGGCGTCGGAAATAAGCGCCAGCTCTTCCTCAAAGATCGTCAGGGGCTTCTCGACATAGACGTTCTTGTCCGCTTCGAGGGCTTTTAAGACGAGCTCCCCATGGGTGTTGTGACGCGTGGCGATGAAGACCGTGTTGACCGCCGGGTCTGAGAGGACGTCCTGCGAGTCCGCGGAGAACGACTTGAACTTGAATTTCTCTCCGGCGCTCTTGGCTGTCATGCCCCGCGCGTCTGCCACCCTCAATAGGGGGCCCTGAGCCTTGGCGAAGGGAATAAGGAATTTCTGGGCGAAGCTCCCAGCGCCGATGACGCCGATCCCGACGGACGGCTCGGCGGCGGGCGCGACGGCTTTCCGGACGGCCTTCTCCGCGGGGACATCGTCCGTTTCAGGGTATTTCAGCAGGATGCCGATCGACGGTTCCTGGATCTTGCCGGTAACGATGTCGTAGGCTTTCCCGGCCTGTTCGATATCGAATACGTGAGTGATGAGGGCCTTGACGTCCACGGAACCGCTTTCGAGCAGGTTGACGAACGCCGCCATGTTCCTGTTCTCGGTCCAGCGAACATGTCCGTAAGGATAATCGTGGCCCCCTTCTTCGTAGGTCGGATCGTATCGGCCGGGGCCATAGGAGCACGAGATCTTCAGCTCGAGCTCCTTCTTGTAGAAATGAGGTTCGCGGGGGATATTCATGGGCACGGCCCCGACGATGACGATGACGCCCTTCTGACGGAGGATGGCGGTCGCAAGCTCCACCGGATCGCTCGTTTTGGCCGCGGCCGTGATGATGACGGCATCGAACCCTCGGCCGCCCGTGAAGACATCCAGCCCGGATTCGAGGTTGGCGTCCCCGCGGGACATGGCCGCATGACAGCCGAGCGTCAGGGCCAGTCCAACCATCGCGGGTGATATGTCAATGCCGAAGACCCGGCAGCCGTTGGATCGGAGGATCTGCGAAGTGATCTGCCCGAGCAGCCCAAGGCCGATGACGCACACAGATTCGCCGATCCGGGGATCGGCCTGGCGGACCCCCTGCATGGCGATCGAGCCTAGTGTCGTGAAGGCGGCGTGGTCCAAAGGAACGGCTTCGGGCACCTTGACGACGAGGTTTTGCGGGACCGAGATGATGCCGGCGTGCGAAGCGCTGCTGCCTCCGCACGCCACCCGGTCGCCGGGCCTGAATGTGCCGCCGGCCGTATCCATGGACAGCAGCACCGTTCCCGCCGTGCTATAGCCAAGCTCCTTGAGCGTCTCGAGCTTGGTCCGTACGCGCTTCAGCGTCTCGGCGAGCCCCTCTTTTTTATAGGTGTCGAGCACCTGCTTGACGAGGTCCGGCCTCTGGCGCGCCTTCCCCAGCAGGGAGGCCTGGGCGGTGGTCACCGTCGATCGCTCGGTCCCGGCGCTGATCAGGGAGAAATGGTTGCGCACGAGGACATATCCGGGCGCCACGGGGGGAACGGGCACATCGTCGACGAAGAGGTCGCCGGTCTTGAAATCTTGGATGACTTGTTTCATGGAACGATCCTTTTCATTTAGCTCTAGCATCACCACCGTGCTATCGGCGTCCCTTTCTCCGAAGGGAGGGGACGGACCTTCGGTTCGATATCGGCAAATGTCGAGATGGTCACATGGCTCTCGCTCAGGCGGTTAAGGAGGGCGTCCACAGCTTCGTAATCGATCGGGTCCTTGGTATGTACGATCGCGACCACGGGACGAAAACCCACGGGGTCCCTCCGGTCAGACTCGAGCAGCCCGCCCGTTACGCGGTCCAGTTCTTCCTTCGTCATCTGGCCCAGGTCGAACTTGAGGGGATATCGGAGTCTGGCAAAATCCGCCAGCCGGCTGAGGACCTTGCGGCCCGTTTGCGCCCTCGTCGCACCTTTCCGCTGGAGGCCCACCCTCTTGGAGGTCAAGAGCCGCCACACAGGTTCCTGCCGGGTGTAGATGGGGACCTCGACCAGGACACCATCAGGGTCGGGGACGGTGACATCGTCCCGGAAGGTCCAATAGAAGGCGCGCCGGGGTGCCCGGCGGTAATCAAGGTCGTGCTCGCGCCAGAGGCCTCCCCTATACACGGATGAATCCAGCCGCAGGCCCCGGGCTGCCAAGACGTCGGCCAAGGGCTGAGTGGGTTGAAAGAGCAGATGCCCAGCCCTGAAGGACAGCGGCGAGAAGCGCGGGTCTCCCGCGAGCGTGCGAAGATAGCCGACGGCGCGGTCAATGACCTCATTGATGCGGCTGACCGGCTGGGTGCATAGATTGTACTCACCTTGGTCGAGGACCCACGTCCCATTCTCACGCCTGGCGTTGTACCACCATGGATGGAGATGAAGCCCGAGTTCGAAACCCTCTTCACGAAGGCCGCTCAGCTGGGCTTTGACAGCCCCGATCATGGGATCCGCGGCGTGGGCATCGATCATTTCCAGTTCGGCGACGTCCGGGAACACGACGAACCGGGCCCCATGGTTCCGGAAGATCGCGCGCAATCTTTCGGCCGGCGCGACCACGAGGTCCCCGAGCGTCCCCATGCCGTTCCCGTAGATCTCGTAATCGACGGTGAAGATGCACTCGATCATGATGCCGGCCCTTCGCGGTCGAGCAGGGTCGCCAAAGCCAAAAGCATCCAAGCCTGGGACCATCGCATGAACGGAGTCCGAACCGTGCGCCGGGGCCGCTTTTGAAAGTAGAAATAGCCCTTGGGGCTTCGCAAGTTACGGAGGGTCCATTCGAGGACAGAAAAAGCCTGGTCGAGGTTGTCCACCCCGAAGTCGGCGAACTCGCTCAAGGTGATGATGCTCTGGGCGGCGCTGTGGACGTCGATGGGATAAACGGAATCGTAGTAGTATTTCGGGGCACCGTCCTGGCGGAAGAAATGGGCCTTGAAGAAATCGAAACCCTTGCGGATGGCCGCATCGAATTCTGATGTTCCGGCATAATCCCGGATGCGCCGGAGAGCAACGAGGTTGAAGCCGGTATGGAAGTTATCGATCCACTGCTGGGTGGGCGCTTCCCCATAGGACCAGGACCCGTCGTCGTGCTGGCTGGCGACGGAGAAACGCACCGCCTCGAGCGCCGGCTCGAGGTACTTCCGGTCGCCCGTGAGGCGGGCGACGCGGCAGAGGTAGGACGCGCCCAGGAGGTTGGCATTGTGGATTTTGTCCCGGCCAATGAGGGTGTAGCGAAAACAGGTCTTTCCGCGGCCGTCCCGCGACAACAGGTCTTCGAGGATAAAATCGGCGGCGCTCACGGCGGCTTCGGGCCAGGCGGGTTCCGTCATCCGCACATTGGCGTCGAGCAGGGCATTGCCGGCGAACGTCGTGCAAATGATGTTCGGTGAGCCTTTGGGGACGAGATCGAATCTTTGCTGCCAATCGAAGTTGTATCCCCAGCAGAAACGAGGCCGGCCGGGGGACTTCAGTGACAAGAGCTTTTCAGCCAAGGATCGGACGAACCCGGCTGCCTCGGGTGCGACATTCCTGGACAGTCTAACGGCCGAGCTCAGAAAAAGCGCAACTCCCTTCGGATTAGGCGTCCTGGGCACGAGGAGAAGAGGCCTCAGGTTGACCGGGCTGCGTTTGACGCCCTGGGTCAAGGCCAGGCGGGCCAGCCGGAAATCGAGGAACGGCAGGGAGCGGAAGATACGGCTGTTGAGCGCGTCGTACGGGTCATAGCCCGCCCAATCATTCGCCTGGCAGTAGGCCAATAGCTCGAGCGCAGCGCGTCGGGCCGCGGCGATTGAGTCCTGACGGCCGTTCACTTCGCCCGTTTCTCCCGTCCTGTCGAGGCGGCGATCAATTCATCGAGGGCCCTTTCCGCCGTATGGCCGTCCCAAAGCGGCGGGATCTGTCCTCGGCGCTCCGGGCCGGCCAGCAGGGCGTCGAAGTCCTCCAGGAACGTCTCGAGCTTCGTCAGACGATTACTGCCTAGAGTCAACGTGATCGGTCTTTCGGTATTGGGCCTTAGAGTCAGGCACGGCGTACGAAAGTAAGTGGTTTCTTCTTGGAGCCCGCCGGAATCCGTCAGGACGGCCCTCGCGTTTTCCGTCAGGCAAAGGGAGGCGTGGTATCCCAGGGGGTCAAGAAGGGCCAATCGGCTGCCCAGGGAGGGGAGGAGGCTGTATTCAACGAGCATCTTACGGGTTCGCGGATGGACCGGGAAGACCACCGGGAGGCGTCTCGACACGTCCTCCAAACCGGTCATTAGGGTTTTTAAATTGGCCCTGTCGTCCACATTGGCCGGACGGTGGATCGTGACGTAGACGAAGCGTGAACGTTCGAGCCCAAGGTCGTCGAGGACGCCGCTGGCGCGGGCCGCCGGCAGGTTATCGATCAGGGAATCGATCATGATGTTGCCGACGAGCCTGATCTTCTCTTTCGCGATCCCTTCCCTGAGCAGGTGCTCGTTGGCGTCCTCCGATGGAGTCAGGAGCAGGTCGGCCAGGGCGTCGGTCACCAGGCGATTGATCTCCTCCGGCATGGTCCGGTCGAAGCTGCGCAGCCCGGCCTCGACGTGGGCGACCCGGATGCCCATTTTGGCACATACTAGGGCGCAGGCCATCGTCGAGTTGACGTCGCCCACGACGACGACCCAGTCCGGCTTCTCCCGGCCGCAAACGGTTTCGAAGCTCGTGAGGATGCCGGCCGTCTGGACGGCATGCGTCCCCGAGC
Organism: Candidatus Aminicenantota bacterium; assembly: GCA_963809345.1. Classification (GTDB taxonomy): domain Bacteria; phylum Acidobacteriota; class Aminicenantia; order Aminicenantales; family Saccharicenantaceae; genus RBG-16-66-30. Next base: position 335,477 of record CAWEJF010000003.1, on the reverse strand, counting down.
CGACGCCGAGATTGATCTCAGGCCGGGGGATGCCGAGCTCCCTGAAGAAGACCTCGGACATGTTCTCATCATAATGCTGGCCTGTGTGCACCAGCACCGCGTCGATGGCCCGGCTCACCGTCACCCAATGACGTGTTGTACGCGGCGATGCGCTTGACGAAGGGCCCGACCTTCATGAAGTTCGGGCGGGCGCCCGCCACGACGATCAGCTTCAGGCGGTTCATAGGCAGATTCTCCAGAAAGTCAAGTTCAGGTCCGGGGGGTCTTTCCCTTACGGGTGGGCCGTACGCGCTCGATCCTGATAATATTCTCGATCTGCTCGACGATATCCTGCAGGGCCTCGCGGGGCGCCCGGTCGGGGGGGAACTCTTGTCCCTGCGGGCAAAGAGGATCTTGGTCCAGACTTCCTCCTTGCTACGGATCAGATGGAGGCGTCCCTGTTCCTCGAGCATGAGGTCCACAGCCCCCGGTCTTACCACGAAAGATGCTGTAAACCGGAACGCCTAAGGCCGCGGCCTCACGGTTCATGGTCCCCCCGCCGCTGACAACGAAGATCGGAGAGCCAGATCAGGCCAACCCATCGATGGCCCCGGTCGGAACGACCGTGCGGCCGTCTTTGAACCATGCCGGATAATTCGTCCGCAGGTTGAGTTCTTGATGGGCATTACGAGGCAGGAGGACGACGCGGACGTTCGAGCCCCGCAGATCCGGGTCATGAGCTCGTGAAAGAGTACGTCGCTTTCGGGATTATAGTAGTGGGCCTCGTTCGCCGGTGGACGCACAGTGATCGTCAACTCGTCCTCCCCTAAGGCCCAGTTCCTTCCGGAGGTGTGCGATCGGGCCTGAATTCGGGGACATAAACATCCTCCTTGATCCCACGGTAGTAGCGGATCCGGCTGACCTCGGACGGTAGGTCCTCAGGTGACAAGGCTTCGGGCACGATAGTCCAGCGGGGACAGCTAGGGGGAGGCATCTTGGCGTGCTCATAGTCAAGGATAAGCACGGTCGGGACGCCGACCAGGTTGCTCAGAATATTTTGGGACCGGGAACCGTGAGACAGCGATAGGCCGGGTCTTTGTTTCAGATAAAAGGGCAGCAGCTGGACGGAGCGGACGAAGAATCCGGCGACCTTCAAGATCAGATGCTTGCCGTAGTGGTGCCCGATCCTTCCGAAAATTCAGCCCCCTTTTTTCCGCGAGATCGCACACCTGGAACGCATCCCGTGCCGTCAGAACCACATCATGACCTCGCCGCTCCAGTTCGCGGATGATTGGGATGAAGAACGGGACATGAGGCGTGTTGTCGAGATCGATCCAGACCTTCACGCGCTGGAGTCGATAGCCCTTGCCACGCGTCCTTTGGATTCAGGCGACAGGGATGTGCCTTCGTTTCGGCCGGGGGCTCCTGATGTTTGGAGGCGGCCGTCGTCCTCCAGAAACGGGCCATCTCCCGGGGCAGGGCATGCCAGTACCGGCCCTGCGTATCTCGTCCGGATGTAGTCGAGGAACTCGACATAGTGCTCGACGGGATACTCTTCAGCGCCCGCATCTGTCCCCTTCGAAGGTCATATAATCAGGATGGGTATTGAAGCGCGGCCATACCACCCTTGTCAGCGACCCAGTCGAGCTTCTGTTTCCAGATCCGGATGTCAGGCTCCCTGAGTATAACAAATAGCCCGTGGTCCTGAGGCAGAGTGTACGGCAACTCCACGTATGTCCGCGTTCTGGACGTCATTGACTGCCACAAAGGGAAGATCGAGCCGACACCGTCCGGCTGGGGCTCGAAAGGGTCCGTGGCGAACGTTGAACAGGAAAATTCGATATCGAGCTCAGCGATCCAGTTCCAGATTGCGTAGCATGGACGGCGATGAGAATCCGACGGCCCCCCATCTTTCTAGATATTCATTGATCCGTGGCACCTTGGCGCAGAAATCGGCCATGGGATTCCGAAAGAGCTTTCCGTCATGCTTGAGACCATGAACGCCGACCTCGAAACCGGCTTCACCCAGGCTTCGGATGATACGCAATGGGGTTGGGTAATCTTCCGGCACGAAAGTTGAAGGCCGACCGGAAACCCATCTGCCGGTCCAGGTCCATGAGCCGGAGGCATCGCTTCAGCCCCATCAGACTGTCGACATCGTGATAGAGGATCAGAGCGAAATCTCTGCCTTCGGGCCATCCGGTCCAGTCACGGGGCGGTCTTCGCCGAGGCCGGATCGATAGGCCACTCTGTCCTGACGAGTCTTCGTTTTCGTGCGGCGATAGCTCGCCGGAGAGAGATCTGGAGCCCTCGCGGGATGATCGGCTTGATCTGGTAGAAGTAGATCGATAGCCTTCATATCAATTACCGGACCACAAAGTCCGGTCCTCATTCTGGTTAGTCGCAGGCCGCCTATCTAATCATCTCTTATAAACGAAATAATTGCGATTTTCAAGGATTGGAGCCGAAACATGTCATGAAAATCGAACATTATCCTCGTCATTTTCGGCTGATGATATGATTGTTTCGTGATAAGCGTGAAGAGATCGAAGACACGGATCTCCCTTATCCTTCTCATCCTGATCTCTTTCCTTGCCGCTTGCGGCGTCGGCGGGAGTGAGGGCCGGGGTGGCGGGCCTGACTATCCGCTCAAGATCAGCGCCAATGGCCGCTATTTGGTAGATCAAGGCGGGGAGCCTGTCCTCCTAATCGGCGATGCTCCACAGTCGCTCATGGTCAATGCTTCCCTGGCGGAGGTGGATCTCTACTTGGCCAACCGCGCCTCGCACGGTTTCAATACTCTATGGATCAACCTTCTTTGTGCCGAATACACCGGTGGGCGAGCTGATGCCAGCACCCTCGACGGGCTCAAACCTTTTTTTGTTTCCGGCGACCTCTCCACTCCGAACGAAATCTATTTTGATAGGTGCGATCGGATCATCCGCTCCGCCGCTGATCAGGGCATGACCGTCATTCTCGATCCCGCCGAAACGGGCAGCTTCCTCAGCGTGATGCGGACGAACGGCCTCGAGAAATGCCGGGCCTACGGCCGTTATGTAGGGAACCGCTATCGGGATTTCGACAACATCATCTGGATGTCGGGAAACGACTTCCAGAGCTGGCGGAACGTAAGCGACAACCTGCTCGTCAAAGCCGTCGCTGAGGGCATCCGTGATTCCGATCCGCGCCACATCCATACCCTCGGACTCGATTATTTCGTCAGCAGCTCGCTCGATAACGTCCTTTGGTCCGACCTAGTCACCTTGAACGCGGCCTATACCTATTATCCCGCTTACGCTGAGGTCCTTAAGGATTACGACCGGATCCCGGCGGCGCCCGTTTTCCTCATCGAGACCGACTATGAATTCGAGAACGGCGCCGATGCCGAGCGGCTGCGGCGCCAGGAATATTGGTCATTCCTGGCCGGCGCTTGCGGCCATGTCTATGGGAGCGGCTACATCTGGCCCCTGGCCCCTGGCTGGAAGGATCACCTTGACACGACGGGTGTCGTCGAATTCGGCTACTGCCGGGCCCTCTTCGAAAGCCTCCCTTGGGATACGCTCGTTCCCGACCAATCCCACCGGCTTGTCGCCTCGGGCCGCGGGACTTCTTGGACAGGTGGAAACCCAAGCTACGGCATAAGCGAAAACGATTCCGTCATGGCCGCATCGACGCCCGAAGGACGGTTGGCCCTGATCTATGTCCCTACGGAACGTGCGATCACGGTCGATCTCACCCTGATGGCCGGCGCCGTTACGGCTCGTTGGTACGATCCGACGACGGGAACCTCCTACGCGCTGGCGACATCTCCGATGCCTAACAGCGGACCTCAGCCCTTCACTCCCCCCGGGCCTCATGCGGACGGGGCCAGCGACTGGATCTTGGTACTCGAGGTCCAATGAAACGACGCGGGATCTCGTTTTCTTGACTTGCCCGGGGCGATAAACTAAGATTTTTCACGCGGGGACGCGGGGCAAGAAGCATAACGAGGCTCGCATCATGGCTCAATGCACGGTCCGGAATGTCGCTATCAGAGGAGTGGTCTCGGCGGTCCCATCGAAGCGGTTCGATAATGCCATTGACGCCAAGGGTTTTTCCGAGGATGAGGTCCGCAAGGTCATCGGCATGGCCGGTGTCAAGAGCCGGAGGATGGCCGGCGAGTCCGTTTGTAGCAGCGACCTCTGCCAGGCTGCGGCTGAATCCCTTCTCGAAAAGCACCGGTTGGCCGAGGAACTCGGTCGACGCCCTGATCATGGTCACCCAGTCCCCGGACTATCTCCTGCCGTCCACAGCCTGTCTTCTTCAGACGAAGCTCGGGCTGCCCACGTCATGCGCGGCCTTTGATGTCGGTCTGGGCTGCTCGGGTTATCCCTATGGCCTCTATTTGTGCGCTCTCATGCTTTCCGGAGGCGGGATCAAGCGGGCCCTGCTCCTCCACGGCGAAACCCCGGCCCGGTTCGCCGATGAGAGCGACCGCTCCGTCTCGCTCCTCTTCGGCGACGCGGGGTCAGCCACGGCCCTGGAGCTCGGTGCTCCCGAGAGCTTTCTCCCTTGGTCCTTCGTCCTCCACACGGACGGCAGCGGCGCGGAAGACCTGATCATACCCGGCGGAGGCTTCCGGGAGCGCTTCCCTGAGGACCGGCGCAAATGTTATGTTTCGATGAACGGGGCTAATATCTTCAATTTTTCCATCAAACGGGTGCCGCCGGTCATCCAGGACACCCTCGACCTGGCCGGGCTGAAAAAGGAGGACGTGGACTACTACATCCTCCATCAATCGAACCAGTTCATCATGCGCCACCTGTCCAAGAAGATGGGCATTCCCGAGAACAAGGTCCCGCTGACCCTCGGGGATTTCGGCAATACGGGCGGGCCCTCGGTCCCTCTGACCATGACTCAAGCCGCCCTGATCCGTCCGACGGATCGGCCGCTGACCCTGATGCTCGTCGGCTATGGCGTGGGACTGTCTTGGGGGTCGGCGCTCATAACGCTTGGACCCGAAGCGGTCCTGGGACACGTCGAATTCGAGAATCGGGATTGATTTTGGCACGGCCGGGAAGGTATAGTGACGGGGAGAGGAGACCGGCAAACCGTGACCAAGGATCCCCATGAGCTTCTGGCTTGGATCGCCGATATCTTCGAAACCCCTATCGAAAGAATCCAGCCGCAGACCCTCAAGGATGAGATCGCGACTTGGGATTCGCTCGGCATCCTGACCCTGATAGCCCGGATGGACGAGGACTTCCACATCCTCCTCACGGATGAGGAGATCCAGCAATTGAGATCCGTCGGGGATATCATCGCCGTGATCCGCAAGTATGATGTGGGGACCGGCTCCTGAGACCATGCGTTTCCTATTCATCGACCGCATCTTGAAGCTCAAGCCGGGAAGATCCATCGAGGCGGAACACGTCTTTTCCGGTGACCTGGATTTTTTCCAGGATCATTTCCCCGGCTTTCCGGTCGTGCCAGGGGTCTTGCTGACGGAGATGATGGGGCAGGCGGCTGCCAAGTGTCTGGACGCCGAGCGGATGGAAAAGGGGAGGGGCAAGGCCATGCTGGCCCAGATCCGCTCGGCCTCTTTCAGGGACTGGGTCAGGCCGGGCGAAAAGGTCTTGATCAGGGCCGAGATAAGGACAAACCGTAGCCGATATGCTTCGGCGGTCTGTTCCGGCGAGGTCCGGGAAATTCAGGTTTGCGCGGCCGACCTCCTCTTCTCCTTCTTGCCGATGGACCGATTCGCTCCCGGATACCGCGATGAAGTCTTGGAATCCTTCCTGGCTTCGATGGGGCAGGGAAAGGATGAGTCCCATGGATGACATGTTCTCTCTTGCGGGCAAGACGTTCCTTGTGGCCGGCGGCACCCGGGGCATCGGCCGGGCCATCTCGCTCCAATTCGCCCGCTCCGGGGCCCGTGTTGTCGCCAACTATGTCAGGGATGACAAGTCGGCCCAATCGCTCAAGGACGAGGCCGGACGGGAGTCGCTGGCCTTGTCCGTGTGCCGCGCCGACCTGACGAGCGCAAAGGGCCTGGCCCATCTGGACGATGCAGTCAAGTCGGGCTTGGGCGTTCTCTCCGGACTGGTATTCTGCGCCGCCACCGGTGTCCACAGGCCGTTCGAAGCACTGAACGACAGGCACTTCGATTGGACGTTCTCCTTGAACGTCCGGACGTTCTTCGACTTGATCCAACTCCTTCTCCCAAGATTCCTCGCCCCCGCGTCCGTCGTAGTCCTTTCGTCCCAAGGTGCCCGCCAGGTCATCCCCTCATACTCGCTGGTCGGGGCCTCCAAGGCGGCCCTCGAATCTCTGGCCCGCCACATGGCCGTGGAGCTGGCTCCCCGCGGTATCCGGATCAACATCCTGTCGCCGGGCCCTGTTCGAACCGGAGCTTGGGACGTGATGCCGGAAGGGGCGGCCCGTCTCGCGGGTGCCGAAAAAAGATCCCCGCTCGGGCGCCTGACCTCGCTCGATGAAGCCGCCCGGGCCGCCCAATTCCTTTGCTCCAATGCGTCCGAGGGCATCGTCGGCCATACCCTGATCGTGGACGGCGGCCTGAGCTTGGTGGGGGAGTAGCATGCTCATTCGCGGGACGCGCTTCCCCATCCGGCAGATGATCCTCATCGGTTGGCTGCCGAGCTTTCTGAAGAAAGCCGTTTATAGGCTGAAGGGCTACCGGATCGGGAAGAAGGTTTCTTTGGGCTTCGGATCGGTCGTCGTCGGGAACGATGTCTCCATCGGAGACCACGCCTCGATCAGCTTTTTGTCCTATGTCCGGGGCAAGCAGATCCGGATCGGCGACCACGTCCAGATCGGGGCGACGACGTTCATCGACACCCCCAATCTCGAGATCGGCGACGGCAGCAAGATCAACGAACAGGTGTTCGTCGGTGGACTCCAGTTCCCTGATTCCAAGCTCGTCATCGGCCGGAACTGCCAGATCATGCAGATGTCCTTCCTCAATCCCGCGAGGTCCATCACCATCGGGGATGATACTGGGATCGGTGGGGACTGCCTTCTCTTCGGGCACACGTCCTGGCTGAGCCAGCTTGAAGGCTACGCCGTGGATTTCGAGCCCATCGAGATCGGTAAGAGCGTTTCCTTATCCTGGAGGGTATTCGTCCTGCCGGGGGCCAAGATCGGGGACGGGGCCGTGATCGGCGCCAATTCCCTTGTCAGCCACTCCATCCCGCCAAAGTGCCTGGCTATCGGCTACCCGGCCAGGGTCGTGAGCAAGTTCCCCGACTTTCCCAAGGACCTCTCCCTGGAGGAGAGGGCCGGCCTGTTCGAAAATATGGTCCGCGAGATGATCCTCTTTTTCCGGGGTTCCGGACTGGCCTGCGAGGGCACGGGCCCCGAGTACGCGATTGCCAGAGCCCGCAAGCGCGGGCTTACGGGGAGGAAGATCTGGCGGCTCCAGGTGGATAGGACGTCCAGCGCGAGCGGCCAAGTCAGCCCGCCCGCGTCGAAGATCGATGTCCTCTTGAGCTTCGGCAAGATCCTTCCCGTCGAGCGGACGGAGCTCGAGAGTCGCGGAACGATCTGGTTCGACGTCGAGAACAAGGAACGTTCCTCCCCGACCAACGACCTGGCGGAGGAGGTGGCCCTATTCCTCCGGCGCTACGGCATCCGGTTTTTCCGGGTGAAGGGCTGAGCGCGGCCCAGCTACGGTTTCGGGCGCGCCTCCATTCGGGACAGGAAAGGTCGAAAAGGAGCTGAGCATGGGCCCAAGGGAAGGCATCGGCGGGATCATCCTTTGTGTCTATGCCAGCCTTTGCTTGCTGCAGGACGGGCGCATCGGACCGTCCTCCTTCCGGCCGGTGAGGGCGTCGATTCCGGACCACCGGCTCGTGGCGGCCGGAGGGTCTCTATTTTCGGGCGCTCCGGGTGACCGGGTAGTCGGGAATATCCCGCGCTTCGGGAAGCTGTCACCGGCGACCCGGAGACCCGCCCGGGATGCGGCCTCGGCCTTGGCCCGGGAACGAGCAAGGGGCAACCTCCGTCTGAAACGTGTCGAGAGGGACCAGCTCGCCGGCATGACGCACAGCCGCTATGCCCAATACTATCGAGGGCTTGAAGTCTTGGGCGGGCAGGTCATCCGGCACCAGGGACCGGGGCGCAAGCCCAGCGTGACCGGGAGGTTCTATGAACGGATCGCGGTCGAAACGACACCCCTTATCGGCCCCGAAACGGCGATCCAGATCTTCCAATCCTCCCTCGCGGAGCCCGGCCTCGGCCAGAACGGGCGGCAGCCTGAGCTTCTGATCTATCCCGTGACCGACGAGGATTACCGGCTCGCCTACCGGCTGGTGCTGGTCGACGGGGGGACCTGCAGCATGACCGGATTCATCGACGCCCGGAGCGGCGAGCCGCTCCTGGCTTTCTCTAACTCCAGGCCGGCCGATCTGACCATCGGTCTCGGCATCGGAGCCCACGGCACCCGTTTCAAGCTGCCGACGACTTTCGCGGACGGCCTGTACTGGCTTGCCGATTATAAGGGGGCCCGGCCTATCGATATGATCACCCGGGACTACTCGACTTCCGATGCTGTCGGTTCGGATGCGGACAACATCTGGGATCACGACGGGGCCATGGTAAGCGCCCACGCTTACGCCGGCTTGGTCTACGATTATTTCTATGCCGTGCTAGGCCGGTCCGGGCTCGACGGCGCCAACCAGAAGGCCATCGTAACACATGTTCACTACCCGACCTCCGGGATCGCGCTCTGGAGTGGTGGGCAGATGTACTTCGACACCCCGGCGGCGGCCGCACTCGATCTCGTCGGCCATGAGTACGCGCATGGAGTGACGGAGAACACGTCGGGTCTTCTGTACTACTGTGACGCCGACGCCCAGCCGGGCGCCCTCGATGAGGCCTTCTCCGACATCATCGGCACCGCGGCCGAATTCTTCTGGCAGGACCCCGGACAAGGCTTTGACACGGCCGATTGGCTCATCGCCGAGGATATCGACCCACCTTACGCGGGCAATCCCTATTACGGGGCTCCGGGCTACTGGAGGGACCTCTCCGACCCCAATACGACTTTCTGGGAGTACCAGGGGGTCGCCTATCCTTATCCATGCCATCTCTCTCAGACCCGTGTTTTTCAGGACCCCGTCAGTGATTGGGGAGGGGTCCATTTCAATTCGACCCTCTATTCGCACGCGTTCTACTTGCTGGCCGCGGGCGGCACGAACAGGGTCTCCGGCCTCAGCGTTTCGGGCGTCGGGCTCGACAAGGCGGCCAAAGTCTTCTATCGGGCCTGGACATATTACCTGACGCCGCGCGCGGATTACCAGGACGCGGCCGACGCTCTCCTGCTGTCCGCCTCCGAACTCTACGGCCCGGCGAGCCCCGAGCGGGCTCAGACGGTGAAGACCCTGGAGGCCATTGGGTGGGTTTTCCAATGACGTTCCCCCTTCGCCTGCGCAGGCTCGTGATCCTGTCGGCATATTTCCTGACGCTCTGCGGACCGGCCTTCGCCCGGGACGACGGGAAGTTTTTTCTTCGGCTCGCGTATGGCCCGGGATTGCTGGAGGACACCCGGACGAGCACGTGGACCGAGCCCGTCTACCAGGAAGAGGCCTCTTTCGCCGCGGACTATGGCGTCGCGAAGGGTCTCTCGTTCTTCGCCGGCCTGGGGTACATGTTCTCGAACGCCGTGGGTGTCGAGCTCGGCTTCGATCGGACTTCGCGAGATCTGACGGCCGACGGCCGTATCCTTGTTCCCCACCCTCTTTATTTCGACTCCTTTAGAGAAGCCTCGGACTCGGCCCGCGGCGGCATGACGGAGACCGTTCTTTCGTTGGACCTCCTCGGCCGCTTTCCCCTCGGACCTCTCGAGTTAAGTGTATGGGCCGGGCCCGCCCTCTTTTTGGCGAGTGCCGACGTCATCAGCGGCATGCCCTTCGCGGAATCGGCCTATCCCTACGAGACCGTCAGCATGTATATGCGGCTTGAAAAGGGCCGAAAAAGCGCTTTCGGATTGAGCGCGGGAACGAGCCTCGACATCCGTCTTTCGAGAGGATTGGCTCTCTCGATGACCGGTCGATATCTCCGCGCCACAGCGGGGTTCCAGCCTGCAAGCGGGATCCCCCGCCAAAACGTCGCTTTGGGAGGATTCAAGATCGGGGGCGGCCTGAAAGTGGCCTTTTAGCCGACGCCGGGAACACACGCTTCGGAAAAGAATATGCTGATCACGGATTGGCGGACAACGGAGCTCGATGACTCCCGGGAGGTGTCCGCTTCGATCGACGGTTTCCGCCTCTGGTACCGTGTCCCGAGGGACTTCGCCGTTTCGAGGACGGGGGATCCTTTCCTGGCCGCGGCCATCCTACCGGCGATGCTGAGAGGGGAGACCCTTCAGTTGGACCCGGGCCTGACTGTCTCGCCGACGCTGCTCAAGAACGTCGAGATCCTGCAAGGCATCTACAGCTGCTGGAATCCCGTCTTCAAGGTCATTCCCGTCGAGGCCGGCACAAAGTCCGTCGGACCGCTGAACACGGGAGCGATGTCGTTCTTTTCTGGAGGTGTGGACAGCACGTATACGTTCCTCAAGCGCCGGGAGGAGATCAGCCACCTCATCTACATCCAGGGCTTTGATTATTATGCGGCAGAGGGGGATAGGCCGTCCTTCGAGATCGACGATATCGGCGATCTTGCGCAGATCGCCTACAAACTGGACATCACGCCGGACCCCCTTTCCGCGTTCATCAAGACACGGCTTTCGGGGGCGACCTTGGCGGCCCTGCCGAGGTATCGCGAATCCGGGTCCCGCGCCGGCGAGTTGGAGAAGACCCTCGTTGGGGATTTTCGCAAGATCGTCGCGGGGCCGTCGATCTATCAGGAACAGCTTTTTGTAAGCACTCGATTGCGGCCTGAAACGCGGCGTCTTCTTGCTCAAGTCACCGATCGGGAAGGCTTGCCGAAGCTGAATCGACTCCTGCTCGAGGATGCCTTTCCCCTGGAGATCGCGCGCCGGGACAGCTCGATCTTCGCCACGGCCGTGGCGCGAAATGGTGGATTTGCCAGGGAGAGCGGCAAGTCGCTGATCCCCGTGGCCACGAACTTCTTCCCTTTCGGCTACCGATACAACCTGAGCAGGAACCTGAGCCAAGGCAGCGTCCTGGCCAGCGTGGCCCTTCTCCTGAGTTTCCCCCGCGCGTTCGTGCCCTCCTCGTATTCCTACAGCCAGCTGTTTCCGCTCGGCTCGCACCCCCTGACGGACCCCTTATATGGGACCGAGGGGACGGAGATCGTCCATGACGGATCGGAGGCGCGGCGACTGGACAAGGTCCGGAGGATCATCGAAGACGGGGCGGCGCTGGCCAATCTCAGGGTTTGCTTCAATGACGCGAACGTCAATTGCGGTCATTGCCTCAAGTGCCTCCGCACCATGATCTCCTTGAAATTGCTGCAAGCCGGACCCGGACCATTTCCCGCCCTGCCCGTGAACTCCGTCGTCCGGAAATTGCGGATCGCCGGGGCCATCGAAAGGAACTTTTTCCAGGACAACCTGGATCTCGCCCGGCATTCCGGAGACGCCGGACTCAGGGATGCTCTGCAAGCTTGCCTGAAACGGCAGGAGCGCCAGGACCTCTTCAAGGATTTCGATCGCTTGTTTCTGGGTGGGCTCTTCAAGAAAGCCCGTCGACGGGCTTCTGGATCCCGACCGGAGTTCCATCGGATCGATACGACCGCTCCCACGGAGTGATTCCGCGAGGCGAAAGATGAACGACTCATTTTACGATAATCATGTGGCGGTCATCAGGACGATCGATCGCTACGATGTCGAGGCTCCCTTCCATCCTCCGGAAATCTACCCGGAATTCGCGGGCACCAAGAACGACGGCGTAAGCCGCTACAACCCGATCTATGATTCCGTCAGGAGGCTGTTTCTGGCCCTCGAGCTCGACAAGGACCGCATAGGCTCCGGGAGCTGGAACCCCCTTTCGGGACTGATCGTCCCGGGGAACAAGGTCTTCATCAAGCCGAATCTCGTCCGGGAGACCAGCGGGATCGGCCGGGATATGATGTCCATGGTCACCCATGCCAGCGTCATCAGGCCGATCGTCGACTATGTCTATTTGGCGCTCGAGGGACGCGGCGAGATCGTCATCGGCGATGCCCCGACTTCAGAAGCCAATTTCGAGACCGTCACCAACCGGAATCTCCTCCAGCCCATGGTAGGATATCTGAGCGGCCTATACCAAAGCGGGCGCTTCGCCATCAAGCTCATGGACCTGAGATATGCCGGAGGCGTCGAGGAGGAATTTCCCGAGGACGACCCTCTGGGGGTCGAGATCGACTTGAAGCGGCGATCGTTCCTGGATCCGCTCACGGACAGGGAGATGGAGAATCTCACCTACCTCTATGACGACAATTCCTTTATGGTCAAGGTCCACAACCGGGAGTCGCACAAGTACCGGATCGCCCGGGAGTTCCTGGAGTCCGATGTCATCATCCAGGTACCCAAACTGAAGACCCACTACAAGGTCGGGGTCACGCTGAACTTGAAGAACCTGGTCGGGATCGTCACGAACAAGGCCTACGTCCCCCACCTCAGGAAAGGTCCGCCCAGCAGGGGAGGGGATGAGATCGTGGACCGCGGCACTATGGAGAAGATCATGGCCGCGATGAAGCAGCGCAGGAATGATTGGATCCGGGCGGGACTCTGTGTCTGCGCAACGCTCGCCGCCGATAGGACGGCCTTTATGAGACGAGTCGAGACCCGGTATCGTCTGGTCAAGCCCCCCAGGGGATGCTGGGAGGGGAATGATACGATCTGGCGGGTGGCCCTCGATCTCAACAGGATCATGGTCTTCGCCGACAAGAATGGTGTCATGGGGAGCGTCCCGCAACGAAAAGTCTTTTGTGTCATTGACGGCATCATCGGGGGGGAAAAAAACGGTCCCCTGCATTGCCTCGAAAAGCCCGCGGGCGTCCTCGTCGGAGGGCAAAATCCCTATGCCGTCGACCTGACCGCGACGAGATTGATGGGTTTCGATCCGGCTCGGATACCACTGTTGAAAAATGCCGGTTGCCAAGATTGGCTCTTCCGCAAAGGTCCGGTCGCCGTCGCCTCCAATGTCCCGGAGTGGAATATCGCCGATCTCTCCCGTGATTATTATCGCCCGATGCCCGACCTGGATTTCCTGGCACCCGATCCTTGGCACATCAAAATGAAGACGAAGGCGCCGCCCGCCAGGACCGGCCGGCAGGATTGAGCGGGCGAGCGGTCATGCGCATCCATCACCGGGAGGTCAAGGACGTTGGGGATTTCCGGGAAATCTCGGCGGATATCGACGATTTCCGTCTCTGGTACCGATTGCCGAGATCGTGGGCCCTTCCGGAATCCGCGGATCCCTTCCTATGCGCCGCCCTTCTCCCCGCGATGGCCAAAGGAGAGTCCCTCGAGATCGAGCCGGGCTGGCCGGTATCCCCGAAGCTGATCAAGAGCCTGGCCGTGTTCCAGGACATCCATCATGGCTGGAATCCCGTGCTTAAGGTCGTCCCCATCGACGCCGAGACCCGGCCGGCGGTGCCTCTCAATCAGGGCGCCATGTCCTTTTTTTCGGGCGGCGTGGACAGCATGTTCACCTTCCTGAAACGCCGGGACGAGCTCACCCATGTGGTCTATATCCAGGGATTCGATTTCCGCGTCGACGACGCCAGCTTCCGGACGGCCCTGGAACGTAACTCTTCCTTCGTCCGCGCCTTCGGCAGGGAGATCATCCCGGTCGGGACGAATTTCAACACGTTCGGCTATCATCACAACCTCAGCATCCTGCTCACCCAGGGCAGTGCCCTGGCCAGCATCGCTCACGTCGTGGGCTTCCCCCAGGCCTACGTGTCTTCGGCTTATTCCTACAACCAGCTCGTCCCCAACGGCTCGCATCCCCTGACGGACCCTCTTTGGTCGACCGAGGGGGTGGAGATCATCCACGAGGGGGCTGAGGTCCGAAGGGTGGATAAGGTCCTCCGCGTCGCCCGGGACCCTTTGGCCCTGGCCAATCTGCAGGTCTGCGCGGAGGAGGTCGCCCGCAACTGCGGCCACTGCGAAAAATGCCTGCGGACGATGGTCCCCCTAAGCCTCATCGGAGTGAGCACCCCGGCTTTCCCCGTTCTGCCGCCCCTCCGTGAGATCAGGAAGATCCATATCGCCAACGACATCGAAATGATCTTCTTCCGCGAGAATGATGAGCTCGCGACCCGGCGGGGAGACCCCGCCCTGCGCCGCGCCTTGGGTTCCTGCCTGCGCCGTCACGACCGTAAGCGGTTCCTCAAGGACGTCGACCGGGTCCTCCTTGGGGGCTTGATCAAGAAAACGTACCGAAAGTTCGCACACAGCACACCCTCGCGCCGAAGAATCATGATGACCCCTCCGCAAGACTAGCCTTTAGGGGTGAATCTCGGCCTCACCCCCCATAACGGCTTGACTTTTTCGAATTAATGAGTTATGAAATGTCAAGGAAGCGCCAAGGAGATCTAAAAAGGAAGTTTGAGCCTCGTCCTGTCGGGCCTCTAGAATTTCACAACGGCCCCGATGGAGGTCTCGAACTCTTTCATATTGGCAAGAAAGGGAGCGAAAGGATGCCGAAAACGAGCTTTCTGAGTTTTGATTGCCGGTGGAAAGCCGGCCTGGCCGTATTGGCCGCCCTCATGATGACGGCCATGATGTCGGCCTGCGTCACGTCGGGGGGTGGTGACGATGACGATGACGATCCCGAATCCGCGTACGGCTGGGCATGGGAATCCGGCAGTGTCACGGCCGGTCAGGCCGGGATTTATGGGACGAAGGGAACCGCCTCCGCATCCAACGCCCCGGGGTCGAGGGAATTGTCTCTGGCTTGGTTCAGCTCCGGGAGCGCCTGGATCTTCGGAGGCTCCGGATACGATGCGGCGAGAACCGGCGGCTATCTCAACGACCTGTGGAAGTACAGCCCGACGAGCCGGGAGTGGACGTGGGTCTCAGGGAGCACTTCCGTCAGTCAACGGGGCTCCTATGGCACGCTCGGCGTCCCGGTCCCGGCGAACGTGCCCGGGGCAAGATCCGGTCCAGCTTCCTGGGTCGACGCCAATGGTGTTCTGTGGTTCTTCGGAGGTCGGGGTTGGGATGCGGCTGGCAACATCGGCTATCTCAACGACCTCTGGAAGTTCGACCCGGTCGCCCTCCAATGGACCTGGATATCCGGCAGCGATGTCGACGATAGGCCTGGGCTCTATGGAACCAAGGGTACGCCTTCGACGGACAATCTCCCCGGCGGGCGATTGGGCGCCGTGGCCTGGCTCGACGCAAACGGAAAAGTCTGGCTATTCGGAGGTTACGGACTGGATTCGGTCGGCTCAGCCGGCGATCTGAACGATCTGTGGAAGTTCGATCCGAGCAGCGGTGAATGGACCTGGGTGTCCGGCGAAGATCTGAAGAACGTGCCTGGGGTCTACGGCACAAAAGGGACGCCGGCACCGGGCAACATCCCCGGCGCCAGGGACACGTCCGCCGGCTGGCGCGACGCGGCCGGCATGTTCTGGCTCTTTGGAGGCGGCGGATTCGGCTCGACGGCGAGTCTCGGCCAGCTCAACGACCTCTGGAAGTTCGACCCGGCGACTCTACAATGGACGTGGATATCGGGCGCTGATTCCGTCAACCAATTGGGCGTCTATGGGACTCAGGGCACTCCTTCCGTATCCAATATCCCCGGAGGGAATTGCGGAGCGAACGCCTGGATCGATACGACCGGCAGGCTCTGGCTATTCGGCGGCAGGGGCTACGACGCGACAGGCACGTTGGGAGCGCTCAATGACCTCTGGAGATTCGATCCGGTGGCGCTCACGTGGACCTGGATCTCCGGGAATAAGACCGCGAACCAGCCGGGCAAGTACGGCACGAAGGGCAAACGGCTTCTGACCAATGTCCCCGGGGGGCGTGAATATAGCGCGTCCTTCCAGGACGGGAGCGGGAATCTGTGGATCTTCGGGGGCACCGGGTATGATTCCGGCGGAGTCACGAACTATCTGAACGATCTGTGGAAATATACCCGGCAGAACTGATCCTTGGATTTCGACCCGACTGAAGTCAGCGACCTACCCTGACCCATGCTCCGGACTTGTCGGAGCGGACCGCGGCGTCGATGACGCACATCATCTCGTGTCCCGTCCTGAAATCGGGGAAGGTCGCGCTATACGGCCTGCCCGCTTGCTTGGCGGCAACCGCCTCATAATAATCCCGGAATAGATTGAAGACCGCGTCGTGGTAGCCCAGCGGGTGGCCCGTGGGCAGCGTGGCGTACTTCCGCGTCTCCTCGGTCTGCTGCAGGGACGACTCGTAAAAGACCTCGTTGGCCCGTTCCCTGTGGCCTATCCAGAGGGCGTTGGGATGGACATGGCTCCAAGCGTAGGATTCCCTCGAGCCGAAGACCTGGATCTCGAGGTCGACCTTGCGGCCGGCCGCGGCCTGGCAGGTCATGAAGCTCCCCCGGGCGCCATTCTCGAGCTTGAGGAAGAGCGACGCGTAGTCGTCGAGCGTGATGTCGACCTCCTCGGAATCCCCGGCCTCGCCCGCTCCGAAAGACAGGGGGCCGGCCTTGGGCTTGCGCCGCTTGGGCAGGCACGTGTGGAGCTCGGCCATGACTTCGACGATCTTCTGCCCGGTGATAAACTGGACGAGATCGAACCAGTGGCTGCCGAGGTCGGCGACGACGTTGGCCTGCCCGGCGACATGGGGGTCCAGGCGCCAAGAATAATCCGTCTCGAGGAAGAGCCAGTCCTGAAGGAAGTGGCCGACGAACGCCCGGACCTGGCCGAGGTCGCCCCGCTTCGCCCTGGCCGCGGCTTCCTGGACGACGGGGTAATAGCGGTAGCAGAAATCGATCGCAGTCAACGTCCCGTGCTTCTTCGCCAGCTCCATGAGCTCGGCGGACTCGTGCGAGTCGAGGGCCAGCGGCTTTTCCGAAAGCAGCTCCTTGCCGGCCCGGATGGCTCTGGCGTTGATATCGAAGTGGACGTTGTTGGGGGCGCAGTTATGGACGACCTCGACCTCACGGTCGGCGACGAGGGCCTCGGCATTATCATGAATGCGCTCGATGCCGAACTTGTCGGCCGCTCGACGCGCCAGGTCCCTGTTCGTATCGGCCACGGCCACGACCTCGACGCCGCCGAGGCGCCGCAGCATCTCGAGGTGGACCATGCCGATATAGCCCGTGCCGATGACTCCGACCTTGATGGTGTCCATGCATCCTCCGTTCTGCGGACAGCATAATCCAAGGACGCCTTGGGGTAAAGAGGCGTGCGGCGGTTGCGCGGCGGTTGCCAAGTCCGCGAAAATCGTATAAATAATCCCCTATGGCCCACCTGGCGGCAAGAACGGGGTACCAAAAGCTCATCAAGAGACTGAACAATTATCCCCAGGGCGCCACCCCATCCAAGCTCCTCTACGAGATCCTCAAGGTCCTCATGAGCGAGAAAGAGGCCTCGCTCGTCGCCCTCGTCCCCATCAAGCCCTTCACCGCCAAGACGGCCGCGCGGGCCTGGAAGATGAGCCAGGCGGATGCTCAAGCTGTCTTGGATGAGCTCGCTTCCAGGGCCCTGCTCATCGATATCGAAGGGCGGAAGAGCCGTTATTACGTCCTACCGCCGCCCATGGCGGGCTTCTTCGAGTTCTCGATGATGAGGCTCAGGGGCGATATCGATCAGGAGCTCCTGGCCCAGCTCTATTACCAGTACGTCACCGTCGAAGAGGACTTCATCAAGGCCTTGTTCACCCAGGGTGAGACCCAGCTCGGGCGGGTCTTTGTCAACGAAGCGGTCCTCTCGAACGAGAACGCTCTCCATGTCCTCGATTACGAAAGGGCGAGCGCGGTCATCGAGACGGCCACCCACCGGGGGATCGGTCTCTGCTACTGCCGGCACAAGATGGCGCATGCCGCCAGCGCTTGCGACGCCCCGCTCGATATCTGCATGACGTTCAATACGACGGCCGCCTCTCTCATCCGGCACGGCTATGCCCGGGCCGTGGATGTCGCCGAAGGCCTGGCCCTCCTCGACGAAGCCCGGGGACGCCACCTCGTCCAGTTCGGGGAGAACATCCGGAACCGGGTCAGCTTCATTTGCAACTGTTGCGGCTGCTGCTGCGAAGCCATGATCGCCCAGCGGAGGTTCGGCCTTCTGAATCCCGTTCACACGACGAACTTCCTGCCGGTCGTCGACCGCTCATCGTGCACGGGATGCGGCGATTGTGTCGCCGCGTGCCCTGTCGAGGCCATGACATTGGTGTCGGCCAACGATCCGCGTCATCCGAAAAAGAAGAGGGCGGAGGTCGACGAAACGATGTGCCTCGGTTGCGCGGTCTGTGTCAGCGCATGCCGGACGAAAAGCCTGTCACTCAAGTCGAGGCCGGAGCGGGTCATCACGCCGCTCGACTCGGTCCACAAAGCCGTCCTGATGGCCATCGAGCGCGGCAAGCTCCAGAACCTCATCTTCGACAATCAGGCTCTGACGAGCCATCGGGCCATGGCCGCGGTCCTCGGGGTCATTCTCAAGCTCCCCCCGATCAAGCAGGCCATGGCCAGCCGCCAGATGAAATCACGCTACCTCGAAACCCTGATCGCCCGGCTTAAAGTCTGATCCCGGCCGGCCCGATGCGGCAAAAAAAAGGATCATCTCCCATTTCCGGGAATCCATCTCGAGGCTGCGATGGATATCGCTCCAAGGCCCCCGTGAGGGAAGGGGGACCCGCCGGAGGCGGGGGAAACCGAATAAGAAGGTTTCCGGGGCTCGGGGGCAAGGAGAGATATCCGGAGCGAAGCCGAAGAGAGGGAATACCCGGAATCGGGAGATGAACCAAAAAAAGGCCCCACCCCGCGGGAGGTGAGGCCACAGGAGGTCAGGTGCAGTTCAGGGCCGCCGGCTAGAAGCTGATACCTACGAGGGCCATGATGGATCTGTTCTTGCTGGCTTCTTCAGGGGCAGGATCCTTCCAGATATTCATCAGGCCATAATTGTAGCGGCCCTCGACGGACAGGGAGATACCGGGCAGCTTGAAGGCCAGGCCTACGCCGCCAATGATTCCATAATCGTATCGTTCGTAGTTCACTGTCATGTCCTCTGGGACTCCTCCTCCCATGACGCCCTCGGCCTTGATCAGATAGGCGCCATAGCCGCCGCCCGCCAGGAAAGGGCGCACGGGTCCGGCCGGGACGATGTCGAGCTTGACCAGCACAGGGACCTGGATGTAATGGAACCTGAACTCGAGATCGCTGGCCGCATTCTTCCCTCCCATCCGAACGTAGAGGACCTCGGGTTGAAGGGAGATAAAGCCGAATCTGCCCTCGAAGGACAGACCGCCGACGAAGAAGGGGAGATTCTCCCAGGCGAAAGGTGGCGTTTCCGCGATCTTGGACAGGGAATAGCCGGCTTTGAGGCCGACCCCGGCTTCGAGAGTCTGTGGAATGAGCGCCGCCAAGCACAGAACGGCCAGAAAGGCGATGGTGAGTCTTTTCATATGAGCCTCCTTGGATGCATTATCCTCTCATAATCTATCTTACCATGGAGCCCTCGCCATCCTCCTTATGGGTGCTTTATGGGGTGAAATCATACATTGCGGGCTAGTCGCGAAGGAGGATTTATGGGTTGACCGGCCGCGAACCCCCATGCTATAAGCCAAGGAGGGCCTCTCATGAAGAGACGTGATTTCATCAAGTCCGCCGGGGGCGATTGACATGGACCTCTTCGTTCTTAAGGACCTCGTCGTCGTCCTGGCGGCGTCCGTCCTGATCATCTACGTCTCCCACAAGCTCAAGCTGCCTTCGGTCGTGGGCTTCCTCCTGACCGGCGTGCTCATCGGCCCGGGAGGCCTGTCCCTTGTCAAGGACGATGCGACCGTTCGGACATTGGCCGAGATCGGCGTCGTCATGCTTCTATTCACCATCGGCCTCGAGTTCGAGCCGGCCCGGCTCAAGCGGATCCGTCGGAACTTCCTGTCCGGCGGAAGCCTCCAAGTCACCTTGACCACGGCGGTCTGCGTCGTGCTCCTAGCAGGCTTCTGGGGGCTGAGCTTCAGAGAAGCTCTGTTCTACGGGTTCCTGATCTCTCTCAGCAGCACGGCGGTCGTGCTCAAGATCCTCGGGGACCGCGGCGAGACGGACTCCCCGCAGGGGCGCATCTCGCTCGGCATCCTGATCTTCCAGGACCTGGCTATCGTACCCATGATCGCTCTCGTCCCGGTCCTGGCCAATGCGGGGAGCGTCTCGGCGGGCGCGATCGCCGTCCGCTTCGCGCTGAACGCGGCGGCCGTCGCCGGGGTCTTCGTCCTGGCCCGATTCCTGATGCCGTTCGTTCTCAACGTCGTCGTCCGGACGCGCGTCCGGGAGGTCTTCCTCATCGCCACACTTTTCCTCTGCTTGGGGATGGCCCTGTTGACGTCCTCTCTCGGCCTGTCTCTCGCCTTGGGCGCATTCCTTGCCGGTGTGCTTCTGGCTGAATCCGCCTACAGCCACCAAGTTGTCTCCGACATCCTGCCGTTCAAAGACGTTTTCACGTGCCTCTTCTTTATCGCCATCGGAATGCTCCTCGACGTGGGGGCGGTCTGGAGGTTCCTCCCAACGGTCCTGGCCCTCGTCGCCGCCGTGATCATCATCAAAGCGTTCGCCGTCGTTCTGACGGTCCGCTTCCTCGGTTATGGACCTCGAGTGGCCGTCGTGACCGGAATGGCCCTGGCCCAAGTCGGCGAATTTTCGTTCGTCCTGGCCGGGGTCGGACGGGCCAACGGGTTCCTGGCCGGCGATATCTTCCAGGCGTTCATCGCTTCGTCCATCCTGACGATCCTGGCTACGCCTTTCCTTATCCAAGCCTCGCCGGGCCTGGCCGACCTTGGGGCACGCAAGCTGCGCTGGAAAGAACGGACGCTTGAGGAGGGGAGATCGGGTTCCGGCCCCGAAGGCCACCTCGTCATTGCCGGCTATGGCCTCAACGGTAGGAATCTGGCCCATGTCCTCAAGGAGGCTGGCATTCCCTATGTCATCCTCGAGCTCAATCCCGTGACGGTCCGAGAGGCGGCGGCCGAAGGGGAACCCATCATCTTCGGCGACGTCTCGAGGCGGACCATCCTGGAGGAAGCCGGCATCAGGCGGGCCAAGGGCATCGTCTTCGCCATCTCGGACCCTCTGATGACGCAGCGGGGCGTCAAGGCCGCGAAGGCCCTCAATCCGGAGCTATTCGTCATCGTCCGAACGCGCTATGCTTCGGAGATCGACCGGCTCACGCGACTCGGGGCCGACGACGTCATCCCTGAGGAGTTCGAGACTTCGATCGAGATCTTTACTCGGGTCCTCGAGAGGTACCACGTGCCGCGCAATATCGTCGAGGCCGAGGTCAAGGTCCTCCGGGGCGAGTGCTACGGCATGCTGCGGGGCGCCTGCAGCGCCGTCCGGCCTGTCGCCGATCGGATCGCCGACTTGCTTGCGGCCGGAACGGCCGAGACCTATTTCGTCGGACGAGGCGCCTGGCCGGCCGGCCGGACGTTCGGGGACATCGACCTGCGCGGCAAAACCGGGGCCACAGTCCTGGCCGTTGTCCGCGGGGAGGGATCGTTCACCAGCCCGGGGGCGGATTTCAGGATCGAAGAGATGGACACGCTGGTCATCGTCGCCAGTCACCGCGACTTGGACAGGGCTTTCACATATCTCACCAGCGGGGAACCGGGCGAAGACATCGGTTCCGGAGGAGGCGCCTGAGCGTGGTCCCTCACTCATCCCGGCCCTGGCCGTCGATCTTGCTCCTCGGCCCGACGGGCTCCGGGAAGACCCCCCTCGGTGACGAGATCGAGCGGCGGGGCCTCGGAGGCCGGCGGTGCTGCCATTTCGACTTCGGGGCTAACCTTCGTGCGGCCGCATCCGGAGCGGCAGGGGAGTACGGGCTTTCGGCGCGCGAGCTGGCGTCTGTACGGGCGTCGCTCGAGACCGGAGCGCTCTTCGAGGACGACGATGTGCCCATCATCCTCAAGATCCTGGACCGGTTCAGCGAGATGGCGTGCTCGTCGCCCGGGTCACGGCTCGTCCTCAACGGCCTGCCGCGCCACAGGCGGCAAGCCGAGGCGCTCGCCGGGGTCATTGCCGTCGAAAGGATCGTCCATCTCGACGCGAATGCCGCCGTCATTCGAGGGAGAATCCTCCTTGACCCGGCCGGCGACAGGGCCCGCAGGACGGACGACACGGCTCGAGGCGGTCTCGCGACGCCTGCTTGACTTCGAGGAGCGGACCGAACCGCTCCTTGATTTCTATCGCGAGCGCGGCGTTCCGGTGACCTCGATCGCGGTGACCGTCGGGATGACCGCGACGGAGATGTTCCTGGCGGTCGACCGGGCCACGCGGACCGCCCGTCCCTAAGAATTCGGTTGACAGCCCCGCTGCCCTAATCATAAAGTCATCTTTCGACAGACCCCGAGAGGAGGCCCTCTATGGCTCATTCACGCTGGAACAAGATCATCGGCTGTGGATTCGTCTTCGCCCTGGCGTTCGCCGCGGCCTTCACCGTCTTCGCGGCGCGCCCGGACGACACGCCGCTCAGCCCCGCCGCCAAGGCCTGGGTGGACGATCCCGAAAGCTGTACCTCGATCCAGGTCGGCCGGCTGGCCACGGTGGACGGCTCGGTCATCACCTGCCATACCTGCGACGGGCGCTACCGTCAGTGGCTCACCATCGTGCCGCATCAGACGTGGCCCGACAAGTCCATGAACAAGATCTACTCCGGAAAGATGCACACGGAGACGTCCACGGACCTCCGGGGCATCGTCCAGACCGGCGAGATCCCGCAGGTCCCCGAGACGTACCGCTTCCTCAATACCGCCTACCCGTCCCTCAACGAGCACGGCCTGGCCATCGGTGAGACGACGATCGGCGGCCGCCGTGAGCTCGTCAATAATGAGGGTATGTTCATGATCGAGGAGCTCGAGCGGCTCGCCCTCGAACGATGTAAGACCGCCCGCGAGGCCGTCAAGCTCATCGGCGAGCTGGTCAAGCAGTACGGCTATGGGGATGACGGCGAATGCATCACCATCGCCGACGGCAAAGAAGTCTGGCACTTCGAGATCATGGGCGCCGGGCCCCTCGAAAAGGGCGCCGTCTGGGCGGCCGTCCGCATCCCCGACGACCACGTCGGCATCTCGGCCAACATCCCCCGCATCCCCGAGATCGATCTCAAGAATCCCGACCGGTATATGGCTTCCGAGAACGTCTTCCAGGTGGCCCAGGATATGGGTTGGTGGGACCCCAAGAGCGGCAAGCCGTTCAAGTTCTGGGAAGCTTACGGCGGCGGAAGGGGCAAGCCCTTCTCGACGCGCGAGTTCTTCGTCCTCAACAAACTCGCGCCGTCGCTCAAGTTGACGATGGACCTGCCCGAGCTCCCGTTCTCGGTCAAGCCCGAGAAAAAGGTCTCCGTCCGCGACATCCTGGCCATCTACCGCGATCCTTATGAGGGGACGGACCTCGACATGACCAAGAACATGCCCCTCTTCCCGCAGCAGCAACGCCGCAGGCCGGGCGAAGCCCAAGCTGCCCAGCCTTCGGCGCCGCAGATGATTCCGAGCAACATCGTCAGCGCTTGGATGCCCCGGGACATCATGGCCATCGCCAACACCCTCAAGCCGGGGACGATCGTCCCCCAGCGAACAATCCCCATCTCCGGCTGCGCCTATGCCACCGTCCTTCAGATCAAGGGCTGGCTGCCCCCGGCCGTTGGCGCCGTCTGCTGGTTCAGCTTCGACAATCCCGCCATGAGCGCCCGCATCCCGATCTTCGCCGGGACGACCGAGCTGCCGCCGAGCTTCGAGATCTGCGCCCAGCACAATTTCCGTCTGGATTCGGCGGCCTGGGCCTTCAGGCGGGCCAACCGCCTGGCCACCCTGAAGTGGGGCATGACGCGGAAGACGATCGAGAGCACGATCGCGGAGTTCGAGGACAAGGCCTTCGCCGACCTGCCGCTCCTTGAGAAGAAGGTCCAGGAGATCCTGGCCAGCAAGACCCCGGACAAGGAACCGTTCACCGTCGAGAGCTACCTGACCAAGTACACCAACGATATGGCCCGCTCCGCCATCCAGAAGTACCTGGAGCTCGGCGACAAGTTCTGGATGCTCATCGCCATGAGTCTCTAGGGGAATGCGCTAGACGATCAAAAGGGGACGTTTCTGTTTTTCCGGAAAAACAGAAACGTCCCCTAATTCTTGGTTCTTCCCCCTTTTCCGGGAATCCTCTCGAGGCGGCGAGGGATGTTGCCTCGGAGATCCCCGTCCGTGGAGGGGGGACCCGCGCAGCGGGGGGAACCGGACGACTGGTTCCCGGGGGGCCGGGGAGCTAGAGGCATATCCCGAGCAAAGCCGGAGAGAGGAGCTTCCCGGAATCTGGAGAAGAACCTTTTTCTGTTAGAGGGTGTACTTGAAGAGGTTCATTCCGGCCGGGAGCCTGGCCTTCTCCTTGTAGATATCCCAGTAATAGGCCTTGGCCTCGGCCAGCTTCGCGTAGAGAGAATGTCCCGAGTCGGGGACGTGGGTGGCCGCGACGGCGTTCTTCTCGTCGACGCACAGGAGCTTCTGGCACCGGTTCATGATGCCGGCGGTCCCGATGCTCGCGGCGACCACGAGGTCGCGGTCCTCCACCCACTTGACGAGCTCGCCGTAGGCGACATGCCGTTCCTCGACCTTGACGCCCATATCCCGCAGGATGGCCACCATGCCCTGGATCGTGACCGAGGGCAGGATGAGCTCGCTCTCGGGGATCTTGACGACGGTCCCGTTCCTCAGGCCGAACAGGCAGCACGAGGAATCCCACTCCGTGACGCAGCGGTCGGCCAGCGGGAGGTGGGTCTTGTCGTCGAGGAAAAGGGCCGCGGCCGCCGACGGGTCGACGTCCTTGGCCGCCTCGAGGGCCTTCAGGCTGACGAGGTAGTTGATGCCCAGCTTGAGCCAGCCCGTCTTGTTCAGGCCGACGGCCCTGACGAGGTGCGGGATGACAACGCCGGTGAACGGCTCGCCGAGGTAGTTGTCGTAGCTGCAGAAGATGGCCCGGATGGCCGGCTGGCCGGGGAAGGTCACCCCCATCGATTGCTCCTCGTCGACCGTGAACGGCCTCAGGTAGCCCTGAAGGCCCTTATCGGCCATCTCGCCGAGGAAGGCGCGGATTGACGGCTCCTTGAAGTACTCGTGGATGATGATATTCTCGAGCTCCTCGACCGAGGGAATGATCTCTGCCTGCGCCTTGCTGAGGTTGAAGGCGATGCCGCGGCGGAGCCGTTCGAGGTTCTTGTGCCAGTTGAGGAAATTGATCTCCGAGCTTCCCGGCCGCGCCTTTCTTACAGAAGAAGCGGATGCCTTCGAAACAGAGGAAGGTGGCGTAGAACGTCGACCGGGAGACGCCGAAGACCTTGGCGTCCGGCTCGATGATACTGAACTGCTTCCCCGGCAGGAGATAACGCATCTGGCGAGGGGCCCATTTTACGCCTTCGAACTTGGCCATGTCAGTCCTCCTTGAGAGAGAGCCGGCCCGTCACTTGACGACCGGCTTCAGGTGCTCGATGAAATACTCCACGCGCGACGCGGGATAGCGGGGGACGCGGATGCCGTGCTGCTGCTCGGGGTAGATCATGAGGTCGAACGTCTTGTTCTCCTTGAGCAGGGCCTGGACGAGCTGGATCGTGTTGGCGGGGTGGACGTTGTCGTCGACGGCGCCGTGGTGGATGAAGAGCTTGCCTTTGAGGTTCTTGGCGTAGGTCAGGCAGGAGCCCTTCTCGTAGCCGTCGGGGTTGTCCTGCGGCCGGCGCATGTAGCGTTCGGTGTAGATCGAGTCGTAGTTCCTCCAATCGGTGACCGGCGCCCCGGCGACGCCGACATGGAAGACGTCAGGCTCCTTGAGCAAGGCGAGGCAGGTGAAGTAGCCGCCATAAGAGTGACCTGTGATGCCGACGCGCGTCGTGTCGACGTAGGGCCGCTCCCCGAGGGCCTTGACGAAGGCGACGTGGTCCTCGAGCTCGACCTGGCCGAGCTTCATGTAGTGGAGGTTCTGGAAGGCCTTGCCCCGCCCGGAGACGCCGCGGTAGTCGCAGACAGCGACGAGAAAGCCCAGCTGGGCCAGGGCCTGGCTATCATCCATCATCTTGTAGGAATTGGTGACGCCCTTCGTACCTGGCCCGCCGTAGATCGAAAGGATGAGCGGGTACTTGTCGGCGGGGTCGAAATGGGCCGGGAAGTAGAGGAGCCCATCGAGGTCGTACTTCCCGTCGGCGGACTTGAACATGACGTGTTCGGGCTTGATGAGCTTGAGGTCCAGGGACTCATTGCTCGGAGTGCCATCTGTGACGTCAGCACGCGGAGGAGGGATGGGGGTGAGGATTCTGAGAGGCTTTCCATCCGCCTGGTAGAGGGTCGTCTTGGTGGGCTGGTCGTAGCTTGAAAAGGAGTCCAAATAGTACTCGAAGGTGGGGGAGAAGTTGTTCGTGTGCGTGCCCGGCTCCTT
Organism: Candidatus Aminicenantota bacterium; assembly: GCA_963809345.1. Lineage (GTDB taxonomy): Bacteria > Acidobacteriota > Aminicenantia > Aminicenantales > Saccharicenantaceae > RBG-16-66-30. The sequence goes on along the minus strand of CAWEJF010000003.1, from coordinate 309,003 downwards.
GGTCATCTTGACAAGGCCGGTGCCGTCGAGATGGACTTTGTACAAATGAACTTCCGTACCGTTCGCTTCAAATCCCGAGAAAAAAATCCAGCCACTGGCCTCGTGGACAGCCTGGATATTCCGGACGGGAAGCTTGGCGTTGGTCAGCTGCTTGAGGAGCTTCCCGGTGGGGAGGTCGTAGAGGTAGATCTCGCGCCAGCCGCTCCGTTCCGAGGTCCAGAGGAAGCGCTTGTTATCCTTCAGGAACTCGAGTTCGGCCTGCTCATCGACATAGCAGGGATCAGTATCGGTGAGGAACAGCCTGGTCTTTCCTGTGGCTGGATCGGCGGCGAAGAGCTCGACCTTGTTCTGGAGCCGGTTGAGACGGCGGTATGTGAATTCCCGACCGTCGCTCGTCCACACGCCCTTATAGAGATAGACGTCAAGGTCGTCGCCCGTGTCCAACCTGACGATCTTCTTCGAGGCGACATCAACGATGAAAAGCCGGACGATGGGGTTGTTCGCGCCCGGCACCGGATAGCCTTGGAGCTCGTAGCGGGGCATGGGGGCGGTATCGTGTACGATGGGATACTTGGCCACCGGGCTCTCGTCGAACTGCATGAAGGCGATCTTCTTGGAGTCCGGCGACCACCAGTAGGCCTCATTCTGACTGAGCTCCTTCGGGATAGACCCAGTCGGGATAGCCGTTGCGAAGGTCCTCGGTCCCATCGGTCGTCAGGGCCGTCTCGGCGCCGTCCATGTCCTTGACGTAGAGATTGTAGTTGCGGGTGAAGGCCCGGTATTTCAGGTCGGGGGAGAGGACATCGCCGCCATAGGTCCTGCCGCGGACCCCGATAAGCGTCCGTTCCGGCTCATAGGAGATGAGCTTCGAGGAGGCGAGATCGTAGATGAAAGCCTTGTTGAAGGCCTGGAAGGTGATCTTCTTGCCGCCGTCGAGGTACTCGAAGCGGCTGAAGAAGAGCTTGACCTCCTGGCGGCCGGTCACGGCATTGACAGCGGCCAGGATCTTGGCGTCGTCGAAGAGAGGTGTCTTCTCGCCCGTGAGGATGTCGGTCCGCTTGAAAGTCCCGTCCTCGAAGGCGTAGGAGGCCTTGCCATCGGGGGTCCAGGCGAGACCGCCGCGGGACCCTCCCGGCCCCCCCATGCCACCCATCATCCTCTGGCGCTCTTGCTGGAGCTTCTCGTAGAGGGCTTTCCCGACGATCTGCGGCTGTTGTTGCTTCTGCTGAGGAACGGCCTGCCCGACGAAGAGGACGACGAGCAGGAGCGCAGCGAGCGCGGTCGCTCTTGAGGTCTTTCTCATGATTATGACTCCTTGGATGCTATCGGTCATTTCGAGGAAATGTCCACCCGGCGGACGGAGATGATCTTGACCGGGAGCGTGAGCTGCTGGCCCCGGGCCGGCAGGGCCTGGATGGCCCTGACGACGTCCATGCCCGAGACGACGCGGCCGAACGCGGCGAACCCCTGGCCGTCCGGGTTGCGCCTGCCACCGAAGTCGAGATCGGGCTGGTCGTTGATGCAGAAGAAGAAGCTCGAGGTCGCCGTCCCCGGCTTGTCCCGGGCCATCGATATCGCGCCGTCGACGTGCTTGAGCCCCGTCATGGCCGTCGTTTCGTGGCTGATCGGCGGGAACTCCTTGACTTCGGGCAGCTGTCCGCCCTGGATGACCTCGATGCGGACTTCGTCGTTGGGCTGGTTGGCCGGGGTCACCGTCCGGTGGAACGTCGAGCCGTCATAGAGGCCGGCATCGACGTAGCGGAGGAAATTGGCCGCCGTGACAGGCGCCCGGGTGAGGTCGACGGCGACGACGATGTCGCCCTTTTCGGTCCGGATGAGAACGCGCGGGTTCTCCGCCGGGGCGAAAGCCAGGACGGCGGAGGCGATGAGGGCCGAGATGATAAGGTGCATCCTCACGGGGTTGAGTCTCTCCAAAGAAGCCCTATTCTAGGTTTTCCCGGCCCTTTCTTCAATCTTTTTCGAGACCGGCCAGGGCGTCCAGCAACCGGTCGGCCGTCTCGACGGTGTCGTAATGGGCGAAGCTGGCCCGGCAGATGCCTTCCGGGCGGCCCAGGTGGCGGACGACGGCCGCCGAGTAGTGGTTCCCGTCGGCGATCTGGATCCCGGCCCCGGTCCAAAGCCGCCGCTTTGTCTCGGTCGCGCTGAGGCCCCCGATATCGAAGGCGAAGGTCGGGACGCGCTCTCCGGCGCGGTCCGGGTCGGCGATTCCGAAAAGACCGAAGCGGGGCAGGTCCAGGCGTCTGAAGCCCTCGAGGACGCGGCGGGTGATGGCCGTTTCATACTCGGCGATCGAGGTCATGGCGAAGCGGAATTTCGAGGCCCTGTCGGGAAATGCGGTTTGAGGGCCGGGGAGAAGATCGGCGACCCAGAGGAGATACTCCAGGGCCGCTCCGAGCGCGGCGACCGAGGCGTTATTGAGCATGCCCATCTCGAACTTGCCAGGCAGGACATCCTTGTTCGTCTCCACCCGATAGGGCCGGAGTCGCTCGAGGACCTCCGCTCGCCCCCAGAGAACGCCCATCATCGGACCGAAGACCTTGTAGCCCGAGAAGACGAGCAGATCGACGCCGTTCGCCTGCACATCGAGAACGCCGTGCGGAGCGTGATGGACGGCGTCGACCGCGACGAGACACTCGGGCGCCCTGCGGCGGGCGGCCGAGACGAGCTCCTTCAGACGGACAAGAGAGCCATTCCCGTTCGAGGCGGCGGTCACGGCGAGAAGTCCGGTTCGCGTATCGACGAGCGAGAGCAGGTGATCGACGTCGAGGGCTCCCTCCGCGGTGAGCCTGGCCCGCCGGACCTCGAGGCCCCGTCCCGCCCCAAAGACCACTTCCCACGGGGAGACATTGGCCATGTGGTCGAGATCGGTGACGACGAGGTTGGCGGAAGGCGGGATGAGGCCGCGCAGACCGAACGCCAGATTGAACAGCGCCGCGGTGGACGACTGATGGAAGCTGATCTCCCGGCCGGCACGGGCGTTGAGGAAATCCGCGGCGAGGTCGCGGACACGGGCCTGAAGGGCGGCGGTCTCGGCTTCCCCGGCGACGACGACCCCCGGCATCGGGTTGAGCCGACCCTGGGCGTCGCAGGCGGCTTGGGCCGCCGCGTCAACGGTCAGGCTCCCGGCCCCCGTATTGAGGTAGACGCGGGGGTTGCCCAGGGCATCGCGGTCGATCATGGGGAACCGGGCCCGGACCTTCGGATTCAGGGTTTCGAGGGAATGGACACGTTCGCGGTTCTTCATCGGGTCACCTTTCATCGGAAAGGACACTCTAATCAATGCCGGCGCGGATTTCAACATGCGGTCTCTCCGGGTTGACAGAACGGAGCGTGATGAATTACTAATGCTCAAAGAGGAGAATCCCCATGAATCGAGCCCCCGCGATCATCTGCGCGTTCGTCCTCCTGGCCGGAGCGATCGCCGCGTGCAAGTCCGAACCGGCGGCGGCATGGAAGCCCGTGACGGGCCGGATCATGACCCGCTGGGCCGCCGAGGTCAAACCGGACTTGGTCCTTCCCGAATATCCGCGGCCGCAGATGGTCCGCGACAGGTGGCTCAACCTCAACGGTCTTTGGGACTATGCCGTCACGGCCAAGGACGCCGGGCGGCCCGCCTCATGGGACGGTCAGATCCTGGTCCCGTTCGCCGTCGAGTCGGCCCTATCGGGCGTCGGCAAGCCCGTGGGCCCGGCCAAGGCCCTCTGGTATCGACGGACGGTCAGCGTCCCCAAGGATTGGCGAGGGGGACGGGTCCTCCTCCATTTCGGAGCGGTCGATTGGGAGTGCTCGATCTGGATCAACGGCCTCGAGTCCGGGACCCACCGCGGCGGCTATGACCCCTTCACCCTCGACATCACGGGCGCCCTCAAGAGGGGGGTCAAACAGGAGATCATCCTGCGCGTCTTCGACCCGACCGACGATAACAACAGCGCCATCGCTCGCGGCAAGCAGGTCATGAAGCCCCATGGCATTTTCTATACCGCCGTGACGGGGATCTGGCAGACGGTGTGGCTGGAGCCGGTCCCGGAGGCCCATATCCTGGGACTGAAGACGACACCCGACATCGACAGGGCCATCCTGACGGTCGAGGCCGAGCTCGCCGGTGAGAGTGAAGGGGCACGGCTGTCCGTCAAGGTCAGCCGGGGACAGGACGTCGTCGCCGAAGCCGAAGTGCCCGGGAACGCCCCGGCGACTCTCGAGATCCCGCAGCCGCAGCTCTGGTCCCCCGCGGATCCGGTCCTTTATGACATCCAGGTCGCCCTCACCAAGAACGGCAAGCCGCTCGACGAGGTCAGAAGCTACGCCGGAATGCGCAAGATCGCCTTGGGCAAGGACGCCCAAGGCTTCAATCGCCTCTTCTTGAACAACGAGCCGCTCTTCGAGCTCGGGCCGCTCGACCAGGGCTGGTGGCCGGACGGCCTTTACACGGCGCCGACGGACGCGGCCCTCCGTTACGACATCGAGACGATCAAAGCGCTGGGCATGAACATGCTCCGCAAGCACGTCAAGGTCGAGCCGGACCGGCTTTATTACTGGTGCGACACGCTGGGCCTGCTCGTCTGGCAGGACATGCCGAGCGCGCTGTTCCAGAGGGACGCCCTTGCGGCGGACGCGCTGGCTGCGAGGGACGCCCAGTTCGAGGGCGAATGGAAGAGGATCATGGACGCGCGCTCGAACCACCCGTCTATCGTCATGTGGGTGCCCTTCAACGAAGGCTGGGGCCAGTACGACACCGAGCGGATCACGGCCTGGACGAAGCGGCACGATCCGACCCGCCTGGTCGACAATGCCAGCGGTTGGACGGACAAAGGCGCCGGCGACGTCAGCGACATCCACAGCTATCCCGGGCCTGACATGCCGCCGGTCGAGGGAAAGCGCGCCGCTGTCCTGGGCGAGTTTGGCGGCCTGGGGCTCCCCCTGACCGGTCATCTGTGGCAGGCCGAAGGCAACTGGGGCTACCGCAATTTCGACGACATAAGGGTCTACGAGAATCGCTACGCCGACCTCATCAAAGCTCTCTATCCGCTCGTCGACAAGGGCCTGGCCGCGGCCGTCTATACCCAGACATCCGACTGCGAGGTCGAGGTCAACGGCCTCATGACATATGACCGCGAAGTCGTCAAGCTTGATCCGGCCCGCTTCTCGACGCTCAACCGCGGCTTCCTCCCGCCGCGCTTCGTGGCCGACCAGACGCTTTTCGTCGGACCGTCCTTCCTGGTCGAGCTGGCCGCGCAGCCGGGGCCGACCATCCGCTATACGGTCGACGGCGCCGAGCCTGGCCCGGAGTCTTCCCTCTACGACAAGCCGATCGCGATTAGCGGGGAGACGACCGTCAGGGCCCGCGCCTTCTGGCCCGACGGCATCTCGAGCCTCATCGAGGGCCGGACCTTCAAGCCGGCCGAACCCTTGGCCGCCTCGGCGGCCCCTTCGGAAAGGGGGCTGGCCTACGAGTACTTCGAGGGCCGTTTCGAGAAGCTTCCGGACTTCGCCGCGGTTACGGCGGCCCGGACGGGGAACGCGCGGCGGCCCGACCTCGCGGCCGCCGGAGATAAGGACGAATTCGCGCTCCGCTTCCACGGTTACATTCGGGCCCCGCGAAGCGGGGTCTACGTTTTTTATCTTTCTTCCGACGATGGGAGCCGGCTCTCGGTCGCCGGAAAGGAGATCATCGTCAACGACGGCACGCACGGCCTGGCTGAGGAGAAGGCCGAGATCGCCCTCGAGGCAGGCTGGCACCCCCTCGAGATCGCCTATTTCCAAGGCACGGGAGACATGGGGCTTGAGCTTTTCTGGCGAGGGCCGGGTTTCCCTAAGAGCGCGGTCCCGGCTTCTTTCTTCGGCCGATAAGGCTCCTCCAGGAGCTTTGCTGATAGAGAATCCCCGCAGGCGGTTTCCAACTCGAGAAGCCGCGCTGATGGGGGGGCTCGAACAGACGGGCCCTTCGGTTTATAATGAGACCCGTCGGCGGGATCGGAACGAGAAGGAGAGCGCCGTGAGCAATCAAGCCTATATCATTATCAAGCAGAACGAATATATGAAGGTCTTCCGGAAAGCGGGGGCGACCGATGCGGCCAAGGCACGGACGCTCGCCGAACTCGGCATCAAGCCGAGCCGGATATTCCGGAGGATGCAGGACAAGGACGTCTTTCGGTCGGGCCGGACTCCGGATACGTTTTATATCGATGAGGCCGCTGCCGAGGAGTTCGTGGAGTCCCGGCGGAGGCGGGTGTATTACATGATGCTGCTGGCCATCATCGTGGCGGCACTGATCTTCTTCCTGGGCCGCCGCTGAGTCGGCAGGCGACCGCCGATCGGCTGTCGCCGGCCTTTCAGTACCCTAGCTTGAGCCCCTCAGGCTTGGCGCCCGCCGAGAACGAGTAGGGGAGTCGGGCCTTCCGGAAATCATTCCGCTCGAGAAGGATGTCCTTCGTCCCTTCACCTGTGAGCATGAGGAACGTCCCCGTTCCTTCAGCCGCCTGGCAGTTGCGAACGACGGCGTAATCGACCTGATTCATCAGGACGGCCGGCGCCGCTTCCGCGCCGGGCGCCTGGGCCGCCCTTACTCCGTCGAGGACGAGGCCCTGGACCTCATCGAGAGCGAGAGCGCTCTGCCATTTCTCCGAAGCCGGACCCTCCCACACGATCTCGACGTCCTTCAGCCTCAGGTTCCGCGCCTGCTTGAAGATGAGTCCGTGGACGGCCTTGTCGTAGTCTGACTCGGGATCGTGGGCGACCGTGAGTCTGACGTTCTCGAAGGTGACGCCATCGAGCCAGGAATCGGGGTGCCCATTGCAGACGCTCGAGCCATGGCCGCGGGCGATGACGTTCTGGATCTTGACGTTCCGGATGGCCCCGGCCGGCCGGTCCTTCTCGGCCGGCCAGTTGGCATGGACCTCGCTCCTCTTCTTGATGTTGAAGTGAAAGGGCTCGCCGTCCCCCCACCAGAACCATTCATAGCGGACGGTCTCGATGGCCAGGTTGGACAGGACGATGTTCTCGACGGCCCCCCCGTCGAAGGTCATGAAGGCGATGCCCCGATTCGAATTCGTGATGACGCAGTTGTCGATCGTGACATTGCGGATGCCGGCGATATTGCCGTCGCAGAATTTGATGGCGCTCGAAGCCGAGCTCAGCCGGCAATTCGTCACGGTGATGTTCTCACACGGCCGGGCCGGGCCGAACCAGTCCATCGAATAGAAGACCAGGGCGTCGTCGCCCGTCTCGATGGTGCAATTGGCGATGCGGACGTCCTTGCATCCGTCGGGGTCGATGCCGTCGGCCCAAACGCCGTCCTTGAGGTTCGTCCGGATATAAACGCCGTCGATGACGAGGCGCTCGCATTGGACCGGGTGCATGGTCCAGGACGGGGAATCCACGAATGAGACGCCGGCGATGCGGACGTCTGTACAACGGACAAGGAGGACCAGCTTGCCGTATTGGTCCGGCTTGGGGAAGGAGCGCATGAGCGGCAGGCCGAGCTTCTCCATCTCGATCTGGTTCGGCCGGATGAAGTCGTCTTCGTGGTCGCCCTTGAGACGCCGGTCGTAGGCGCCTTCTCCATCAAAGATCCCGCGGCCTTCGATGGTCACGTGGGTGAGGTCCTCGCCGTAGAGGAGCGCCTCCTTGTCGAAGCGAGACTTGTCGTGGATGGCAAAGACCGTGGCCCCGCCATCGATGTAGAGCCGGACGTGGCTGCGCAGATGGATGGTGCCGCTGGTGTACTGGCCGGGCGGGATGAGGACCGTGCCCCCACCTGCCGCGGCGCAGGCGTCGATGGCCTTCTGGATGGCCTCCTGGGCCAGGTCTTCTTTGATCCCGGTCGCGCCGAAGTCCCGGATGTTGAAGGCGAGAAGGGAAGGCGATGGGGCATCGGCCTCCGGCCGCTTGCAGCCGGATGCCAGCATGGCAACGAGCATGGCGGCGATAGCAACGATGGCTCTTTTCGACATCGGGTCCTCCCTCGACAGGACATTATCACGAGGCGCGGCTCACTGGCAACGCCATTCGCTTCCTAACGGTTGCCTCGTCCCCTGGGCTGGATTACAATCCTCTCGTCGACCAGCCCGGTGGCGGCGATAGGGAGTTTAGGGAGAATGAATATGAAAAGACGGCAGGCTCTGAAAAATATCTTGACGACCGGCGCGGCCTCGGGGGCGCTGGCGGCCTTCGGCGGGCGGCCCTCTCCCGCGGCGGCTGAGCCGCGGCCCGGCGCGGACGCTCTCGTCGAGAAGGTCAAGATGTCCATGCTGGCCATGCAGAGGGAAGCCTGGGAGCAGGGAGTGGCCATGCAATCGCTCCTCGAATGGGGTGACCGCGACGAGGTCATCCGCATGGCCCATGGGGCGATGCTGCGCATTTACGAAGACGGCCGTCTGGGAATGGTCTCCGACAACCACGGCGTCACCGACCCGGCCGCGAACGGCGAAGGCGTCCTCTATGCCGCCAAGGCGACGGGCGATCCGCTCTTCAAGGCCGGCGCCGGCCGCATGCTCGAATATCTCCTCAAGAAGGCCCCGCGGACGTCCGACGGGACGCTCCATCATATCGACCACAAGCCCCAGGTCTGGATCGATTCGATGTACATGGCTCCGCCCTTCCTGGCAGTCGCGGGGGCCCACGCCGAAGCGGTGAAGCAGGTCGAAGGCTTGCGGCGGATCCTCTGGAACAAGCCGGCCAAGCTCTTTTCCCACATCTGGGACGACGGCAAGAAAGCCTTCGAGAGAAAGGCGTTCTGGGGCGTCGGCAACGGCTGGGCCGCCGCTGGCATGTCCCGGGTCCTCCGGGCCCTGTCGGAGAACATGAAGGCCGAGAAGCAGCGCCTGACGGGCTACATCCGCGAGGTCCTCGACGGCTGCCTGAAGCGCCGTCGCCCCGACGGCCTCTTCCATGACGTCGTCGACGACCCCGGATCGTTCGTCGAGACGAACCTGTCTCAGATGCTGGCCTACACGATCTTCCGGGGGATCAAGGGCGGCTGGCTGGCCAAGTCCTACCTCAAGGACGCCGAGATCATGCGCTCCGCCGCCCGAGCCAAGGTCGACGAGCTCGGCTATGTCCGCGACGTCTGCGGCTCGCCGACCTTCGAAAAGCCCGGCACGGCCACCGAGGGCCAGGCGTTCTTCATCCTCATGGAGGCCGCGGCCCGGGACCTCTGAGCGAACCCGTTCGTTCCCTTGACAAGGTCTGATCCGTGCCATATAGTCCCGGACAGTCCTGAGAGGGGGAGTTCATGGCTCATCAAAGGACCGGGCTCTATCGATTTCCCTGGTCCCAGGTGGACAATCCCGGTACCTGGATCGAAGTGACCGACAGCTGCGATCTGGCCTGCCCGGGCTGTTTCAGGCACCGTCTGGAAGGGCATCGGCCTCTGGATGTCGTCAAGGAGGAGATCCGGCTCTGCCAGAAAGCCACCAACTGCGAGCGCATCGCGATCGCCGGAGGCGAACCGCTCCTTTATCCCCAGCTCCCCGAAGTCGTTGCCTCCATCGCGGAACTGGGCATGAAGCCCGTCCTGATGACCAACGGCCAGCGCCTCACCCGGGACTATGCCCTGGAGCTAAAGAAGGCCGGCCTGGCCCAGTTCTATTTTCATGTCGATAGCGGGCAGGGGAGGCCGGGCTGGGAAGGGAAAGATGAGCCCGCGGCTAACGAGCTTCGCCAATATTATGCCGACATGGTCCTCGGTCTCAAAGGGGTGATGTGCGGCTACAACATCACCATCACTCCGTCGAACCTCGAGGCCGTGCCCGCGATCGTCGGCTGGGGTCTGGCCAATATCGACCGAGTGCAGAGCCTTACGTTGATCGCCATCCGGGGCCTCCTCACGGCCCCGGGCACGGAATACCGGGCCGGCGGCCAAATGGTGGACACAGGGCGGCTCCAGTGCCGGGCCGATTCGGCCGAGGAATATAGCATCACCTCCGACGAGATGTACGAGCTCGTCAGAATAGCCCACCCTCGTCTGCGGCCTTGCGCTTTCCTGAACGGGACGGCCGACCCGGAGACGAACAAGTTCCTGGTCATGGTCCCGATCGGCTGCAGGGACGAGCTCTACGGCGTCTGCGGCCCCAAGGCAGCCGAATTGTCCCAGATCCGGCACCATTTTTTCGCCGGGAGGTATTCCTCACTTGTCGAGTCCCCGCGCCCCAGCAAGTCGATCTTCCTCGTCTCGCTCTGGGACAAAGAAGTCCGCCACGCCTTCAAGCGTTTCCTGGCGGCGGTCGTCCGTAACCCCTCCAGGCTGTTCCGGAGAGTCTACATTCAGGGCATCAACCTGGTCCAACCCACGGAGATCATCGGCGACCAAAGGAACTTCTGCGACGGGTGCATCAACCTGATGCCCTGGAAGGGGACGATGGTCCATTCCTGTGTCCTCGATGAATATCGTATGTATGGCGGGCCGATCAAGGCGGTCGAGGAGCCGCCCGCGCCGAAATGAAGCCCTTCGAGGGCGCCGTCGTCGTCGTCAGCGGCGCGGCCAGCGGCATCGGCCGGGCCACAGCTCTGACCTTCTCGCGGCTCGGGGCGAAGCTCGCCCTGGCCGACATCCGGGAGGGCCCTTTGGCCGACCTCGCCGACGAGATCTCCTCCAACGGCGGAATGGCCCGGGCGTTCCCCCTCGACGTCTCGGAGCGCGCACAGGTGGGATCATTCGCCGGAGCCGTCTTGAGCGAATTCGGGAAGGCCGACGTCATCGTCAATAGCGCCGGGGTCCTGATCCTGGGGGAGACCCGGCTGGTCTCGCTCGAGGATTTCAGGTGGCTCATGGGGATCAACTTCTGGGGCGCCATCCATCTCGTCCACTTTTTCCTCCCCTCGATGATCGAAAGGAAACGAGGCCATATCGTCAATATCTCCTCGCCCAACGCCCTGGCCCCTGTGCCTTTTGTCGGGCCCTATGCGGCCTCCAAATCAGCCCTCGACATGATCTCCGATACGCTCCGGGTCGAGTTGGCGGGCTTCGGTGTCGGGGTAACGACGGTATGCCCAGGGTTCACGCATACAGAGCTGCGGGCCCGGGCGAAGTACCGGGCCGATACCGAAGCCCGGGAAGACTACCTCCGTCACGTCCGGGAACATGTGAAAGGCAGGGAACTCGATCCCTTCGATGTCGCGCGGAAGATCCCGCCCGCGGTCCTTAAAAACAAGGCCCGGGTCCGGCTCTCTCAGGAAACCCGACTTCTTTCCTGGTCGTACCGGCTCGTTCCCGGGGTCTTCCGTAGGGCCGCCCAATACGCCGTGAAAAGGACCCCTTGACGTGCGTATCTTCGTCACCGGGGGGTCCGGATTCATCGGCGGGGCGCTTATCCGGCGCCTGCGTCTTGACGGCTATGAGGTGAAGGCCCTCGCCCGGTCGCCCCGGGCCGAGGCCCTGATCGAGGAAGCGGGGGCGATACCCGTCCCAGGTAACCTGTCCCAGCCGGGCCCTTGGCAAGACGAGCTGAGGGCCGGCGATGCCGTTGTGCACTCGGGGGCGATGGTGACCGATTGGGGTCCCCGGAAGGAATTCTTTCGGATCAACGTCGGCGGGACAAGAAACGTCCTGGATGTCTTGGAGGGGTGGGAAGGCCGCCTCGTCCACGTGAGCTCGATCGCGGTGCATGGATTCCGCCCCGGAGTCTATACGGAAGCGTCCCCGGTTTCCCCGGGCCGACATCCCTACTGCGCCTCGAAAGCCGTGGCCGAGGCCCTCGTCGACTCCTCCGTCCGAAGGGGTCTCAAGGCGTCCATCGTCCGGATCTCCGGGGCCTATGGTCCTGGCGACCCCCATTTTACCTCCCGGCTCCTGGATTATGCCGCGTCGGGGCGAGTCGATATCGTCGGGACGGGCGACCAACCCTCCAAGCTGATCTATATCGAAGATATCGTCGAAGCGTTAATGGCCATCCTTGAACGGCCGTGGGAACCGGGCGCGAGATTTCTCCTGAACGATCCTTCTTTGCCCGGAGTCGCGGACATGGTGCGGCTGGCCTTGGAAGTCTTGAGGATCTCGGTGCCGGTCCGATCTGTGCCGGAATGGCTGGCCGAAGCGGCCGCCCTATGCCATGAGGCCGGGGCGCGCCTGACCGGGTCACGCCCGCGGCTGACACGGTACGCGGTGAGAGCCATGGGTCGCCGCTGTTTTTTTTCACCGGAGGAGACTTGCCGGAAACTCGCCTGGTCACCGCGCGTGAAGGCCCGCAACGGCGTCGAAAGGACCGTCGCGTGGTACAGAAAAAGCCGGCCGGACAGGCCCGGGAGCAAGGCCTAGTTCTCTTTGGGCTCCCTGGGCAGAGCGATGAGGGGCGCGGAATACTTCAGGTAGCTCTCGAGGGAGCATGAGGAGATCATCCGCCCCTGCCAGTAGGTCTTGTTCGGACAGCCATCGCAAAGGTCCATTTCCCCCGACGGCAGAATGTCCACCGGTTGAAGGACGATGATGTTCTGGGCGTGGACGCGCCGGAACAAAAGGGTGGGATCCCCGATCGCCGCTTGGAGATAATTGCGGAGGGCGAGGCGGACCTCCCGGTCGAAGAGCCCGAAGAGGAACATCGTCTTGGCTTTCCGGCTCAGCTCGGCCTTGGTCAGGGACAGGTATCGTCCGGTGAAGAGGTGATGGCCGGCCTGGATGAGTTCGAACGACTTCGGCCCCAGGTTGCCGAAAGACCGCGTCCGGGTCCCGAGCCGGACGCCAACCGACCACTTGGCCGTTGTCGCCAGGCTGGTCCCCCCGATGTACCCGGCCAGGGCGAAATCCGGCAGGGCCCTCTTCACCTGGGCGTATAGCTCAGCCGAGGAGATCCGGCGCGGCGGCGGGGAGGAGGGAGAGGCCTTTTCCCTGACGGCGATGGGATGGGACCCGGCCCAGAAATCGTACGGCCCATCGGTCGACATCCGCCGGACGGCGATCAACGTATAGGCGTGGACGCGGTCGATATTCCGGGCGGCCCAGGCTACGATGTCGGGCACGGCATCGACGGCGTCGGGAAAGATCGTGATGTTGAACGCGGAAACAAGGCCCCCTTCCGCGTGGACCATGTCCACCAGTTCTTGGCGTAGGACGTTGAGCTCCTGCTCCGTCTTGCCGGCCCACCCCGGCCGGTGCTGATGGCTGTCAACGTGAAAGATGAACCCGAAAAGACCGGCCTGCTTGAGCTCATGGACGAGCCCGGGGGTGAGGGCCACGGCGTTGGTGGTGATGAGGGGCTTGGGGCCGTATGACTTGACCAGGCGGACGACGTCCGCGATCCGGCTGTGGGTCAGGGGCTCTCCACCGGCGATCATCATCAGGTCGCACTTGCGGAGGGCCAGGGAGCCCTTGAGCTCCTCCTCGAACTGGCCCAAGGACTTTTCGCTGTTCGGGTCGTTCGTCGCGTAGCAATAATCGCAGGTGATGTTGCATTTCCGGGTCGGTTCGATCCAGCTCATCCCGTTATCGGCGGTGTTCCAGGGGATACGATAGAGGTTGTGGATGTCGATCGGCGGATAGGGATCGTCGAACAATCCGATCATGATTCCCCTTCTCGATGGGCGTCATCATATCCTCGATGGCGGGAGGCCGTCAAGAAGATGGCTTGACTTATTTTTCCGCCAGCCCATAGAATGGGACGGCCGCAGAGCTGACCGCGGCGCGGGAGTCCAGGGGAGATGGAGACCGAACAGAGCCGTCCCAATATCCTCCTCGTCGTCATCGACTGCGGGAGGTCCGATACGTGGCTCGACGCCGCGCTCACGCCGAACCTCACGGCCCTTCGCCGAGACGCGGTGACCTTTCCCACCTGCATTGTCGAGACGAGCGGCACGACCCCGAATTTCGCGACGCTCCTGTCCGGCCTATACAGTCCCCGGCATGGCGTCAGGACCATCCTTGGGCAATCATTAGGGGAGGGGATCCCCTTGTTGACCGAGAGGCTTGCCGAACTCGGATATCATACCTACGCCGAAGTTACCGGCCCGCTCGTTGCCGACATCGGGCTCGACCGAGGCTTCGAAAAATATGAGTATCGCGCTCCCATCGACTATCTCCATACGGCCTGGGGAGGCCGGTTCAAGGGGGGAATGAGGGAGGGATCCTATAAGCCTCCCTGGTTCATCCTCCTCCATCTTTGGGACGTCCATGTTCCCCGCCAGATCGTTCCTCCGAAAAGAGGAGGCCGTAAGAACCGGAATGATTACGGATCGGCGGTCGCCTCGCTCGATTCCCGGCTCAAGGCGGTTTTTGACGCCGCCGGGGAAGATGCGCTCATCGTGATCACGGGGGACCACGGAGAAAAACTCCGCACGGAGAACTACAGGCCGGGGACCGCGGTGGAATATATCTGGTCCTATCTGGGCGTCGGCAAATCTCGGGGACCGAGCCTCAACAGCGTCGCGTCCTGGATGGGCCCGAGCACCCTGCACCATCTCCTGGCCGAGTTCGCCGAACCGCGATTGAAGGCGGCCGAGAGAGAAGGCCGCCGCCCTCGGCCTTCATTTTCATGGCCGCGGCGGGCCGCGGATTCTTTGCGCGTCCTTCGGCTCGTGCCTAAGATCAGGCCAGCCGACCTGTTGATCCTCAAGGCGCCTCTCAAGCTGACGTCCTGGATGCGCGAACGCGGCGTCCTCGACGGGACGCGCTCCAAGGCAAGGGCCATGCGGTTCCTCAACGACAGCCGGGTCGGGACACTCGACGCGATGTTCACCCGCCTGTTCATCAGCTCCGTGAGAAACCAGTACGAGGAGGGGCACATCCTTCACGTCTATGATTCGATGGTCAAGGTGCCCCTGGTTATGCGCTGGAAAGGCCGCCTGCCGAGAGGACGGACCATCTCCCGCATGGTCCGCCAGCCAGACATCCTTCCGACGATCCTGGATGTATTGGGGTCCCCCGTAGAAAGATCAGAGCCTCTCGACGGGCGCTCTTTCAGGCCGCTCATGGAGGGCAGACCCTGGAAGCCGAGCCCGGCCTTTCTATCGACGGGAGGATATCTGGCCCAAGTGGAGATCCGCGGTGTAAGGACCCCCGGCTGGAAGTATACGTTCGGACCCTATAATGGCGAGCTTCCCGAGGAGCTCTACGATCTCGGAAAGGACCCTGCCGAAACAAACAACCTGGCGGCGGGAAGGCCGGGGGCCTGCGCTAGGATGAGGCGTCTGCTGGAGAGCTTCGCCCTCCCGGGCAAGGGCCCCGAGGATCCCGCGCTTCCCGGGGACCCTGAAGCGCGGAAGAAGATCGAGAGCGCTCTCAAGGGTCTGGGCTATCTGGACTGAAACCGGCAGACCGAAAAACCCTATCGTCTCTTCGTCAGCTCGGCGCAGCGGATGCCACGCGGATTAAAACACTTGTTGCAGGAGATGCATTCGGATCCTGCGGCCAGGCCCTCCCGGAAATGCTTCACCAGGTAAGGGTCCCGGATGAGGGGGCGGCTAAGGGAGATGAGATCGACCCGGCCTTGCTCGACGATCTGTTCGGCTACGGCCAGGGTCCGGATGCCGCCCAGGCCGAATACGGGTACTGAGACCGCTTTCTTGATCTTGGCCGCGTTCTCGACGAAGTAGCCCTCTTCCGATTCGCTCCTCAGCCCGGGCCAGACCGAGCCGCGGCCGGCCTCGGCCATGCCTCCGCTCGCCTCGATCCCGTCGATGCCCGCGGCCTCGAGCATCTGCGCGATGCGGACGGCCTCATCGAGGGACAGCCCGTCTTCGAGGAAATCCGTGGAATTGAGCTTGACGATGACCGGGAAGTCCGAACCGCAGGATTCCTTGACGCCACGGAGCGTTTCGATGAGGACGCGGGCCCTGTTCTCGATGGGGCCGCCCCACTCGTCGGCGCGCCGGTTGGTGTGCGGGGACAGGAAGCTCGAAATGAGATATCCATGGGCGGCGTGGAGCTGGACGCCGTCGAAGCCCGCTTTATTGGCCCGGCCCGCCGCCGACACGAAGTCGGTGATGAGGGCCCTGATCTCATCGCGGGTGAGCTCTCGGGGCATGACCTTGGAGACGGGGTCGTAGACGGGGGAGGGGGAGACCGGGACGCATCCGCAGAGCTTGGCCTTGGTTTGGCGGCCCGCGTGGGCGATCTGGAGGAAGACGCGCGAAGGAAAGGCGTGGACGGCCTTCGGGATGCGGGCCAGGCCCCCGATGAACCGGTCGTCGAAGACGGCCATCTGCCGCGGGCTGGCCTGGCCCGAGGGTTGCGTATAAGCGTGGCCGGTGATGATGAGGCCCACTTCGCCTTCGGCCAGGCGGCGAAAGAGATCGACGTTGGCGTCCGTAACGTTCCCCTCGTCGTCGGCCATATAGTCGTGGGTCGCCGAGCGGACGAATCGGTTGGGAACTGTCAGAGGGCCGATCTTGACGGGTGTGAAGAGGATGCTCATGAGCCCATTCTAGCGTAAATCACGGGCATTGTGACGATATCCTGCTTGCGCCCCGATAGTCCTTTGTTCTATTGTGTCTGCTGAGCGATTCGAGACAGAAGAGGAAGACGCCGTGTCCGTGACCGAGATCGAGCAGAAGGTCCTCGAGGCCCTGGACCGTCTCGGGATCCCTTATGTTCGCCACGAGCATCCGCCCGTCGCGACGGTCGAGGAGGCCGAGAAGCATTGGGCCGGTCTCAAAGGGGCGCACTGCAAGAACCTCTTCCTGCGCAATTACAAAGGGAACCGGCATTATCTCGTCATCGCGCCCGTGACCCGCGGCATCGACCTCAAGCGGCTCAACGCGGGGCTCGGCGAGGACCGGCTGAGCTTCGCTTCGGCCGAGCGGCTGAAGCGCTGGCTCGGCGTCGAGCCGGGCTCGGTCTCACCGTTCGGCCTGATCAACGACGAGACACGCCACGTTCAGGTCGTCTGCGATGCGGCCCTGCGGTCCTGCGCCGCCCTCGGCTTTCACCCCAACGTCAACACGGCGACCCTTGAGATCGCCCTGGCCGATTTCGAAAAGTTCCTGGCCTCGCGCGGCAATTCCGTCCGCTGGCTGGAGCTCTGATCCCATGGAGGTCCTATGAGAACACTCGCCTGCCTCGCGCTTCTCGCTCTCGCGGCCCTGCCCGCCCTGGCCGCGATCCAAGAAAAGGCCGAACCCGAACATGTCACCGTCCAGCATATCCTCATCGCCTTCAAGGGCTCGCTGCCCGGCGACCAAAAAGTGACGCGGAGCCAGGCCGATGCCGAAAAGCTCGCACTCCAGATCTTCGAACGGGCCAAGGCCGGCGAGGATTTCGAGGCCATGGTCAGGACCTACACCAACGACTCATATCCCGGGATCTACAAGATGTCCAACCGGGACGTGACGCCCGATCCTTCGCAGAAGGAGTTCTCCAGGACGCGGATGGTCAAGGCCTTCGGTGACGTGAGCTTCAGCCTCGAGATCGGAGGCGTGGGCCTGGCCGCCTACGATCCGGACACCAGCAAGTACGGCTGGCACATCATCAAACGGCTGGAGTGACAAAGCCGTCATGGAGAAGATGCTCTTGCGCCGGGGAACCATGCCGGTCCTGGGGCTCCTTCTTGTGATCACGGCGGCCTCCGCCGTCCGGCCCGTTCGTATCCCCAAGCCGAAGACGGCCTATGCCCCGTTCGATTACGTCTGCAGGCGGGCCGCCGGGCCGGTCAACGTCGATGGCCGTCTCGACGAGGCGACCTGGGTGGATGCCGACTGGACAGAGGTTTTCGGCGATATCGAGGGTCCGGCCAAACCCGCTCCCCGCTTCCGGACCCGGGTCCAGATGCTCTGGGACGATGCCTACCTCTATATCGGCGCCTACCTCGAGGAACCCCACGTCTGGGCCACGCTGACCGCCCGGGATTCCATCATCTTCCAGGACAACGACTTCGAGGTCTTTATCGACCCCGACGGCGACACTCACGCCTATTACGAGCTGGAGCTGAACGCCCTGAACACGGTCTGGGACCTGCTGCTCGTCAAGCCCTACCGGGACGGCGGCCCGGCCGTTCACTCCTGGGACATCCAGGGGCTCCGGACCGGCGTCCACGTCATAGGCACGCTGAATGACCCGTCCGACCGGGATACGGCCTGGACGGTCGAGATCGCCTTGCCCTTTGCCGTGCTCAAGGAGTGCATCCCGGGGAAACCCGAGCGCCCCGCGGTCGGGGACCAGTGGCGGGTCAATTTCTCGAGGGTCGAATACCACGTGAACACTGACACGGGCTCGTACGTCAAGGCCAAGGACGCCGGCACAGGCCAGCCCCTGCCCGAGGACAATTGGACCTGGACCCCCCAAGGGATCATCAACATCCACTATCCGGAGATGTGGGGCTACGTCCAGTTCTCGTCGAAGCGGCCCGGCAAAGGTCGGGAGAAGTTCGACCGGCGGGCCGATGAACAGGTGAAGTGGGCCCTACGCGAGATCTACTATGCCGAGTGGGCCCATTATGACGAGAAGTCGGGCTTCGGCGCCGACCTCGCGGCCCTGGGCCTCAGGAACGAAGCCACCCTGAGGGTCAAGGGTTGGTCCTACCCGCCGGTCATCCAGACGACGATGAGCCTCTTCGAAGCGGTCTACTCCGCCAAAGGTGGGGCAAGCTGGCACGTCCGCCAGGACGGTCTCGTCTGGAAAGAGGCGCCGCCCAAGCCGGAGGCCAAGTAAAGCGAGGAGATGACCATGCGCAAGTTCGTGAGCTCGGCGGTCCTCGTGCTGTTCGCCTTCTTCGGCGGCGGCCCGATTTTGGGCGCCTCCCTCCCGGTGGCCAAGCCGGAAGCGGTGGGCATGTCCTCCACGCGGCTGGCCTCGCTCGACGAGATCGTCAAGGAGGCCGTCGCCCGCAAGGACTTCCCAGGGGCCGTCCTTGTCATCGCGCGCAAGGGTAAGACCGTTTACAGAAAGGCCTTCGGCCTGTCCCAGCTCGTTCCCGAGCCGCGGCCGCTCACGGCCGACATGATCTTCGACCTGGCCTCCGTCACCAAGCCCGTGGCCACAGCGACCTCGGTCATGCTCCTCGTCGAACGCGGCCAGATCCGCCTCTGGGACCGGGTCCGGCTCTATGTGCCCGAGTTCACGACCTGGTACGGCGAGAAGGGAAGGGCCGGAGATGAGGCCCGGCTCTATAACCTCCTGACGCACACGTCCGGCCTGCCCCCCTATACGGACGCCAAGGAAGCGGGCAAGAAGCTCGGGGACCCCTGCACGACGGCCGATCTGGTCCGGCTCATCGCCGAGATCCCCAAGGAAATGCCTGTCGGTCATGAATTCGTCTATAGTTGTCTCAACTACATCACCCTGGCCCACATCGTCCACAAGGTCTCGGGACAGGCGCTCGACGAGTTTGCCGCAGAAAACATCTTCGAGCCACTGGGCATGACCCGGACGTTCTATCGGCCTCCGGCGGACCTCGTCGATCAATGCGTGCCCACGGAGGTCATCGACGGCAAACCACTCCGCGGCGTCGTCCACGATCCGCTGGCCCGGCTCCAGGGCGGCGTCTCGGGCAACGCCGGGCTGTTTTCGACAGCCGACGACCTGGCCCTCTTCGCCCAGATGCTGCTCGGCCGCGGCGAATTGAACGGCGTCCGCATCCTCAGCCCGCTCACCGTCGAGCGCATGACCGAGATCTACCCTTGGGTCGGGAGATCGGGCCGGGGCCTCGGCTGGGACATCGACACCGATTACGCGACCGTCCGCGGCGACCTCTTCGGGCTCCGTTCCTACGGTCATTCGGGCTATACGGGCACGTCGATATGGATCGACCCGGAAACCCAGACCACGGTCGTCTTCCTGACCAACCGGGTCCATCCGGACGACAAGGGAGAAATCATCGCCCTGCGCAGCAAGGTCGCCAACGTCGTCGCCGCCGCGATCCTGGCCAAATAAAAGGTTTTGACAAGGGCCCGGCCGCGTGCTATCGTTCGGCCAGGTTTACGGGGAATGCAAATCCAGATCGAGCGCGAGATCTACATCCGGGCTTCGCGCTCCCACGCCGTCCTGTCCGAGGCGATCCAAACCTTCAAGGGCTATCTCGAGTCGCACGTCCCCGCCGGCGCCCCGGAATATTACCGGGCCAGGAACCTCCTCAAAGAGGGGAAAGCCTTCTTCGACCAGACCGTCCTAGATGCCAAGAAGCTCCTCGGCCCGATCCCCATCTACGCGGCCAAGGACTTCGAAACGTGGCGGACCCAAGTCCTCGTCGAGAACAAGATCGTCGTCCGAGGCCAGACGCCGGACGAGCTTCGCTCCGAGCTCATGAACGACGATTTCCTCAAGACCATCATGACGCCGGAGGACATCGAAACCTACATCCTGGCCAACTTTGAAACCCAGAGATCGGGAAAAAGGAAGCTGGCCAACATCAAGGTCCGGATGGCCCTTGACCGGCTGGCCGGTCTTGTCGGCGAAGGCCAGGAGCTCCAGAAGACAGCCCAGCGCAAGCAGCAGGGCCTGCCTATCTGAGCCGGGTCACTTCTTCGCTTCCGCCTTTTCGCGCCAGTATCTCATCTTGCCAAATCCGCCCCGGTCGGGCTTGGCGTCGTAGCCGAGCCCATGCTGTTCTTCTTTGGCCTCGATGAGCGTTTTCCCGTGGTAAAGCGCCTTGGTCAGGTTGACGATGGTGTAATCGAGGGCCTCGCCGCGTGAGGACGCATAGACGAAATCGCCGTCCGTATCGATGCCGCCGACCTCGATCCGTCCGGCTTCATAGGTATAGCGGGGCCGGCGATAATCGCGGCTCATGTCCTGGCGCAGGTCGTTCTTGACCCCCACGACGATGTCCCTGTCCCCGGCCTTGATCACGACGCCGATCACGTCGCGGGCCGGTTCCGCGGGGGCGAGAGCGACCCGGCCGAGCCAGGGCTTCGGGTCCTCCCCGGCGCCGTGCGGGACGAGGACGCTCACGAAGGCGCAGGTCTCACCGAGCTCGAAATGCTGGGCCCAGGATTGGTGGATGAGCCATTCGTCCTGGTAGTGGCGCTTCTCCGGCTCGACGCCCTCCATCCTCGGCTCTATCGAAGGGAAAAAAATGAGGAGGCGCTTGTCCGCGGGCAGCTCGGCCGTCTGGATCCGGTCGTAGCCGGTGTCGTACCAGTGCTCGCCGCGGTCGAAGATCTTCCGGGTGTGCCAGAAAGCGCCCAAGGTGAAGTAATCCTCGCGCAGGGCCTTGAAAATGTCGAAAACGACGTAGCACCCGGGGTCCTTGATGTAGACGACGACGCGGTCGGACTGGTAACCCCAGCCGTCGTCGATGACACGGGTCCGGCTGTAATCGAAATCGTCGAATGTCAGAAAGTCGACCTTGCGCGTCCGGACAGGCCGATAGGAGCCGGCGTTGTGCATGAAATCGAGCATGGTCTGGCCGGGGACGGCCTCCCGGACGCTGTAACGCGATTCGCCGGCGTTCTGGCCCCAGAAGATCTTTTCGGGCCGGACGCAGAGGCGGTTGTGGAAGTAATCCTGGCGGTAGGCGCCGAAGGGTCCCGACGGCATGTAATCGCGATAGCCGCCGTCGTGGAGGAGGACGGAGCCGCCCGACATGAGCAGGACGAGGCTGTTCTCGTCGGCGTGGCCGTGGGTCATCTTCTCTTCCTCGACCGGGATCGTGTCCCGCAGATAATCTCGGAAGTTCAGCCCGCCGTCGCCTTCATCACGGTAGTTGAGGAGAAGGTAGCTCGAGAGGGGGGACCAGCCGTCGCGAAAGACGATCTTCTTGCCCTGGACATCCTCCATGACCTCCATGGACAGGGCCGTGGGCCGCGTGGCCTTGATGGCATCCGTGCCCCAGCGATAGCAGTCGAGGAGCATATAGCCGAGGCCCGAGCTCGTCGGCTTGGAGAAATCGACGAACTTGACCGCGATCGTCTCGGCCGCCCACTTGAGCCCGGGGTCCTTGAGCGCGGCCGCGGCGGCTTCGAAGTAGACCAGGAAGTGGGTCCAGTTCGAGGTCCAATGGGCGTCGCCGAGATCGGGGACGACGCCGGCAGGGCAAAAGAGGTTCAGGTAGTACTGGGCGTAATAGAACATCTCCGGCGTCGCGAACATCGCCTTGACCTCGCCGAGCGCATCGGCGTAGCCGAGGAGAGAGTAGAGCCAGACGCCGTTGTAGATCGTGGCGTCCTCGATCTGCCAGTTCCCCCAGTTATCGTCGCCGAGGGCCCGGCGCTGCATATCCCACTTGGACGTATCCGGGTGGTCCGGCAGGGCCCGGACGGCCCAGGCCAGGGTTTCGGCACGGAGCGCCGAGCGGTTCATGGGGCCCCATTCGGCCGTCCTGAGGAGATATCTCATACTCCCGGCGATCACGTCAGAGGCCACCTTCACTTCGGCGGTGGAGAGGCGCCCGAGCCGGCGCAGGGTGTCGAACGTCCGGATGTAACGCATGGCTGTGAAGAAATCCGACAGGGCCGGCACACCGTCCGCGTAATCCGACCTGAGCTTGATCGACGATTCGGGGTAGGCCGAGCGGTAGTCGCCGTAGGTCAACACGACTTCCTTGGCCCGGGCGGCATATTCGGGCTTTTTCTCCGTCTCGAAGAGATAGGCGTAGATCACGGCCATTTCGAGCAGCCCGCCGGGCGCCCTGTAGCCGAAGACATTGAGCGGGTCGAAGGTCTTTTCCCACTGGGCAAGGATCTCGCCCTTGTGGGCGTAGGTCCAGTCGGCTGAAGCGCGGGCGTAGGCCAGGTAGCGGTCCCGCGATGCCCCCGCGACGGGGAGCGTCAGGAGGGGCAGGAGCAGGAGGCCGGCGACGATATACGCGACGGCCCGGGGCGGTCGGGACGGACTCGTTCTCATGGACTTTCTCCTCTCGGGTTCCGTTTTTTTCTATCACACTTCGCCTCGCGAAGCCAACTCGACGGCCGTTTTAGGCCATCGTGTAGAATGGAAGGAGGAGGGTCCTGGCCCGTCGGGAAGCCCCTCGCCGTGGGGTTCATCCGCGGCAAGGACCTCAAGGAGATCGCAGTCACGCCGCATGAGGCGTCTGAGGTCGGGTCGTCTCCCGCGCTCTCCGGTTGCGGCCCCGGCCGCGGCTGTGAGACAATGCTCACCGACCCATCCCACAGGAGGACGTTCCATGAGCCGGATGATCGGAAGACGCGATTTCATCAAGACGAGCGCCGGGGCCGGGCTGACCCTGATGATGGGGAGGGCCCTTGTCGGGGCACCTCCAGCCGCCGCGAAGGCGAAGACGCCGGTCGTCGCGGTCGGCATCGGGGAGGATTACGGGCAGGCCGCGGTCAAGGCCATCGCGCTCCTCGGGGGCATCGGGAAGTTCGTGCGGAAGGGGGCCAAGGTCGCTCTCCTTCCGAATGTCCAGAGCCGCCACCCGGGTTCGTTCACTAAGCCTGAGATCCTCCGGGCCGTCATCCGGCTCTGCAAGAAGGCCGGGGCCAGGGAGATCGACTGCCTGAGCTGGCAGACGATCAAGCAATGGGAGGACACCGGGCTCAAGGCCGTCATCGACTCCGAAGGCACCGGACTCAAGATCTTCGAGAAGGACGAATCCCTCTTCAGGCCCGTCCCCGTACCTGCGGGGGTGGCCCTGAAAGAGGCCCGCGTCCTGGCCGCCCTTTTCGAGCACGATGTCTTCATCAATATGCCCATCACCAAGGACCACGCCGGTAATAAGTTCACCGGCACGATGAAGAACCTCATGGGCCTCAACTCACCGGCGAACAACCGGACGTTCCACCGGCCGAACTGGAAAACCGATCCCGGCGACATCGCCCACCTCGACCAGTCGATCGTCGACCTGAACAAGGCCGTCAAACCGGCCCTGAACGTCGTCGACGCGACCGAGTTCATCGTCAGCAACGGCCCCTTCGGGCCCGGCCAGCTCTTCAGACCGCAACGGGTGGTGGCGGGAACGGACCGGGTGGCCATCGACGCCTATTGCGCCTCGCTGTGGGCCTTGACGCCGGCGGACATCGTCCAGATCAAGCTCGGTTCGGAGCAGGGGCTGGGCCAGATCAACCTGGACAAGGTCATCCTCAAGGAAGAGAACATCTAAGGAGCCCCGGACGGGGGGAGAAAGGCCATAGACATGACGAGACCGCGGCGATGGGCCGCAGTAGTGTCGGCTTTGGCAGGCCTCATCGCGGCCGGGGCGTGGGCGGTTCCGGCTCGAGCCGACCAGGACAGTCTCAGGACCCTTCTCCCGGCCGGGGGCGACGCCAAAGGATGGGTGAGTGCCGGAGATCCCCAGGAATTCGTGGGCGAGGACCTCTACACGTACATCGACGGCGGGGCCGAGATCTATCAGGAATACGGCTTCCGGCGGGTCGTCATCCAGGACTACAAAAATGCGCCGGGAAAGTCCGTCTCGCTCGAGATCTTTGAAATGGAGACCCCTGAAGCCGCGTTTGGCATCTTCACCTTCAAAAGGTCCGGCAAGGGGAAAAGCGTCCCCCTTGGTTCGGCCGGCGAGGTCGAGGATTACTACCTGAACTTCTGGAAGGGCAGGTTCCTTGTGACCCTGACCGGTTTCGATGACACCGGAGAGACGATCGAAGGCCTCCTGGCGGTCGCCCGGTCAGTTGACGCGAAGATCAAGGAAACGGCAGAGCCGCCAGGACTCCTCGCGGCCCTGCCCGGGGAAGGCCTCCGGCCCGGGAGCGTCAAGTATCTCAAGGGGCTCCTGGGTCTCAACAACGTCTATCCATTTTACACCGCGCGCGGACTCTCCTTCGTTTCAGCGGTCAAGGGGGACTACGAGAACGACGCGACCCTGCTCGTGCTGGATTACGGCACGACGGAAGCCCTCAACGAGGCCGGGGATAAGCTCGGCCATGATCTCATGGGCTCGGAGAGGTTCAAGAATCTAGCGGGTAATGACCTGGAGATCGACACTCTCGTCCTCGTCGACGGCAAGGGCCGGCACCTTATCTTTAAGGACTCGAGAATGTGCCTCTATGTTGGCATAGGCCCCGACCTCAAGGCCGTCGGGGATATCGTCCGCCGGGCCACCCGTTAGGGTCGTGTCAGTCGGGCCGGCCGCCGACCCTTCTCTCCTCCCGTCTTTCTATTGAAAGACCTGCTTGACAATGTCCACGAGACCCAGGGCATAATCGATCTCGCTGATCGGCACCTTCTTGGCCTGGGCGATCTTGGTGAACCGGCCGTCCTTGTTGCTGTCCTTGGTCACGACGATATAGTCGGCGTAGGGGGCGATGGCGTCGATCATACGTTCGTTGTCGCTGCCCGCGGGGCCGCGCTTGGACTCGCCGCCGATGTGGACGGCCATGATGAAGATCTTCTTCTGCTTGCAGAACTCGAGGACCTTCTTCAGCCGGGCTTCCTCGCTGTCGAGGGTCAGGCCCGACGCGCCCATGCCCTTGAGACTGGCGCCGATGGCGAAGACGACGGCCTTGTAGGGGGTGCCGGCCGGGACCTTGGCCGGGTCGGTCGTGCTCTCGACATGGAAGCCGGGGCCTGATTCGCGGCCGCCGAGGCCCACGCCGTCGGCCACCATCTCCGTGGTCGGGACGTCACAGTAATCGTAGGGCACGCCGGCCTCGTCGAGGACGATGTTGAGGGTCGTCACGTCGGTGCTCTGTCCGGCCGATGTCGTCAGGATGGGCAACCCGACCTTGGGCACGGACTGCCCGGCGACGAGGATCGAGACGGCCAGGACCGCCGCTGCGGCCAGGCCGACGGGGTTTCGCTTGGTCATGAGGGGATCTCCTTTACTTCTTGTCCGGCTCCATCAGGATGTCGAAGGCCCGGACGGCCTTTTTCCACCAGTCCGGGACGGCCGGCCTGGCCCGGTTGTAGTCCCGCTTCTCGGTGTCGTAGAGATAAAGACGATTGTACTTGACGAGGAGGTCGTCGCCGAGCTTCCACCAGGCGCCGACGACCGTCTGGGCGTTGTTGAGCGAGAATCCGGTCAGGAACCTGGCCGCTTCGGCCGGCTTCTTCTTGTACAGGGCCAGGGCCTGCTGGTCGATCTCCGGGATGCGGGCGACCATCTCGCGTTCGTACTTGGCCTGGGCCGCCTGGACGTCCTTGATGGCCTCGGAGTAGACGACCTGGACGTGAAAATCGGTATAGTCGAAGGCCCAGCGGGCCGAATCCCGGCTAAAGGTCCAGTGGTCGCCCACAGCGAACGACTTGGGCAGTTCTGTCACGCCCGCGTAGAACGGCATGTAGCAGGCCGTGTCCTGGGAGCCGAACGAGATCCAGACCAGCCCGCCGATGGGATCGGGCAGCCCGGCCCGGCTCTGGGTGACGGTCGTATATTCCGCCCGGCCGTCGTCAATGACCCTCGGAGCGCGGCGGTTGTAGTAGTTGGGGTTCTTGAAGGGTCCGCCCCGGATGCCCTTGAGCGGGTCCCAGGGGGTGCCATAGCTCCGGTCCCGGGTCATGTCCATGACATCCTGGACCGAGAGTTTCTTGTCCGGCTTGATCGAGAAGGGAAGGTCCATGTTCAGTGTCTCGGGCTTGATCTTCTTGGACGGGGCGACAAGGTCGAAGAAGCGCCACAGCCTCTGGATCCCGCCATCCGTGCTGGCCGCGCTGCCCTCGACGGGGGAGTAGGCCCGCTTCCAGCTGAACGGTTTGCCGCCCTTGGGATCGTAGAAGCCCATGTCGACGGCGAGTGAGACGGCGTTCGGTGAGGCCATGAAGAAGTCCTTGTTGGCGAGATCGATCTCGCCGATGCGGGACTCGTTCGGGCAGACGCTGACCTCGTCGTCGGGCACGCGCTGGGCGCACCAGACGGCGCCGGGCTTGCCGCTCTCCGGCGTCCACAGGGGGCCGACCGGCATGACCTCGAAGATCCAGACCTCTTTCGGGTCGGCGACGGCCAGCATCTCGCCGTCGTCGGAGAAGCCGTAGCCATATTTTTCGGCCAAAGAGCCCATGACCTGGATGGCCTCGCGGGCCGTTCCGCCTCGCTCCATGCCCAGCAGCGTCAGCATGGTCAGGTCGAGCTTGGCCGCCGGCGTCGAGTTCACCATCTTGCGCTGGCATCCGATCGTCGACTCGCCGATAGCCACCTGCTTGTCGTTCATATAGCCGAATCCGCCGTGGTGATAGCCATAGGTGTGGGCGACTTCAGGGATATCGATCCCCGCGTAGTCCTTTTTATAAAGGTCCCACTTGAGGCCTTCGGACGGCGGCCAGGTCTTGTACTGGGAGATGTGGTAGATCTTCCGGGTCGAGCCGGGCTTGTGATCGGCCGGGGCGACATGGCGGAAAGTCCAGTCGCAGATGCCACAGTCGCAGGTGTGCGTGGTCATGACCGAGCCGTCGGTCGACGCGTCCTTGCCGACGATGATGACCGTGCATCCTTCGCCGGCGACGGCCGCGATGCCCGTGTCGGCCGGGGCCCGGTCCTGGGCCGGGGTCGAGGGACCGGTCAGGGCGACGGCTAAGACCAGGGCCAAGCCGACGGGCCAGAGGCGTTTCTTCTTCATTGTGCGCTCCTTTCTCATCTCTGTGAGGTCGCTATTTGTTACCGGGTTCGCCGAGGACGTCGAGGGCCCGGACGGCCTTGTTCCACCACTCCGGATTGGCTGTGGGGATGCGGCCGCTGCGCCGCTTCTCGGCATCGTAGAGGGCCAGGTGGTTATATTTCACCCAGAGGTCGTCGCCGAGCTTCCACCAGGCGTCGATGACGCTCTGGGCGTTATTGAGCGTGAACCCCGTGACGTACTTGACGGCTTCTTTCGGGTTGCGCTTATAGAGGTCGCCGGCCAGCGTGTCGATCTCGGCGATCCGGTCCAGGGCACCGTCCTCCCACTTCTTCCGGGCGGCCTTGACGTCCTCGATAGCGGCGTTGTAGGCCACCTGGGTATGAAAGTCGACGTAGTCGAAGGCCCAGCGCGCGGAGCGCCGGTCGAGGACGAAATGGTCGCCGACCGTGAACGAGGCGGGGATATCGGTCGCGCCCGCGTAGAGGGGGACATAGCAGGACGTGTCCTGGGCACCCATGGCCACCCAAACGATGCCGCCGATCGGCGCGGGCAGCCAGGAGCGGCACTGGGTCAGCGTCGTGTACTCGACGTTGGGCACGCTGATGAGCCGCGTCCCCTTGTAATAGTTGGGGTTCTTGAACGGGCCGCCGCGGAGGCCGCGGACGGGGTCGAACTCCGTCCCCTCCGATTTGTCCCGGGTCAGGGCCATGACGTCCCGGGCTGAGAGCTTGGTGTCGGGCTTGACCGAAAAGGGGAAGTCCATGTTCGGCGTTTCGGGCTTGTGTTGCCGCGACGGGGCGACAAGGTTGAAAAAGCGCCAGGTGCGCGAGCGGCGGCCGCCCGTGCTCACGGCGCTGCCCTCGGTCGGCGAATAGGCCCTCTTCCAGCTGAACGGCTTGCCGGCCTTCGGGTCATAGAGCCCGGCCTCGACGGCGAAGGACTCGACGTGGGCCGAGGCCATGAAGTCATCCGGGTCGCCGAGGTCGAGCTCGCCGATGACCGATTCGTTCGCGCAGACCGCGACGTGATCATCGGGGACCCGCTGGGCGGCCCAGACCGCGCCGGGCTTGCCGCTCTGGGGCGTCCACAGCGGGCCGACGGGCATGATCTCGAAGACCCAGATCTCCCGAGGATCGGAGACGGCCAGCATCTCGCCGCCGTCGTGGTAGCCGTAGCCGTACGTCTCGGCCAGAGAGCCCATGAGCTTGATGGCCTCGCGGGACGTCCGGCATCGCTCCATGGCCAGGAGCGTCAGCATGGTGATGTTCGTGGCCGGCGTCGGCGTCGGGTTGCCGATCTTGCGGACGTTGCCGATGGTCGATTCGGCGATGGCCAGCTGCTGGTCGTTCATGTAGCCGAAGATGGAGTGATGGTAGGCGTAGGTGTGGGCGGGCTGGGGGATCTCGACGGCCGTCGGGTCCTTGAGGACCGCGGCCCATTTGCCCCCCTCAGCGGGCGGCCAGGTCCGGATCTGGTCGATGTTATAGAGCCGCCTCTTCTCGGTCGGCTTGTGGTCGGCGGCGGGGACGTGGCGCCAGGTGAAATCGCAGACGCCGCAGTCGGCCGCGTGGGTGCTCATGACCGAGCCGTCCGTCGAGGCCTCGCGGCCGACCATGATGACGGTGCAGGCCTCGGAGGCCGGATCGAGAGAACTCCGAGACGCCTGGGCACCGGAGCGGTCGAGGCTGACGACGCCGGCGAAGAGAAGGACCGCTGCGACGCCCAGGACGGCGGGGAATGCTTTCTTGCTGAACATCTCGGATACCTCCCGGGCGGCCCGCGGGGCCGGCCCGCTCAATTCATGACCACGCCGCCGGCCGGGGCCTGGGACGGATCGGCCAGGAAATGCCCGACCCCGGCCTTGACCACATCGGCGTAGCGGGGGACGCCGCGGACGCCGATCGGGCGGTCGGCGGTCTTCTTCGAGAACTGACGGAAGATCTCGAGGGTCACGGACAGGTTCTGCCCGACCCTCTTTTCCAGCGGCCAGCCGCTCTCGTCATAAGGGACAAAGAGCTTCTTCTCCTTCGACAGGCTCAGAAGGAACGGGTCCTTGCCGTCGAGGAGGAGCTTCACCGTCTTCGGTCCGGTCGGCTGGTCGAGGAAGGGGATGGGCGCCTCGAGGAGAAATGGCATGGACGGGCCATGGTCGCCGATCTCCCGGTGGGACAGGCCGCGGAAGCCGGTGGGGGAGGACTCGACATGATTCTCAAAGCCCTCCATGGCCTTGACGGTCAAGGAGGCCAGGGTGGCGATCTTGACGGACTTCTCCGGGGCCACGATGCAGTTGGTCACGGGGAACATGGTCTCGGCGCCGTGGATGTCGACGGCCACGTCGATCTTCTCGCGGCGCATGAGCTCCATGGCCCCGAAGGTGACCCGCTCCATGAGCGGCCCGTGCGCCCGGCCGGGCCAGGTCCGGTTCGTGTTGCGGACGTCGATGTAGGACAGGAGTTGGCGCTCGGGGTAGTGAATGTAGACGTCGGGGTCGGGCCACTGGTCGAGGGGCGAGGCGTCGCGGTTGCCGTAGCGGAAGCGCTGGGCGCCCCAATCCGTGGCGACGTCGAAGTAGAGGGGGTAGCCGTCGCCGGCGCGGGTGTTCCGGCTGCCGCTGTTGTTGAAGAAGGGGATGACATAGAGGGTCCCCTTCTCGACCACGGCGTTTTCGACAAAGATGACCGCGGTGAGCATGCCCTCGGGTTCGTTCGAATGGGTGTCGCCCATGATCAGGGCCTTGCCGCCGGGTTCCTTGCCCTCGAGGACGTAGATGTTCGTGTCGGCGACCGTGCCCTCGAGGCCGGGGGAGAACTCGCTCAGCCGGAGGACCGCCGTGACGCCGGGGCCCTTGACGACGGGCACGTCGAACCGCCGGTGGCGGAGGAGCGGCAGGCCGCCCCAGAGGATGAGGCCGAGGACGACGGCGGTCAGGGTCGATTTGATCCGAGTGTCCTTCTTCATGCGCCCCTCCCTCACTTCCACCTCAAGAGCCTTAAAAGGAGAGGGATGGCCACGAGCAGATACAGGATGAGGTCCTGGCGGCGTTCCTTCTCCCGGACGAAGTTCCAGGCCACCAGGACGAGGAGGAAGGCCGTGATGACATAGTAGGCGATCATGATGATCATCGGCGGTCTCTCTCTCCTACATGCTCCATTTGACCAGGAAGGCCAGCTTCGAGCTGAAGATGATCATGGCCATCGCGGCGGCCGTGATGACCAGCCAAGGCAGCCAGGTGGCCTTCAAAAAGTCCCTGTAAGAACCCTGGTATCCGGAGACCATGGTGCTCAGCCGGCCGATCAGGGCGGTCGGCGGCAGGCCATCGCCGAGGGGCCAGAGCAGGCTGAGTCCGGCGATGACCACCGTGGCGTGGAATCCGATCGAGTCCAGGAACCAAATGAGCGGGATGCCGATGATGGCCGCCGCGCCATAGGTCAGGACGCCCTCGGAGATGGGGATGAGGATCGGCAGGAGGAAGAACAGGAGCACGAGAGGCGTCGAGATCACGGCAAAGGACACCAAGCCGCGGACCCCCGTCGCGGTCATGATCTGCTGGAGCATGCCGACGACGGCGGTGGTCGCGAGGAGCGGCAGAAGCCTCTTGACGGTGTCCCGGGCCAGGGCCAGGACGGCGATCCTCTTCGGGCTGACGAGAACAGCGGCCAAGGCGGACAGAGCGAATTCCAGAGCGAGGCCGAAGATGGGCGTCCCGAAGGGCCAGATCCGGTAGGCCGCGACCAGGCCGAAGAAGACAAGGAAGGGGATGAGGACCCGCCACCAGGTCATTCCCTGGGGCGGCTCGGGCAGCTCGATGGGGCCGGCGGCCGCGGCCGGATCCCGCTTCAGGCCCAGGACGAGCACCGTGAAGGCGCCCAGCATGAGGACGGGGATGCCGAGGGTGAATTCGAATCCCACGTAGGGGATGGCCGTGCCGGCACAAAGGATCATGGCCCAGATGTTGACCGGCGGGGCCGCCGCGCTTAGCCCGGCCACGATGAACAGGATGGCGGCCACGCGCTTGGGGGAGACCCCCAGCCGCCCGAGGGCCATGGCCACGGGGGCGCCGACGACAAGGAGCGAAACGCTCCCGGCCCCGGTCAGGGCGCCGGGGATGAGCACGATGATCATCAGGGCCAGGAGCGTCAGCACCCTCTGCCGGCCGAAGGCCCGGAGAGTGGCCCGGACAGCGTAGACGACGCCGCCGGATTCGTTGACGATGGCCATAAAGAACGTGGCCGTGAAGAAGACGAGCATGACGTCGAGGTAAGTGGTCGAGCCCTCGACGAGGTGGCGGCCGAGCTCACCGATGGGGGGGGTCTTCAGGACCGCTCCGGCCAGCCCGCCGGCCACGGCCGCGGCGAACATGCCGATCTCGACCGACAGCTTGGCCGCCTTGGCCGCGGCGTACGCGGCGACCATGACCGCCAATATCACCAGGATCTGTATCGTCATGCCCAGTCCCGCATCTTACAGGAATTCCGGAGGCGCGGTCAACTGACGCATCGGCGGGGCCCCGCGCCGGGGCCGCCGGAGCCGCAACGCGGACGATTTTCGGGCGTGTTATAGACAAAAGACGACAGGTTTGGTAAGATGTCCGCGGAAAGGGGTCGAAAGGAGTTTCGACCTATGCGCGCACCACGGCCTCCCGTCCGGGAGGGCATTTCTCATCCATCCCAAGTTCCGCTAAAATATGTCCATCAAAGGAGAGCCTCGATGCGGACTTCAGCCGTCGCGAAATTCCTCGTTGGTCTGAGCCTGGCCGGGTTCCTGGCCGGGGTGGGCGCGCCCGGATTGCGGGCCCAGTGGTACGGCCGGAACAAGGTCCAGTACCAGAAGTTCGACTTCAAGATCATGAAGACCCGCCATTACGACGTCTATTTCTATCTTCAGGACCAGCAGACGGTCAAGATGGCCTGCCTCATGGCCGAGCGCTGGTACTCGCGCCTGTCCCGGATGTTCAATCACGAGCTCAAAGGCCGCCAGCCGCTCATCCTCTACGGGAGCAGCCCCGAGTTCCAGCAGACGACGGTCATCCCCGAGATCCTGGGCGAGGGGACGGGAGGCGTCACGGAGTCGTTCAAGCGCCGCATCGTCCTGCCCTATGGAGCCTCACTGGCCGAGACCGATCACGTCATCGGCCACGAGCTCGTCCACGCTTTCCAGTACGACATCATGGCCCAGGGGCATTCCGACCAGGCCCGGGGCAACGAAGCCGGCCTGCGCATCCCGCTCTGGTTCATCGAAGGCATGGCCGAGTACCTGTCCATCGGCCCGGTCGACGTCAACACGTCGATGTGGATGCGTGACGCCGTCCGCCGCAAGGAGCTGCCCCAGATCAAGAAGCTCGACAATTCCTATAAGTTCTTCCCCTATCGCTGGGGCCAAGCCGTCTGGTCCTATATCACCGGACGCTGGGGTGACGAGATCATCGGCAAGATGATGAAGTCCGTCGGGCGCGCCGGCGATTATGAGATCATCCTCGAGAGCATGCTGGGCATCAAGCTGAAACAGCTCTCGGCCGACTGGCACAAGTCCATGCAGGACGCCTACAATCCGCTGGCCGAGAAGACGCTGGTGGCGGACAAGATCGCCAAGCCCCTCTTCCGGGGCACCCGGGCCAATCCCTACAACATCGCCCCGTCCATCAGCCCCGACGGCAAGTCCCTCGTCTTCCTTTCGACCCGGGACTTGTTCTCGATCGACCTCTACCTCGCCGACGCCGACAGCGGCAAGATCCGCCGGAAGATCATCTCCACGGCCGTCGACCCCCACTTCGAGAGCATCCAGTTCATCAAGTCCGCCGGCTCGTGGGACGCCAAAGGCGAGAAGTTCGTCTTCGGCGGCGTGGCCAAGGGCCGGCCGGTCCTGATCATCGTCGACATGAAGAAGGACAAGATCGTCCGGGAGATCCCCTTCGGGGAGCTGGCCGAGATCCTCAGCCCGGCCTGGTCGCCGGACGGCCGCTATATCACGTTCTCCGGCCTCGCCGGGGGCGTCTCCGACCTTTTCATCTACGACCTCCAGGACAACACCCTCAAGCAGATGACCCGCGACGTCTTCGCCGACCTCCAGCCCGTCTGGTCGCCGGACGGCAAGACGATCGCCTTCGTCACGGAGAGGTTCTCGACCAATCTCGAATGGGTCGACATCGGGAACTACGAGCTGGCCCTCCTCGACGTCGAGTCGGGGCGCATCCAGAAGCTCCTGGCCTTCCCCGACGGCAAGAACATCAACCCGCAGTGGACGGCCGATTCGGCCACGCTCTATTTCCTCTCCGACCAGAACGGCAAGACCGACCTTTACCGGATCGACGTCACTTCGGCCAAGATCACCCAGGTCACGAACCTTTATGCCGGAATCGCCGGCATCACCGATCTCAGCCCGTCCATCTCCGTCGCCCAGGAAACGGGCCGGGTCGTCTTCTCCGGCTACCAGGACAGCTTCTACACCGTCTATTCGATCGACGATCAGACCTTCCTCCAAGGCCAGTCTTTCCTGGCCCAGTTCGACCGCAATCCGTCCATCCTGCCGCCGCGGACAGAACCCGAGGGCTCCCTGCTCGGCCTGCTCAAGAACCCGCTCTTCGGCCTGCCGAAGGACACGAACTTCGCCGTCGTCCCCTACAAAGCCAAGCTCGGCCTCGACTACGTCTCGCCTCCCAACATCGCTGTCGGCGTCGACCGCTACGGGACGTACGGGGCGGGCGGCCTGGCGGCCTATTGGAGCGACATGTTGGGCTATCACACCGTCGTCACGACGGCGTTCACCGGGTCCCGTATCATCGACACGTCGGGCGTCGTGGGCTACCTCAACAACAGGAGCCGGTTCAATTGGGGTGCGGCTGCCCAGCGGATCGTCTATCCCTATCCTTATTACCTCTTCTATCAGGACGCCGACGGCCTCTACCACGAGATCGAGGACGTCTACCGGCTCATCAACTACGACGTCTCGCTGTTCGGCTCCTACCCCTTCAGCCAGGTCAGCCGGTTCCAGATCAGCGGCGGGTTCAGGCTCCAGGATTTCAACCACACCATCTACGAGCGGATCTATGATCCGGGCGGCTTCCTCCTCGACTATCAGAAATACCACCCCGACGATATGCCCCCGGCCCTGTCCTATGCCTACGCGACCGCCAGCTATCTTTATGACACGGGCATTTTCGGCGCGACAAGCCCGATTCTCGGCCAGAACATCGGCCTCTCGGTCTCTCCCGCTCTGGGCAAGGTCACGTTCACGACGGCCATGGCGGATTTCCGGAAATACATCATGCCCATCAAGCCCTTCACGCTGGCCTTCCGGGCCCTGCACATGGGCCGCTATGGCAAGGACTCCGAGGATACCCGTTTCTATCCGCTCTATATCGCCTACTGGGACCTCGTCCGCGGCTACGAGTCGACCAGCACCGCGGAGTTCACCGAATACAGCAACGATCCGACCAAGGCCTTCGATTTCGGCCGGCTCTACGGCAGCCGCATGATCGTGGCCAACGCCGAGCTGCGCTTCCCCCTGCTTGGCATTCTGGGGATCGGCAAGGGATTCTATGGGGCCTGGCCGCTCGAGTTCTGCGCCTTCTTCGACTGGGGCGTGGCGTATGCCTCGCGTCCGAGCCGTTGGTGGGGCGGATATGTCTATGATGACGCGGGGAACGTCATCGGAGAGGACCCCAAGCTCATCAAGCCCTGGTTCGCCGGCGGAGACCGCAAGCCCCTGAGGAGCTACGGCATCGGACTCAGGACGAACCTCTTTGGCTACTTCATCCTGGGGCTCAACTATGTTTACCCCATCGACAGGCCGGCGCGGGGCTGGCACCTCCAGCTCAGCATCAGCCCGGGGTTCTAGGGATCCGTCGAAGCGGCCCGCACAACGGCCCAGGAAGGCCGGAGGAACGAACGGCTCGGCCATCGAGGATCGTGGGCCCGGTCGGCCGGGGTGAGGCCCCGGATCGATCTAAGTCGTTTCGGCCTTCGCCGGCGGCCGGAAAGCCACGAGCAGCAGAATGGCGGCTGCAAGCGCGGTCAGGCACGGCAGCAAGAACAGTGACCGGAAATTCGTCACCCCATTCGCGGTAAAGACCGACTGTATCAGCCACGGGCCCAGCGTGTTGGCGGCCAGAACGCCCAAGCCGAGGATCATCACATTGAACAATCCCTGCGCGCTCGAACGGACGTCCTTGGGGAAATAGGTGTCCACGAAGATGTAGACCGTGGCGAAGAAGAACGCGTAGCAAACGCCATGCAGGACCTGGATGGCCACAATCATCCACGGCTGAGAGGGGAAGAAGGCGTAGACCGCGAACCGGGCGGCGTGCCCGAGAATGCCGATGAGCATCGTAAACCGCCAGCCCAGTTTTTTCAGCACCAATCCCAGGACGAGCATGGTCAAGAGCTCGGAGACCTGACCCAAGCTCATGACGGGCATGATCCAGTTGCCGGGAATGCCCACGCCCCCGGCCTCAGCGCTGGCGCCCAGGAAGGAACCGGTCCAATTGAAATACAGGTTATGGACGAACGCGTCAATGAACGTGATGAGCCAGAGGATCAGGACGAAGGGGCGCTTGAGCAGTCTGACCGCTTCCAGCCAGGCGAAGCGTTCCGTGGAAGCCCCCGGGACCTTTTTCTTTGGCGGGGTGTGAGGGAGAAGCAAGCTGTAGGCGGCCAGGGTGAGGGAGACGATACCCGCCACGATGAATGTCCAGCGCGTCGCCTGCTTCAACGCCTGGCCTGTGAGCCCCGAGCCGAGGACCGTGCCGAGCCAAGCCACCCATCCGTGTGGCGCGGCGGCCTTGACCCGGGCCCAGTCCACGAGAATGAACGTGAACGGCCAGGCGGCGAGGATCCAGCCCAGGGTCCCGCCCATGCGGATGAAACCGAACTCCCTCTTCGAGTCCTTCATATGGGCGAAGGCGATCGAGTTGGCGATCGAGTTGGTCGGGACATAGAACAGACAGTGCACCAACATCAAGGCGAAAAAGGGCCAGAACGCGCGGGTGAATCCCAACCCGAGTATCGCCAGGCCGCCGATGAGGTGACTGAAACCCAGGAACCTCTCGGCCGCGAAATGACGATCGGCGAACTGGTTGCTGAAGAACATGCCGACGATGGCGGCGATGGGGAAGGCGTTCAGGATCCAGGCCTGCTGGATGGGCGTGAAACCGAGGCTGGGCAAATAGCCGAAGATCAGCGGAAGCCACGCGCCCCAGATGAAGAACTCCATGACCATCATCAGGAATAGCCTGTTGCGGGTCCTCTTTGTCTCCGTCATGCTCGATTCTCCTTATATCCTACGGTCTCCCGGATGTCCTACCGCCGATCAGAGCTCTTTGAGATAGACGTTCCGGAAGAACGGCGGGGACTGGCTGTCGTGGTTCTGGAGGCCGATGTAGCCTTCCGGCGAGAGGTCGCGGACCTTGCCGCCCGGGTGGGCGTCCCCATCGAGGACCGTCTTGCCGTTGAGGTCGACCTTCAGGCGCATCCCTTTGAACTCGATCCGCATATGGTTCCATTCCCCGGTCGGCATGGAAGCGAGGACCTTGGGCGCCTCGATGTCGTAGGCCGCCCCGGTGTGGTGGATGCCCGTCGAGGTGTCGTCGATCTGGATCTCGATAGAATGGTAGATGTAGTCGTCGCTGCTGGGCACCTCGGGGACGCGGAGGAAGATCCCCGAATTCGTCGTCGGTGTCGAGCACTTGAATTCGCACTCGAGGACGAAATCCTTGACCTTCTTCGAGTACCAAAGCAGGCCCATGCCGCCTTGGCCCTTGAGAACGCCGGTCTTCGGGTCGCACTCGAAGTACCCGGGGCCGTAGTGGTTCCAGCCGTATTTCTCGTAGCCGCCGGCGCCGCGCCGCAGGATCTGGGTGTAACCGTCATAGGTGGTGACACTCTTGACGTAAGCGAGGCTCTTGCGGAAGGCCGGCATGGGGTCGCCGACCTCGGATTCGTTTTCGTACTCCATGGTCAGGTAGCCGTCATAGTCTTGAAGGGTCAGCTCGGCCAGGAGGTCGCGGATATGTCCTTGGCCCGAGCCCCAGGCGACGTCGTCGACGCCCTTGGCCGTGCCGAAGTCGGTCCGGTCCTTGAGATGGACGTCGAGGATGCGGCCCGCGAGCAGCTTGAAAGCCTCGCGCGGGTCGTTCAGGCCGCGCATCCAGTGCCCGCTGTCGGCGCACGAGCCGATGCGCGGGTCCTTGCCGTCGACGTGGCTGAAGACGGTCTCGGGCAGGTTGTACTTCGACGGGGCGGGGTGGTTGTGGATGGCGATCTTGATGTCGTATTCCTTGACCAGCTTCTCGAGCCGTGTGAAGTCGTCATCGGCCGGCTCGCACGCGAGGACGCGGATGCCCATCT
The DNA here is from genome assembly GCA_963809345.1 of Candidatus Aminicenantota bacterium. Lineage (GTDB taxonomy): Bacteria > Acidobacteriota > Aminicenantia > Aminicenantales > Saccharicenantaceae > RBG-16-66-30. The sequence goes on along the minus strand of CAWEJF010000003.1, from coordinate 271,321 downwards.
TCTGGGCGAAATCGAAGACCTTGCGCATGCTCGTTTCGGTCGTGCCGATGTCGACGACGCCGTAGCCGTAAAGCGTGACCCCGGAGGCCTTGAGGGCGCCCTTGACGAAGGCGACCTGCTCGTCGGTCATGCCTTCTCCGAATTGGGCGCCGGGATACTCGGCCGCGAGAGCCTGGCCGGGGAAGGCCTCGATCGCTCCGATGCCGAGCTCTTGGAGCTTCTTGAGGGTCTCTGCGAAGGTGAACTCACGGAACGTCCAGGCTTCCGAAGCGAATGGGAAGTTCTTGATGCGGACGCTTCCGTAGTCTGTCACGGCGACGGCCTTCTGGAGATCGGCCGAGATGTGACGGATCTGGGGCGCGGCGCCGCACGCCGGTCCGGCCGCGGCCACGACGGCGATGAGAATGAGGGCGGCGATGGTGCGTTTCATGGGTCCTCCTGGGATCACTTGGCTTTCGGGTTCCATTTTCCCTGGGCCACGGGGGGAACGTAGCTTTCGAGGCCCTTGAAGGGGAAGGGCAGGGTCTTGCCCAGCTCAGCGCTCCTGTAGGCGGCCATGAGCAGCTCGGCGACGCCGACGCCGTCGGCGAAATTCTCCTCGGGCCGGACGCCCTTGAGGAACGATTGGACCATATGCCGGTTCTCGGCGGTGTAGCCGTACTCGCCGGCCTCGTCCGCGACGACGGGCATGAGCCCGATCTCGGCGTTCTGCTTCTCGACGAGGTCCTGGCCCGCTTTGCCCCTGACTTCGCGGCTGAAGAAGACCTTGAGCCCGGCGTCCAACGTGTTGATCTGCAGGGAGTATTCGGGGCCCAGGAGCTCCATGCTCAGGCGCAGGCCCGCCCCGACGTAGCACCAGCTCGTCGTCGTCTCGACAACGAGGGTCTTGCCGGCCTTGTCCTTGTACTCGAGGAGCGAGCGGGCGAAGTCCTCAGAGGGCCGCTTGAGATAATCGGTCTTGCCGCCGCTCCTCTTGGCCAGGATGGCGGCGTATTTGGGCTCCTGCCACTTGAGGCAGTTCGTGTAGGCGGTGACGCTGACAGGGGTGAGGACGTCGCGAGGGGCCCCTGGAGGGGTCAGCATGAAGCGGGCCTCCTCGACGGAGTGGCACATCATGTCGTTGAGCACGCCGCCGCCCTGGAGCGTTCCTTCCCAGAACCAGGGCATGTGCGGCCCGCTGTGCTCCTCGGCCGCGCGGGCGAGGTAGGGTGGCCCGGATAGGGCGGCGCCCCGAGCCCAGATGATCTCCTTGCCGCGGACGACAGCGGGGGAGAAGACCTGGTTCTCGAGATAGCCGTCGAGAAGGCCGGCCTTTTCGACGAGCTCGAGCATCCGGCGGGCTTCGCGGACGTTGCGGCCGAGCGGCTTCTCGCAGGTGACCCCGACGAGCTCGGCCTGACCCTTGACGAGGGCGTGATGGATCTCCTCCATGACCTCGCCGCGCGTGTAGTTCGGGGCGCAGATCCAGAGGGCCCCGATCCGTGGGTCGGCGGCCATCGCAGTGATCGAGGCGTACGGCTTGGCCTCGCCGACGCCGAGCGATTGGGCCAGCGCGCAGGCCTCTCGGGCCCGCTTCGTATCAGGGTCGAAAATGCCCAGGATGTCGGCGTCGCGGACGCCGACCCAGGACCGGATGTGAAAGCGGGCGATGAACCCGCCGCCGACGATGCCGACACCGAGGGTTTTCTGTTTTTTCGCCATTCGAACGACCTCCCTGACGTAGACGCGGGCCGAGAGTCCTTCACTCCCGTGAGTATTTCAGGAGAATCTCGGCAATGATGAAGTCCTACATACATTAAGTAAAAGCGGATTGTCAATCCGTCACGGCGCGTCGGAAAGGCGGCTGATGATGGTCCGGTTCTGGGGGTTGGAGATGTCCTTGGCCTCGGCCCTGAACAGGTGATCGAGACGGGGGCGATAGAAATCGGCGATGCGGCCGCGGACCATCTTCATGGTCGAATTGAGGAAATGATTCTCCTCGGTGAAGCCCTCGCCGAGGACGGCCACCGCGGCGGGCAGCCAGCGGGCCGGGAACATGCCGGCGTGCTTGCCGCCTTCGCGGAAGGCGCCGATCTCCTCCTCGAGCAGCCGCAAGGCGGCTTCCTGGCCCTCCGGGGTCTGGGGCCCGAGGCCCTTGTCCTTGAGCCAGCTCAGCAGCGGCTCCTTGTTCGGCACGAGCAGGGCGACCGTATAAGGCGACTGATTGTTGTAGAGCATGATCTGACCGATGTAGGGCGACGAGTCGGTGAGGGCCTCCTCGATGACCTCCGGGCTGTATTTCTCGCCGTCGCTCGCGATGAGCAGGCTCTTCATCCGGCCGAGGACATAGAGGTAGCCGTCGGCATCGAGGTAGCCGAGGTCACCCGTATAGAGCCAGCCGTCACGGATCGTCTCGCGAGTCGCCTTTTCGTTCTTCCAATAGCCGGCCATGACGTTTTCGCCCCGGATGACGATCTCGCCGGTCTCGCCGGCGGGGAGCGCCGACCCGGCTTCGTCGCAGATCTTGAGCTCGATCCCGGGAGCCACCTTCCCCGAGGAGCCGAGCTTGTGGTGCTTCAGGCTGTTGGTCGAAATGACCGGGGAGGCCTCGGTCAGGCCATAGCCCTGGAACATGGGGATGCCGAGGGCGTAGAAGAACCGCTGGAGCTCGATGTCGAGAAGCGCCCCGCCGCCGACGAAGAACTCGAGGCGGCCCCCGAAATTCTCCCGGATCTTGCCAAAGAGGATCTTGTCGCAGAGGACGACCAGGGGCCTCTTCAGCTTCTTCAGGCCCCGCCCTTTGTTCCATCCTTCCGCGTTGTAGTCCACGGCCAGGGCCAGGGCCTTGGCGAACAGGGCTTCGACCTTGGGGCCTTTTTCGCGAACGCCCTTCTCGATGTTCTTTCGGAAGTTCTTGGCCAGGGCGGGAACGCTCAGAAGGAGATGGGGCCGGACTTCTTTGATATTGCCGGGGACGTTCCGGATCGTCTCCATGGGCGTCCGGCCGAGCTCGACCGAGGCCATGGCCGCGCCGCTCTTCATCACCGAATAGATGCCGCAGGTGTGGCAGAAGCTGTGGTCCCAGGGCAGCATCAAAAAGGCCACATAGTGTTCGGGACAATCGACGAGGCTCCGGGACTGGTCGATGTTGGCCGTATAGTTCCGGTGGGTGAGGATGATGCCCTTAGGATCGGCCGTCGTCCCCGACGTGTAGCAGATATTGGCGGGATCGTTCTCCCGGACGGACTCCAGGGCGGACTCGAGCTCCCCGGTCCGGGTCTTCAGGAATTCGTCGCCCCGCCGCATGACCTCCGCCGCGGCGATCTCGTCGCCGGCGAGGGATTCGACATCGTCGAGGACGACCGTCAAAGCCAGTTCGGGCAGGTCCTTCTTGACCTGTCGGATCTTGGCCAGCTGGGACTTTGAGACGACGGCCATACGGCAGCCGGAATGCGCCAGGCGGAACTTCAGGTCGTTGAGCTCGTCGACCTTGACCGAGACGGGGACGTTGATGGCCCCGGTGAAAAGGATGCCGAGCTCGCTCACGATCCAGTCCCGGCGGCCCTCGGCGATCAGGGCGGCCCTGTCCCCCTTGCCCAGGCCGAGGCTCAGGAGGCCGGCGGCGAACCGCCGGACGAGCTCGCGCATCTCGGCAAAGGACGTGGGTTCGTAGCGGGAGCCGAGCTTTTCCCAGATGAGGACGTTCCGGGGGTAGGTTTTGACGCTCTCTTCGAAGAGGCAGGGCAGTGTCCGTTCAGGCATGCGCTCCCTCCTCGCCGAAGATTCGCTTCATCCTACGTCCGGAAGTGGAGAAAAGTCAAAGTTCATCCAAGGGGATTCCGGGCCGACTAAACGTATACTGGCAGAAGTGGATAAGACTGTCCCGTGGAGAGGTCGTTGGCAGCTGAGTTGGGAACGATCGAGCGCGAAGCGGTCCGAAAGACGGGGGACGAGCCTCGTCCCCGGGGGACCCGCCCATGAAGGACCGGCGGCGCGATGTTCGCATCTTCGAGGAGAACAAGGTCGTCCTCTCGCTCATGACCGGCGAAGTCCGGCCCGGGGTGCCGACCGTGTTCTATTCCCTGACCAGGGACATCTCCATGGGCGGCGTCCGCATCATGACCGGCGCCCCGCTCCAAACCGGGACCCGGGTCCGGGTGGATATCACCCTCAGCCGCCCTCGAAAGCGCATCCGGGCTGTGGCCGAGGTCCGCTGGGTCCGCGACCTCTACGGCGCCGAGGTCTTCGAGGCCGGCCTCGAGTTCGTCGGACTGGACCCCGACGCCGAATTCGCCCTGATGGACCACATCTTCGGCGGCAAAGACAGCTCCTCGGGCTGAACCTCCGTCCGCTTGCATTTCTCCCTGTCATAAGCTACATAGGAAGGAGTTCCTGAGACAAGACCCATGAGAAGCCGGAAAGAACGCGCCGCCCGCCTGGCCCTGATCGCCGCCGTCCTCCTGAGCGGCTCGATCCGGCCGCCGGCCGCATCGGCCACGGACAAGAACTACGACTTCCCGGAGGTCCGGATCGAGGTCGCCGTCGAACGGGACGGCTCGTTCCTCGTCGATGAATACCGAACCTTCGAATTCCAGGGCAGCTTCACCTTCGCCTATGTCGTCATCCCTCTCCGGATCGACCGGGCCGGCGTCCGGAGGCAGGTCTCCATCTCGGAGATCGCCGTAGCCGACGAACAGGGCCAGTCCCTGAAGACGGAGGTCACAGAGAAAGGCGCTGAGCTCACCGCCCGGTGGTTCTATTCCGCGCGGGACGAGCGGCGAACGTTCCATATCCATTATCGCGTGTCCGGCGGCGTCACCAGTTATCCGGACGTCACGGAATTCTATTGGCAGGTCATCGGGGACAGATGGGACAAGCCGGCCCGAAACGTCAGCGCGACCGTCGTCCTGCCGGACCCGGTCCCAACGAAGAACGATCTCCTCGTCTGGGGCCACGGCCCGCTCGCCGGCTGGGCCGAGGTCGTCGACGAGCGGACGGCCCGCTTCTCGGCGCCCGATCTTGCCGCGCGGCAGTTCTTCGAGGTCCGCGTTGTCTGGCCGCCAGGACTCGTCTCCGGGGTCCCGTCCGACCGCCTGACGCTCGACGCGATCCGGGCGGAAGAGAGTGGGTTCGTCGATGACACGATCGCGCGCGTCCGCCGGGCCCAAGCCGACGAGGCGGGCCGTCGGCAGAAGCAGGCCGAGAACAAGCGCGGGCTCCTCAAGCTCCTGAGCGTCTGGGGCGTCTGGCAGATCGCCGGGCCGCTCCTGTGGCTGGTCCTGTTCCTCAGAAGCTGGTCGTCCGTGGGCAAGGACTACCGGCTCGGCGACCTTCCGGACTATGTCCGCGAGCTCCCGGCCGAACGGTCCCCGGCCATGGTCCAATCGCTGATGCGCGAGGGGAGGACTGTGACCCCGGCGGTCTTCACCGCGACGATCTTCGATCTTGCCCGGCGGGGCGTCCTCGAGATCGAGGACCGGAACGTCTCCAAGAAACGGCTTCTCGGCACCAAGGAGGTCGTCGAGACGACTATCACGCTCAAGAAGGACCCCGCGAAGGAGACCGGCGTACAGTCCTTCGAGCGATCGCTCCTGGGCTTTATCTACGAAAAGCAGGCCGACGGGATGACGCCGGGGTCGTCCATCACCGTCGACGGGCTCCGGGACTATCTCAGAAAGCACCCGCAGCGATTTCAGGCCTGGTACCAGAAGTGGACCAAGGGCATCAAGGACGAGGCCAAGACACTCGGCTTCCTCGAACCCGAGAGCCTCAAGGCCCGGAACCGCTTCTATCTCTTCTCGCTGCCCGCGGCCGTGCTGACCCTCAGCCCCGTGCTGTTCATCCTGGCCCTGGCCCTCATCCCGACGCTCAAACGGAGGACCATGACCTGGGCCCGGGAGAACGAGGCCTGGAAGGGACTCGAACGCTTCCTCGACGATTTTTCGGAGTTCAAGGAGATCCCCCCGGAAGCCTACAAGCTCTGGGAGCACTACCTCGTCTACGGCATCCTCTTCGGGAATGCCAAAAAGATCCTGAAGATGCTCCCCATCATTCTCCAGGACGAGCGGGCCGCCGTGCCCGTCTGGTACGCCGGCTTCGGCCAGCCCGGGATGCTCACCGGCGGCGGTTTGGCGAACCTGATCTCGAGCCTCGAGCACACGGCCACGGCCATCAGCCAGGCCAGCACGTCCGCGGCCCACTATTCATCGGGGGGTGGCGGCGGCTTCAGCGGCGGGGGTGGGGGAGGCGGCGGAGGCGGCGGGGGAGGGGCGGGATGACGAGGCCCGGCCGGGCCCGCGTCATCGCCGTCGCGGCTCTCGCGGCGGCCGGGGCCTTAGCCCAGGCCTGCGCCAAGCCGTCCGAGGAAGTCCGCATCCGCGAGATCCTCAAGGAGGCTGTGGCCCGGGCCGAGAAGAAGGACACCTCCGGCTTGATGAAGCTCTTCGCCCCGGACTACACGGACTTCGAGGGCCGCGATGCCGCGGCGACCCTCCGGCTCGTCACGGACACCCTCGACAGGTACCGCGGTATCGTCATTCACCTTCTCGGCGCCCGCGTCGGCGACATCGAGCCTGACGGCCGGGCTTCGGTCGAATGCGACGTGTCCCTATCCCACGGGGCGGCCGAGGTCCTGCGCAAGCTCATCCGCTATACCGGCGAGTATTATCGCTTCCGGATCGACCTTCGGAAGGCCGGGCCGGAGGGTTGGCGCTTCACCTGCGCCGAGTGGCGGTCGATCGGCCTGCTGGAGGTGTTCCCGGAATCGCTGGCCATCCTGAAGGAACTCTTCCCTGGCCTTTGACGTATTTCCCCTTGACGGCGTCGCTCGGCCTTAGAGCGCGTCTGCTATAATAAGGATTGACAAGGGAGGGCGAACATGACCGAAGAACAAAAAGAAGGCAAGACCCGGTTCGAGGAGTTCCGCGTGAACGGTGGCGAGCTTCTCAACAAGGTCAAGGAGATCATCCACCAGGGCAACGTCCGCCGCATCATTCTCAAGGATGACAAGGGCAAGACGTTCCTGGAGATCCCGCTCACGGTCGGCGTCGTCGGAGCCATCATCGCGCCCGTCCTGGCCGCCGTCGGGGCCATCGCGGCCCTGGCTTCCGACCTGACCATCGTCGTCGAGAAGACCGAGGGCTGATCGGGTCCTTCGGGCCTTTGCCGCGCCTCCTCTCTATGGTATAAAGGGTCCCTCGGACCCTGAGGAGAGAGGAGGCAGCATGATCCGACGCACATGGAGGCCGGTTTCCGGCCTGCTCTTGGCTCTATCGGTTCTGGCTCTCGGAGTTGTCTGGGGGGCCCCCCCTTCAGCCGTTCCGCACGCGGATGCTGTCTTGGACCTCATGCCCGTCCCGGCCAGCCTGACCGTGGGCGCCGGCCGCTTCCGCGTTGACGAGGGCCTCGCGATCGGCGGGCCTGCCGGCGCGCGCGGCCGCGCCTTCAAGGCGGCGGCCCGGTTCATGACACGGCTCGCCGGCCGCACGGGCCTCTTCCTCAAGCAGGATTTTCTGGCTTCCCAGACCGCTCCCGCAGAAGGCGGAATCCGCTACGCTTTCGACCGGACCGGCGCCCTTATCCCGAACGAGGACGAGTCCTACGTCCTCTCCGTCACCGAGGCTGGCGTGTCCCTGACGGCCCCGACCGACATCGGCGTCCTCAGAGGCCTGGAGACGCTCCTCCAGCTCCTGAGCTCGGACGAGAAGGGGTATTACTTCCCCTGCGTTTCCATCTCGGACCAGCCCCGGTTCACCTGGCGCGGTCTCCTCATCGACGTCGGGCGTCACTTCCAGCCCGTCGATGTCATCAAGCGTAACCTTGACGGCATGGCCGCGGTCAAGATGAACGTCCTCCACTTTCACCTGACGGAAGACCAGGGGTTCCGGGTCGAATCGAAGGTCTTCCCGAAGCTCCACGAGCTCGGCTCGGACGGGATGTACTTCACCCAGGCCCAGATCAGGGACATCATCGACTACGCCGCCGAGCGCGGCATCCGGGTCATGCCGGAGTTCGACATCCCCGGCCACTCGACGAGCTGGTTTGTCGCCTACCCAGAGTTCGCGAGCGCTCCGGGCCCCTATGCGATCGAGCGCAAGTTCGGGATCTTCGGCCCGGCTTTCAACCCCGCCAACGAAAGGATCTATCCCTTCTTCGATGCTTTCTTCAAGGAGATGGCGGGGCTCTTCCCCGATCCGTATCTCCATATCGGCGGTGACGAGGTCGAAGGCCACCAGTGGGACGCCAATCCTGCGATCCAGGCCTTCAAGAAAAAGAGCGGTTTCGCCGACAACAACGCCCTTCAGGCCTATTTCAACGGTCGACTGGTCAAGATCCTGGCCAAACACGGCAAGAAGATGGTCGGCTGGGACGAGATCCTCCAACCGGGGGTGCCGACCGACACCGTCATCCATTCCTGGCGCGGGCCCGAGTCCCTCGTCGAGGCCGCCCGGAAAGGCTACCAGGGCATTCTCTCCAACGGCTACTATATCGACCTCTGCCTGCCGGCCGAAACCCACTACCTCAATGACCCCCTGCCCGCCGACTCGCCGCTCGACGACGGCCAGAAACGGCTCATCCTCGGCGGGGAAGCGACGATGTGGGCCGAGCTCGTGACGCCGGAGACGATCGATTCGCGTATCTGGCCCCGGACGGCCGCCATCGCCGAGCGGCTCTGGTCGCCGGCCTCCGTCAGGAACGTCGAGGACATGTATCGGCGGCTCGGCCCCGTCAACATCGCGCTGGAGGAGCTCGGTCTTCTCCATCTCAAGAACGCGGACATGATCCTGCGGCGGATCTCGGGCGGCCGGCGGATCAAGCCCCTCAAGGTCCTGGCGGAGGCCGTCGAGCCGCTCAAGAACTACAAGCGGCATGACCAGGCCGAGTACACCAGCCTCTCGCCGTTCACGCGCTTCGTCGATGCGTGCGCGCCCGAATCCCTGCCGGCCAGGATGTTCCGGGCCAGGGTCGACAAGTTCCTGGCCGGAAAGGACCCGCTGGTCGGGGCCGAGCTCAGGGACCGCATGAGCGCCTGGAAGGACAACCACTCCTTGGTCCTTCCCCTCCTGGCTTCATCGCCCGCGCTGAGGGAGATCGAACCGCTTTCGTTCAACCTGTCCCGGGCCTGTGAAATCGGGCTCGAGGCCCTGGGTCACTTGACCAAGGGCGAAACCCAGCCGGCGTCGTGGGCGGAGGAGCGAGGCCAGGCGCTGGCCGAGGCGGCCAAGCCGGCCGGTCACGCCGAGCTCGCCGTTGTTTCAGCCATCGGCAAGCTGATCACGGCGTGCGCGGGGCCGGTCAAGTGACGGACCCGACTGAACGGCCCTCGTACACCATTAGGCCGGTCGCCGCCGATTTTAAGCTCTCCGATCCCCGGGCTCCGTGGGCGGCCCTGACGCCGCTTACGGTCGGCCATTATCTATGGCTCGACAATGGCTATCGTCCGGCCGTCGAGGCCCGGCTGTGCTGGTCCCGCGCTTTCCTCTACGTTCGCTTCCGGGTCGAGGAGAGGCGGGTCCGTGTCCGATATACGAAATTCCAGGATCCCGTCTACAAAGACAGCTGTGTCGAGTTCTTCATCGACGCGTTCCCCGAAAAACGGCTGGGCTACGTCAACTTCGAGACCAACGCCGCCGGGACCCTCCTTGCGGCCTTTGGTCCGGGCCGTTCCCGCCGTCGGCCGCTCTGGCCCGAGGACCTGGCCGGCTTCGAGGTCGTTTCGTCGATCCCGAGTCCTGTCGATGGGGAGCACGGCGCCGATGCCTGGACGCTCGAGTACCGGGTCCCCTTGGCCCTGTTCCTGAAGATCTACGGCGAGGAGATACGGGCCGGCCATCGGGCCAGGGCGAATTTCTATAAGTGCGGCGACGAGACCGAGGTGCCCCATTATGGGGCGTGGAGCCCGGTGGGGATCCCGACCCCCGATTTTCACCGCCCGGAGTTCTTCGGCGAGATCGTCTTCGGCTGAGAAACGGCGAGGTTTCCGTTTGGCATCCCGGGAGGTCTCCGCTATAATGCGGATCTTATGTTCGGGAATCCAGGCGGTCGCGAACGAGAAGGGTCCGGGAAAATGGGCCGGTCCGCCGCCGGACTCTGGATGCGTGCCCTTGCGACGTGTCTCTTCGCCTTCGTCTTCGGTTGCCTCTATTTTTTCGTCCGCCAGCACCTGAAGGACGGGATATGGCGCTTCGATCTGACCGTCGTCAACAAATCCCTCGGCACGACCTCGCTGTTCCTTATCGCGCTATCCATGTTCCTGACGGGGCTGGCCCTTTTTTCCGGGCGGACCTCCAAGCCCTTGGCCTTTAGGAAGCATCACGGACTCATGGGCTTCTGGGCGGGGCTCCTCCACGGCACGGTCAACCATTTCCTGCTCCCGGCGGTCGGCCTGCAGGCGGAAAGGAAGGTCGACGCGTTCCTTTCGGACTCGCCCGGGCTCATCGCGCTGGTCGTTTTCGGGGCCATGGCCGTCCTGTCGATCTCAAAGGTCAAGGCGCGTGTGGGGGGAGAGACCTGGCGGAAGCTTCTGCGCTACGGCGGCTACGCCGGGCTCATCCTGGCCGTGGGGCACGCCGTTCTTCTCAAGTGGGAGAGTTGGGCCAACTTCTTCCGGACCTTCGACCCGCTCCTGCCGTCCCTCAGTCTGCCCGTCGCCGTTTTCGCTGCCGCGGCGGTCGTCCTGAGGCTGGCGGCGTGGACCGCCGGGAAGAAGCGGAGGGCCTGAGGCCTACTTCAGCTTCTCCTGCCCCTTGAACTCGCGATAGGGACTGAGGTAGGTCAGCGTCTCGCGGTCGTTCTCGGTGGTCCTGCCCAGGATCATGCGGCCGATGAGCTCGCCGAGGCCCGGACCGAGCATGAAACCCTGTCCGCACATACCGACGGCCAGCATGTATCCCTCGAGCTCGCGGGCCCAGCCGACGACCGGGAAGCCGTCGGGGGTCATGGGATAGAGCCCCCGCCAGGTCCGCCGGACGCGGAGGTTCTTGAGCCGGGGGATGAGTCCGACCATGCGGCTGGCGACCATGGGTAGGAACGAGCTCGTTTCACGGACATCCATCCCCCAGATGCTGGGGCTGGGCGTGATGCAGAAGATGACCTGGCCTGTGGCATGTTGGTAGAAATAATAGTTGGCCGAGCCGGCGACCGGCCGGATGTCGACGACCATGGGGCCGAGGAAGCGGGCCACGGCCTCGGTCACCGCGGCCTCATGGGAATCGGGACGGACAGGGACGTCGATCCCCGCCATGGCCGCGACCTCCGCGCCCAAAGGGCCGGCCGCGTCGACCACGACCGGCGCTCCGTATTCTCCCTTGTCGGTGCGCACGCCGGCCACCCGTCCGCCGGCCGTGATGAGGCCCGTGACACGTTCGTTGAACAGGAACGCCGTCCCCAGCTTCTTCGCCCGGCTGTAGAACGCGTGGGCGGCGAGCAGGGGAGAGGCGTTCCCGTCGTCGGGCGAGAACGTCCCCCCGATAAGCCCTTCGGGATTGAGGTCCGGGATGATCTCGCGGAACGACGGGGCGTCGTGCCAATCGATGTTGAGGCCGCTTCTCTTCTGGTCGGCGAGGAGGTCCTTGAGCGTCCGCTCCTCTTCGGGCCGATAGGCGACGTAGCTGTAGCCTCCCTTGAACCATTCGATATCATCGCCGAACTCGTCCGCCCAGGTCGAGAAGATCTCGAGGCTGCGCAAGCAGATGCGGATCTTGGCCGGATCGGAGTGGGTGGCCCGCAGGCCGCCGATGGCCCTCTTGTTCGAGCCCTGGCCGACGCTCGGGAGGCTGTCGACGACGAGGACCTTGAGGCCGGACCCGGCCAGGGCCAGGGCTGTGGGCGTGCCCACGCTGCCGGCGCCGACAATGATGACATCGAAGCCCTTAGGCGCGGCCATGGCCTTCGTCCTTCCCGCCGAAGCCGGCGAAGATGCCCATGGGCACCTCGATGAAAAGGGGCCGCTTCGGCTGATCGACGACCTCGGCGTCGGGCACACCCTCCTCCCGGAAAAGCCGGTGGATGAGGGGGGTGCAGGTCTTGGCCCCGCACGATCCCATGCTGGACCGCGTGACCGCCTTGATCTCGTTGATGTCCCGCATGCCTTCGCGGATGAGCGCGCGGATCTCGCCCGCCGTCACCCGCTCGCAGCGGCAGATGATGGTGTCGTCGGCCGTGCGCTCGACGTATTGCCCCAAGGGCTCGGCCGACCCGGCCGGTTGGATGCGGATGCCGGCGATCCTCTTGGCGTAGGCGCCCGGGGCCCGGACCTTGACAATGACGGTGCGGTCGTTGGCTTTGATCGCCCTGACGGCGGCGACCTCGACCGGGCCGAGGGGGTTGCCCTCGGTGTCCTCGACGACAACGGTGTCGCCGGGCTTCAGGCTGTCCTTGAGGAACTCGTAGGGGATGGCTATGGTCGGGAAATCCGCGTCCTTGCGGTAGTCGACGAGGGTGATGGCCAAGCCCGGGCATATGGCGACGCACTTCTCGCAGCCCGTACAGCCCTTGCCGCCCTTCTCGCCGGCGAAGGACGGGAGGAGCCGGATGTCGGTCTCGTCCATCTCGATAAGGCCGTTGGGGCAGACCGCCGTACACGGGTCGCAGGGGATCTCCTGGATGCAGTGAATGACCGGGAAGACGCCGTTCTCTTCGCCCGGCGTCCGTTCGTGAACGGTCGCGCCCGGCTTCGACTTGAGAATGTCCGCGGTCCGGTACCAATCGGACGAGATCTCGCCGACGTCGTGCCCGAGCGCCCGGGCGACTTCGAGGCCCCTGATCTTGCCGGAGAAGATGGCCGCGGAGGCCTCGGCGATCTCCTCCGCGTCACCCGCGGCGAACGCTGGCAAGCCGAACTCGCGGGCCTTCTCGAAGAACTCGTTCACGGGATCGAGGCCGACGGCGATGAGCAGGGTGTCGCATTCGAACGACCGCTCCGTGCCGCCGACCGGCCGGAACTTCTCGTCGACCCGGGCGATCGTGACCGATTCGACGGCGTCCGTCCCGTTGGCGCTGAGGACCGTGTGCGACGTAGAGATCGGGACGCCCAGCCGGGCCAGCTTGTCCCGGTGGACCTTATAGCCGCCGCACTCGGCGAGGACCTCGACGAGGCCGACGACGGCGATGCCGGCCTGGAGGGCGTGATATCCGGCGATGAGGCCGACGTTGCCGCCCCCGACGATGAACAGCCGCTCGGTCGGCTTGACGAGGTCCCTGTTGACGAGGGTCTGGAAGGCGCCGGCGCCATAGACGCCGGGCAGGGTGTTGCCGGGGAAAGCCAGGTTCTTCTCCCGCGCTCCCGCCGTCACGAGGAGGATCTCAGGCTCGACGAGGACGTACCGGCGGCCTTCGACGAGGACGCCGACCTTCTTGTCGCTATAAACGGCCAGGGCGGGGGTCTGGAGCCAGACGCGGACCCCGGGGAACGAACGGACCTCGCTCTCCAGGCGCGTCGCGATGTCGATGCCCCGTGTCCCGGCGTAGACGGCTTCGATGGAGCCGAAGAAGCGATGGGTCTGCAGGACCAGCTTGCCGCCGAGGCGGTGCTTGTCGTCGATGAGGAGCGTCTCGATACCCCGGCGGCCGAGCTCGATGGCGGCGGAAAGCCCGGCGGGCCCGCCGCCGATGATCAGGACGGGCACGCGGACGGTCTCGATGGGCTGGGCGGACCCGAGGCCCGACGCGCGGGGATCGACGCCGGGGAGCTCGGGCACCCCTTCGACGGGCTCGACGCGGACACCGGCCTTGACGAGCTCCATGCACGACTTCACGGGGACGCCGTCGGCCAGGACGAGGCATTGGGAGCATTGGCCGTTGGCGCAGAAGATCCCCTGGGCGGCGCCGTCCTTGGGATGATGGCCGAAAATCCGGATGCCGGCGGCGAACAGGGCTGAGGATAGGGTCTCGCCTTCCAAGGCTTCGAGGGCCTCGCCCTTCCACGTGAAGGGGATCTTGGATCGGGGCGTGATGGGCAGGATGGGATGCTGGTCAACGCGGTACATGGACATCCATTCTCCTACGGCCTTCTTCGGGCGGCCCGTCAAAGGCGGCTATTATAGCATAGAGAAGCGGCGGCGAGACGATTTCGCCGGAGTTGATGTATAATCGGGCCCATGACGCCGGAAGGCCGTGACCATCTCTGCCGCGGGGCCGCGGCCCTGACCCTCATCCTGCTCGTCCTGGGGACGGCGCTGCCCGCGCCGGGGGCGCCCCCGCCTTCGGGGGAATCCACGGCCTCGAGCGAGGACAGGTCTTCCCGGGGCGAAGATCCCCTGACACTCAAGCAGGCCGGCCGGGAGTTTCTGAGCGATACCGGCCGGATCTGGTCCTCGCCGACACGCATCAAGACGAAGACGATGGTGCCACTCATCGCTCTGGCCGCGGCGACGACGTTCCTCATCGCGGCCGATGAACCCATCCGGGACGGCGTCCAGACCTTTGCGGAAAAGCATGCCTGGGTAGGTGACGTCGGGCCCGTCATCACGGAGATGGGCGGCATCGGAGCGTTCGCGACGGCCGGGGCCTTCTTCGGTGCGGGGCTCATCTTCAAGGATGCCCGGGCCAGGGAAACGGGCTTCCTGGCGGCGAACGCGATACTCCAGTCGTTCCTCGTGGACAGTTTCCTCAAGGGCATGACGGGACGGCAGCGACCGTTCATCGCCGCCGGCGAGGACCATTGGTCCGGTCCAGTCGGATTCTTCAGGCGGTTCGAGAAGAGCCAAAAAGGACTTTACGATTCTTTTCCGTCCGGACATTCGGCCGCGGCGTTCTCTCTGGCCACCGTGGTCGCCCTGCAGTACCGCCATCACGCCTGGGTTCCGGTCGTGGCCTATACGCTCGCCTCCGGCGTGGGGTTGTCGAGGATGACGCTGGACCGCCACTGGGCCTCGGACGTCGCCATCGGAGCCCTCATAGGATATGGCGTGGGCCGTTTGGTCGTCCGTAACCACGGCCGGCGTCAGCGCGTCGTTCCGATGCTCGCCTGCACGGCGCGCGGCGTCGCTCTCAGCGTATCCCTCGACCTTGATCCGGCCGGCCGTTGAGCCTGCCGGGAGGTGATCCCAAGGAAAGGATGGACCGATGAAAGCGATCTTCCTGGCGATCCTCGTTCTGTGTGTCGGGCTGACGGCCGGCGGGTCGTCCGGCCAGCGGACGGAGAAGCCGATCCTTCACGGCCGGGAGTGGGTGGCCATCACGGGGAAGCCGCTCGCGGCCACCGCCGGGGCCATGATCTTCGCCAAGGGCGGGAACGCCGTCGACGCGGCCTGCGCGATGCTCGGGGCCGTCTGTACCATGCACGACGTCCTGAGCTGGGGCGGCGAGACCCAGGCCCTCATCTACAATCCCAAGACGGGAAAGGTCATCGGCCTGAACGCCCTGGGCGTCGCCCCGACCGGCGCGACCGCCGAATTCTACAAGAGCAAGGGTTTTTCCTATCCTCCAGAGTATGGCGTCCTCTCCGCCGTGACCCCGGGCACGCCCGGAGGGCTCCTGACGATGCTCGCCGAATTCGGGACGATGAGCCTCGCTGACGTCCTCGCGCCGGCCATCCGCATGGCCGAGGGCTATCCCATGGACAAGGAAACGGGCGACCGCATCGAGAAGGACAAGGACCAGATCAAGGCCTGGCCGTACTCCCGCGACATCCTGCTGCCGCATCCCGGCGAAGCCGCCGAAGCGCCCCAGGCCGGAGAGATCTTCCGCCAGGCGGACCTCGCCGACACCCTGAAGAAGCTCGTCGAAGCCGAACGGCTGGCCCTGGCATCGGGGAGGACGCGCCGGGAAGCGCTCCAAGCCGCCTATGACCGGTTCTACAGGGGCGACGTCGCCCGCGAGTTCGTCCGCGGCTCGCGTGAGCAGGGGGGCCTCATCACCATGGAGGACCTGGCCGGCTGGAAGGTCCGTCTCGAGGAACCCGTCTCGACCTCTTATAAAGGCATCGACGTCTTCAAGCTGACGAGCTGGGTCCAGGGCCCGGTCATGCTCCAGGCCCTGAACATGCTCGAGACGATGGACCTCAAGGCCTTGGGCTTCAACAGCGCCGCCTATATTCATACGCTTTATCAGGTTATGAACCTGGCCTTCGCCGATAGGGACTTCTATTACGGGGATCCCTATTTCCCGCCCGCTGAGCCGCTCGCGGGGCTTCTGTCCAAGGCCTACGCGCGCGAGCGGGCCAAGCTTATCCGCGCCGACCGGAACGATCCCGACATCAAGCCTGGGGACCCGTACCCGTTCGAGGGCAAGACCAATCCCTTCCTCGCCTACCTCGCGAATTGGCTCGACTGGGGCAGGGGAGAGGCCGCCAAGCTCGACCCGCAGGAGGCGGCCGAGGTCGAGGCGTCCTTCCGCTCCGGCACGACCTCGATCCAGGCGGCGGACAAGGAAGGCTGGGTCGTCTCCGTGACGCCGAGCGGCGGCTGGATCCCGTGCGTCATCGCCGGCAGGACCGGCGTGGGCATGAGCCAGCGGGCCCAGAGCTTCGTCCTCGAAGAGCGTCAGAACCCTTTCAACGTCATCGTCCCCGGGAAGCGGCCGAGGGCGACGCTCACTCCCGGGCTGGCCCTGAAAGACGGCCGGCCGTACCTATCGTTCGCGGTCCAAGGCGGTGATACCCAGGACCAGAACCTCCTCCAGTTCTTCCTCGACGTCGTCGAGTTCGGCATGAACGTCCAGCAGGCCTGCGAGGCGCCGAACATCACGAGCTACCAGATGCACGACTCCTTCGCCCAGCACAAGACCTTCCCTGGCAAGCTTGACGTCAACGAGAAGGTACCGGCCGAGGTCCGCGAAGCGCTCAAGGCCATGGGCTACATCCTGTCCGTCAAGAAATACACCTCGGGTCCCATCAACGCGATCTATTTCGACCGTGCCCACGGCACGTTCTGGGGCGGCAGCAGCAACTACGGCGAGGACTACGGCATCGCCTGGTAGGCCCGGGGCCGACCTCCTCGCGCAGGGTGACCGAGATTTCACCGCCCGCGGTGTTGCGTGGGCCGGCGCCCCTGCCGTATGCTTCCCCGTCCGGAAATCATATCACGATGACATTCAATAACCTCCTCCAGCGCATGGTCGAGAAGAACGCCTCCGATCTCCACCTCATCGCCGGCCTCCCCCCGGCCTTCCGCGTCCACGGCGAGCTCGTCCCTGTCGACGGCGTCGAAAAGTTCACTCCTGACGCCCTCAAAGAGTTCGTCTTCGCCGCCTTGACGACCCATCAGAAGAACATGTTCGAGAACGACCCGGCTAGCCGCAACGAGCTCGATTTCGGCTACGGCATCCCCGGCGTCGGGCGCTTCCGCGTCAACGTCCACATCAGCCGCGGCAGCGTTGGGGCGTCCGTCCGGGCCCTGGCCAACCGGATCCCCGGCCTCGACGAGCTGGGGCTTCCCGATTCGGCCAAGGAATTCACCCGGGCCAAGCGCGGGCTCGTCCTCGTCACAGGGCCGACCGGGAGCGGTAAATCGACGACGCTTGCGGCGCTCGTCGACACGGTCAACAAGACCCGCCGCGACCACATCCTGACGATCGAGGACCCGATCGAGTACGTTCACAATTCCAACAAGTCCTACGTCACGCAGAGGGAGGTCGGGGCCTCCGGCGACACGCTGTCCTTCCGCAACGCCCTGAAATACGCCCTTCGCCAGGACCCCGACGTCATCCTCATCGGCGAGATGCGCGACTACGAGACGATCGGGATCGCCATCACCTCGGCCGAAACAGGGCACCTCGTGTTCGGCACGCTCCACACGGCCAGCGCCGCCCAGACGGTCAGCCGCATCGTCGACGTCTTCCCGACGGACCAGCAGCCGCAGGTCCGCACCCAGCTCGCCTCGACCATCCTGGGGGTCGTCTCCCAGATCCTCCTGCCCAAGAAGGACGGCACCGGACGGGTGGCCGCTTGCGAGCTCATGATGGCCAACCCCGCCGTCCGGAACAACATCCGGGCGGGCAAGGTCGACGCTATCTACCAGACGCTCCAGACGTCCTCGTCCGAAGGCATGCAGACGATGGACCAGTCTCTTGTCAAGCTCTGCCGCGAGGGCGTGATTGACTACGAAACGGCGAAGCCCTATATATATGAGAGGACGACGCACGACACGATCAGGGCCCTGCGCCGCTAGCCACGACGCCGGGCTCAACCCGGCCGGCGGAGGGTCGCCATGAAATACCTGGTCATCCCGGCACTTTTCCTGGCCCTCGTCTTCCTCCAGTCCCGGGTCGGCTCGTTCACCGAACCTCTCACCCCGCCGGAGGCGACGACCGTCGCCCTGCCCCCGACCGCAGCCCCCAACCAGCACTATTCTTCGAACAGGCCGCCTCTCACCGTGAGCCCGCTGGTCAAGCTCCCCATCGGGGCCATCGAGCCGCGCGGCTGGCTCATGGCCCAGCTCCAGCTCATGAGGGACGGTTTCACGGGCCGCTTGATCGAGATCAGCCGATTCCTCGGCGACGACAGCGGTTGGATGACCCTCAAAGGAAAGGGCTGGGAGGAGATGCCCTACTGGCTCAAAGGATACGGTGATCTCGGCTATCTCCTCAAGGACGCTGGCATGCGCAAGGAGACCGAGCGCTGGCTCGTCCAGGCCTTCAGGTCGCAAGGGCGGGACGGGTATTTCGGCCCGGGCGATAACCGCGGGGCCAACGACCTCTGGCCCAACATGGTCATGCTGCCGGCCTTGCAAAGCTTCTACGAGGCTACAGGGGACCGCCGTGTCCTGTCCCTTATGAGCCGCTATTTCCAATATGAATTCCACCTGCCGGCCGAAGAGCTCCTGCCGGCGGGCTGGCAGAAGCTCAGGGGAGGGGAGAACCTCGAGAGCGTCTATTGGCTCTACAATCGGACCGGGGAGAGCTTCCTCCTCGACCTTGGGCGAAGGCTCTTCACTAGGACGTCGGACTGGGGCTCTTCCATCCTGACACCCGGGCGCGACAAGGATTGGGTCGAAAGCGAATTCTATCATGGCGTCAACATCGCCATGGGCTTTCGGGAACCCGCCATCTACTACCAGCAAGCGCGCGATCCCGGCCTGCTCGAGGCCGTGGAGCGGAACTACCGTCAGGTCATGGACCGCTATGGCCGTCAGCCCGGAGGCATGTTCGGGGCCGACGAGAATATCCGGCCCGGCAAGGACGATCCCCGGCAAGGGGCGGAAACGTGCACGATGGTCGAGCTCATGGCCAGCTTCGAGTCCCTCCTCAAGATCACCGGCGCGACCGCTTGGGCCGACCGGGCCGAGGAGGTCGCCTTCAACTCTCTGCCTGCGTCCATGACGCCCGACCTCAAGGGGCTGCATTATCTCACGGCGGCCAACCTCATCTCCTGCGACAGCAGCGGGAACCACGACTTCCAGAACACGGGGACCCTCGTCTCCTATGACCCCTGGAGCTACCGTTGCTGCCAGCACAACGTCGCCTTCGGCTGGCCCCATTTCGCCGAGCATCTCTGGATGGCCACGGCCGACAACGGTTTGGCCGCGACGCTCTACGCGCCGTCGGAGGTCACGGCCAAGGTCGCCGAGGGCGCGGAGATCTCGGTCTCCGAGGAGACGTCCTACCCCTTCGAAGACCATGTCCAGCTGAGCTTGTCGTGCGACCGGCCGGTGTCCTTCCCGCTCTACCTGAGGCTTCCGGGATGGGCCAAGGCCGTCCGCATCGTTCTCAACGGAGAGACGATCGAGGGGATGTTCCCGGGCGGCCGGTATGCCGTGCTGCGACGGACGTGGCATCATGGCGACCAGGTGCGGCTCGAGTTCGATGCCAAGATCGAGGTCGTCAGCTGGCCGTCCATGCGGGGTGCGGTCTCGGTACGCCGCGGGCCCCTCTGGTTCTCGCTCAGGATCGGGGAGAAGTGGCAGAGATATGGCGGGACGGAGGCCTGGCCGGCTCGCGAGGTCCTGCCGACGACGCCCTGGAACTACGGCCTGGTCCTTGGCGGCGCGGAGGCGCGCCCGGCCGTCCGGCTGGCCTCTTGCGCGGCGCCTCCTTACCAGCCCTTCGCGCCGGAGGCGGCCCCCATGGGGCTCAAGGTCCTGGCCCGGCGGGTGCCGGCATGGAAAGAAGATGGCCGGATGGTCGGGCTTATTCCCCCCAGCCCCGCCGAAGGGCAAGGCCCGACCGAAGAGGTCGATCTCATCCCCATGGGCTGCGCCCGGCTAAGGATCACGGTTTTCCCCGTCGTCAAGGATTGACAGTCCCCCTGAATTTGACTATAAGGGGTCAGGCATACAAACGAAGGAGGTCCGGATGTTCAAAGAATTCAAGGAATTCGCTATGCGTGGCTCGGTCGTCGACATGGCCGTCGGCATCATCATAGGCGCAGCCTTCGGCACCATCGTCTCCTCCCTCGTCGCCGACGTCCTGATGCCTCCGATCGGGCTGCTCCTCGGCAAGGTCGATTTTGCCAATCTCTACCTCCTTCTGTCGGGCGCAGGACCCTATCCTTCGCTCGCCGCGGCCCAGGCCGCCGGGGCGGTAACCCTGAACTACGGCCAGTTCATCAACAAGATCATCAGCTTTCTCATCGTCGCCTTCGCGCTGTTCATGGTCATTCGGGCGATGAATAAGATGAAGAAGAAAGCCGAAGCTCCTCCGGCCGAGCCGACGACCAAGGACTGCCCCTTCTGCGCCACGGCCGTCCCGATCAAGGCCGTCCGCTGCCCGCACTGCACCTCGGAGCTGAAGAAGTCGGCCTGAGCCCCCTGCTCAGAACGCTTCCTGGGCGGTGATGTAGAGGCCGAAGCTGGCCCGGCCCCAGGCCATATCCAAGCGCAGCGTGGTCCCTTCGCCCTTGTTGAGCACGTAGCGTACACCGCTGCCGACAGAGAACTTGAGCCGCCCGTCCCCCAGGCGCCCGAAACCCGGAAAGATATCGGCCAGCCCGGCGAAGCCGGCGACACCGATCCGTTTCGTCACCAAGGCCCGGAATTCCGTCTGGACCAGGATGAGCCCCTTGTCCCGAAAGCGGCCCCTGTAATATCCCCTGAGCAGCGAATCGCCCCCAAGGAGGGCCAGCTTGTGAAAGGGGACCTCGCCGCCGGTCGAGAGGAGATAGGCCTGGAGGGCGAGGACCCGGTCCGTCCCGAGGGGTAGGTATCGCCTGAGATCGAGCTTGAGACGGTTGAAGGTGAAGTCGCTTCCGGCGATCGGACCATACGCGTCGGCCGAGAACTGGAGGAACGTCCCCCGGCGGGGGAAGAAGACGGCGTCCCGGGTATCCCAATCCAGGCTGGCCCCCATCCCGGCCAGCTGCCCGCCGCGGCTTCCGACGATGTCCCCGGCAGCGAGCAGCCCGCCCGCCTCGACTTTTTCCATCGTCATCCGCTCGAAGTCGAACCGGAGGCCGCCGAACAGTCCCCCGATCACGCGTCTTTTCACGCCCAGCTCGACGGCGAAGATCCGCGGCGTGAATGATTCGACATCGGTGGACGCCGTGTCGTTGCCCACGCCGTAGAACCTCTGCGGCGCCCGCTCGTAGCGCAGGGTCCCGTTCAGAATGAGACCGTTGGCCCTGAGGTAGATCTCCGGCTTGATGAGGACGTTGAATTGGCGGGCCAGGTTGTAGCTGGCGTAGGCCCAGACGCTCGACGTGCGGGCCTCTTCCTTGTTCGTCCCGGCCCGAAAGCTGAAGAACCCGCCCGCGCCGAAGGCGACCTTCGTCTCAGGCGTGTATAAGACGAAGGGGAGGCCGATCAAGCGCGCTTTGTGCGGGTCGCGTTCCGCGCTCGTATCTTCGGCCGCGGCCGCTCCCGTCAGGGACGATCCGAGGGCCAGAAGGAGCGCGAAAGAGACGAACCTGAGCTTGGCCATGCCGGATCTGCGCCGTTTGCGGTATCATAGCTGCGGTCGGCGCGAATGTAAACGGGGATGTTGACCGGCCTCGGCGGCCGGTTCATCCTGAGCACGGCCTGCTCCGTCGCGCCGCACACACCGCGGGACAACGTCGCCGTCTTGGCCGAGGTTGCGGAGGAACGCGGCCGTTTTTGAGTTGAAAGTCGGCCCGACCTGGGTTATAACGTCTTTTCCGGCCTGAACGTCAAAGAGGAGTCACCATGAAAAAGATCGTCGTGCTCGGATCGGGAATGGTCGGCCGAATCATCGCCCTCGACCTCGCCTCAGAATTCGAAGTCACCTCCGTCGATGTCAGCAGCGACAACCTGGCCAAGCTCGAGGGGACGGCCGTCAAGCCCGTCCAGGCCGATCTTTCGTCTCTACCCGCGCTCCGGGGCCTCATCGGGGCCTGCGACCTCGTCGTCGGCGCCGTGCCCGGCTTCATGGGCTTCGCGACCCTGCGGGAGGTCATCGCGGCCGGCAAGGACATGGTCGACATCTCGTTCTTTCCCGAGGATGCCCTGGCCCTCGACGAAGCCGCGCGGAAGGCCGGCATCACCGCCATCGTCGACTGCGGCGTCGCCCCGGGCATGAGCAACATGATCCTCGGCTACCACGCCGGCCACATGACCGTCAAGCGCTTCGCCTGCTATGTCGGCGGGCTCCCGTTCCGGCGCGAATTCCCGTTCGAGTACAAGGCGCCCTTCTCGCCGGCCGACGTCATCGAAGAGTATACCCGGCCGGCCCGCTATATCGAGAACGGCCACCTCGTCGTCAAGCCGGCCCTGTCCGACGTCGAGAACATGAACTTCCCCACGATCGGCACGCTCGAGGCCTTCAATTCCGACGGCCTCCGCTCGCTCCTGACGACGATGAAGGTCCCCAACATGATCGAGAAGACGCTCCGCTACCCCGGGCACGTCGAGCGCATCCGGGCCCTGCGCGACAGCGGCTTTTTCGATACGGACGAGATCGAGGTCCGGGGCCGCAGGGTCCGGCCCCTCGACTTCACTTCGGCCGTCCTTTTCAGGCAATGGCTCCTCCACGAAGACGATGATGAGTTCACCGTCATGAGGATCATCGTCGAGGGCGAATCCGGCGGCCGGGCGAAGCGCATCGAGTACAACCTCTTCGACCGCCGGGACCGGGCCACGGGCTTCTCGTCCATGGCCCGGACGACGGGCTTTCCCGCGGCGGCCGCGGCCCGCCTCGTCCTGACAGGCCGGTTCGGCCGCAAGGGCGTCCTGCCGCCCGAATTCATCGGCGCCGACGAAGCGGCGTTCAAGGCCGTCATGGACGACCTGGCCGCGCGGCACGTCATCTATCATCGGAAAGAGCGATAGTCTTTAAGAAGGAGGCAACGCGATGACACGGAAGCTTTCGATCCCCGTCCTGATCCTGGCCGTCCTGATCGCGATCGCGGCGGCCCCAGCCGGCCTTGTCGCCCAGAGCCGGGCGTCCGGCAAGAGCAAGACGCCCGCGCCCGCGGCCCTCGACGCCGCGGCCGTCCTGAAGGGCCTCCATTTTCGCTCCGTCGGACCGACCCAGCAGAGCGGCCGATTCGTCGACTTCGCCGTGCCGCCCGGGCGGCCGAACACCTTCTATGCGGCCTCCGCGTCCGGCGGCCTATGGAAGACGGAGAACAACGGCCAGACCTTCGAGCCGCTTTTCGAGAACGAGAAGGTCTTTTCGATCGGGGACATCGCCATAGCCCCGTCCGATCCGGCGATCCTCTGGCTCGGCTCGGGAGAGGCCAACAACTCCCGCTCGACCTATTGGGGGGACGGCGTCTACAAGTCCGTCGACGCCGGCAAGACGTGGGTCAACGTGGGCCTCAACGAATCCCACCATATCGGGCGCATCGTCATCCATCCGACCGACCCCAATGTCGTCTATGTCGCCGCCCTCGGCCATCTCTATTCCGAGAACGCCGAGCGCGGGCTCTACAAAACGACCGACGGCGGCAAGACCTGGGCCAAGGTCCTCGACATCGCCGTCGACGGCCGCGCCGTGGGCGTCGTCGACGTGGTCATGGACCCGACGGCCCCGGACACCCTTTACGCCGCCTCCTACGACAAGTTCCGGAAGCCCTGGACCTGGGGCATCGGCGGGCCGGGCTCCGGCATCCACAAGACGGTCGACGGGGGGAAGTCCTGGACCAAGCTGACGGGCGGACTGCCGACCGGCATCCTCGGCCGCATCGGCCTGGCCGTCTTCGCCAAGAACCCGAAGATCCTCTACGCCGAGATCGAGAACGCCAATAAGCCGGGCATGTCCCCGGAGGACCGCTGGAACGAGGTCCTGGCCGGAAAATCAAGCTCGGGCATGATCGACGGCGAGGTCTACCGTTCCGATGACTCCGGCGCGACCTGGGCCAAGGTCAGCCCCGAGAAGCGTTCGATCGGCGGCGATCCCGGATATTACTACGGCCAGATCGTCGTCGACCCGAAGGATGCTGATGTCGTCTACATCCTCAGCGTCGGCGTGCTGGCCAGCCGCGATGGCGGCAAGACCTGGAACCGGTCTTCCCCCGCTTCGGGGGCGACAACCACGCTCTGTGGATCGACCCGGCGGACAGCGACCACATGCTCCTCGGCTACGACCACGGCCTCGGCGTGACCTGGGACGGCGGCAAGAACTGGTACCACCCCGACTTCCTTCCCCTGGCTCAGTTCTATGCCATCGATTTCGACATGTCTTATCCCTACCGCGTCGCCGGCGGGCTCCAGGACAACGGCAGCCTCATGGGTCCGAGCACCAACGTGGGGTCGAGCGGCGGCTTCGGCGGCCGGGGGGCTGCCGCGCCGCCCATCCGCCTCGAGGATTGGTTCGCCATCGGCGGCGGCGATGGCATGTATAACGTCTTTGACCGGAGGACCAACCGGACGCTCTACAACGAATCCCAGTTCGGAACCCTGTCCCGGGTCGACCTCGTGACCGGAGAAGCCAAGAGCGTCGCCTACCAGCGGATCAAACCCGAGACGCGATGGAACTGGTGCGCGCCGATCCTGGTCTCCGCCCACAACAGCGACACGGTCTACCACTGCGGCAACATCGTCGTCATGTCGACCAACCGCGGCGAGTCCTGGACCGAGATCAGCCCCGACCTTTCGACGAATGACCCAGCGAAGCTCACGGTCGAGAACAAGGGGGGAGACGGCAATATCCAGTATTGCACGATCGCGACCTTCGACGAATCCCCCCTCGCGCCGGGCCTGCTCTGGGCCGGCACCGACGATGGCAACGTCTGGGTCACGCGTGATAACGGCAAG
The DNA here is from genome assembly GCA_963809345.1 of Candidatus Aminicenantota bacterium. Taxonomy (GTDB): domain Bacteria; phylum Acidobacteriota; class Aminicenantia; order Aminicenantales; family Saccharicenantaceae; genus RBG-16-66-30. The sequence goes on along the minus strand of CAWEJF010000003.1, from coordinate 246,257 downwards.
GCCTGGACCAAGCTCAGCGACAAGATCACGGGGAATCCGGGCTATTGGGTCAGCCGCGTCGCCGCTTCGCCCTCGGACCCGGGAACAGCCTACGTCTCCTACTCCGGCTTCCGGAACGACGATTTCCGTCCCTATCTCTACAAGACCACGGACTTCGGCGCCACCTGGACCTCTCTGGCGACAGGGCTGGCCGAGGGACCGGTCAACGTCGTCCGCGAAGATCCCAAGAACCCTAAGCTCCTTTTCGCCGGGACCGATTTCGGCGTCTATGTTTCGCTCGACGGCGGTAAGGCCTGGATGAAGCTGAAAGGGAATATGCCGACCCAGCCCATCCACGATCTCAAGATCCATCCACGGGAGTCCGACCTCATCGTTGCCACCCACGGTCGCGGGGCCTACATCGCCGACATCAAGGCCTTGCAGGAGATCACGCCCGACGTATTGGCCAAGGACGCTCATCTCTTCACGATCGAACCCAAGGTCCGATGGGTCGGCCAGGACCGCCGCGAGTCCAGCAGCTCGAATTTCGCTGGAGAGAGCGAGCCGGCCGGGCTGGCCGTCTCCTACCTCCTGAAGGCCAAACCCAAGGAGGCCGTGAAGGTCCAGATCTATGCGGGGACTCTTCTGCTCAACGAGATCACGGGGACGTCCGAGGTCGGGCTCAACACCGTGTACTGGAACATGACCGGGCGGCGGGAACGCACGCCGGACGAAAAGAAGGCGGCCCAGGAAGGGACGCGCCGGGCCCGCGAAATGGGCTACGGCGGCGCCATGGGCGACCCGAGCTTCGCCTCCTTCCCGGTACAGCCGGGCGATTACCGGATCGTCCTGACGGTCGACGGAAAGTCGCAGACGACATGGGGCGCTGTACTCCAGGACCCGCGATACTGAGCCCACGCCTGGCCTAAGGAACCGGTTTCGCTTGTCAAGGGCCGGCCCGGGCCTGTAATGATAATTTACGGGGCCTCCGGGGCGACGCCTGTCGGAGTGGTCCCAGAGAGGATGATCTGACCGTCTTCCCCTCAAGAAAGGGCCCTTCGCCTGGGATAAGCTCCCTGGCTGGCACGCCGGTTGCAGAAGCTGTATCAAGATCATGCTGGAATTGAGGGGAATATCCAAGCGGTTCTCGGCCATTTCGGTCGTCAAGGACGTCAGTTTCACGGTCCGCCCGGGTGAGGTCCTGGGCTATCTCGGTCCCAATGGGGCCGGAAAGACGACAACCATCCGCATGCTCGCCGGCCTGCTCGAACCATCGAAAGGGGAGATCCTGTTCGAGGGCCGCAGCATCCGGTCCGATCTTTATGCCTATAAACAGCGGCTCGGCTATGTCCCCGAGCAGTCCGAGATCTATCCCCACCTCAGCGCCTTCGACTACCTCCGTATGGTCGGCCGGCTGAGGGGCCTCAAAGAGGCGTCTCTTGAAGCGCGTATCTTGTCCTTCCTCCGTGTCTTCGACCTCGAGCAGGACATGTACGGCCCGATCGCGTCCTTTTCCAAAGGGATGCGCCAGAAAGTCCTTATCGCCGCCGCGCTGCTCCACGATCCCGACATCCTCCTCCTCGACGAGCCGCTTTCGGGACTCGACGTCACGACGGGTCTCGTCATCCGCGATCTCATCCGCCGGCTGGCCGCGGAGAACAAGATCATCATCTACTCTTCCCATGTCCTCGAGGTGACGGAGAAGATCTGCTCCAAGGTCATCATCCTTCACAAAGGGGAGATCGTGGCCAATGATTCGGTCGAGGCCCTGCGGCGGCTCATGCATCTGCCCTCCCTGGCCGATATCTTCAGCCAGCTCGTCCTCAAGGAGGACACCGACGCCGTCGCGGCCCGGCTGGTCGAGGCCATGAAGGATGCGGCCTAGGGCGATGAGCGGCGGACATATCGAGCTCGGGCAGTTCTCCATCCTGACCCGCCATTTCTTCGGGCGGCTGTTCCGGAACGACATGGTCGACTTCGAGGACCAGATGAAGGAGAAGCTCATCGTCTCCCTGTCGCTCCTGGCCGTCTTCTTCTCCTGGGCCTCCTGGCTCATGCTCTTCAAGTATCATTTCGTTCCCGACGTCAACAGGTCCTGGCAGGAAAAGAACTACATCTTCACCCTGATGATGCTTGTCTTCGCCGTCATCACCCTGCTCGAGTGGGACGTGCTCTACCCCGACCGGCGGGACTTCCTCAACCTGACGCCCCTACCGGTGCGCCTGCGCACGGTCTTCGCGGCCAAGCTCGCGTCGTTCGTGCTCTTCATCGGCCTCTTCTCCGTGGCCATGATGAGCGTTTCCTCGGTCCTGTTCTCGATGTATCTCACGGAATGGCGGGCCAACAGCCTCGTCCTGGCCGTCCGCTATGTTTTCTCGCATCTTGCGGCCGGTTTCCTGGCCGCTTTCACCGTCTTCTTCAGCGTCGTCTTCCTGCAGTTCCTGATGATGGCCATCCTGCCCGACTCGCTTTACCGCAAGTCCGCGCTGGCGATCCGCTTCGTTCTCGCCGCCGGCCTCATTTTCATCCTTCTCAGCTTCGCCGTCGCTCCGACAGTCCTGGGGCGTTCGTTCCATGACCTGGAATCCCTCAAGGATGCCGGCGATCCGTTCCTGTTCCGCTTTCCACCGCTCTGGTTCGTCGGCCTCTATGAGGTCCTCCTGGGCACCCGAGACGCCGTCTTCGAGGCCGAGGCGCGGACAGCTGGGTTGGCTTTCGTTCTCGCTTTGGCCGCCTTTATCGGGTCGGGAGCCGTGAGCTACCGGCGACATGTCCGCAAGACGCTGGAGGTCCGCAAGGTCCGGCCGTCGTTCCTTCGATGGCGTAACGGCTGGAGGAAGGTCCTGGCCGCATCTTTTTTACGGACGCCTGAGGAGCGCTCCGTCTATAGCTTCTTTTCGGACACCTTGAGATCGAGCCCGGCGCACCGGATGACCCTCGTCTATTATATGGCGGCGGGGGCGGCCGCACTCCTCGTGCTCGTCGTCGCCTACCGGGAATCCTTTCGGACCTTGACGCCCGGGAACGGCTTCTTCCTTGTCCTGCCCCTGCTCCTGGCGTTTACCATTGTCATCGGCCTGCGCGTGCTCGTCGACCGGCCGATCGCGCTCGAGGCCAACTGGGTGTTCCGGCTTGCTGAGACGACTCGAACCTCGCGCTATGCCTCCGGCTTGAGGAAGGCCGTGGTCCTCAAATTCCTGGTGCCCCTGTTCCTCGTCGTCCTCGCCGTCCACGCCGTGCTCTGGCCCTTCGGCGTCGCGCTCGCCCACACGGCCTTCGGGTTCATCGTCTCCGTCCTGGGCGTCCAGGCCGCGTTCTACCGCTACAGGAAGATCCCTTTTGCCTGCTCTTGGGTGCCGGGCAAGCTCAAGCTCCATTTCACCGCCATCCCTTGTTTGATCGGTCTTCTCCTTTCGATGATGGCCTTGGCGGCCATCGAGAGATCCGTCCTCGCGGATCACGTTCGGGCCCTCGTCTTTCTCGCCATCGCCGCGGCGGCGGGTTTGGCCTTTTGGCAGGGGAACCAGCGATTTTATGGGACGGTCGACCTGTCCTTCGACGAAGAACCCGAAGCCGCCATGATCGAGCTGCCGGCCGGCGATTAAGCCCACCCGTCTTCTTTTTGCCGGGCTATTCTGTTAACCTATCGGAGGAGGTTCGATCAATGGCCTACAAGACCCGCGACGTTCTCGACCGCGTCGACCGGTTTCCACACGTCGACATCATCCACCGCCCAACGCCGCTCCGCAAGCTCGAGCGGCTCTCGGCCCGCCTGGGCGGCCCCGAGATCTACATCAAGCGCGACGACCTGACGGGCCTGGCCTTTGGCGGCAACAAGTCGCGCAAGCTCGAGTTCATCATCGCCGACATGCTCCAGAAGAAGGCCGACGTCGTCATCACCTGGGCCAGCCTCCAGTCCAATTGGTGCATGCAGACCGCGGCGGCGGCCCGGACATTCGGCATCAAGCCCATCCTCATGCTCTTCAAGCCCGCCGATCAGCCGGCCACGGCGGACGGCAATGTCCTGCTCGACGTCATTTTAGACGCCGACATCCGATTTCTCGAAACCGAGAAGGGGCGGGTCGTGAAGGCGGCCCAGGCCATGGACGTCCTGGACGAAGCGGGACGGGCGGTCAGGGGAGAGGGGCACAAGCCCTACCTCGTGCCGGTCGGCGGGTCCCTCGTCCGCGGCGATATGGACAAGCCGCTGGGCGCCATCAGCTATGTGGCCGGCTTCGCCGAGCTCCTCGATCAGACCCGGGCGATCGGAATGGAGCCCGACTTCATCGTCCATGCGACGGGTTCCGGAGGAACGCAGGCCGGGCTCGTCGTCGGCGCCCGGGCCATGACGACGGGTTGCCGCGTCCTCGGCATCAGCGTTTCAGACCCCAAGGGCCCTTTTTCGGACGACGTTATGGAGATCGCCCGGGCTACCGACGAGGCCCTCGGCCTCGGCCTGGGGATCTTGCAGGATGACGTCACGGTCTTCGACGAATACCTGGGCCAGGGCTATGGGGTGGTCGACAAGGCCGTGGCCGACATCATCCGGCTCGTCTTCCAGACGGAGGGCATCGTTCTCGATCCCGTCTATACGGCCAAGGCCATGATCGGCCTCAGGGACCTCATCAAAACGGGATTCTTCAAGCCGACCGAAAAGGTCGTCTTCCTCCATACGGGAGGGACGCCGGCGCTATTCCCCAACAGGGACAAAATCTTCAATTTCCTGGTCAAAAAAGACTAGACCGGGCGGCACAGGGCGGCCAGACCCGCCTCGAGCCCGTCGAGGGCCAAGCGGTGGACCTCGACCGGCTCCGAGACGAGGAGGTGGAGCGTCTTGAGGCCGCTTCCGGTCAGGACGAGAACAACGCCGCCCTCGCCACTCTTGATCCGTCCGGCGGCGGAGAGCTTCCTCAGGGCGGCCAGCGTCGTCGCAGATTCCGGCTGGCAGAACAAGCCTTCGCGCGCGGCCAGTTCGCGCTGGGCTTCAAGCATCTCCTCGTCTGAAACGGCCAGGAGCAGTCCGTCCCGCTCCCGGATCATCCTCAACACGGCATTGCCGGCCGGAGGGGTCGGGTTGGCGATGGCGTGGGCGATCGTCCGGGATCCGGCCAGCCGCTCGTATTTCTGAAGGCCCTTGTCGAAAGCGCGGACGAGCGGAGCGCAGCCTTCGGCCTGGACGCCGACGATCCGAGGGTAGGTCCGGGTCAGGCCCTCGCGCTGGAGGTCGGCGAAGCCCCGCATCAGGCCGAGCAGATGTCCGCCCGAACTCAGCGGGACGACGACCGTGTGCGGCGCGCGGCGGCCGAGCTGAAGGAAGATCTCGAAGGCCGTGAGCTTGTAGCCCTCCAATCTGTACGGGTCGATCGAGTTCATGAAGGTGATCCCGAGCCTCTTCCCGATGGCGAGACTGGCGTTGAAGAGGGCGCCGTAGTCGCCTTCCACCTCGACGAGCCGTGGACCGAAGATACCCGCGGTCTGGAGGCTGGCCCCCGAAGTCCCCTCCTTGAGCAGGACGAAGGTTTCGAGGCCCGCCCGGGCGCCGTAGGCCGCCGTCGACGCAGCCATGTTGCCGGTCGAGACCGTTCCGATCCTCTTGGCACCGAACGCGACGGCTTTTTGCACCGCGACAGCGGTGCCCCGGTCCTTGAAGCTCGACGTCGGGTTCTGGGCCTCGTTCTTGGCGTAGATATCTCCAAAGCCAAGGGACGCGCCGACCCGGTCGAGCCTGATGAGCGGCGTCGTGCCCTCGCCGAGGCTCAGGGAAGGATCGATCCGGGCGAGCGGCAGGAATTCGGCGAAACGCTCGAGGGCCAGCGGCTCATCTTCGAGGATGCGCCGGCCGGCGGGACGACTTTGGGGCGCGACGAAAAGAGGTTCGCCGCATTCCGGGCAGAACGGGGAGTAGGGATCGCGAGAGGCCAGGGGTCCGCAGGCGAGGCATTCGAACTTGTCCATGGTCACGCTCCTTGGAGTCGCAGGCCGATATTATACTCGGGATTGCGCGCCGGCGGAATTCCGCGGTAAAATCGTGTGGCCATGGACGACGAGAAATTCATGAAGGCGGCGCTCGCCGAGGCGGCCAAAGCCGCAGCGAGGGGAGAGGTGCCTATCGGGGCGGTCGTCGTCAGGCAGGGCAGGATCGTCGCCCGAGGCTCGAATAGGCCCATCGGGTCCTCAGACCCCACAGCCCATGCCGAGATCGTCGCCCTGCGCCGGGCTTCGAAGAAGGCCGGCAACTACCGGCTTCCCGATGGCGACCTCTATGTCACGGTCGAGCCCTGCGCCATGTGCTTAGGGGCTATCGTTCAGGCCCGCCTCCGCCGTCTCGTCTTCGGCGCCGCCGATCCCAAGGCCGGGGCCGTTACGTCGACGATGACGTTCCCCTTCGCGCGCCTCAACCACCGGCCCGAGATCACCCGCGGCATCCTGGCGGGAGAAAGCGCCGCTCTCCTGCGCGGCTTCTTCCGGGCCCATAGAAACAAATGAGGATTTCGGCTATAATCGGCCTTCGTTTCGGGCCCTGAATTGCGGAGAGGTGGCCGAGTGGTTGAAGGCGACGGTCTCGAAAACCGTTATCTCGAGCGATTGGGATCGCGGGTTCGAATCCCGCCCTCTCCGCCATTGATATCCCGTCTATGAAGAACGTCCCCCTCGTCATCACCGGCTTCGGCCACGTCGGCCGGGCTTTCTTCTCCCTCCTCAGGGAGAAGACCGAGGACCTCGAGCGCCGCTACGGCCTGGGTCTCGAGGTCCTGGCCGTCGCCCGGACAGAGGGCTGTTTCTATTCGGGAGAGCCCCTTGAAGTCAGGCAGGTCTCGCGGGCTGGCGACCTCTGGACATCGGGGAACCCGGCCTGGCACGAAGGGATGAACGTCGCGGACGTCATCGCCCGCCACGGCCGGGGCGGCTGCCTCGTCGAATGCACCCACTCCAACCTCGAAACGGGCGAGCCGGGCATGACCTACATCACAACGGCCCTCAACGCCGGATGGCATGGTGTCGCGGCGAGCAAGGGGGCCCTCGTCGTCGGATTCAAGGCGCTCAAGGCCCTGGCCGCAGAGAACAGCGTGTCCCTTAAGTTCAGCGGAGCCACGGCGGCGGCTTTGCCGACCCTCGACGTGGGCCTGTTCTCGCTCGCCGGCGCCCGGATCGAGGGGATCCAGGGCATCCTCAACGGGACTTCCAACTACATCCTGACCCGCATGGGGGAGGGTCTGGACTACCACGAAGCGCTCAAGGAAGCCCAGGACAAAGGGATCGCGGAACCCGACCCGGCCCACGACGTCGGCGGCTGGGACAGCGCCTGCAAGATCCTGCTCATCACCAACGCCTGCCTCGACGCGGATTATATCCTGAAGGATGTCCATGTCGCCGGAATCACGGCCTTGAACGTCGATTTCGTCCGCTCCGCCGGCCGCGAAGGCCGCTCAGTCAAGCTCCTGGCCACCGCCGCGCCCGGCCGCCATGGCGACAGGTGGAGCCTCGACGTCCGGCCTTCGCTCATCGACGCCTCACACCCGCTCGTCCACGTCAACGGCACGGAGAAGGGCATCACCTTCCTCACGGATTCCATGGGCTCGGTGACCGTCACCGGCGGCCGCTCCAACCCCCGCGGCGCCGCCGCCGCCCTCCTCAAGGACATCATCAACATCTTCCGCCCGCCCTTCTAGCGGCGCGGCGCGTTGACCAGACGACGCTTTTTTGGTAACGTTGGCTTCTCCATGAGATTTCCGGAACCAGAGGAACGGAGAGGTGTCCGAGCGGTTTAAGGAGCACGCTTGGAAAGCGTGTGTGCGCCGTAAGGTGCACCGCGGGTTCGAATCCCGCCCTCTCCGCCATTCAAACGTTCGCACAAAGGAGCCATGATATGGACAGCAAGGACCTCATCCAGCTCGAAGACATCTACGGCGCGCACAACTACCATCCCCTCGATGTTGTCGTCAGCAAGGCCCAGGGGATCTGGATGTACGACGTCGAAGGGAACAAGTACCTCGACTTCTTGAGCGCCTATTCCGCCGTCAACCAGGGCCATCGGCACCCCCGCATCGTGCGGGCCCTCATCGAACAGGCCCGGAAGCTGACTCTGACCTCGCGGGCCTTCCGCAACGATCAGTGGCCCATGTTGGCCAAAGAGCTCTGCGATATGACCGGCTACGAGATGGTCCTGCCGATGAACTCCGGCGCCGAGGCGGTGGAAACGGCCGTCAAGACGGCCCGCAAGTGGGCCTATCAGAAGAAGGGCGTGCCCCAGGACAAGGCCGAGATCATCGTCTGCGCCAATAACTTCCACGGCCGTACGGTCACGGTCATCAGCTTCTCGACCGAGCCCCTGTACCGGCAGGATTTCGGGCCGTTCACACCCGGTTTCGTCGTCGTGCCGTTCGGGGACATCGAAGCCCTGGCCAAGGCCATCACGCCGAATACGGCCGCCTTCCTCGTCGAGCCCATCCAGGCCGAAGCCGGTATCCTCATCCCGCCCGACGGTTACCTGCGCCAGGCGGCCGAGCTCTGCAAGAAGAACAGCGTCCTCTTCATCGCCGACGAGATCCAGACGGGACTTGGACGGACGGGCAAGCTCTTCGCCTGCGAGTTCGAAGGCGTCCGGCCCGACATGGTCGTCATCGGCAAGTCCCTCGGCGGCGGCTGCTACGCCGTCTCGGCCGTCGTGGCCGACCGGGAGATCCTCGGCGTCTACAAGCCCGGCGAACACGGCTCGACCTTCGGGGGCAACCCGCTGGCCTGCGCGGTGGCCAGGGAGAGCCTGAAAGTCATCACGGAAGAGCACCTCGTCGAGAACGCCGCCGAACGCGGCGCCATCTTTATGGACAAGCTGCGCAAAGTCCGCAGCCGGCACATCAAAGAAGTTCGCGGCCGGGGCCTTCTCATCGGCGTCGAGCTCCATCCTGCGGCCGGGGGGGCCCGCCGGTTCTGCGAGGAGATGATGAAGGAAGGGCTTCTGTGCAAAGAGACCCATGACAACGTCCTCCGCTTTGCCCCGCCTCTCATCATCAGGGACAAGGACCTCAATTGGGCCCTCAAGCGCATCAAGACCGTCTTCAAGAGGCTGGCCTGATCCCGACAGCCGGGTCAGCCGACTGTCCGTTTTAAAGGACGAGCCCCGGCTCTGCCTGACGGGGGAGCCGGTTGAGAGGGGCTTGGCATATTCCTTGCATTATTTCGGTTCAGGAGGACGAAAATGAAGAAAACCATCGGCTTTCTGCTCTTTACGGCGTTCGTGGTGCTCGTTGGGACCTCCTGCGTCAGGTACGTCCCCTATGACGAATCCGGGAGTTATTCCGGTCGCTATAACGACCAGACCTACTATGACCGCTACGACAACCTCGACAGCACCTACTTTTATAACGAGCTCGAGCCCTACGGCCTTTGGGTTTCCTATCGTCCCTACGGGTACGTCTGGGTCCCCGGGAACGTCGGCTACAACTGGCGGCCCTACTCTCGAGGACACTGGGCCTGGACCGATTACGGCTGGACCTGGGTCTCCGTCGAGCGATGGGGCTGGATCGCCTTCCATTACGGGCGATGGGGCTGGGACCGGGGTCTCGGCTGGTACTGGGTCCCTGATATTCTTTGGGGGCCGGCCTGGGTGGCCTGGAGATGGGGCGACGCGCATATCGGTTGGGCGCCCCTGCCTCCCGGTACGGATTTCGTCCCCGGCCGGGGCTTTGGACGGCAGCAATGGAACATCCCCGACGATCACTGGAACTTCGTGCGGGGCCGGGATTTCCAGGATAAGAGCCTCGACCGGTGGGTCCTGCCCGTCGAGCGGAACCGGACGGTCATCGACAGGACCGAGTTCGGCGTCAACATCAGCGAGCGCGACCGGCGCGTCGTCAACGATGGTATCGATCCCGACCTGGTCCGCCGTCAGACCGAGCGGCCGGTCGACCGCTACTCCCTCAAGGACGCGACCCGTCCGGGCGTCGAGCAGGAAGAGGGGGCCAACCTCATCATTTCCAAGCCCGTGATCCGGCGCAACGAAACGGCCAAGCCGAGGGAGGTCATCGACCAGGCCAAGGCCGAAAAAGAGATCCGCGGCGAAACGACCGGCCAAGTCTACCGCAGGGCGCCCCGTAACGAAGAGGAGAGCCTGCGCCAGGACCACAACAAGGAACAGCAGCTCATGAGAGACAGTCAGGAGACCGAGCTCAACGAAGTCCGGCGGAAGGCGGACGAGGAGAAGACGAAGGTCCAGAACCCCGTCGAGAAGAAAAAGGTGGACGAGCAGGCGACCTCACGCGTCACTGAGCTGAAGAAGAGACACGACCAGGAGAAGGCCGAGCTCGAGAAGCGCCAGAAGGCCGAAGAGGACAAGACGAAGAGAGCGCCCGTCCGGCGCAAGATAGACGAAAAGCGCTAGGCGCGGCGTGCCGCCCTGACCGTGGCGGCCAGGGCCGCAGCCAGAACGATGGCCCCTCCCGAGACCGTTCTCAGGGAGGGGCTTTCTTTTAGGAAGACGAGGGCCAGGAGGATGCCGTAGACGGGCTCGAGCGAGCTCAAGACGCTCGCCGTCCTGGCCCCGACGTTCTTCATACCGTCGATGAACAGCGTGTGGGCCGCCGCCGTGCAAAAGACGCCCAGAACCGCGATGAGGGCCCAATCCCGTCCCGAGTGGGTGAGACCTGTGCGCAAGATGGCCGGTACGAGGACGATACCGGCCAAAAGGTCCTGAGTGAAGGCCACGGTCAGGCTCGAGTGCCGGGACGCGAGCGACCTGTCGAGGATGGACAGGATGGCGAACGACAGACCCGCCCCGAGTCCCCAGAGGACGCCGCGGACGACGGCATCCGAGACATCGAAGCCCGGCACGATGAGGGCGATGCCGAGGACGCAAAGCAGCGCGTAAACGAGGCTCGCCGGGTCCCACCTCTCCCGGGCCAAGAGGGGTTCGAGAAAGGCCGTGAAGACCGGGAAGCTCGAATAGGCGAGCAGGCCGACGGCGACGGAGGAGACCTGGACGGACTTGAAGAACATCGTCCAGTGCGCGGCCAAGACAACGCCGCAGACGGCCAGGAGGAGGAGGTCGCGCCGCGGTGAAACGCGAAAGGAGCGCCGGCCGGCGGCCATCACGGCGGCCAAGGTCAGGCAGGCGAAGAGGACCCTCCCGAAAACGATCACCACAGGAGGCAGGGCGAGCCACTTTCCGAACAGCCCAGGGAAGCCGAAGAGGAAAACCGCCAGGTGGATCTCGGCAAGGCTGCGGGAGCGCGTCGGCACGGCGACATTATATTCCTTTTCTTGGCTAATGAGCCGATTTGTGCTAAGATAAACCTTACTTTTTTAGGGGAGAAGGGCCGATTTCCTCCTCCCCATCACGGGCGGCCGAAAACCCATGTCCTACGAGATATTCGCGCGGAAATACAGGCCTTGGAAGTTCGAGGAAGTCGTCGGGCAGTTGTCTGTCGTCAGGACCATCCAGAACGCCATCGCCTCCAACCGCATCGCTCAGGCCTACTTATTCTCGGGCGTCCGGGGAACGGGCAAGACGACCGTGGCCCGCATCCTGGCCAAAGCCCTCAATTGCATCAACGGCCCGACGCCGCACCCCTGCCCCGATAAGGACCATCCCTGCCAGTTCTGCAAGGCCATCCACGAGGCGAGCGCCATCGATGTCCTCGAGATCGACGGCGCCTCGAACCGTCAGGTGGACGACATCGAGCCGATCCGTGAGATGGTCAAGTACAAGCCCGTCTACACCCGGACCAAGGTCCTCATCATCGACGAAGTCCACATGCTCTCGACCCATGCCTTCAACGCCCTCTTGAAGACCCTCGAGGAGCCGCCACCGAATACCGTCTTCATCTTCGCGACGACGGAGTTCTCCAAGGTCCCGGCGACCATCGTATCGCGCTGCCAGCACTTCGAGTTCCGTAAGATCTCCCACAAGGACATCATCAATCACCTCATGGACATCACCCGCCGGGAAGGCATCACCATCACGCCCGCCGGCCTGGCCCTCATCGCCGAGGCGGCCGACGGGAGCATGCGGGACGCCCAGAGCCTCCTCGACCAGGCCGTGGCGTTCAGCGGCGAGAACATCGGCGACGAGGACCTCAAGACGATCCTGGGGACGATCGGTCAGGACATCCTCTTCCGTTTCTCCTCGGCCGTCCTCGACGAGAAACCCGAGCAGGTCTTCACCCTCGTCGAGAGCGTCGTCGCGGCCGGGTACGACCTCCGCTTCGTATATGGCAAGCTCATCGAGCATTTCCGGGCCCTGCTCCTCGTCCGCTCGGTCGAGAAGCCGGAGGACTTCCTCGCCGTCGGCCCCGAGGGCCTCCAGGCCCTGAAGGCCGAGGCAGCCAAGGCCGGCCCGGAAGACCACCTCCGTTATCTCCTCGCCCTTCAGCAGGCGGAGGCGGGGTTGAAGTACTCGACGATGCCCCGGATCTATTTCGAGGCCTTCCTCGTCAAGCTCTGTCACTTCCGCAAGATCGTCCCCCTCCGGGAGCTCATCAAGGACGTCGAATCCCTCAGAGAGGCACCGCAGCGGCCCGCGGCCCGGCCCTCCGCGCCTCAGCCGAAGGACGCGTCGTCGACGGGCGGAGTCTCCAGACCGGGGCCGAGCGGAGGACTTCAGCCCGGCCCGCAGAACGTACCGCCCAAGCCCGCGGCCCCGCCCAAGCCGGAAGCACCGTCCGGGAAGGACACCTTCGGCCGGGTCCTCGAGAAGCTGGCCGTCGACAGGGCCCCCTTGGCCGCCCTCCTGGGGCAATACTCCTCGGTCATGTTGCGCGACAACGAACTCGAGGTCTCCTTCGGGAGCGGCCGGGGTTTCTTCATCACCAGCCTCCAGGAAAAGGACGTGCGCGCCGTCGAGAGGGCGGCCTCGGACGTCCTGGGCCGGGAGATCAAGATCCGTTTCGCCGAGGAGAGCGCCACTGGCGGCGGGCCGATCAAGCCGGGGCGGGAGCTCGAGTCGGCCATGAAAGACCCGGCCGTCCAGTTCTTCATGGACACCTTCAAGGCCCAGGTCCTGTCGGCCGACCCGGTCCCGTCGCCTCGCGACCCCTCGCCCAAAGGCCGCGGCCCCACGGAGAAGGAATCATGAAGAACGTCATGGACCTCCAGAAGATGCTCAAGTCCGCCAAGGAGATGCAGGACCGTCTCCAGCAGGAGCTTGCCGTTCTGCGTGTCGAGGGATCGAGCGGCGGCGGCATGGTCACCATCGTCCTCGACGGCCACAAGGCCCTGCAGTCCATCCGCATCGAGCCCGAGGTCGTCAACAAGGACGAGGTCGAGATGCTTCAGGACCTCATCGTCGCCGCCTTCAACGACGGCGCGGCCAAGGTCGATGAGGCCCTGGCCGAGAAGCTCGGCGGCCTCGGCGCCGGCCTGAAGATCCCGGGACTCCCCTGATGTTCGAATACGCCCAGCCGCTCCACGACCTCATCGAGGAGCTGCGCCGCATCCCCGGCATCGGGGCCAAGACGGCCCAGCGCATCGCCTTTTATTTCCTCGGTTTGCCGACCGAGGACACCGATCGCCTGGCCGAGGCCATCCGCGAGGCCAAGCGCCAGATCTTCTATTGCGCCCGCTGCAACAACATCACCCACGTCGACCCCTGCCTGATCTGCTCCGACGACCACCGGTCCGACGAGTCCCTGTGCATCGTCGAGGAGCCGTTCAACATCTCCTCGATCGAGCGGACGGGCGCGTACAACGGCCGCTATCACGTCCTCCTCGGCGCCCTGTCGCCGCTCAAGGGCCGTGGGCCCGACGAGCTCCGGCTGGGGAAGCTCACCAAGCGCATCGAAGAGGGGGCCTTCAAGGAGATCATCATCGCCACGAACCCGACCGTCGAAGGGGAGGCCACGGCCCTCTACCTCCTCCGCGTGCTCAAGGGGTTCGGCGTCCGCATCACCCGTCTGGCCATGGGCCTACCGGTGGGCTCGGACCTCGATTTCGCCGACCAGGTGACCATCAAAAAGGCCCTGGAGGGGCGGACGGAGCTCAAGGAATAGCCCGACACGTCGCCGCCGACGTTCGATGATATCGACAGGAGGAGTTATCCATGGAACTGAAGAAGAATATGCAAACGATCGACGGGAACACGGCGGCGACCCACGTCGCCTACGCGTATTCCGAGGTCGCGGCCATCTACCCCATCACCCCCTCTTCGACGATGGGGGAGCTGGCCGATGAATGGTCCGCCCACGACCGGAAGAACATCTTCGGCCAGCGGGTGGACGTCGTCGAGATGCAGTCGGAGGGGGGCGCGTCCGGCGCGGTCCACGGCTCCCTTTCGGCTGGCGCACTGACGACGACCTTCACGGCGTCCCAGGGGCTCATGCTCATGCTCCCCAATATGCACAAGATCGCCGGCGAGATGCTGCCGACCGTGTTCCTCGTCTCGGCCCGTTCGCTGGCCTGCCAGGCGCTGTCGATCTTCGGCGATCACAGCGATGTCATGGCCGCGCGCAACACGGGGTTCGCCATGACCTGCGCCGGCTCGGTCCAGGAGGCCCAGGACCTGGCCATCGTCGCCCACCTTTCGACGCTGCGGGCCAAGATCCCCTTCCTCCACTTCTTCGACGGCTTCCGGACCTCCAACGTCGTGGAGAAGGTCGACGTCGTGTCGTACGAGACCCTGGCCAAGCTGTTCGAGCCCCAGTACCTCGAGGACTTCCGGAAGCGCTCCCTCAACCCGGAGCGGCCCATGCAGAAGGTCGGCCAGCAGAACCCCGACGTCTACTTCCAGGGCCGCGAGACGGTCAACAAGTACTATGACGAATGCCCCGGGATCGTCCAGCATTACATGGACAAGGTGGCCGCAGCCATCGGACGGTCCTACCACCTCTTCGATTACTTCGGCGCCCCCGACGCCGACAAGGTCATCGTCATGATGGGCTCGGGCGCGGAGACGGCCGAGGAGACCATCAACTACCTCAACGTCCGCGGCGCCAAGCTCGGTCTGATCAAGGTGCGGCTCTACCGGCCGTTCGACGCGGCCGCGCTAGCGGCGGCCCTGCCCGCTTCGGCCAAGAAGGTCGCCGTCCTCGACCGGACCAAGGAGCCCGGCTCGATCGGCGAGCCCCTCTACCTCGACGTCGCCGTGGCCCTGGCGGGCCGCCCGGTCAAGGTCGTCGGCGGCCGGTACGGCCTGTCCTCCAAGGAGTTCACGCCGGCCATGGTCAAGGCCGTCTACGAGCACCTCGACGGCAAGGCCACGCACGGCTTCACCGTGGGCATCATCGATGACGTCACTCACACCTCGATCCCCGTCGGCCCGGTCCTCGACACCGAGCTCCCCGGCACGGTCCGATGCAAGTTCTACGGCTACGGCTCGGACGGCACGGTCGGCGCCAACAAGAATTCGATCAAGATCATCTCGGACCACACGGAGATGTACGGCCAGGGTTATTTCCAGTACGACTCCAAGAAATCCGGCGGTGTCACCATCTCCCATCTTCGCTTCGGCAAGAATCCGATCCAATCGCAGTACTTCCTCAACACGGTCGATTTTGTGGCCCTCCACAAGCCCTCCTACATCGGGCGACTCGACATCCTCGAGGGCATCCGCGAGGGTGGGACCTTCCTCATCAACTCCGACTGGAAGACCTCCGAGGTCTTCGAACACCTGACCGAGGACATGCAGCGGACGATCATCGACAAGAAGGTCAAAGTCTATACGATCGACGCCCTGAAGATGGCCGGCGAGCTCGGCCTGGGCCTGCGCATCAATTCGATCATGCAGGCCAGCTTCTTCAAGCTCTCGGGCGTCCTGCCCGAGGCGGAGGCCATCGCCCTGATGAAGAAGGCCATCGAGAAGACCTACGGGCGCAAGGGTCAGGAAGTCGTCCAGATGAACTGGGACGCCGTCGACCGGGCCGCCTCGGGCCTCGAGGCCGTGCCCGTGCCGGCGACGATCACCAAGTCCGCCCCTGTCACCAAGATCGTCCCCGACGACGCCAGCGCGTACGCCCGTGAGGTCATCGACCCGGTCACCCGGTTCAAGGGCGACCTGCTGCCCGTCTCGAAGATGCCTCTCGACGGGGCCACCCCGACGGCCACGGCGCGTCTCGAAAAGCGCGGCATCGCCACCGAGTGCCCGAAGTGGATCCCCGAGAACTGCATCCAGTGCAACCAGTGCGGCTTCGTCTGCCCCCACGCCACGATCCGGGCCAAGCAGATCGCTCCGGCCGACCTCATCGGCGCGCCGGAGGGCTTCGTCACCGTCAAGTCCGTCACCAAGAACGACCGTGACCTCCGCTACCGCGAACAATGCTACATCGAGGATTGCGTCGGCTGCGGGTCCTGCGCCCAGGTCTGTCCGGCCAAGACCAAGGCCTTGGTCATGACCCCGATCGCCGAACTCCGGGCCGCCGGAGAGACCCAAAAAGCGGAGTTCTTCGACAAGCTCCCCGACAACGTCCTCGACGGCATCAAACCGGACACGCTCAAGGGCAGCCAGTTCCTGCGGCCGCTCTTCGAGTTCAGCGGCGCCTGCGCCGGCTGCGGCGAAACGCCTTACGTCAAGCTGGCCACCCAGCTTTACGGCGACCGGATGATCATCGCCAACGCCACGGGCTGCTCCTCGATCTACGGCGGGACCTTCCCGACCTCCCCCTACTGCGTGACCGCGGAAGGGAAGGGGCCGGCCTGGGGCAACTCCCTGTTCGAAGATAACGCGGAATACGGCTTCGGCATGCGCCTGGCGGTTGACGTCAACCGGCGCTTGCTGGGCGCCTCGATCGACGCCGCGCTGGCCGCCGGGACGACCCCCGCGCTGGCCGACGCCATGGCCAAGATGAAGGCGGCTTGGGCCAGCGTCGGCGACGACGCCAAGGCGGCCGCCAAGGCCGTGCGGGCCGCCCTGCCGGAGGCCCTGGCCAAGGCCAACGGCTCCAAGCCCGTTCTTGTCAAGATCGACGAGCTCAAGGACTTCCTCGTCGAAAAGAGCGTCTGGTGCATCGGCGGCGACGGCTGGGCCTACGATATCGGCTACGGCGGCCTCGACCACGTTCTGGCCATGAACCGCAACGTCAACGTCCTCGTCCTCGACACCGAGGTCTACTCCAACACGGGCGGCCAGGCCTCCAAGTCCACGCCGACCGGCTCCGTGGCCAAGTTCGCGTCGTCCGGCAAGAGGACATCCAAAAAGAACCTCGGCTTGATGGCCATGAGCTACGGCTATGTCTACGTCGCTTCGGTGGCCATGGGAGCCAACATGAACCAGTGCCTCAAGGCCTTCCTCGAGGCCGAGGCGTTCCCGGGGCCGTCGATCATCATCGCCTATTCGCCCTGTATCAACCACGGCATCGACATGAGCAAGTCCCAGGCCGAGGAGAAGCTGGCCGTGGACACGGGCTACTGGACCCTCTATCGGTTCAATCCCCTCCTGGCCCAGGAAGGCAAGAACCCGTTCCAGCTCGACTCCCGCGAGCCCAAGCTCGAATACGACGCCTTCCTCAAGAACGAGGTCCGCTACAAGACGCTCGTCCAGCAGTTCCCTGAGATCGCCAAGGAGCTGTTCGCCCGGGCCGCGGTGGAATCACGGAAGCGCTACGAATCCTACAAGAAGATGGCTGAATAGGAACCGCGCACGAGACGACAGGGCCCCGGGCCTTATAAAACGCATGGATGCATCCTGGAAAGGAGTCGATCATGAGTCATCGGACCGGTCGTTCCGCCGCAGTCCTGGGCCTGGTCGCCCTCCTGGCCTGCGGCAGCTGCTCGACGTTGACCGACATGGCCTCGGTTATCGCAAGCCTGCAGCGGCTGAAATTCAAGATCGGGAGCGTCCGGGACTTCAAGCTCCTGGGGCTCGACATCAGCGGCAAGGCGAAGCTGAGCGATTTCAGCGCCATGGATATCCTGAAGGTCGCCCAGTCCTACAACTCCAAGAAGCTGCCCGTCGAGTTCGTCGTGGACGTTCTGGCCATCAATCCGAACGACGGAACGCAGGGGACACGCAAGACGGCCAGCACCCTGACCGGACTCGAATGCCGCCTGCTCATCGATGACCACCCGACGATCACCGGGAACATCGACAAGCCCATCGAGATCCCAGGAACCGGGCAGGAATCCGTCATCCCCATGCGGCTCTCTTTCGACCTCCTGGAATTCTTCGGAGGCCGGCGCTACGAGGACCTCGTCACGATGGCCCTGGCCATCGGCGGCAGGAACGGGACCGCGACGCGGCTCTCCCTCGACGCGCAGCCGACGGTCTCCACCCCGTTCGGGCCGATCACCTATCCCGGGCGGGTGACGATCATCAGCACCGAGTTCAGGTGAGTCCGTCTGGCCGGACGGCCTCGATCGCGTCGAGGAAACCGGCGGAGGCGGCCGTCCCCAGGCGCCAAGAACCTCGAACAGCCCGAGTGTCCGGAGCCGGGGCGACCTCGCTTCCGTGGCCCGAAGGAATTGAGCCCGCGCCATCGTCCGGGTTGCTGCCATTTCCTCTTCCGTGACAGTCCCGAGCCCCGCGTTTTGCCCAGCGAGGGAAGAGTATGCTAGAATCGATCAAAGAGGTCCGAACGACGATGAAACCCGAGAGGAAGGCCCGGATCCTGGTCATCGACGACGAGGAGAACATCCGCAAGTCGCTGAGGATGATCCTGGAATACGAGGGCTACGAGTTCTTCGAGGCCGCGACCGGCGAGGACGGCCTGGAGATGCTCCAGGAGACCGTCGGCATCGACCTCGTCCTCCTGGACATCAAGATGCCTGGCAAGAGCGGCCTGGAGGTCCTGGCCGAGCTCCGGGAGCGCCCGTTCGTCCCAGAGGTCATCATGATCTCGGGGCAGGGGACCATCCAGGCGGCCGTCGAAGCGACCAAGCTCGGGGCCTTCGATTTCCTGGAGAAACCGCTCCACCGCGAGCGGGTCCTCATCAGCATCCGCAACGCCCTCAAGCAGACGAGCCTCAGCCGGGAGTGCCAGGACCTCAAGAAGAAGGCCGAGAAGCACTACGAGATCATCGGCAACCACCCGCTCATCCAGAACCTGTGGAAGGAGATCCTCAAGATCGCCCCGACCAACGCCACCGTGCTCATTCACGGCGAGAGCGGCACGGGGAAGGAGCTCGTCGCCCGGTCCATCCACGCCCACAGCCTGAGAGCGCGCGAGCCGTTCATCCAGGTCAATTGCGCCGCCATCCCCGAGGAGCTCATCGAATCGGAGCTTTTCGGCCACGAGAAAGGGGCCTTCACTGGGGCGACGGAGAAGAAGACGGGCAAGTTCGAGCAGGCCGACGGCGGCACGATCTTCCTCGACGAGATCGGGGACATGAGCCTCCGGACCCAGTCCAAGGTCCTCCGCGTCCTCGAGGAGGGCGAGGTCCAGAAGGTCGGCTCGAGCAAGATCTCCAAGGTCGATGTCCGGGTCATCGCCGCGACCAACAAGGACCTCCGTAAGGAGATCCAGGAGGGGCGGTTCCGGGAGGACCTCTTCTTCCGTCTGAACGTCGTTCCGCTGTACTCCCCAGCCCTGCGCGAAAGGAAAGAGGACATCCCCCTTCTCGTCGATTATTTCTCGCGGACTTTCGCCGAGGAGAATAACTTTCGGCCGCGAAAGTTCTCGCCGGATGCCCTGGAGGCCATGGCCGCCTTCGCCTGGAAGGGTAACGTCCGCGAGCTCAAGAATATCATCGAGCGCCTGCTGATCATGACCGACCGTGACACGATCGAAAGGAAGGACCTGCCGGGGCCATTGCGTGAGAAGACCGAGGCCGCCTTGCCCGAGGCCGGGGGGGTCAAGACGCTGCGCGAATTCCGGGACCTCGCCGAACGCGATTTCCTCCTGGCTAAGCTCGAGGCCAACAACTGGAACATCTCCCAGACGGCCAGGGAGATCGATACGCCGCGGTCGAACCTCTATAAAAAACTCGAACAATACGGTATAAAGATAACGGCCGGAGTGGGCGAGACGGTCGCCTCTCCTTCCCGCGAGGGGGGAGAGGAGGAAAGTCCGGACTCCGAAGGGCAGGATGGTCGCTAACAGCGACTCCGGGCAACCGGGGGAAAGTGCCACAGAAAACATACCGCCCTTCGGGACGCGCAAGTGTCCCGGGGAGCAAGGGTGAAATGGCGAGGTAAGAGCTCACCGCCCCGGCGGCGACGCCGGGGGCAGGGCAAACCCCATCCGGAGCAAGGCCAAACGAGCCCCATTTTGGGATGGCCCGTCCCAGGGGGCGGGTCGGCCGCTGGAGTCCCGGGGTAACCCGGGCCTAGACAAATGACCGTCACCCGCGCAAGCGGGGACAGGATCCGGCTTACGACCCGCTCCGGCCGTTTCTTATTTTTTGCAGGGCCGTCGAGCTGTCGCCTTGACGGCGGAGGAACCTATCCTCCGTGACAAGTTTTGTGCTATAAGCGCTTCATGGGCATCCCCTATGGGGCCATTGGCATCGGGATCGCCGTCATCTTCGGCGTCTGGGCTTTCATCGTCGCCGAAACAGTCAAGGCCAGGGCCATTATCGCCGGCATCCCCGTGTTCATTCTTCTTCTCCGCCAAGTCGTCCCTTCTCCGGCCAGTCCGCTCGTCTCTCTCATCGGATGGATGATCTACGGGATCGGGTGCATCATCTACCTGCGTTTCAACGGCCTGGAGATCCGCTGATGCGCCGGTTCGCCTGGTGGAAGGACGCAGCGCCCGAGGCCCGTCGGGCGCTGGTCGCGGCCTCGTTCGGCTGGATGCTCGACTCCTTCGACGTCATGCTCTATGCCATGGTCCTGGCGGCGCTCATGTCCGACCTGGGCATAGCCAAAGCGACAGCGGGACTTCTCGGCTCCTTGACCCTCATCGCCTCGGCCGTGGGAGGCCTTGTCTTCGGCGTCCTCGCCGACCGCTTCGGCCGCCGCAAGGCCTTGATGGCCAGCATTCTCATCTATTCCGTGTTCACGGCGGCCTGCGGTTTTGCCACAGGGGTCATCATGCTGGCCGTCTTCCGCGTCTTCCTCGGGCTGGGCATGGGCGGGGAGTGGGCGAGCGGGGCCGCGCTCGTCTCCGAGACCTGGCCGGCGGAGCACCGCGGCAAGGCCCTGGGCATCGTCCAGAGCTCATGGGCCGTGGGCTACGCCGCGGCGGCCGCCGTGGCCGCCCTCGTCCTTCCCGTATGGGGCTGGCGAGGGGTCTTTTTCGTCGGCATCATCCCGGCCTTTTTCACGTTCTGGATCCAGCGGCGGGTCAAAGAGCCGGACATCTGGAAGACGGCCCGCGCGGGCGCGCCGAGGATCAAGGCCGGATTCGGCGAGATCTTCGGACGCAAGCGGCTCCGCCTGACCCTCTTCATCACCCTCATGAACGCCTGCACGATGTTCGCTTGGTGGGGATTCAATCTCTGGCTTCCGGCGTACCTGTCCATGCCGGCCGGAAAGGGCGGGATCGGCCTCGCACCGGCGAAGATGTCCGCCCTGGTCATCTTCATGCAGGTCGGCATGTGGCTGGGTTACATCACTTTCGGGTTCATCAGCGACCGGCTCGGGAGGAAGAGATCTTATGTGGCCTTCCTTGTCGCCGCGGCGGCGTTCATGCTGCTCTATTCGAGGACGAGGGAGCCCCTCGTCCTCCTCCTCCTGGGGCCGTTCGTCGCCTTCTTCGGCACAGGATATTTCACCGGCTTCGGCGCCTTGACCGCGGAGATCTATCCGACGGCCGTCCGGGCCACGGCCCAGGGCATCACCTATAACACCGGCCGTATCGTCAGCGCCGTCGCCCCGTTCGCCGTGGGCGCGCTGGCCCAGACGAGAGGCTTCTCGTTCTCCTTCGCGATGATCGCCGCGGCCTTTCTGGCTGCGGCCGTGTTTTGGGCAGGGATCCCGGAGACTCAAGGCAAGGCGCTGGAATGATGTTCCGCCTGGGCTAAAAGCCTGTCAGGGCCTGCCGGATGAGCGTCAGGAGATTCCCCGGCCACACGCCCAGCTGGATGACCCCGAAGAGGCATAAGAAGATGACCAGCCAGAGGGCCGGGTCGTTCTGCTCGAGGCTGGGTTCGGCCTCGGCGTCCTGCATATACATCGCGACGATGACCTTTAAATAATACCCGACCGAAATGAGGCTGGCCAGGACGGCCGCGATGGACAGCAGAACGTGCCCCTTGGCCACGGCGGCGCTGAAGACATAGAACTTGGCCAGAAAGCCGGCCGTCGGGGGGAAACCGGCCAGGGACAGGAGAAATACGGTCAGGCTGGCGGCGAGCCATGGATGCCTGCGGCCGAGACCGGCGAAGTCGGCCAGCATCGTGCGGTCGATGCCTTGGCCGGACATCGCCACCAGGACGCCGAACGCCCCGGCGTTCATGAATAGGTAGGCGATGAGGTAAAAGACAAGGCCCGGGCCGTCGCCAGCGACGACCGCGACGAGGAGATAGCCCGAGTGGGCGATCGCCGAATACGCCAGCAGCCGCTTGACGCTCTTCTGCCTCAGGGCGGCCAGGTTGCCTGCGAACATGGTCAGGACAGCGGCGACGCTTAGGACCGTCATGAGAGCGGGGGACCCGCCGCCGCGGCCCCACAAGGGGGTCAGAACCCGGAAGAGGACGGCCAGCCCCGCCGCCTTGGGAGCAATGGTCAGGAACGCCGTCACGGGGGTCGGGGCGCCCTCATAGACGTCCGGGGCCCACATATGGAAGGGGGCGATGGCGATCTTGAAGAACAGGGCGGCCACGATGAGACCCAGACCGACCGCCGAGGCCGCCGGCAGGCCCGCCGCGCCAGACCTGGCGACAAGGCCCAATTCTCCCGAGGTGCCGAAGAGGAAGGCCAGACCGAAGACAAAGAAGGCCCCGGCGAAGCTGCCCATGAGGAAGTACTTCGCCGCGGCTTCGGACGAGGCCCGGTCATTCCGTCTCAAGCCGGTGAGGGCGTAGGAGGCGACCGAGAGGACCTCGAGGCCGAGAAAGACGACGAGCCAGTCGGACGACGAGACCATGATCACCAGGCCGGCGACGGCGAGAAGCAGGAGGCCGCAGAGCTGGCCGAGGTTGATGTCGCGGCGCGGGGCGTAGACGAGGCTCATCAGGATGACGAAGGCGGCCACGACGACGAAAACCGCCATGAGCGACAGGGCCAGCGGGTCGAGCGCGAGGCGCCCGCCGAAATAGCCGAGCTCGAGACCCCACGAACGGACGATGAAGAACCCGGCCGCCAGAAGCGAAAGGACGGCGGCCGTCGCCGATAGCTCATGGTCCTGGCGCTTAAGGAAGGCCTCGAGCAAGAGCGCGATGAGGGCACCGGCGACGACGGCAAGGAGGGGAGCCAGGGCCATGAACGACATGCTAGGGCTCCCGCCCCGTGATCGGTCTGGCGGTCCGATCCAGCGCTATGGCCGCGGGGGGCCTGTTCTGGAGGACATCCAAATAGCGGGAAACGGAGGCGTCCATCTTCCTGAGAAAGGTCCCAGGGAAAAGGCCCATAAAGACGATGAGGACGATGATGGGGACCAGATAGGCGAGCTCGCGCCCGTCGAGCTCGCGCAGTCGCGTGTCGCCGGGGTCCTTGAGAGGTCCGTGCATAACCCGCCTATAAAGCCAGAGGAGATAGGCGGCCGAGAGGATGACCGTCGAGACGGCGAGCGCGGCCAGCACCTTGTTCGCCGCGAAGATGCCGAAGAAGCAGAGGATCTCCCCGACAAACCCGTTGAGTCCCGGCAGCCCGGCCGACGAGAGCATGGCCGCGAGGAAGAGGCCGGCGAAGACCGGCATGCGCGCCGCCGCGCCGCCGTAATCGGCGATGAGCCGGGTGTGGGTCCGTTCATAGAGGATGCCGACGCAGAGGAAAAGGGCCCCCGTGCTCAGTCCGTGGTTGAGCATCTGGTAGAGGGCGCCTTCCGTCGCCTCGAAGTTGAGCGAGAAGACGGCCAGCATGATGAGGCCCATGTGGCTGACGCTCGAGTAGGCCACGAGGGACTTCATGTCCTTCTGGACGAGGGCCATCAGTCCGCCGTAGATGATGCCGATGACGGCCAGGATCGATAGGGCGGGGGCGAAGGAAATGGCCGCCTGAGGAAAGAGGGGGAATGCCCAGGCGGATAAAGCCGTAGGCGCCCATCTTGAGCAGGACGGCGGCCAGGAGGACGGAGCCGGCCGTGGGCGCCTCGACGTGGGCGTCGGGGAGCCAGGTATGGAGCGGGAACAGCGGGATCTTGATGGCGAAGGCCAGTCCGAAGGCGAGGAAGAGCCACGTCTGCATGGCTGGACCAAGGGGCGTCGCCGCGAGCTCGGCGATGGCCAAAGAATAGGTGCCCGTGGCCCGGTAGTAGGCGGCGTGGAGGACGAAGATGGCGACGAGCATGAGGAGGCTGCCGAACATGGTGAAGAGGACGAACTTCATCGTCGCGTAGACGCGGCGCCGGCCGCCCCAAATGCCGATGAGGAAGTACATCGGGACGAGCATGGCTTCCCAGAAGACGTAGAAGAGGAACAGGTTCATCGAGACGAAAACACCGATCATGCCCGTCTCGAGCAGGAGCATGAAGATCGAGAATTCCTTGACCCTGTCATCGATGGTCCGCCAGGAAGAAAGCAGGGCCAGCGGGGTCAAGAACGCCGCCAGCAGGACGAGGAACAGGCTGATGCCGTCGACACCGACATGGTAATTGAGTCCTCGCCCGAGCCAGGACGCTCGTTCAACGAATTCGGGGAGTCCCGTTGCGCCGTCGAAACCGAGAAATAATGCGACTGACGCGGCGAGTGTCAAGAGGGAGGTGCCCAAAGCTACGGCTCTCACGTCCTTGACCGCTCCGCGGCGTACGAAGACGAGGAGGATCGCCCCGAGGAGAGGTAGAAAAGTGACGACGGAGATGATGGGGACGCTCGCGATAGCGGTGTTCATAGCAGCAGGAACCCCAGGAAAAGGATCGCCCCCATGAGGAAAGCCAGAACGTAATCGCGGACGAGCCCGCTCTGGAGGATGTTCAAGCCCCGCCCGGCCAGGCTCGCGGCCGCCGCGGAGCCGTTGAGCGTGCCATCGATGACCTTGAGGTCGAAGTGTTCATAGACCCATCCGGAGCCGCGGACGAGGGGCCGGACCACAACGATGTCATAAGCTTCGTCGACATAGTACTTGCCGAGGAGAAGGCGATAAACCCGTGGGAAGCGGCGGGCCAGGCGCGCGGGGGTGTCGGGGGACCTCCTGTAGAAAAAGAACGCCAGGCCGATGCCGGCCAGGGCCGAAAGTGTCGCGGCAGCGACGATAACCACCTCGGTCGAATGCGCCAGCTCAACAGCGGCCGGGCCGAGGGTCCGTTCGAGGAAGCGGCCGATGAGGTTGGACCGCTCGCCGAAAAGGACCGGCAGCCCGATGAACCCGGCGACCACGGAAAAGACGGCCAGGATGACCAGGGGCACGGTCATGGCCCGGGGCGATTCGTGGATGCCCTGCCCGGGCGTGAGCGCGACGTTCTCCTCGCCGTAGAATGTCATGTAGATAAGCCGGAACATATAGAACGACGTCATCACGGCCCCGGCAAGGCCTAACCCGAAGAGGATGAAATGTCCGCCGGCGAAGGCGCTCGTGAGGATGGCGTCCTTGGAAAAGAACCCCGACAGAAAAGGGACCCCCGAGATGGCCAGAGCCCCGACGAGGAAAACAGGAAAGGTCACGGGGAGGCGTTTCCTGAGCCCGCCCATGTGACGCATGTCCTGGATGCCCCCGAGAGCGTGGATGACGCTTCCCGCGGCAAGGAACAGCAGGCCCTTGAAAAAGGCGTGCGTAACGAGGTGGAACATGCCCGCGGCGTAGGCCCCGACGCCGCAGCCGATGAACATATAGCCGATCTGGGAGATCGTGGAATAGGCCAGGACCCGTTTGATGTCGTTCTGGACGAAAGCCATCGTCGCCGCGAAGACGGCCGTTATCGCTCCCACCCAGGCCACGACCGAGGACGCCGCAGCGGAGGCCGCGTAGAGCCCGCTCATGCGGCAGACCATGTAGACGCCGGCCGTGACCATGGTCGCGGCGTGGATGAGGGCCGAGACCGGGGTTGGGCCTTCCATGGCGTCCGGGAGCCAGACGTAGAGCGGGATCTGGGCCGATTTCCCGGTCGCGCCGACGAACAGGAGGATGGCGATAAGGGTGATGAGCCCCGCGCCGAGCCGGCCCGAACCGGCGGCGGCGTTGATCTCCGACAAGCTCGCGCTCCCCACATTCGCCAGGAGAAAGAGGATGCCGATGATGAACGCGGCGTCGCCGACGCGGTTGACGATGAAGGCCTTCATGCCAGCCTTGGCCGCGGCCGGGCGGTCGAACCAGAATCCGATCAGGAGGTAGGAGCAGAGCCCGACGCCCTCCCAGCCGACGAACATCAGGACGATGTCCGAGGCCAAGACCAGCACGAGCATGAAGAAGGTGAACAGGTTGAGAAAGGCGAAATAGCGGGAGTAAGCCTTGTCTTCCGCCATGTAGGCCGTGGAATAGACGTGAATGAGGAAGCCGACCCCTGTAACGACGAGGGCCATGACGGCCGCGAGCTCGTCGAAGGCAAAGGCCATGGACGCTTTGAACGAGCCGCCGACGATCCAGGGAAGGACCGTCTTGGACAAGACGACGCTCCCGTCCCCGGCCCCCCCGAGGCGTGCGAAGGCCGCCGCGGTCAGGACGAACGGGATGAAGACGGCCGCGGAGGCCTGCCAGGCGACCCACGTCCGGGAGAACCTGTGGCCTAAGAGCAGCAGGACGAAAGCGCTCGCCCCGGGGACAAGAGGGATGAGCCAGAAGAGTTCGGCCATGCTATCCCTTCAGGTCCTTGAGGTCGTCGGTCCGGATGGACTTGCGCTGGCGGAAGACGAGAACGATGATGGCCAGTCCGATGACGGCTTCCGCGGCGGCCACGGTGATGACGAAGAGCACGACCATCTGGCCGTCCGCCTGACCCCGGGCCTTGGTCAGGGCCAGGAAGGCGAGATTGCCCGCATTGAGCATGACTTCGACGGCCATGAACTGGGTCAGGAGGTCCTTTTTCACGAAGAACGCAACGATGCCAAGGACGAAGAGGATGGCGGCCAGGACAAGAAAAGCGGCGGGAGGGATCACTCGCCCTCCTTCTTTCCTGCCAGGGCCAGAGCGCCGACGAGGGCCGCCAAAATAAGAAGGGAGGTGATCTCGAAGGCGTAGAGATAGTCCGAGAAAAGGAGCTTGCCGAGATGGGCGATATCACCGGACGGAGGCAGTGCCGAACCGCCGCCGGCCAGGGCGCGCCGGCCCGCGAGGACGAGTTCAGCCAGCAGGATCATACCCAGAGCCGTTCCCAATATGGCTCGGAGCCGCTTCTTCTCGCGTGGGTCCGGCTGCCGTAGATTGAACATCATGATCGCGAAGAGGAAGAGGACCATGATGGCCCCCGCATAGACCAGGACCTGGGCCACCGCGGCGAAGGGAGCGTCAAGCAGGCCGAAGATGCCGCCGAGACTCGAGAAGGCCAGGACGAGGAAGAGGGCATTGTGGGCCTGGTTCCGGGAAATGATCATGGCCACGATCGCGCCGAGGCACAGAAGGGACAGGATAACGAAGATGATGAGGGCCATGGAATTTCCACCTATATTTAGTTTTCCCGGCAGGCAAAGTCAAGCCGGAAGATGGGGGAAAAGGGGACCGGTCAGACGGCGAAGCGGAAGTTGATGATGTCGCCGTCACGGACCGGGTAGGCCTTGCCTTCGAGCCGGAGTGTCCCGTCCGTGCGGCAGCCGGCGATATCGCCCCGGGCCACGAAATGCTCGTAGGAAACGACCTCGGCCCGGATAAAGCCCCGCTCGATATCGGAGTGGATGGCCCCGGCGGCGCGCGTGGCCACCGTCCCATCGCTCACGGTCCAGGCCTTGACCTCGTCGCCCCCGACGGTGAAGAAGGAGATGAGGCCCATCATCCTGTAGGCCGTGGCGATGAGGCGGTCGAGGGCCGTCATTTCGATACCAAAATCGGACCGGAAGCCCGCGGCGTCCTGTTCGGGGAGCTGCCGGATCTCGCTTTCAAGCCGGGCGGAGAGTCCGACGACCGCCGACCGGGACTGGGAGGCCCAATCGCCAAAGGACACCAGCGCCCCGGCCTCGTCCCGGATCTCGTCCTCGTCGAGGTTGACGACGGCGATGAGGGGCTTGCGGGTCAGGAAGCGGAAGCCCCGGAGAAGCGTCTCTTCGTCCTCCGACAGGTCGATGCGGCGGAGGGGCGTCTCGGCGTCGAGTGCGGCCTTGCACTTGTCGAGGGCGGCGAGCTCCCGGACGTCACGGTCGCTCTTCTTGGCCGCGATCTGTTTCCGGAGCTTGTCGGACCGCGTCTCGATGATGGCCAAGTCGCACAAGAGGAATTCCGTTTCGATGGCGGCCAGGTCACGGCGGGCGTCGACGGAATTATGGGGGTGCGGCACAACCGGATCGCGGAACGACCGGACGACCGCGAGAAGGGCATCGGCCGTCCTGAGCTTGCCCAGGAACTGATCACTGAAAGAGGTCTGTTTCGCATCCCCAGCGGAGATCCCCTGGAGCTCGACGAACTCGATGGCCGCGGCCGTCTTCTTCTTGGGCTCGAAAATGGCGGCGAGCTTCTCGAGACGCGGGTCCGGCACCCTGACGACGGCGATGGGGTCCGCGCCTTTGGCCGCCGGCGTCTCGGTGGACGCGCCGGTCAGGGCCGAAAAGAGCGAGCTTTTCCCTGACTGGGGCAGACCGACGAGACAGATCTTCACTTTGGTTTTCCTTCGGGGGATATACCGGACGAAGAAAATAAAAAAGGATTATAGCGAATTCGGGGCGGCGATTCAAGAAGCGTTGACAATGGGGGCCGATTTGATATAATGAAGCCTGTACCGCGGGGTAGAGCAGCCTGGTAGCTCGTCGGGCTCATAACCCGGAGGTCGTTGGTTCAAATCCAACCCCCGCTACCAACCGAATATCAGCGTTTTCCCCATAGCGACGAGGCGCAGGCCTCGTTCTCCGTTTTCAGTTCCCGATATTTTTCTGAATGATCCTGTTGAGGCCCGCTTCCAGTCGGCCGGTCGAAACGCAGGACACGTGTCCCGTCTCGAATACGGAATTGATCTTGATCTCGCATCTCCCCGCATCCAGCCTCTTGACGAAGATATTAAAGTGACCACGCACATCATAGGTGGCCTGAGCTTGATAGCGTTCCTTATCGTCCGGGTTTGTGGGGACCAGCGCTTGGCCACAATCGCAGTATCCGTCCTTGGGGTTTTGCGCCGGAAAGTTCATCCACTCTGTCGTTATCAGCCCCGAGTCTTTTTCAAAGTGACCGATCGGTAAGTTGAGCTCGGCGATGGCTTCGATCGTGGCCTGCCAGACGGTGTCAAAGGGCTTATCGCAAGGAAAGGCCGTTTGGATCTTACGGGGCTGTGGCGGGATGAACTTCGTGGTCGAACAGAAAGCCAGGAGAAGACAGATCCAAAAGACCGCTAACGCCCTTTTCATGTCTGGCCTCCGCCGAGCTTGGGGATGAGGCTGGGGGCCTCGATCCGTCCGCTCCTGGCCCATTCCGTGCCGACGCCGTCCCAGCAGTATGTGCAGAGCTTTTCTTTCGGCAGCCCGATCGCAGTAACCATATCCTCCATCCGCTGATAGCGGAGCGTCGTCAGGCTGAGTTTGCGGGAGATCCAGTCGACGATGGCCTCGTATTTCTCCGACCCGGCCCGCACGTAGTCCCCGACGTTCCGGGCGTCCGGCCCTTCGAGCGCGGCGATGGCCCGGCGGGCTGCGAGATCGAGCTCCGAGCGGGACCGCGAGAAATTCAGGTACTTGCAGCCGAAGGTGAGGGGCGGGCAGGCCGGCCTCATGTGGACCTCGACCGCACCGGATTCATAGAGGCGCTGGATCGTGTCCTTGAGCTGGGTGCCGCGGACGATCGAATCCTCGCAAAACAGGAGCTTGTGGCCCTGGATGATCTCGCGGATGGGGATGAGCTTCATCCGGGCGACTTGATCGCGGATATCCTGGTGTTGGGGCATAAAGCTCCGGGCCCAGGTCGGCGTGTATTTGACGAAAGGCCGGCGGAACGGGATGCCCGCCTCCCCCGCGTACCCTAGCCCATGGCCGATGCCGGAATCGGGGATGCCGGCGACGAGGTCGACCTTGACGTCGTCGTTCCGCGCCAGGAGCGCGCCACAGCGGTTCCGCACGGTCTCGACGTTGATCCCCTCGTAGCTCGAGGCGGGATAGCCGTAGTAGACCCAGAGGAAGGCGCAGATCTGGAGCTTCTTGCCGGGATGGACGAGCGTCTCGGCCCCTTCGGGCGTGAGCCGCACGATCTCGCCGGGGCCGAGATACCGATCGACCTCGAAACCGAGATTGGGGAAGGCGCACGTTTCCATGGAGGCCGCGATGCGGCCCGGCTTCTTGCCGAGCGCGATGGACGTCCGTCCGAACTTGTCCCGGGCCGCGAGGACCGCGCCGTCGGTCAGGATGAGGATGGACGAAGACCCCTCGATGAACTCCCAGACGACCCGGATGCCGTCCTCGAAGGTGTCTTCCCTGTTGATCATGGCCGCGATGAGCTCGGTCGGATTGATCTCGCCGCCGCGCATCTCCGAGAAGTGGAGGCACTTGCCCCGGAAGGCCCGTTCGACGAGCTCGTCGATGTTCTTGATGACCCCGACGGTGGCGATGGCATAGTTGCCCAGGTGGGACCGGATGAGGAGGGGCTGGTCCTCGTAATCGCTGATGACGCCGATGCCCTGCGTGCCGTGGAGCTTGCCGACGTCGTCGCCGAACTTGGATCGGAACTGGGCGTTCTCGATGTTGTGGATATAACGGACGATGCCCGCGCCGTTGCCGGCCGCCAGGCCGCCCCGCTTGGTGCCCAGGTGGGAGTGGTAATCCGTGCCGTAGTAGAGGTCCTCGACGATATCGTCCTTGCCGACGACCCCGAAGAGACCGCCCATGCCCGACCTCCTGTCCGAATATCGAGGAATCATATCATCGCGTCATAAACGTTTCAATCCGAATGAGTCCTGTGATAAAATTCTCGAGAGACGTCACGAGGAGGACGAACATGTTCAAAGCCGCGACCTATATCGAAAGACGGAAGCTCCTGAGGAAGTCCGTGGGATCGGGCCTGATGCTGTTCCTGGCCAACGAAGAGAGCCCGATGAACTACACGGCCAATTCCTATCATTATCGACAGGACAGCTCGTTCCTGTACTTTTTCGGCCTTTCTTCGCCCGGCCTGGCCGCGATCGTCGACGCGGACGAGGGAACGAACACGCTCTACGGCGAGGACATCGGCATCGAGGACATCATCTGGATGGGCAACCTGCCCAAGCTCAAGGACCGGGCCCTCGAAGTCGGCGTCCGCCGCACCGCCCCCCGCGCCGCCTTCGATGAAACCGTGCGCCAGGCCATCGCCGCCGGACGGCCCGTCCACTATCTCCCGCCCTACCGGCCCGACAACGCCATTGTCTTAAGCGATCTTCTCGGCATCCCCATTAAGGACCTCAAGGCCAAGGCCTCGGCCGCGTTCATCAAGGCCTCGGTCGACCAGCGCCTCCTCAAGTCCAAGGAGGAGATCCGAGAGATCGAATCCGCGGTGGCCGTCAGTCACGAGATGTACCAGGCCGCGATGAAGCTGGCCAAACCGGGACGTTATGAATACCAGATCTCCGGGGCCATGGAGGGGATCGCCCTCGCCTACGGCATGCATTTGGCCTTCCCGCCCATCGTCACGATCAACGGACAGACCCTCCACATGCATGCCCACGACAACCTCCTGGTCAAGGGGCGCCTCCTGGTCATGGACTGTGGCGCCGAAGCCGCCAGCGGCTATGCCTCCGACATCACCCGCAGTATTCCCGTCGGCGGCCGCTTCAACGCCCGTCAGAAGGACGTCTACGAGATCGTCCTGGCCGGCCAGGCATCGGCCATCACATCCATAAAACCCGGCATCAACTTCAAGAACATCCATCTCCAGACGGCCCGGATCATGGCCGACGGCCTGAAAGGTCTCGGCCTGATGAAGGGCGACACCGCCGAAGCCGTCGCCGCGGGCGCCCACGCCCTTTTCTTCCCCCACGGCCTCGGCCACAACCTCGGCCTCGACGTCCACGACATGGAGGATTACGGCGAGAACAACGTCGGCTATGGCGAGAAGGTCGAGCGGAGCACCCAGTTCGGGCTGGCCTATCTCCGGATGGCCCGGGAACTCCGTCCCGGCCATGTCATGACCGTCGAGCCCGGGATCTATTTCATCCCCGCCCTGTTCGATCTGTGGCGGAAGGAGAAGAAGCACAGGGAATTCATTGTCTACGACGCGGTCGAGAAGTTCCTCGACTTCGGCGGGGCCCGGATCGAGGATGATGTCCTGGTCACGGAGAAGGGCCACAAGGTCCTCGGGCCGCCCATCCCCAAGACGGTCGCCGACATCGAAAAGGCCTGCCGGGCTTGAGAATCGCCCTCGTCCAGCAGCACGCCGGGGGTGACCCGGCCGGGAACCGGGCCCGGGGCGAATCCGCCTTCCTGGAGGCGGTCCAGAGCGGCGCGAACCTCATCGCCTTCGCCGAGCTGGCCTTCACCCGCTTCTATCCGCAGGCTCCGGCGACCGCCGCGAGCCCCACGCTGGCCGAGACGATCCCCGGACCGACGACCGATCTTTTCAGCGCCTTGGCCCGACGTACGGGGACCGTGGTCGTCCTGAACCTCTTCGAGCGCGACGGAGACCGGACCTATGATTCTTCGCCCGTCATCGACGCGGACGGGACGATCCTCGGCGTCACCCGCATGGTCCACATCATGGAGGGCCCCGGCTTCCATGAACGCGGCTATTATACGCCCGGCGACCGGGAAGGATTCGTCTTTTCGACCGCGGCAGGACGGGTCGGCGTGGCCATCTGCTATGACCGTCATTTCCCCGAGTACATGAGGGGCCTGCGCCTGGCCGGCGCCGACCTCGTCATCGTGCCGCAGGCCGGGACGGTGGGGGAGTGGACCGAGGGCATCTTCGAGGCCGAGCTCCAGGTGTCCGCCTTCCAGAACGGCTACTACGCCGCCCTCGTCAACCGGGTCGGGCGCGAGGAGGGCCTCGAGTTCGCCGGTGAATCGTTTGTGACCGACCCCGATGGCCGCGTCATCGCCCGGGCGCCGCGCGGGCGCGACCACATCCTCTACGCGGACTGCAATTTCGCCAAGAATACGGCGTCGCACGCCGCGCGCCATTTCCTCGAGGACCGCAGACCTCTTGTCTACGAGGCCATGGGACTCACGGACAAGGGGAAGGGGCGCTGATGCCGCTCTGGTACGTCGTCAACACGCGGCCGAAGAAAGAGAGCCAGGTCGAACGGCTCTTCATCGAGGGCGGCTTTACGATCTATTGCCCTAAGTACGTCCGGGAGAAGCGCATCGTCCCCTTCTTCCCCGGCTACGCCTTTCTCCAGTTCGAATTCCCGGACCAGTTCCAGATGGTCAAATACACGCGCGGCGTCAAGCGCGTGGTCGGCAACGACGCCGGCCCCACGCCCATTCTCACGGAGATCGTCGAGGGCATCAAGGCACGGGAACGGGACGGGCTCATCGTTTTCGAAAGATACGGTGAGGAGCCGGGTGTCGGGGACGAGATCGAAGTCGTCGAGGGCCCGCTCAAGGGCCTCAAGGGCATCTTCCGCAAGGAAGTCGGAGACAGCGAGCGGGTGATGATCCTCCTGAACTACGTCTCGTACCAGGGCATGCTGCTCATCGAGAAGGACAAGCTCAAGAAGATCTAGCCCAGCCCCAATTTCGGCGGCAGGGAATCCCTCTTCTCGGCTGAGCTCGGGATATCGTCCCTTGCCCCCGCCTACGGGGAGCGGAGCCCCCGGAGCGACCATTAAAAGCGCGGCGGAGCGACTCGGAGCCGTGCTTTTAAGAATTATCTTAAGAAAACACTCGACTCAGGTAGCATGATTGCGAAACGCACCTCCTTGGCGGGTAACCTATGTTAGATTGCCCGTTGGGTAACTAATCTCAAGGAGGTGCGCAATTGTATTTTATTGGTGTGGACCATCACAAGCAAGCCTCTGTGATGACGGTGCTCGATGAGGACGGACGGGAGCTGAAGAACGGCCGTGTGCCGAACTTCCGGCGGTACGCGGAGGAGTTCCTGAGACCGTTCCATCCGTTCAGGGCCGTCTTGGAGGCTGGCCGGTCGTCCTACGTGATGGCGGACCTGCTTCGGGAGCTCGGCGGGGAGGTGAAGATGGCCAACCCGGTCGAGGTCAAGGCGATCGCCCACGCCCGGATCAAGACCGACAAGCGGGACTCCCGGACGCTGGCCCAGCTGTTGCGGGTGGGACTAATCCCGGAGGTTTATCAGCGCGAGGCTTGGAACCGGCGGGCACAACGGGTGATGAGGCTTCGGGCACACTGGGTGCGGAAGCAAACGGAGCTACGGAACAAGATCCGGGCTCTCCTGGCCCAGCAGAGCGAGGAGATCCGCCTGGAGGTGGAAAGACAAGAGCGGAGCTTGTTCACCCAAAAAGGGCTGGATATTTTGAAGACGTTGCCGTTGGCTGGTGAGGACAAGATGATCTTGGACGATCTCGTTCGGGGACACCGGGAGGTCACGGCTCACATCAAGCAGTCGGACGGCCTCGTGGAAGCTATCTACAGCCAGCTCGAGGAGGCTTCGAGGATCGACACGGTGCCGGGTTTTGCGACCACGCTTTCGGTTCTGGCGGCCGTGGAGATCGCCGATATCCGGCGCTTCGCCAGCCCGGCGCAGCTCCATGCCTATGCCGGCGTAGTGCCCTCGACCTACGCGTCCGGGGAGCGTCAGTTCCATGGGCACATCACAAAGCAAGGAAGCGCCTGGCTGCGGTGGGCGGCGCTCGAGGCGGTCTATCCGTCGATCAAGAAGGATCTCGGCCTCCGCATCCTCTACCAGCGGCTGGCCAAAAGGAAGGGGCCGAACGTGGCCAAGGTCGCAGTGGCCCGGCGGCTGCTAACGATCATCTATCGGATCCTCACTGAAAGGAGGGAGTATCTCCCTGGAATAGCAAAACCATCGGCTGCCTAGTTAAATATCTAACGGGCCCGCGAGGGTCGCGTTCATACTCAGGTTTAGGAGCCGAGATCGAACGCTATAGTGCGCATCATGGCGCGGATAGAAGGGTGGTTCGTGAAACCGAGGCAGCCAGAGGATAAGATGGAGGAAAGAATAAAGAGCCGGGGGGCTTGCGTTTCGCAATCATAGAAGATATTTATCAGAATCGCGGCCTCGAGTGCTCGGCCGCAATTCTGCAGGTCGCTTCGAAGACTCCGCTTCCCGCCGGTCCCCCTTCCAGCACGGGGGCCTTGGAACGACATCCCTCGCCGCCTCGCGAGGGATTCCCGGATGGAGAAGATAGAGCTTACTTAAGGATCTTGAGGGCGTCGAGGAAGGCCTGCTTGAGGCTGTTCGAGGAAAAAAAGATAACTCCGTCGGCCTTGAGGGCCTTGCTCAGCCGCAGCTGCTCGATCATCCCCTCGGGAGTGTTCTGATTATGGGACGTACCGATCCCTATGCCAGGGCAGACGAGCGTTTTCCCTTTGACGGCGCCGACCGCTTCTCGAGTGAGCGTCTCGAAGAGCTTGGAGTCGTTCGTGTAAAGCATAGGGTTGAGCATATCGACGAGCCCCTCGCGCCCCCAAGTGGCCCAGTCTTGCCCGATCATGACCCGGGCGTTCACGGCGTCCGGGAAAACGGCGGCGCTGATCTTGACCCTGCGGCCGGTCGTTTTTAGCGCATCCTTGAGTTCCCGGACGAAGACGGTCACCCGGTCCGTATTCCAGCGGAGCCAGACGTTCCAGGCCGGGTTGCCCGTGTCGCGGGCCTTGACCGCGGCCATGTCGATGCCCGTATCCTCCTTGAACAGACGGAGCGTCTCCGCGTCGAAGCTGAAGAACGGCTCTGCCGGCTCGCAGGGATAGCGGATGTAGTCGAGATGGACCCAGTTCACATCGTACTTCCGGACGACCTCGAGCATGAGGCGGATCTCGTAATCGCGAACGGCGGGCAGGGCGGGGTTGACGGCCCCGACCATCTCGCGCTTCGGTGACGCGATAAGCCATTCGGGGTGCCGGCGGACCTCGCCGAGGATGGCCGATTCGGGGAAGACGCAGAACCAGGGATGGACCTCCATCTTTCGCTTTTTGGCCTCTTCCAGGAAGACCCCGAAGAAGTCCCATTGAAAGGCCCCGTCGGGAACGCCGATCTCGCTGGCGTAGTAGACGTGTCCCGAGGTGTTCTTGACCAGCATGATCAGCGTGTTGATGCCCGCTTTGGCATATTCGTCGAGGGTCGTTCGCATCTTTTCGACGGCCGCGGCCTTGTCGGGGCCGAAGAAGCCGGGGTGCATCCAGACGCCTCGCACCGGCATCGTCAACGACGAATCCGACGCGCCAACTGAGTCAACGGGGACGGCGGCCCAGGCCGCCAATAGCAGGATGAGCGCCAGAGCCTTTTTGATCATTATTCCTCCCAGATCATCCGATAGACGGCCAGTTCCTTGTATCCGCTTGGCTTTTCATTGAGGGAATACATCCGGCCTTTTCTCGCGCGGGCGGTATTTGGGTAGGACAGGCCAGAATTGCCAAGGCTCATCCGGCCAACAAACGCTCCTTGGGCGTTGAAAATGTCATACTGGAATTCCCCGGCATTCGGTCCCGTCTCCCTGGTCATGACATAAAGTCGGCCTTCGTCGTCCGCAAAAAGGTACCGAAAGGGAGGCCAGTTGTCCGCGAAACGATATTTTTCCTTCCAGGGCGACCCCTCGGAGAAGCGGGCCAGAAAGGCCTTTCTGAATTCCCCGTCGATGGGGACGGGCCGATACTCTTTCCGGATCTTGAGCACCAATCTGCCGTCCCGGCTGAGGACGCGGACCTCATAGCCCCAAGACGAGTTCCCGATGAAGAGGTTGTCCTTGGATGCGCCAAAAATGAAAGCGTCCTGCCCGACGATGATATTCTTGGCCATCATCCTATTCGGGAATTCATGCCTGCCGAGCTCCTTCATGTTGTCGAAGCCGGAGTCGCATAAGGCCACATGATCGATATCGTTCTCGAGCTCATTGTCGTTATCCTGCCACGAGACAAGATACGATCCGTCGTCGAAGACTCGATCGATTCCCAGGATACGAGGCAGGCGCGTCTCTCGCAAAAATCGCCCGTCATCGCGATAGACCAAGAACTTCGGTTGCGATGGATCCTTGGCTATCAGTTCCCCGGAAGCGCCGGCCATGACGGTCCCGCCCCACTCGATCTCTCCGGGACCTTGACCATTCCGGCAGAACGAGGTGAGCAGCTTTCCGTCCTTGTCGTATTTGTAGATATAATTTCCCTTGGTATTCCACTGGATGAGATAGATGTTCCCTGCCCCGTCGACGTCAAAGGTTTCGATGTCCGTCAGGCCCGCCCTGAGCTGGTTTTCGTCCTCGGTATCGATCGAAAACATCTTTTCCAGTCGCAGGCGTCCGGGTTCGTCCTTCAGGACATAGGGATCGATCCCATTGAGCACGGTATCCACGCCGTCGGTGACGATCCTTCGCACTCGTTCTTGACCACGTCCGCAGCAGAGAAAAAGAGAAAGAACGAGGATGATAAGCGCCGGCTTCCTCATATTCCCCCACTCCTGGTTTCGTCGAGTTTCGCTTGTTTCACAACCGAACCCGGTTCTGATTATAGAGCCAACGCGGGCCATGAATCCAGTTCCGGGGGAAACACCCTTTGATCCCTAAGTCTCAGGATGCAAAAGGCTAGCCGCGGGGCTTGCCGTAGCCCCCGCCGCCGGGCGTCTCGACCCTGAGCGCGTCCCCGGGGCCGAGCTTGACGTTGGCTTTGGAGCCGACGATCCGGGTGCGTCCGCCGGAGATGACCGAGTTCCGGCCCTTTACGCCCGGGCCGCCGCCGCGGACCCCGTAGGGGGCGAAACGCCGCCTCTCGGAGATGACGGTCAGGTCGACCGGGACTCGGAACTCGTATTCGCGGACGATGCCCTGGCCGCCCGCCTGGGCGCCCCGACCGCCGGAACCCTTTCTGAGGCCGTAAGCGCGGATCTTAAGAGGCAGGTAATTTTCGAGGGCCTCGAGAGGCGTATTGAGGGAATTGGTCATGTGCGTATGGACGCCGTTGAGCCCGGGGGCGTTCCGCCCCGCTCCCATACCGCCGCCGATCGTCTCATAATAGGCGAAGTGCCGCTTCCTCCCGGGGTCGTAGCCGCCGAAAGCGACATTGTTCATCGTCCCTTGGCTCGCTGCCGGGATCTTCTCCGGCAGGGCCTTGGCCAAAGCGCCGAGAAGGACATCGACGATGCGCTGCGAAGTCTCGACGTTCCCGCCGGCGCAGGCGGCCGGGAACACGGCATTGACGATGGACCCCTTGGGCGCCCGGATCTCGAGCGGCCTCATCAGCCCCGTGTTGAAGGGAATGTCCTCTTCGACCAGACAGCGGAAAACGTAGAGGACCGCCGAGCAGGTGATGGCGAAGTTGGCGTTGACGCCCCCCGTAGTTTGAGGGCTCGAGGAGCCGAAGTCGATGACGGCATGGTCGCCGCGAATGGAGATCCTGACCCCGATCTTGATAGGCCGGGCGGAGATACCGTCGTCGTCGAGGTGGTCGAAGAATTCATAATCACCGTCGGGAATATCGCGGAGAGTCTGACGCAGGAACTTCTCCGAATAGTCCTGGATGAGCCCGGCATAAAGGCGGACCTTCGCCAGGCCGTAACGGCCGACGGCCTCCTCGAGCCGCGCCCGGCCGATCTCGTTGGCCGCGACCTGGGCCAGGAGGTCGCCGCGCCTCTCGTCGGGGGTCCTGACGTTGGCGAGCAAGAGGTCGAAGACGGCTTGGTTGAGCCGGCCGCGTGAATAGAGCTTGAGGGGAGGGATGATCAGTCCTTCCTGGAAAAGCTCGGTCGCCAGGGGCATGGACCCGGGGGTCATGCCGCCGACGTCAGAGTGATGGGCCCGGTTGGCCACGAAAAAGGCGAGCTTGCCGCCCATGAAAACGGGGGAGATACACGTGATGTCGGGAAGGTGCGTGCCGCCCCTATAAGGGTCGTTGAGGATGACAAGGTCGCCCCTTTCGAAGGTCACCGCCCCGAGGGCGGCCTGGACGGACAGAGGCATGGCCCCGAGGTGGACGGGAATGTGAGAGCCCTGGGCCAGGGTCCCACCATCCCGGTTGAAGAGGGCGCAGGAGAAATCCTTCCGTTCCTTGATGTTGGGCGAAAGGGCGGTCCGGCCGAGGACGGCCGCCATCTCTTCGGAAATGGCGACGAAGACGTTCTTGAAGAGCTCGAGCTCGATCGGGTCGACCTTGTTCATCATCAGGCCGCCTTGCGGACGATCAGGTTGAGATAGCCGTCGACGCGGGCTTGATAGCCCGGCGGCAGGAAGGTCGTGGATTCAGGGTCGATGACGAGGGCCGGACCGGCGATGGCATTACCGGCGCCGAGCCTGGATCTGTCATAGACGGCCCCGTCGCGAAGGACACGGCCGGTGTGGATCTTCTGTTTTCTGACGAGCGCCTTCGGGTCCATTGAGCGCGATCGCGGGCTGCGCTCGAGGGGGATCTTGGGAGTGACGGCCACGGCCTTGACGCGGAGATTGACGATCTCGACCGGCCGGCGGTCATGGCGATACGAATAGAGACGTCTGTGGAGACGATGGAAGCCCTCGAGGAAGGCTTGTCCGGACGTCCGGGCGTTTCTGTAAGGAACATCGATCTCGTAGGATTGCCCGAGGTAGCGGCAGTCGAGCGAGCGCTCGAGAACGATTTCGGCCGGGCCGAATCCATCCTCGGCCATGTCCCGGCGGCTCCTTTCCTCCAAGGCCCGGAATCCCGCCTCGAGCTGCGACAGGCTTACCTGGGCATCGGTCCGCATGAGGGACTGGGTGTAATCCTTGACGGGGTCGGACACAAGCAGACCGAAGGCGGAAAGGACCCCGGCGTTGCGCGGGACGATGACGGTCGGCATGTCCAGATGGGCGGCCATCTCGACCGCGTGCATGCCGCCCGCCCCGCCGAAGGAGAAGAGGGCGAAGGCGCGCGGATCGACGCCGCGCTCGACGGAGATGACGCGGATGGCCTTTTCCATGTTGGCGTTGGCGATGGCCACCATGCCGAGGGCCGTATCGATCATCGACTTGCCGATCGCGCGTCCCAGCCGCGAGACGGCCGTCGCGCTGCGCTCGGGAAAGACCTTCATCTTTCCGCCCAGGAAGAATTCCGGGTCCAGACGGCCGAGACAGAGGTTGGCGTCGGTCACGGCGGGGAGATCGCCCTTGCCGTAGCAGGCCGGCCCGGGATCGGCGCCCGCGCTCTGCGGGCCGACCCTGAGCGAGCCGCCGCGGTCGGCGGTGGCGATGGAGCCGCCTCCGGCCCCGACAGAATGAATATCGATGAGGGGCAAACGGATCGGGAAGTCGCCGACCCGGCCCTCGTGTGTCCGCCGGATGCCGCCCTCGATGAGGGAGACATCCGTCGAGGTGCCGCCCATGTCGAAGCTGACCACGTTGGGGAAGCCGGCCGTTTG
This sequence comes from Candidatus Aminicenantota bacterium, assembly GCA_963809345.1. GTDB lineage: Bacteria > Acidobacteriota > Aminicenantia > Aminicenantales > Saccharicenantaceae > RBG-16-66-30. The sequence continues at coordinate 205,843 of CAWEJF010000003.1, read as the reverse complement.
GGCGAGAAGGCGCGCCCCGACCACGCCCCCTGCCGGGCCGGAAAGGGCCGTTCGGATGGGCTCGACCCTGGCCCGGGCCGGCGAGATGTAGCCTTCGTTGGATTGCATGATGCGCAGGTCGGCCCGGCCAATGCGCCGGTCGAGTTCGCCGAGGTAGCGGTCCATGACCGGCATGAGGGACGCATTGACGGCCGTCGTCGACGTCCGCTCGAACTCGCGGTGTTCGGGAAGTAGCCGGCTCGAGATGGTGAAGAGCAGACCCGAACGCTCGAGCTCACGGGCCACGATCTCCTCGTTCTCGGGGTTGACGTAGGAATGGAGAAGGCATACGGCCACGGCCTCGGCACCGGTTCTTTTTATCTTTTGAATGAGCCGGCGGACTTCGGCCCGACGGGTCGGTTTTTCGACCCGCCCCGAGGCGAGCGTCCTTTCATGCAGCCCGAACCTGCGCGCGGCCGGAATAAGCTCGGACCGGCTCTCGGGTTGGAGCGCGTAAAGGTTCCGGCGCGTCTGCCGGCCGATAGCCAAGACGTCCTCGAAGCCGGCGGTCGTGATCAGGGCAACGCGCCCGCTTTTTCGCTGGAGAAGCGCGTTGGTGGCCACGGTCGTACCGTGGACGATGAACACGGCAGGGGATCGCTCTAAGATATCGCCGACACCTTCGATGATCGCCCGCGACGGATCTTGAGGGGTCGAGAGGACTTTCCGGTTGGAGAGCTTGCCGTCCCGCCAGATGACGAAATCCGTGAACGTCCCGCCGGTATCCACCCCGACCCGGACGGAAGCAGTTCTGGTCGTATACGCCATGGCCGAGGGCTTATTAAACAGGCAACGGCCGCGGGAAGTCAAGGAACCGGGCATTACGGCCTGGGCGGCCTTCGCCGTGCCTTGCTGAGGAGCTTGTGGAGAAAATAGCCTAGCGCACAGCCAAGGCCGGCCATGTAGACAATGCACGCGATGAAGTACAGCCCTAGATAGGCATCATTGCTACCGAAGAAGAGACCGTAGCAGAGACGCACGGGCGTACATAAGGAATCCAGGGATTTGGCAAAAAGCCGGTTGGCCCATTCATTCCAAATGACAAGAGATGTGAATCCTCCGAAGAATACCGCATAGAGGGCGGCGACAACGCGCCCTTTCTTATCCATGTCCATCCGGTACGATCCGTTTCAAAACGACCTTTCCCAACCGGGATTTGTCCCTAGTGGCAGGTGCTGCAGGATTTGCCCGAGCAGCTGTGACAGCCCGAGGAGGAGGCTTTGATGCGGCTGGAACCGCCGCCGATGCCGAAACACGAGATCAGCTTCTGGACATCCGCCGAGCCGCATTCGGCGCAGACGATGTCCTTTTCTTTGCCAGGGGTCACGAGGCACTCGAACCTCTTCCCGCACTTCTGACACGCGTATTCGTATAACGGCATGACGGGGCTATTTTACAGGAACCGTCAGTCTCGGTCTATAAGCTCTGGGTCTGGATTCGCCAAACACATTGAGCACGGTGGCCGGGAAAGGGCGGCCGAACGAGCGGAGAGCCCGAAACGGGGTCTACTTGACGAGGGCTATCGCCTCGATCTCCACTTTGACGTCGCGCGGCAGCCGGGCGACCTGGACAGCCGCCCGGGCCGGATTCGGGGCCTTGAAGAACTCGGCATAGACCGCATTCATCTTCGCGAAATCGTTCATGTCGTTGAGGAAGACCGTTGTTTTGACGACGTCATCGGTGGACGAGCCGGCCGCCTCGAGGACGGCCCCAACGTTCTTAAGCACTTGCCGGGTCTGGTCCTCGATCGTGCCGGTGTTGAGCTCTCCGGTGGCCGGATCGATGGGGATCTGGCCCGAGCAAAAGACGAAGCCGTTGGCGATAATGGCCTGGGAATAGGGGCCGATGGCCTTCGGTGCCTTGTCGGTCTGGACCTGTTTCTTCATGATCTTGCTCCTTTTGAAGCCGACGCACGCCCGTGACACGGCGGCGGCCACGAGACCCGCGACGGCCAGAAATTTCCGTCTTTTCACTCTAGCCGGCCTATCATGAGATCTATGAAAGGGGGACGTTTCTATCTTGCCCGAAGGAAAACAGAAACGTCCCCATTTTTTTAGGACGACAGGCCGTCGACGGCCGCCGTGAGGAACGTCCAGAACTTCTCGACCGAGCCGATGTGGACGTGTTCCTCGGGCGAGTGGGGATTCTTCATCGTCGGCCCGAAGGAGATCATGTCCATGCCCGGGAACTTCTCGCCGATGATGCCGCACTCGAGGCCGGCGTGGACGGCCACGACCTCGGCGTCCTTGCCGAAGGTCTTGACGTAGAGCTCCTTCAGCTTCTTGAGAAGAGAGGAGTCGAGGTTGGGCATCCAGCCGGGATAACCGTCCTTGAGATCGGGCTTGGCCCCGGCCAGGGCGCAGACGGATTTGATGATCTCGCGCGTGGCCTCGAGGGCCGAGGCGACCGAGCTCCTTGAGCTGCACAGCACCTCGAACGCCGCCTTGCCTGTCCTGACGATGGCCAGATTGGTCGAGGTCTCGGTCAGCCCGGCGATCTCGGGGTGCATGGCGATGACGCCGTGGGGCAGGGCGATGAGGAAGTTGACCAGCGTGCGCTGGCAGTCTTGCGTCAGGGCAAAATCCTTGCCGGCCGCAGCCTCGAGGGAATACGCGGCGCCGGGCTCGACGGCCTTGTACTCGACCTTGATCTTGTCGAAAGCCTTCTTGAAGGCCGTCGTCATGGACCGGACCTGGATGGGCGGGCAGGCCAGCAGGGCCACTGCCTCTCGGGGGATGGCGTTGTGCTTGCTGCCGCCCTCAACGCTGATGATCTCGAACTTGGCCGCCGTCTGGGCCTGCCCGAGCATCCGGGCGAGGAGCTTGATGGCGTTGCCCCGGCCCTGGTTGATATCGAGGCCGGAGTGGCCGCCGCGGAGGCTGTGGACGTGGAGCTTGTAGAGGTTCTTCGAAGCCGATTTCTTCCTGTCGAGGGGCAAGGTCAGGGTCGAATCCGCGCCGCCGGCGCAGCCGATGGTGAAGGTCCCCTCGTCTTCACTGTCGAGGTTGAGCAGCATCCGGCCGGCGAGGAACCCCTTCTGGATCTTGTTGGCCCCGGTCAGCCCCGTCTCCTCATCGACAGTGAAAAGGAACTCGAGCGGGCCATGGACGAGCGCCTTGTCCTCCATGACAGCGAGGGCAGCGGCCAGGCCGATGCCGTTGTCCGCCCCGAGCGTCGTGCCCTTGGCATAGACCCATTCGCCCTTGATCTCCGCCTGTATCGGGTCCTTACAGAAGTCGTGGACCTTGTCGGAGTTCTTCTCGCAGACCATGTCGAGATGGCCTTGGAGGATGGCGCCGACCGCGCTTTCGCGTCCGGCGGTGGCCGGCTTGCTGACAAGGACGTTGCCGACCTTGTCGCGCTTGCCGGGCAGGCCGAGCGACGCCGCGACGGACAGAACGTAATCGCCGAGAGGCTTTTCATTTCCCGAGCAGTGGGGGATGGTCAAGATCTTGGCGAAATGCTTCCAGAGAAGTTTGGGATCGAGCTCGTTGAGAGATGTGGCCATAAGATGCTCCTTTGGGATGGGATGCCGAGACCCGCATGATGCCACAAATATGCGGTGGATTCAAGACGCCCCCGAGGGTATAATTCGGGTGATGAGAGCCCTTCTTCGCGCCCTTCTTGTCGTCTTTCTGGCCGCCTGCTCCTTGGGGGCCGCGCCGCCGCCTGAGAAGATCCGTATCTTGGCCACCGTGTTCCCGCTCAAGGAGTTCGCCGGGACAGTCGCGGGGGAGAGAGGGGAGGCGAGCCTTCTTCTTCCGCCCGGCGCCGGAGTCCACACCTGGCAGCCGCGGCCCGCCGACATCGCCCGCCTCTCCGAGTGCGATCTGCTGCTTTTTATCGGCTCCGGCCTGGAGCCTTGGCTTCCCGATCTGATCAAGGCCTTCCCGCCGGGGCGCATCCGGACGCTCGAGGCCGCGGCGGGACTTGCCGTCGCCGGCCCGGATGAGGACGAAGAATCCGGCGACAAACACGGCCACGGCCCTCTCGACCCCCACGTGTGGCTCGATTTCGATCTTGACGTCCGCATCGCCGGCCGGATCGCCGAAGAGCTCACCCGGATCGACCCGGCCGGAGGACCCGAGTTCGCGGCGAACGCCGCGCGGCTGACCGGGCGCCTGAAGGAGCTCGACGCCGAATTTCGCGAAGGATTGGCCGGCTGCCGCGGCCGGGACCTCGTCCTGGCCGGCCACGGCGCCTTCGGCTATCTCGCCCGCCGCTACGGTATCGTCCAGACGGCCCTCTACGGTCTCAGCCCGGACGCCCAGCCGAAGCCGAAGGACCTCATGAAGGCCGTCGATTTCTGCCGCCGGAAGGGCATCCGGGCGATCTTCGTCGAGAACTCGGTGCCCCCCGATCTTTCGAGGACTCTCGTCCGCGAAATCGGCGGGCGGGCCCTCATCCTTCATGCCGGCCACAACCTGACGCGCGACCAGCAAGCTGCCGGGGTCGGCTTCTTTGATCTCATGGAGGAGAACCTGGCCGCCCTCAAGGACGGCCTGGGTTGCCGGTGAGAGCATGAGCCTCGTTTCCGTCCGCAATGTTTCCTTCGCCTATGACGGGACCCCCGTCCTCATCAACGTCGATCTCGCCATCGAGAAAGGCGATTTCCTGGCCGTCATCGGGCCCAACGGATCGGGCAAGACGACCCTGGTCAAGATCATCCTCGGACTCCTTTTGCCGTCCTCGGGCAAGGTCGAGATCTTCGGCAAGAAGCCCGCGGAATTCACCGACTGGAACAAGGTCGGGTATGTTCCCCAGAAGGCGACCCACATCGATCCGTTCTTCCCGGCTTCGGTCGAAGAGGTGGTCGGGATGGCCCTCATATCCAGGCGCCGGCAGGCCAGCGCCTCCGCCCGGGAGGACCGGGCCAAAGTGGGCCGGGCCCTCGAGGCCGTCGGGATGGCCGAGGCCGCCAAGGAGCCCATCGGGCGGCTATCGGGCGGACAGCAGCAGCGCGTCTTCATCGCCCGGGCCCTCGTCACGTCGCCCCGGATCATCTTTCTCGACGAGCCGACGACCGGGGTCGACGCCGAAACGCAGGCCGCCTTCTACGACATGCTCGACGGCCTGAACCGGAGCGAGGGCCTGACCATCGTCCTCGTCACCCACGACATCGGCATCGTCAACAAGCACGTCAACAGCGTCGCCTGCCTCAACCAGAAGCTCATCTACCACGGCGACCACGCGGCCTTCTGCCGTTCGGAGGCCTTCCGGGACATGATCGGCCACGGAGACCATCTCATCTCTCACGAGCACTGACACACGGATGCACGCCCTCTTCGCCTACGGTTTCCTTCAGCGGGCCTTCCTGGCCGGCGTCCTCATCGCCGTCGCTTGCGCCGTGCTGGGGGTCTTCCTCGTCCTGCGCAAGGACGCCATGATCGGCCACGGCCTGTCCCATATCGCCTTCGCCGGGGTCGCCCTCGGCCTCTTCCTGAACGTGCTCCCGCTCGCGGCGGCCCTCGTCGTCGCCGTCGCCGCGGCCCTGGCCATCGTGAAGCTCAAGGGCCGGGCTGGCCTCCACGGCGACACGGCCATCGGCATCTTCAGCAGCCTGGGCATGGCCGTAGGCATTCTCCTGGCCTCCGTCGCCCGGAGCTTCAACGTCGAGCTGATGTCCTATCTTTTCGGGGATATCCTGGCCATCGAGCCGCTCGAGGTCTGGCTTTCGGTCGGGCTGGCCGCCGCCGTTCTCGCCGCCGTCTGGCTGAACTACGGCAAGCTCCTCTTCATGACCTTCGACCGGGAATCGGCCCGAGCCGCCGGAGTCAAGGTGGCCCGGCTGGACACCCTGCTGATGGTCCTCACAGCGGTCACCATCGTCCTGGGGATGAAGGTCGCCGGGATCCTGCTCGTGGCCGCCCTGATCGTCATTCCCGCCGCGGCCGGGCTTCAGGTCGCGGTGAGCTTTCGCACGGCCGTTCGCGCTTCGGCCGCCGTCGCCGTTTTCGGTGTGGCCGGCGGGCTGGGCCTGTCGCTGGTCCTCAACATTCCCGCTTCGGCGGCGATCGTCATCCTGTGTTTTCTCGCCTTCGCCGCGCTCTTCCTTTTGAAAAAGGGGCGAGGCGTTCCCCCGGCATCGGACTGACCTCAGGCCGCTTTCGGCGAGGCCAAGGCTTTGGTGATGATATCCCGGACGGCTTTCCCTTCCTTGTCGAGGGCCTTCTTGAATCCCGCCGCCCGGCGCCTGACCTGGTCCGAGAACTTCGCGTCCTTGATCCCGGCCAGGTTGATGAGGACGTTGTAATACGCGCCCTCGCCGGCCGCCTGGCCCGTGAGACCGGCGACGCCGGCGTCACTGACCGAGTTCTTGTTCCCTTTGGCCGCGGCCGCTTTGGCCAGGCCGACCGCTTCGACGGCTTTTTCGAGGACGTCGAGGGGGACGAGAGTCGCCTCCTTGTTCGCTTCCTCGACGGCCCGGTCTTTCTCTTCGGCCTGCTCGGGGGTCGTCTTAGGCAGGCGGAACGCCTCCATAACCTTGTTGAAGGCCCGGGTGTCCGCATCGACGGCATCGAGAAGAGCGTCCTTGAGCGCCTGCGCCCTGACGGCGGTGGCGATCATGTCGCCGCGGACGGCTTCGTAGCCCTTCTTGCCGACGGTCAGGTTGGCGACCATGGAGGCCAGCGCCGCGGACAGCGCGCCGCAGAGCGCCGCGACGCTCCCCCCTCCCGGGGCGGGAGAGTCCATGGACAGCTCGTCGGCGAAGCCGCGCAGGGTCATGCCGACGAGCGCCAGGCCCGGCGCCCGGACCTGGTATTCGATGATCTTCTTCTCCGGCTCGAAGGGCACGACGTCGCTCAGGCCGAGCGAGCGGACCGCCATGCCGATGAGCTCCTCCTCGGGGACGCCCGGGCTCTTGCCCTGCTTCTCGAAGTAGTAGCGCCCGGCCATGAGCAGCGCCTCCTTGGGGATGAGGCCGACGAGCTCGCTCCCTGTTACGCGCAGGCCGAGCTTTCCGGCCAGCCGGACGGCCTCGTCGAAGACAACGTGGACGGGGGTCGTCCTATAATTCGTGAAGTTGACCGAGACCTGGGCGATCCCATAGTCCTCGACGTACCAGCCGACGGACTTGACCTCCTTGAACTTGCCCGGCACCTTGACGGTATTGCCACGGGCGTCTTTGACGATGTTGCCGTCCTTGTCGCGCCCGGCCCGGCCGCTCTCGCGCAGGCTCAGAGCGATCTCGTTGGCCAGCTTGCGATCGCGGGTGTTGAGGTTGAAATTGTAGGCGATCAGGAACTCGCGGGCGCCGATGATGGTCGCCCCGGATTTGTGATTGAAGGCGGCCTGGCCGAAATCGGGCGCCCAACGCGGGTCCTTGACCTTTTCGGCGAGCCCCTCGTATTCGCCGGCCCTGACCGCAGCCAGGTTCCGGCGCTCGGGCTTGCGGGCGGCGGCTTCATAGAGGTAGACGGGGATGCTCAGCTCACTCGCGACCCGCGCCCCGAGCTCTTCGGCCAGCCTGACGCAGTCCTCCATCGTCACGCCGGAGACGGGGACGAAGGGGCACACGTCCGTCGCTCCCATGCGAGGGTGGGCCCCCCTGTGGGCGCGCATGTCGATGACCTCGGCCGCCTTGGCGATGGCACGGAATGCGGCCTCCTTGACGGCCTCCGGCGCGCCGATGAAAGTCACGACGGTCCGGTTCGTCGAGGCGCCGGGATCGACGTCGAGGAGCTTGACACCCGGCACGGTCTCGATCTCGCAAGTGATGGCCCGGATCTTTTCCGTGTCCCGGCCTTCGCTGAAATTCGGGACGCATTCGACGAGCTTCATCGCGTTTCTCCTTTGCGCAGGACCTGCTTGAGCCGTCCGCCGGTATCATAGACTTCGATCGGGTCGAGGTCGCCGAGGTAGAGGTCGATCCATTCCGGGCGGCCGACGATGACCACGACGGGCCGGGGAGCGAGATATTTCCTGGCCGTCTCCCGGGCGCGCTCGACGTTGACGAGCATGATCTCTTCTGGACCCTTGTCCCACTGGCCAGGGCCGAGGCCCAGGGCGACGTAGCGCGCCATCCACTCCGCAAATCCCCCCGGCGCCTCGAACCGCGTGGGCATGTTCCCGATGAGGTAGGATTTGGCCGCCTCGATCTCGGAAGGAAGGGCCTGCCCCGCGGCCAGGGCGCCGATCTCGCGGAGGATCTCGCGGGCGGCCGCCCCGGTCGATTCGGGTTTGACCCGGGCCCGGGCCCAATACACCCCGCAGGAGCCGAACATCTCCATATCGCTGAACGCATAGGCGGCGTAGCGCTTGTCATCGCGGAGGTTCATGAACAGACGGCTCCCGGTCGTCCCGCCCAGAACCTGCTTCAGGACCAGAAAGGGGAAAAAGTCCGGGTCCGAGGAGTTCATGATAACGTTACCGGCGAAGATAGTGGACGCCGACTGGTCGGGGGCTTCGACATAGCAGAACCTCTCCCTGTCGTTGGGCGGGGGAGGGGGAGGGCTCGCTCTTTCCGGGGACTGACCGGACCAGGCCCCGAAGTGGCTGGCCACCTTCAGGGCCATGGCCTGGCCGTCGACGTTCCCCGACACGAGGACAACGGCGTTCCCCGGTCTATAGAAGCGATTGTAAAAGGACGTAACGTCCCGGGGCGTGATGGACTTGATGACGTCTTCGCTATACATCGCGGTCCGGTAGGCATGGCCCTCGAACAGGATGCCGAGAAGCTGCCTCCAGCCCAGGACCTCAGGGTTCTTCTTCTGTTGAGAGAGCTCCAAGGACGCCGTTCGCCGGACGGCGCCGAGCTCGCGCTCGCTGAAGTCCGCCTCGAGTGTTATGAGCCTGAGAATGTAGATCGCGCGGTCGAGCTGTTCGTCGAGAACGTTCATGGTCAGGACCGTGTAGTCCAGAAGGACGGACGCCGTGAATGAGGCGCCGAGCGCCTCGATCATGTTCGCCAGGTATTCGGCCGAGAGCATCTTCGTCCCCTTGCCGATCATGCGGGCCGTCATCGCGGCCACCCCGGGCCGTTCGGCCGGCGAATCGGCCTCCCCGGCCCGAATGACGAGCTGCAGGGTAACGACGGACGATTCCGGCCGTCGGGCCGTGGCCACCGTGAGCCCGTTCGGGAGGATGACCGTCTCGACGGCGGGGAGCTTGAGCTCGAGCCGCTGAGCGTCGGGCAAGGGCGGTGTCCTTCGGAACCGCTCCTGCGCGGCGGAAGGCGAGGCCAGGACGAAGACGACGGCGGCCCCGGCGAGGAAAGCGCTCGAGGTCTGTCCTTGAGGACAGCGCTGGGATGCCAGGGCTCTCATTGGGGCCCGAACTCCAGGACGATCCGGTTCTGAGGGATGAAGTACTTGCTGGCAAAGGCCGTCAGCATCTGAGGACTGACCCCGAGGACGTTGGCCAGGTCCCTGTCGAGCGCGTCGAGGCCCTTGCCGGCCAGCACGGCGTCGATGAGGAATCGCGCCTTGCCCAAATTCGTCGACAGGCGGTCGAGGTAATCCCTCTTGAACCTACGCCGGGCCTTGGCGAGGTCTTCCTGCGACACGGCGTTCGTCTTGAGCTTGTCGATCTCCGAGAGGATGGTCTTCTCGCACCGCGCGACCATGAGAGCATTATTCGCAAGGCAGAAGATCTTTAGGGTCGAAATGCTGAGCCGTTCATCCAGTGCGCCGGTCAGGTAGTAAGCCGTGAGGTCTCGCCGGAGCAGCCGGTCCCTCAGACGCGAGGTCGTGCCCTCGAGCAGGATGTACTCGAGGAGCCGCAAACATGCCGCGTCGCCCGGTTGGAGCGGGAAGAACCGGAACCCCATGTGGAAGCCCATACTGCGGGACGGGACCCGGGTGGATCGCACGACGGCGTCATTCTCCCGCTTGAATTCAGGGCCGGGAGGGGAGGGGATGTCCAGGCCCGGCGCGATGGAGTCGAAGTACCTCGCGACGAGGTCGCGGGTCCGAGCCATGTCGATGGCGCCGACGACACAGAGGACGGCGTTGTTCGGGACGTAGTACGTGCGGTGGAAATCGAGAATGTCGGACATCGGCAGGACGGCCATACCGGGGCCGGAGCCGATGAGGGGATGGCCGTAGAGGAAGTCCGGGAAGAGGAGGCTGTCGAATTGGAAAAAGCTCTCGAGGTAGGGGTCCGAGGCCAGACGATCCTGGTGCTCGACGATCAGCTCGTCCCGCGTCCGCCCGATGGAGGCCGGGGTGATGACCAGGGACTTCATGCGGTCGGACTCGAGCCAGAGGGCCAGGGCGAGTTGGTTCGAGGGAAGCGTCTCGTAGAAGAGGGTTTTATCGTGGGTCGTGGTCGCGTTGAGCTCGCCGCCGACCTTCTGGATGAAGGCGACGTGCTGCAGCGGGGCGACATTCTCCGACCCTTGGAACATCAGGTTCTCGAGGAGATAGGCCAGACCGTCCTGTCCGGGCTTCTCGCGCAGGGTCCCAGCCGAGTAAGCGACGGCCACGGTCACAAGCGGCAGTTGGTCATCCTCAGAAAGGATGACGCGCAGGCCGTTCCTCAGCCGGTACTCCTGGAAGGCAAACGGGAGCGATGTCGGAGCCGGGATATCCTGACGGCCGGCCGCAGCGAAAACGGGAAGAATGAGCAGGGCTAGAAGGACGAAAACCAGCGCCGGTCTGTTCATTTCTCTTAAAAGGCCTGGGGGCCCGACAAGGCCTAACAATAACATAAAGCCCCCGTCGTTGAAAACCCCTCTGGAATGTGCTATTTTGAGCCGAAACGAGGCCGGAAACGCCGGCAGAAAGGGAGAACTGACATGGATCACGACATCAAGGACCCGAGCCTGGCCGAAAAGGGCCGCCTGAGGATGGAATGGGCCGCTCGGTCCATGCCGGTCCTCGACAGCATCAAGAAGACCTTCGCCAAGGACAAGCCCCTTTCCGGCGTAAAGATCGCGGCCTGCCTGCATGTGACATCGGAAACGGCCAATCTCATGGAAACGCTCAAGGCCGGCGGCGCGAGCGTCTGGCTTTGCGCCTCTAACCCTCTCAGCACCCAAGACGACATCCCCGCCGCCTTGGTCAAGTACCATAAGATCCCGGTCTTCGCCATCAAGGGCGAGGACCACGAAACCTACTACAAACACATCCTCCAGACCCTGGACCACGGCCCTTCGATCACCATGGACGACGGAGCCGACCTCGTTTCGGTCACGCACTCCAAAAGGAAGGACCTCCTGCCGGGGATCCTGGCCGGAACCGAGGAGACGACAACGGGCGTCATCCGGCTGAAGAGCATGGCCGAGGCCGGGGTCCTCCGCTATCCCATCATCGCCGTCAACGACGCCCAGACCAAGCACCTCTTCGACAACCGCTACGGCACGGGCCAGAGCACGCTCGACGGCATCCTGAGGGCCACGAACGTTTTGCTGGCCGGCCTCAGGTTCGTCGTGGCCGGTTACGGCATGTGCGGCAAGGGGGTGGCCATGAGGGCCCGAGGCGCCGGGGCCCACGTCGTCGTCACCGAGATCAACCCGATCCGGGCCATCGAAGCTGTCATGGACGGCTACGAGGTCATGCCCATGGCCGCGGCCGCCCCGCTTGGGGACGTCTTCCTGACGGTCACCGGCAACAAGACCGTCATCCGCAAAGAGCATTTCCGGCGCATGAAGGACGGGGCCATCGTGGCCAACGCCGGTCACTTCAACGTCGAGATCGACATCCCGGCCCTCGAGTCCCTGTCCAGGGGGAAGCGGCGGGTGCGGGAGTTCGTGGATGAGTACACCCTCCATGACGGAAAACGGATCAACCTCTTGGGGGAAGGCCGCCTCATCAACCTGGCCGCGGCCGAAGGGCACCCGGCCATGGTCATGGACATGAGCTTCGCCAACCAAGCCCTGAGCGTGCGTTGGCTCCTTGGCCGGGCGAAGGGGCTGGCCAAGTCCGTCTTCCCCGTGCCGCGGGAGATCGACGAAGAGATCGCCTCCCTGAAGCTCACATCGATGGGCTTAACGATCGACAGGCTGACGCCCGCCCAGAAGAAATACCTGAGCGATTGGCGGGAAGGGACCTGAGCGTCAGCTACTCCGTTCGCCGATCAGCCGCAGATACCGGCCGACCGTATCCCTCGTTGCGGCGTCCGTAATCTTGCCCTGGATCTTGAGGAAGATCTCCTTGGCCCGGGAATAATCCGCGTTCTTGAAATAAGCGACGGCAAGACTGTAGTTGAAGGCGACCTCTTCGGGCACGATCTTGACGGCGGCCTCATAAGACGCGATGGCCAGGCCGAGGTCGTCCTTCTTCTCGTAGATGAGGCCCTTGAGATTGTGGGCCATCGCCAGTCGGGGCTTGATCTGGATGGCCTTGTCGACGTTATCGAGGGCCTCATCGAGCCGGCCCTGGAGGACGAAGAGACGGGCCAGGTTGAAATAGGGGAGCTCCCGGTTCTGGTAGGTCAGATCGGCCAGGGCCTTGCGGAATTCCCCTTCGGCCTCCGGGAGCCGGTTCATCTCCTGGTAGACCGTGCCGAGGTTGTTGTGCGCTTCGGTGAACCGGGGATTGACCTGCAGGCACTTCTCGTAGGCCTTGGCGGATTCGTCGAGGCGTCCCCTCATGGAATGGGCCAGGCCGAGCGCGTTCCAGGCCAGAAAGTAGTTCGTGTCGAGGCTCAGGGACTTGATGAAGTACTTCGTCGCGTTCTCGACGTCGTTCTGGTTGAGATAGAACAGCCCCAGGTTGTATTGATACTTGGGGTCCTTCTCCCGCTGCCTCTGGATCTTGGCCTGCGACGACGCGCAGAAGGAAAGCCCGACGCAGATGATCAGGACCGTCATGGCTTTGGCTCGCATCCGATTCCTCCTCGTATGGGGATCCCCGGCCATCACTCAGCCTTGAGCGCCCGGGACATCAGGTCCTCCACGGCCTTCTTGGGGTCCTTGCCGCGGTAGAGGGCCTGGTAGATCTGTTCGGAAATGGGCATCTCCACGCCGAGGGCGCGGGAGATCCGGCGGGCGGCGACCGTCGTGTGGACCCCTTCGGCGACCATCTTCATCCCGGCCAAAATCTCACGGAGCGTTCGGCCCTTGCCGAGCTCGTGGCCGACGCGGTGGTTGCGGCTGAGCTCGCCCGTACAGGTCAGGACGAGATCGCCGATCCCGGCCAGCCCGGAGAAGGTCTCCCGCCGGGCGCCGAGGGCCATCCCCAGGTTGGTGATCTCGACGAGCCCGCGCGTGATGAGCGCCGCCCGCGTGTTCAGCCCGAACTTCAAGGCGTCGGCGATCCCGGCCGCGATGGCGACAACGTTCTTCAGAGCGCCGGCCACTTCGACGCCGGTGACATCGGACGAGGTGTAAGCGCGGATCGCCAGGCTCGAAATGAGGTGCTGGACCTCCCGGGCCGCGGCTTGGTCGCGCGAGGCGATGACGAGGGCCGTCGGCAGGCCGGCCGCGACCTCCTTGGCGAAGCTGGGACCGGAAAGCGCCGCCAGACGCGGCTTGACGTGAGGCCTGAAGACCTCTTCCATGACCTGGCTCATGCGCATCAGGGTTTTCTTGTCGAATCCCTTGGTCAGGCTGACGACGATCTGGTCGCGGCGTAAGACCGGCGCAATCCGGGCATAGACGCCCCGGCAGAACTGGGACGGGACGGCGATGAAGACGACATCGCCGAAACCGGCCGATTCGCGGAGGTCGCTGGTAAACCTCACCGTCTCCGGGAAACGGAACCCGGGCAGGAAAGTCAAGTTCTCGCGGGTCGTGAGGACCTGCTGGTAGATGTCCTCCTCGCGGATCCAGAGCATGGTCGGCAGGCCGATCGTCCCGAGGTACCGGGCGAAGGACGAGCCCCAGCTGCCCGCGCCGATGACGGAGGTGTTCATGCCGCTTTCTCTCCCAGCTTTCGTTCCGTACCTTTGATAAGACGCCTGACATTGTCTCCGTGTCGGAAGATGACCAAGGCCGCGATGGCCAGGGTCACGGCCGACACGCCCGCGGGTCCGCCGGTGGCGAAGAGGATCGCGGGGAAAGCGAGGGAACCCAGGATCGAGCCCAGCGAAACGAAGCGCGTCAGGCCGATGACGATGAAGAACAGCCCGAGGCTGCCGAGACAGGGGGCCCAGGCGATAGCGGCGAAAGCGCCGAGAGATGTGGCGACGCCCTTTCCGCCGCGGAAGCCGATCGAGAAGGGGAAACAATGCCCGACGACGGCGAGCAGGCCGCAGACCGCCGCGAAAACGGGGTCGGCGAACCATCGTCCGGCCAGGAACACGGGCAGGAACCCCTTGAGAAGATCGAAAATGGCGACGGGGAGGGCGACTTTCCAGCCCTTGACCCGCAGGACGTTGGTCGCCCCCGTGCTGCCGCTCCCGAACTTGCGGACGTCCCTCTTCCCCGACAGCCGGACGAGCAGGTACCCCGTCGGAACGGAGCCGAGGAGGTAGGACGCGAGGGCGACGACGATCTTCATGTGAGGGGGGCCTCATAAACGATCCTGTATTCGGCACCGTCGGGGCGGAGAAGGCTCTCGAAGAGGGCGACCTTCCCGACGGTCATGGCGCCGAAGGATTCGGTCCGGTGCTTCTCGAGCTCGAGCATCGTCTTATCGACCCTGTCCGGTCCCTTGACCCGGCCGATCGTCAGGTGCGGCGTGAACGCGCGTCTCTCGCGCTCGAACCCTTCGACCTCGAGGGCGGCATCGATATCGTCCTGAAGGGCGAGGAGCGCTGGTTCCGGAGCCACGCCGACCCAAAGGACGCGCGGGCTCCTTTCGCCGGGAAAAGCGCCTGTCCCTTCGAGGCGCAGGGGGAAGGGCGCATGACGCCGGGCGATTCCGGCGAGGACCTCTTGGACTCGCGCGGCTGGCCCGTCGTCGATAGGGCCGAGGAATTTGAGTGTCAGGTGCATGCCCCCGGCGTTCACCCAGCGGACGTCGGCGCGGCTGGCCTCAAGAGTGCGGACGAGGGCCTGAAGGGCCGTCTTGATCCCCGATTCGAGGTCGATGGCGATGAAGGCTCTCACGGATCTGCTCGGCTCTATTATAAGGCCATTCCCGGACGGCGGTTAAGGTTTTTTCTCAGGAGGTCGAGCGCTTTTTGAGACGACTGGAATTTGACATCGGCCCGGCCGCCGATGAAGAGGTTCCGCAGGACGGTCGTCCCGCGGGCGTGGGCTAGGGCGATGTAGACGAGTCCGACGGGTTTGCGGACCGTCCCGCCGCCCGGCCCGGCGACACCCGTAACGGCGACGCCCACGTCGGCCCCCGAGGTCTTACGAATGCCGACGGCCATGGCCCTGGCGACCAAGGCGCTCACCGCTCCGTACCGCTCGATCAGGGCCGCCGGGACACCGAGCCGCCGCGTTTTTGACCTGTTGCTGTAGACGACGGCGGATTCGAGGAAGTATTCCGAGCTCCCCGGGACGTCCGTCAGCCGGTGCCCAATGAGGCCTCCCGTGCAGGATTCGGCACAGGCGACGCTCTTGCCCTGCGCCCTGAGCAGGGACCCGACGACCTCTTCGAGACTCTCTCCGTTCCGGGAGTAGGTCCACGGTCCCAACGCTTTGTCGATCAAGCGTTCGAGCTGCTCGAGGATGGCCTCCGCCGCGGCGCGGGGGCCCGGCCCCGAATAAGTCAGGCGGACCGAGAGATCGCCCGGGCAGGCCAGGGTGGTCACGCTCACCTCCTGCGGAACGGCGGAGTAGAAGGCCTTCAGCCTCGACTCCATCGCCGACTCGCCCAGCCCGGTCAGCCTGATCACGCGCCTTATGGACAGGCCCTGGCCGAAAGCGGCTAGACGCGGCAGGACGTGGTTCTCGAACATCGGCCGGATCTCGCGGGGCGGTCCCGGGAGAAGGGCGATCCGATGCCCTTTCGTTTCCAGCCACAATCCGGGCGCCGTGCCGTTGGGATTGTCCAGGACCTCGGCCCCCTCGATGACGTAGCATTGCTTGAGGTTCGAGGCGGTCATGGGCGCCCCGCGGCGCCGGAATCTCTCCTTGATGCGGGCCCGGATCTCGGGATGGAAGACGAGCTTTCGGCTAAGGACCTCGGCCAGGGTCTCGCGGGTCCGATCGTCCTCGGTGGGACCGAGGCCGCCCATGCACACGATGAGGCGGGAGCGGCCCAGGGCGGTCCTGAGGACACGGGCGAGGTCGCTTGCGTCATCGCCGACGACGGTCTTGAACGAGACGCCGAGCCCGAGCGCGTTCAGGCCGGCCGTCAGGAAAAGCGAGTTGGTGTCCTGGAAATCCGGCGTCAGGAGCTCTGTGCCGACGGCGATGATCTCGGCCTTCATGATCCTTCCCCGGCTTCAGACGAGGAGCAGGAGCAGTCGGGCCACAGCGGCCGCGGCCAGCCCCGCGCCGACGTCGTCGGCCATGATACCCCAGCCAGCCGGGAGCTTTTCGAGCTTCCGGATCGGCCAAGGTTTGATGATATCAAAAAAACGGAACAGGGCGAAGGAGATCCCGGCCTGGAGCCAGCCCGGCGGCAAAAAGGCGAGGGCGACGAGCTGGCCGCAGACCTCATCGATGACGATGCGGCCCGGGTCGGGATGGTTGAGCTCCGAGGCGTGGACCGCGGAAACGGCGGCCCCGACGAAGAAAAGGACGACGAGGAGGCTGCCGTAGAGCGGCCAAGAGAGATCGTGCAGGACGAGCTTGAAAAGGACAGCGGCGGCGGCGCTGGCGACCGTGCCCGGTGCGAACGGCGCGAGACCGAGCCCGAAGAACGTGGCCAGGACCCCGGAAGCGGATCTCATGGAACGCGCCTCCCGCTGAGATCATAGGCGTCGGCCGAAGTGATCTCGACACGGACGATGGCGGCCTCTGGCTCTGACTGCCCGGGCGGAAGCGCGAAGCGGATGACGCCGTCGACCTCGGGCGCCTGGAAGCGGCCGCGGCCGATCCAGAGTCCGGGCGTCTGCCGATCCGGGCCTTCGACGAGGACATCGATCGTCCGGCCCAAGCGGCCTTCGTTGTGCGCCCGCGAGATCCCGGCTTGGAGGGCCATGATCTCCCGGCGCCGCTCTTCCTTCTCTTCGGGGGAGACGGTGTCCGGACGGGCGTACGCGGCCGTCCCTGTTTCCTGCGAATAAGCGAAGACGCCCAGGTGATCAAAACGGGCTTCCCGGACGAAACGGCGGAGCGCGGCGAATTCGCTCTTCCCTTCGCCGGGGAAACCGACGATGAGCGAGGTCCTGATAGCCGACTCCGGGAGCTTGGCCCTGATGTGCTCGAGCAGGCGGAGGGCGCGGGGAGCGTTCGTGCCGCGTTTCATGGCCTTGAGAAGCCCCGGATCGGCGTGCTGGAAGGGGATGTCGAAGTAGCGGCAGATCTTCGGCCCGGCCATGGCCTCCAGCAGGCGACCGGTGATCTCTTCGGGATACCCGTAAAGGAAGCGGATCCAGGCGATATCAGGGACCCGAACGAGGCGCTCGAGAAGTCCGGCCAGCCCGTTCCGGGTCCCCCGGTCCCGGCCGAACCACGTCGTGTCGTGGGAGATGAGATCGATCTCCTTGACGCCGAGTCCGGCGAGCGCCCGCGCCTCCCGGGCGATCGAGGCCTCGCTCCGCGAGACGTAGCGCCCTTTGATGAGCGGGATAGCGCAGAACGCGCATCGGTGAGAACAACCCTCCGAGATCTTGACGTAGGCCCAGGTCCCCGGCGTGGTGACCAGGCGCGGCGAAGCATCGGAATAGAGGAAGGTCCTGTCGGGAACGGAGACGGGACGGCCCGATACGATCGCGGCGATCTCGTCGAAGCTCCTGACGCCGGTCCAGGCGTCGACCCCGGGGAATCTCGCTTCGAGGCCGGCTCGGTTCCTTTCGACGTAGCAGCCGGCGGCGATGACACGCTTGTGCGGGTCGGAGCGCTTGAGCCGCAGGACCGACGCGAGCGTTGCCTCGGCTTCCTCGCGCGCCGGTCCGATGAAGCCGCAGGTGTTGACAATGACGACGTCGGCCTCTTCAGGCGACAGGACGAAGCCGTAGCCGGCTCTCTTGAGCGCGCCGAGCATCACCTCGCTGTCGACGAGGTTCTTGGCGCAGCCGAGGCTGACGAGGGCGATCTTTTTTGGGGCCCGCCGGACGCCCGGGGCGCCGCGCGCCGGCCGGGTCAAGGATAGATCCTGTAGAGGAGCCTGGGGAAGGGGATCGTTTCGCGGATGTGCTTGATGCCGCAGATCCAGGAGACCATGCGCTCGATGCCCATGCCGAAGCCCGAATGGGGGACGCTCCCGTACTTGCGAAGGTCGAGGTACCATTCGTAGGCCTCGCGCGGCAGTTTGTGCTCTTCGAGCCGCTTCTCGAGCAGGGCCAGATCGTGGATGCGCTGGCCGCCGCCGATGACCTCGCCGTACCCTTCCGAGGCCAGGAAATCGACGCCGAGAACGACGTCGGGGTTCTCCGGGGCCGGCTGCATGTAAAAAGCCTTGATGGCCGTCGGGAAGTGGGTGACGCAGACCGGCGAGGTATAGAGCTCGGAGATGATCGTCTCTTCGGGCGCGCCGAAATCGCCGCCCCACTCGATCTTCGACCCTTTCTCGCGCAGGACCGGCACGGCTTCGTCGTAGGTCAGGCGGGGGAATGGTTTCTTGATGGCCTCGAGGGGCTTCGGGTCGCGTTCGAGCGTCTCGAGCTCGACCCGCCGCTTGGTCAGGACCCGGTCCATGATGAACAGAATGAGGTCCTCGCCGAGCCCGATGATATCTCCAAGAGTGGCGAAGGCGACCTCGGGCTCGACCATCCAGAACTCGATGAGGTGGCGGCGGGTCTTCGATTTCTCGGCCCGGAACGTCGGGCCGAAACAGTAGACCTTGCCGAAAGCCATGGCCGTCGCCTCGTTGTAGAGCTGGCCGCTTTGGCTGAGGTAGGCCTTCTGGTCGAAGTACTGGGTTTCGAAGAGTGTTGTCGTGCCCTCGCAGGCGCTCGGCGTCAGGATCGGCGTGTCCATCAGGCGGAAGCCGCGCCCGTCGAAGAAGTCGCGGATGGCCTTGATGACCTCGGCCCGGACGCGCAGGACGGCGTGCTGCTTGGACGACCTGAGCCAAAGGTGGCGGTGCTCCATCAGGAACGGGGTGCTGTGCTCCTTGAGCGTGATGGGATATTCCTCGGCCACCTGGACGATCTCGAGCTCGGCCATGGCCAGCTCGAAGCCGCCCGGGGCCCTCGTGTCGGCCCTGACCTTGCCCCGGACGATGAGGGAGGATTCCTGGGTCAGGCGGTCGAACTGCTGGAAGAGGGGCGAATCCTTCTCGGCGCTGAAGGCCGTGGCCTGGACGACGCCCGTGCCGTCGCGCACGAGGAGGAAGCGAACCTTGCCCGACGAGCGCTTGTTATAGACCCAGCCGCGGATCTCGACGTCCTGTCCGTCGTAAGCCGCTATGTCTTCGATATAAACCCATTTCATAATGCGCTCATTATAAGGAAAATAGTTGCCTTGTGCAATCGGCAGCGCATGATTCTCCCGTATTCCCCTTTATGCTCGCTCTGATATAATCGTCTCGAGATGGCTCAGCCAAAAGCATTCGCCCCGGTCAAACTGATCTGCGGAGTGATCTATAGAGAGGATGCGCTGTATGACGAGGTCAAGCGGCGGCTCGAAGCGGAGTGGGGAAGCGTCGATAGCGAAAGCGCGCCGTTCCCGTTCGACCTGACGGATTATTACGCGGCGGAGATGGGGGAAGGGCTGTCGCGGCGGTTCGTGAGCTTTGAGATCCTCATCGCGCCGGAGTCGCTGCCGGAGAAAAAGATCCGGACGATCGGGATCGAGGAGTCGTACCGGCAGGAGAGGGGAGTCCCGGATCGTCCGGTCAATATCGACCCGGGCTACCTCTCCGCTTCGGCGCTGGTCATGGCCACAGCCAAGGACTTCGCCCACCGCATCCCGCTCGCTCGGGGCATCTACGCCCACCTCGAGTTCCTCTTCACCAAGACGGGCGTCAAGACGCTTGATTGGACGTATCCCGATCTCAGGCGCGAGCCGGCGCAGGCGTACTTCCGCTCGGTCCGGGAGATCTTTCTACGGGGGACCCGCGAACGGCCGGGGTGACACCCGGGCTCAGCCTTCGGGATGGAAGGCGGAAATGGCCCGGAGCTTGGCGATGATCTCCGGGAGCTCCCTGAGCACGACGGCGATGTCCTCCTCCACATTAGCCCGCCCGAGGGACATGCGGATCGACGAGCGGGCGATCTCCGGCCGGAGCCCGATCGCCTGGAGGACGTGGGAGACCTCTTCGGATTCTTCACTGCAGGCCGATCCGGTCGAGACATAGATCTCCTTGGTCGCCAGGGCCAGGAGAATGGCCTCGGCCTCGAGCCCGGGAAAGGCGAAATTCAGCGTGCTCTTGACCCGGTTCTGGGGATGACCGTTGAATCTGGCCCAAGGGATCCGCTCTTCGATGCCCCGCTTGAGGGACTCGGCCAGCTTCTCGATCCGGGCCCGTTCCTTGCGGCCCTTTTCTTCGAGGACGCGGACGGCCTCGCCGAAGCCGATGATGCCGGCCGTGTTCTCGGTCCCGGCCCGCAGTCCCCGCTCCTGGCGGCCGCCGTGGACGAAGGGGCAGATCGTCGACCCGCGGCGGATGTAGAGGGCGCCGATCCCCTTGGGGCCGTAGATCTTGTGCGCGGACACGGTCAGGAAATCGACGCCGAGCTTGCGGGCGTCGACATCGATCTTGCCGAAGCTCTGGACGGCGTCCGTGTGGACGGGGACGTCCCGCTCATGGGCGATGCGGACGATCTCGGAGACGGGCTGGATCGTGCCGATCTCATTGTTGGCGTGCATGATCGATACGAGGCCCGTCTTCGGGGTCAGGGCCGAGCGAAGGTGGTCGAGGCTGACGGTGCCATACCTGTCGACGGGCAGGAACGTGACCTTGAGGCCGCGTTTTTCCAAGGTCTTGGCCGCCTCGATCACGGCCGGGTGCTCGATCGCCGAAGTGACGAATTCATTCCGGTCCGGCGCCGCGTCGAAGGTGCCGAAGATGGCAAAATTGTCGGATTCCGTCCCCGACCCGGTGAAGGTGATCTCGCCCCGGTCGACGCCGAGGGCTCCGGCCACGCCCTCGCGAGCCTCGCTCATGAGCTCCTTGACGCGGCGGCCGATGGGATAGAGCGAGGAGGGATTGCCGAAATGCTCCCGGAGGAACCAGGCCATCTTCTCGGCGACGGCCGGGTCGACGGGGGTCGTGGCGTTGTGATCAAGATAGATCATGGTCCTATTCTATCAGAACGTGGCCCTATTAAAAAAGGCGCATCTCCCGTTTCCGGGATATCCTCCTCGAGGCGGCGATGGATATCGCCACGAAGCCCCCGTGAGGGAAGGGGGACCGGCGGGAAGCGGAGTCTTCGAAGCGACCTGCAGAATTGCGGCCGAGAACTCGAGGCCGCGATTCTGATAAATATCTGAGCCGAGTGCTTTCTTAAGAAATTTCGCAGAAGTCCGGCTACGAGTCGCTCCGCCGTCCTTCTGCCGTCCGCTCACGTACGTTCGCTTCCGTCGGCGGGCGATATCCTGAGCAAAGCCGGAGAGAGGGATATCCCTGCGGGAGATTCATCCAAAAAAAAGAGGGGCGGCCCTTTCCGGGCAGCCCCTCGATACTTTGATTCGTCAGCCGAGCTTCTCTCTGAGGATGCGGACGACGTCCAAGCCGGCCCTCTGCTGGCCTTCGGCCGCCGCGGCGCCGAGGTGCGGGATGGGAATGACGTTCGGATGGTCGACGAGCGAGAAGTCTTCGGGCGGTTCCTTGTCGAAGACGTCGAGGGCCGCGGCCCGGACCTTTCCGGAGTTGAGGCCCTCGAGGAGGGCCTTCTCGTCGACGACGCCCCCCCGGGCCACGTTAACGATGATGACCCCGGTCTTCATCTTGGCGAACTCGGCCGCGCCCAGGATGGGCTTGGGCTGCTTGGGGACGTGGAGGGTGATGAGATCGGCGGCGGCCAAGAGATCGTCGAGGGGGACCTGCTTCACCGCGAGGTCGGTCTTGACCGGGATGGGGTCGTAGCAGAGGACCGTCATGCCGAAGGCCAGGGCCCTTTTCGCGACCTCGAGCCCGATCCGGCCGCAGCCGATGATGCCCAGGGTTTTGCCGTAGAGCTCAGTGCCCTCGAGCGCTTTCTTCTCCCACTTGTGGGCCTTCATCGACAGGATCGCTTTCCCGTGATTGCGGACCGCGCCGAGCATGAGCCCGAAGGTGTGCTCGGCGACCGTAATGGAGGTGGCGGCCGGGGTGTTGGCCACAAAGATGCCCTTCTCCTTGGCCGCGTCACGGTCGATGTTGTCGAGCCCGATGCCGGCCCGGACGAGGACCTTGAGGTCCTTGCCCGCTTCGATGACCGGCCGGGTGATCCGCGAGGCGCTGCGCACGACGATGGCGCTGTAGCCGGGCGCGGTCTGGATGAGGTCGGCCTCGCTCATGCCTTTATGGACGGTGACTTCGAATCCCGGGACGGCTTTGAGCTGGTCGAGGGCCGCCTGGTCCATGCCGTCGGCGATGAGGATCTTCGTCATTGCCAATTCTCCTTGAGGACGGCCTGGGCGGCCGTGATGCCGGCGCCGGCCGGGAACGTGTAGCCGAGGTCCATCAGGGTCATCTCGAGGGCCGACAGGGCGGTGATGATGTCGAAACCGCCCATGTAGCCGAGGTGGGCGATGCGGAAGATCTTCCCTTTGTAGGGGTCCTGCCCTCCGGCGATGTAGGCCATGTACTTGCCCTGCATCGTCTTGACGAGCTTGCCGCCGTCGATGCCGTCCGGCACCTTGCAGCAGGTCAGGACGTTGCCCGGCCGCTTGGAGAGGAGCTCCAGGCCCATGGCCTTGACCCCGGCCCGGGTGGCATCGGCGAGGATGCGATGGTGGGCGAAGAGGCCGTCCAGGCCCATCTTCTTGATGATGTCGAGGGCGTGCTTCTGCTGGATGATGAGCGACACGCCAGGCGTCCAGGGCGTCGTCTTGTCGGCCAGGTTCTTCTTGGCCTTCTTGAGGTCGAAGTAGAACTTCGGCAGCTTGGCATTGGCCGCCGCGGCCCAGGCCTTCTGGCTCAGGCCGATGAAGGCCAATCCCGGCGGGATCATGAACGACTTCTGGGACCCGGACAAAAAGACGTCGAGCTTCCACTCGTCCATCGGGCAGGGCGTGACGCCGGCGCCCGAGATGCCGTCGACGATGAGGAGGGCGGACGTCTGGGCCACGACCTCGCCGAAGCCCTGGATATCGAACATGGCGCCCGAGGACGTCTCCGAGAGGGTCGCGAAGACGGCCTTGCAGTCGGGCATGGCCTTGAGCTCGGCCGCGAGCTCGTCCTTGGTGAAGTCCTTGCCCCACGGGTCGAGGACGATCTCCTTGTAGGCGACGCCGTAGGCCTTGCAGATGTTGCCCCAGCGCTCGCCGAACTTGCCGCCGTTGATCGTCAGGACCTTGTCGCCCGGGCTGAGGAGGTTGACGACAGCGGTCTCCATGGCCCCGGTCCCGGAGGACGTCAGGATGTAGACGTCTTCCTTGGTCCCGAAGACCTGCTTGATGCCCTCGGTGACCTCCATGAAGATGGCCGAGAACTCGGGGGTCCGGTGGTGGATGATGGGTTCGGCCGCCGCCGACAGGGCCCGCTCGGGGACCGGCGTGGGGCCGGGGGAGAGAAGGTAGTACTTCTTGATCACGATAAGCTCCTTCGTGTGGTGATTATGATGGAAACAACCGTCATAGCGTTTTGAGCAGCTCCGTCAGCAGCGCCGTGCGTTCGACGAGGGACGAAACGAAGAGATGTTCGTTCTCGGCGTGCATGCCGTCCCCGTCCGGGCCGAGGCCGTCGAGGGCCGGGATGCCCTGGCCCGCCGCGATCGACGCGTCCGAACCCCCGCCCGTCTTGCCGCCCTTGAGGGTCAGTCCGAGTCCGGCCGCGATCTCTTGGGCCCGGCCGAAGAGCTTGTCCGCCGCCTTGGTCTTCTCCATCGGGGGCGTCGTGCCCTCGACGGTGATCTTGATCCGGGCCCCGGGCAGGTTCGGCGCCGCCTCGCGCAGGATCCGGAGGACGCGGTCACGGTCCGCGGCTTTCCAGAAACGGACGTCGAGCACGGCCCAGGCGTTCTCGGCGACGACGTTGGCTTTTTCACCGCCTCCGATGAGGCCGACGTTGACCGTCGTCTCTCCGGTCCGCAGGCGCTTGAATCGTCCGATCTGCGTGACCAGCTCCTCGATGGCGCTGACGCCCTTCTGGGGGGTGCCGCCGTGAGCCGAGCGGCCCTTGACGTCCATGCGGACGACGAGACGGCCCTTCCGCTCGAGCTTCAGGACGCCGCCGGGCAGGGACGGTTCGAGGCAGAGAACGAGCGAGGCCTTGCGGGCCAGCTTGCGGATGAGCTCCGTCGAACCGCCGCTGCCGGTCTCCTCAGCGGAATTGACGAGAATGGTGATCCGCTTTTGCGGCTTGACGTTGAGCCCGTGAAGGGCCCGCAGGGCGGCCAGGAGCATGACGATTCCGGCCTTCATGTCCAGGACGCCGGGCCCGTAGAGCCGGTCCCCCTGGACATAGAAGGGCATCTTGGTGATCTTGCCGACCGGCCAGACGGTGTCGACGTGGGTCAGGACGAGGATCTCGTCGTCGGCGTCTTTGAGCCGGCCGGGCGCGAATTCGGCCACGGTCAGGTCGCCGGTGTCCTTCTGGGGATACATCGTGACCTTGCATCCGACCTTTTTGAGCTCCTTCGCGACGAAGGAGACGCAAGCGTCGACGGCCTTTTTGTCCTGGGTCGGGGATTCGAGCGTCACCATCTGCTTGAGAAGGTGGACCATCTCGCCTTGGCGAGAGCGGAAATAGAGCCGAAAGTCCATGGGTCCCTCCACCAGGATTGTGAAGGGCTATTTTATCATAGCCGGAACGGAAAAGCATCCTCTTCGTCTTGATTTGGCGGATTGTTTCTCATAAAGTAGACGCGGGGAGGCCGCCGGCCGGGATCCCCGGAATGATGAAGAAAACGCTGCTCGTCTTGGGCCTCCTCGTCGCGGTAACCCTCCCCCTGTCCCCTGAGATTTTCTATCCTTGGACGGGCACCTACATCGGGGCCATGGACGCGGGCGGCTGGCCGGGTCTCGTCTTTGCCCCGAACGGGGACTCGGCCTTCGGGTTCGTCCTGAGGGTCGAGCGGGAAGGCGAGGCCGCCGAGGGGGCCGATCTCTATTACCTCGTTTCTGAGGTCGGCGCCCATTCCCCCGACGGGCTTTACGCCCGGATGCGCTTCGACCTCGGGCTCCCATTCAAGCTGGGCCAGGCGACCCCCATCCTGATGAAGCCGTCGCCGCGACGCATGGCGATGACGATCGAGTGGTCCCGCCGGGATGAACGGACGGTCATCGGCCGCATCGCCTGCCCGGAGGATGTCCGGGTCACGCTCATCCATTATTGTCCCTGGGGTCTCAAGGGCGATTTTGCGGCCATGCCCGACGGCCAGGTCCGGGGCCACTCGCGCGGGCCGGCGAACCAGGCTTACCAGGTCTGGACCAGCCGGCCCGGTCAGGAGGGTTCCGCGCCGGCCGGAAGCCTGGCCCGCGTCTACGAGCCCGGTCCCGACCGCATCCTCGCCTTCGCCGCCGGAGTGGGCGACAGCGATGAGCACCTCGCCGATCACCTCTACCGCTATAGGAACGCCGAAACGATCGGAGCGCTCCTCGACGAGGAGGCCGTGGTCTACGAGGAGAAGCGCGTCAAGATCCGCGGCCTGTATGCCGGCGCGCCCGAGGCGGTGACGAACAGCCTCCACTGGTCGCTCCTCTATCAGCCGGGGCACCATCGGCTCTACGTCCCCGCCGGGCGGACCTGGATCTTCCCCAAGCCCGGCGGCGGCCAGGACGACTGGACCATCTTCTCGGGCAACTCCTTCCTCGGCGCCCTCGCGCTCGCTCTCGAGAGCCAGAAGCTCGCGCTCGACGCCCTCAAGGCCGTCCTCGAGACGCAGTATCCGAACGGCAACATCCCGAACTGGCGCAGCCGTTCGAGCGGGTCCTCCGACCGGTCCCAGCCTCCGATCGGCGCGTTCGTCACGCTGAAGCTCTTCGAACGCCTGGGCGACCTGGAGATCCTGCGTCACGCTTACCCGTACCTTCAGCGCTGGCACGACTTCTGGACGGCCCGCCCGCCCAACGGTCCCCCGCGGCGCGACGGCAACGACGATGGTCTTCTCGAATGGGGGTCGGACACGGCCCTCGTCGGGAAGAGCGTCCCATCATGGGAGAAGAACGCGTCGGGCCGGATGAGGGCCGTCTGGGAGTCCGGCCAGGACGACCTGCCCGATTGGGACGACGTGCCCTTCAACGAGGAAACGGGAACGCTGGCCATGAACTGCGTCGACCTGAACTCGCTCTATGCGCTGGACGCGTGGTGCATGGGGGAGATCGCCGCCGTCCTCGGCCGCCCCGTCGACGTCGAGCGCTATCGGGGCCAGTATGAGAAGACAAAGGCGCTCATCAACACGAAGCTCTGGAACGAAAAGGAAGGCTTCTACTTCGACCGCTATTGGGACGGCCGGTTCTCCGTCCACAAGGCGGCTTCGGCGTTCCTCCCGCTCATCGCCCGCATTCCCGACGACGCCCGGGCCCAGCGGATGCTCAAGCGGCTCCTCGACCCCAGGCAGTTCTGGGGAGATTTCATCATCCCCTCGATCTCCCGGGACGACCCGGCCTTCCGGCCGGAGAGCCAGCAGTCGTGGCGCGGTGCCGTCCGGCCGTTGGCGAATTATCTCGTCTATCAGGGGCTCAAGGCCTATGGCATCGACGCCGTGGCCTCGGAATTCGCCCGCAAGAGCGCCGAGATGTTCCTGAGAAGCTGGAAGAGCTTCGGCCTCTCCCCGGAAGATTTCGATTGTCTTACCGGAGAAGCGGGGGGCGACCGGTACCAGAGCGGCGGGCCCCTGGCCGCCCTCATCGCCGTCGAGGAGTACCTCGATTTCACGCCCCACGAAGGATTCCGCTTCGGCATGCTCAAGCCGGACGCGAAGGGGCGGCTTTCGCGTGTCCTCGTCCAGGGCCGCCACTACGAGGTCGACGTCTCGAATTCGTCGACCGTCCTGCGCGAGGAAGGCGAGACCATCCTGGCAGTGGACGGCAGCGCGGTCGTCCGCCGTTTCCTGTACAGCGAATCGGAAGTGTCCTTCGCCATCAAGAGCCTGAAGCGGCGCGAGCTCAAGCTGCGCCTTCTGAAGAGGGGCAAGTACCAGCTTCTCATCGACGGCCGCGAGGTCGACGTATTCTCGGCGAGCGGACGAAAGTTCGAGGTGCCCGAGGGCGATCACACCGTGCTCATCCAGCTCCTCGAGGACCTGGAAAAACAGAACGCCGACGGGACTTTCCCATGATCAAGGAGGGCCTCATGACACGCTGTTCGCGACGGGACTTCCTCAAGACAGGGGCCGGGGCGGGCGCGGCGGCGTTTCTCGCCGGCGGCGGGCTCCGGGGCGAGACGGTGGCGCTCTCGGCCGCGCCGCCCGGGACGCTTCGGGTCGTATCGAGCGGCAACGGGATCCGGGCCACGGCCAAGGCCATGGAGATCCTCAAGGCCGGCGGCGATCCTCTCGATGCCGTCATCGCCGGGGTCAACATCGTCGAGGACGACCCCAACGACATGTCGGTCGGCTACGGCGGCCTGCCCAACGAGGACGGGGTCGTCGAACTCGACGCATCGGTCATGTACGGGCCGACCCACACGGCCGGCGCGGTGGCCGCCCTTCAGAACATCAAGAACCCGTCCAAGGTGGCCCGCTTGGTCATGGAGAGGTCGGATCACGTCCTGCTCGTCGGCGAGGGGGCCCTGAAATTCGCCCGGGCCCACGGCTTCAAGGAGGAGGACCTCCTGACGGAAAAATCGCGGCAGGCCTGGCTGTACTGGAAGGAGAACATGTCCGACAGGGACAACTGGTTCCCGCCGAAGAAGGAAGGCCTGCCCGAGGATCTGCGTTCGGTCATGAGCACCCACGGCACGATCAACTGCATCGCCATGGATGCGGCGGGGCGTCTCGCCGGCGTGACGACCACGAGCGGCCTGTCCTGGAAGCTCGCCGGGCGGGTCGGCGATTCGCCCATCATCGGCGCCGGGCTTTACGTCGATAACGAGATCGGCGCCGCCGGCTCGACGGGCCGGGGGGAGGCCAACCTCCAGACGTGCGCGAGCTTCCGGATCGTCGACGCCATGGGCAGGGGCATGAGCCCCGAGCAGGCCTGCCTCAAAACCTGCGAAGCCATCGCCGCCAAGACGAGGCTCGTGCCCCGCCTCTGCGACGATCAGGGCCGGCCGAAATTCGGCCTCGATTTCTACGCCCTCAACAAGAAGGGGGAGTTCGGCGCGGCTGGCCTCTTCCAGGGCGGGAAGTTCGCGGTCCATGACGGCGTCGAGAACAAGCTCCGGGACGTCGCCTACATCTATAAGAACCGATAGGGGGCGCGCGGCCGCCCGGCGTCACTCCCGGACGATGATGACGGGATAACCCTCGCCGGCCAGGCGCTGGGCCAGGCGTTGCGCTTCGCCCTCGCCGGACCTGACCCTGACCCTGTAATAAGTGCCCCGGTCCGTCTTGAAACGGCTGACCACGACTCCCCGGAGGAAGGACTTGTCCAGCCGGCGCTTGATGGCGTAAGCGTTCTCCTGGACCGAGAAGGCGCCCACCTGGAGCCAGATCGACGATCGTTCCGAGTTCCCCGGCGCTTTGAAGCCCCGCAGGGTCTCGAGTCGAACCCGGGCCGTGCCCGGACCGACCACCCCGAGGACCCGGGCCGCCGCGTAGGACAGGTCAATGATGCGGCCCCGGGCGAACGGGCCCCTGTCGTTAATGCGGACGACGGCGGAGCGATCGTTGCCGAGGTTCGTGACCATGACATAGGTCCCGAAGGCGAGCGTCCTGTGGGCGGCGGTCATGTCGTTCATGTCGAAGACTTCCCGGCTCGAGGTCGTCCGGCCCTGGAATTCCTGCCCGTACCAGGACGCCACGCCGGTTTCGACGCCGCCCCGCGCCGTTCTCGGCAGCCGGGAACACGCCGAACCCGTCAGGATGATGGCCGCGGCGAGCGCGGCCGCGGGAAACCGGAGGCGGGTCCGGTCCGGCCCCGCGGATCGCTGGTCACTCAAGGAACGGCGCCAGCTTTTTTTTGAGGTACGTGAACGCCTCGCGCGGCGTCGACACGATCTTGAAGAGATCGAGGTCCTCGGCGCAGATGGCCCCCTTCTTGACCATGGAGTCGAACTTGATGAGGTCCCGCCAGTAGTCCCCACCGTAGAGGACAAGGGCGAGCTCGCGCTTCGAGATCTTGCTCGTTTGGAGCAGGGTGACGATCTCGAAGAACTCGTCCAGGGTCCCGTAGCCGCCGGGGAAGGCGATGACGGCCTTGGCCTTGTAGGTCAGCCAGAACTTGCGCATGAAGAAATAGTGGAAGGAAAACGAGAGTTCGGGGGTGATGTAGGGGTTGGGGTTCTGGGGCTGGGGGAGGGAGATGTTCATGCCGATCGTCTTGCCGCCGGCGCGCATGGCGCCGCGGTTGGCCGCCTCCATGATGCCCGGCCCGGCCCCGGTGCAGACGACGAAATCCTTGCCACTGGGCTTCTTGAGGCCGATGGCCCACTTGGCCAGGAGATAGGCCAACTCCTCGGCCTCCCAATAATAGCGGTTGAAGTCCGAGTCGGCGTCGGTCGGGTCGGCCTTGGACGATCCCAGGAAAAGGATGGTGCTGTTGATCTTGGCCTTCTCCAGGCGCGTCATCGGACCGAGATACTCGCTCAGAATGCGGAGTGTCCGGCCCTCCAGGGACTCCAGGAATTCCGGATCACGGAAAGATTCTTCGGGGCGCTCGATTTTCTTCATGACCGGATTCTAACAGATTCCATCGATCTCTCTCAAGCGCGGCCCGGAACACTAGGCACCGGGGTCGGCCCTCCCGTTTTTGACTTGGAGGGGGGCGTATGTTATCAATAAGCGCGAAAGGACGGCCGGATGGACAACATGACGACCACACTCGCGACACTCGAATACCCGGGACGGCTGATCGTCATCGGAGCGCCGCGGGACGGCGGGAAAGCCGTGGTGATCTATGCCATCACCGGACGGTCCCCATCGAGCCAGGCCCGGAAGCTCGTCCATCGGGACGGCGGGATCTGGGTCCAACCCACCGACGAGGCCACCTTGCGGCAAGGCAACGTGGACCTTCTCGTCTACCCGGCGGTCCTGTTCAGCCCGGCGGGCGTCGCCGTATCGAACGGCAAGCAGACGAGCGACGTTCGCGACCGTCTCGCGCCGGGGGCCGATCCGGTCTCGGTGCTATCCAAAGCCCTGGCCGCCTGGGATTTCGAGCCGGATACCCCGATCTTCACGCCGCGGATCAGCGGCTGTCTCGCCGGCGCCGGCGCCGGCCTGAGCGTCCTCCGGCGGGGATTTTCGGGCGAGACGCTGCGGAACTATTTCGAGGTCGGCCTTCGGCCGGGCGAGGGGAGGCTCGTCTCGACCTACGAAGGCCCGAACGCCGATCCGCTGCCCGTCTTCCGCGGCGAGCCCCGGAGCATCGGGCTTTCCGGGTTTGGGGCCGCCGAAACGGCCGAGTCGGCCTACGCGGGTCTCGGCCCCGCGCCGTCCGGAAAGGATTTCCGTGTCGCCGTCGCCTGCCTCTATGTTTCCCTCGGTGCCCCGGAAAAGCCCGAGGTCCACATTATCAACAGGCACGAAAGGACAGGACGATGAGCAAGCCCGAGCGCACCGCGCGCAGCCAGTACCTGACCAAGGTCCGGGAGGATTTCCCGGACACGCTTCCGGTGGGCGACGACACCTTCGTCAAGAAATTCCCCATGCGCTACGGCGAAAACCCGGGCTACCCGGCCGCCTTCTACCAGGAGTCCGGCGCTTCCGGACCGAACATGGGCCATCTCGAGATCCTCCAGGAAGGGACAAAGGGGCTGAGCTACATCAACGTCGGGGACATGGACCTCGGCCAGCGGCTGGCCCGCAAGCTCGTCCAGGTGTTCCCGGGCCGCCACGTCTGCGTCATCATCAAGCACGAGATGCCGAGCGGCGTCGCCCTGGGCGACGATCCCGTCGGGACGTTCGAAAAGGCCTGGAAGTGTGACTCCCTGTCAAACTTCGGCGGCGTTGACGTCTTCAGCTATCGGGTCACCGCGCCGCTGGCAAGCCTCCTTGTCGAGAGCCCGCGCAACGTGGAGGTCGTTTACGCCCCTGATTTCGAGCCTGAGGCGCTCCAGGTTCTGGCGACCCGCAAGGTCCTCCGCGTGGTCAAGATGGGCGCGCCCCTCGACGCCCCTTCCGTCGACAACGGGCTCGAAGTGAAACGGGTGGCCGGCGGGCTGCTCATTCAGAAGCGCTTCGATTCGAAGATCGTTTCGCCGGACTCTGTGGACGTCGTCTCCGCGCGCAGGCCGACCCCCGAGGAAGTCCGGGCGGCTCTCTTCACCTGGACGGTGGCCTGCTTCACCCGGTCCAACGCCGTCATCATCGGCAGCGCCGATAAGACCCACGGCATCGGCTCCGGCCAGCGAAGCCGGATCGATTCCGCTGAGGATGCCATCCGCCTCTCCCGCCGCGGCTACGGCCCGGAAGGCTGCGTCATGGCCTCTGACGCGTTCATGCCTTTCCCGGACGTCGTCGAGCTCGCCGGAAAGCACGGCATCACGGCCATCATCTATCCCCTTGGCTCGGTCAAGGACCAGGAGGTCATCGACAAGGCCAACGAGCTCGGACTGGCCATGATCATCACCAGGAAGCCGGGCGAGCTCGATTCGGAGCGCTGCTTCCTCCACCGCTGAGGAGGGGCGACTCCGATGCCGCCGCGGGTTCCGTCCGGACGAGCCCCGGCACGATGTGCCATGAGAAAAATATCCGTCCTGGTCCTGTGTGTCCTTATTCCGGCTGTTCTTGCCGCGCAGACCGCCCCGGCCGGCGGCTATAAAGACGCTGTCGACAAGCTCCGCGAGACCGGCCTCCCCGGCGAGCGGGCCTACGAGCTGCTCAAAAGGATCGCGTCCGTCGGGCCGCGGCTGACGGGCTCGCCCCAGGCCGCGGCGGCCGTCGACCTCACACGGGCCCTCATGGAGGAGCTCGGCCTGGACCGCATCCACACCGAGCCGGTCGAGGTCGGGCACTGGGTGCGGGGGACGATCGCCGAAGCGACGATCACCGCCTCGCCCTCCCGTGCCGCCGTCCCTCTCGCGGTCTGCGCCCTCGGCGGGAGCGTCGGGACGCCAGGGAAGGGTATCACCGCTCCGGTCGTCGAAGTCCGGTCCCTCTCCGAGGCTGCCTCCCTGGGCCGGGCCCTCAAGGGCAAGATCGTCTTCTTCAACCGGCCCATGGACAGGCGCACCGCGGACGCGTTCGCCGCTTATGGCGCGGCCGCCGACCAGCGCGTCGGAGGAGCTTCCGCGGCGGCCCGCCACGGCGCGGTCGCCGTCCTCGTCCGGTCCCTGACCTTCCGCGAAGACCGGAATCCCCACACGGGCATGCTGCGCTATGACGACAGGATACCCCGCATTCCGGCGGCCTCGATCGCCACGGCCGACGCCGATGCGCTCAGCGCCCGCATAAAAGAGGAGAAGGCCGTTGCCGTGACCTTCCGGATGGACTGCCGGGACATCGGCCGGACCCTCTCGGCCAATGTCGTCGGCGAGCTCACGGGTTCGGAGCTGCCGCACGAGGTCGTCCTGGTCGGCGCCCATCTCGATAGCTGGGACCTCGCCGTGGGCGCCCACGACGACGGGGCGGGCTGCGCCGCGGCCCTCGAGGCCGTCGCGCTCCTCCGGGACCTCGGCCTGCGCCCCAAACGGACGATCAGGGCCGTCCTGTTCATGGACGAGGAGTTCGGCGGGACGGGCGGCCGGGCCTATGCCGTCGCGCCGCAGCGAAAGGGCGAGCGGCACGTCGCCGCCGCCGAATCGGACCGCGGCGGGTTCGCGCCGGTCGGCCTCGCGGTGGGCGGGCGCGACAAGAAAGCCCTCGATCTCGTGTCGGCGCACGCTGACCTCTTCAGGCCGTTCGGCGTGACCTTCATCGTCCCCGGCGGGGGAGGGGTCGACGTCGCGCCGCTCATCGAAAAGGGGGCCGTGCCGGCCGCCGTCATGGTCAATGCCCAGGCCTATTTCGACGTCCACCACGGCGCGCTCGACGTCGTATCGGGCGTCCACCCCCGCGAGCTCGAGCTCCAGGCCATCATCCTGGCCGCCCTCGCCTACATCCTGGCCCAGGAAGGGGTCTGATCATGGAATTCCTGTTCGCGGTCCACAACCACCAGCCGGTCGGGAACTTTCCGCCGATCTTCAAGGCCGCGTTCGCCAACTGCTACCGGCCGCTGCTCGAAGGCCTGGCCGCCCATCCGAGCTTCAAGTTCGCCCTCCACTTCTCGGGCCCCCTCTGGGAATACATGGAGAAGAACGAACGGAATTGCTGGGACCTCGTGCGCGAGCTCGGCGGCCGGGGGCAGGTCGAGCTTCTCGGCGGGGGCTTCTACGAACCCATCCTCTCCGTCATCCCCGAAGACGACCGCATCGGCCAGGTCCGCATGATGAGCGATTACCTCTCCGAGAATTTCGGCCAGAGGCCGCGCGGCCTGTGGCTCGCGGAGCGCGTCTGGGAACCGGATCTGCCGGGGACGTTGGCCGCGGCCGGCATCGAATTCACGCTCCTCGACGAAGAGCACTTTCGCTACGCGGGCATCCGGGACCTCTCGACGACGTACATCACCGAGGACGCGGGCCATGGCCTGCGCGTCTTTCCGATCGACAAGACCCTTCGCTACTACATCCCGTTCCATTCCCTCGAGGACATCGAGACCTACCTCGGGTCGGTCCGGGACGCGGGCGGGACGGCCATCCTCGGCGACGACGGGGAGAAGTTCGGCCTCTGGCCCGGCACGCACAAGTGGGTCTACGAGGACGGCTGGCTCCAGAAATTCCTGGCTTTCATCGAAGACAGACAGATCCGGATGATGTCCTTCTCCGAATACCTCGATACGCATCCCCCGGCCGGGCTGGTCTACCTGCCGCCGGCCTCCTACGAGGAGATGATGGAGTGGGTCCTCGAGCCCGACGCGCAGACGGCCTACGCCAAGCTCAAGGCCACGGCCGGGCCGGAAGCCCGGCGGTTCCTGCGGGGCGGCCTCTTCCGGGATTTTTTCCGCAAGTACCCCGAAGCGAACGCCCTCCATAAGCGCATGATCATGGTCTCCGGGGCGGTCCGCGCGGCCGGCGTATCGGGCGAAGACCTCCGGGACCTCTACAAGGGCCAGTGCAACGACCCCTACTGGCACGGCGTCTTCGGCGGACTGTACCTGCCCCATCTCCGGGAGTCCGCTTATCATCACCTCCTCGAAGCCGAGAAGGACACGCCCGATCCGGAGGGCTGGGAGACCCTCGACTACGACTGCGACGGCCGGGACGAGATCGTCTTCCGCGATCGGACGTTCGGTTTGTTGGCCAAGCCCGCGGCGGGAGGGACGCTGGCTGAGATCGACTACCGACCCTGGTCGCGCAACCTCTCCGACGTCCTCAGCCGGCGTCGCGAAGCCTACCATCAACAGCAGGCCGGGCCGGCGTCCGGAGGCGCGGGGGCCGGCAAGAGCATCCACGAGCTCGGTAAAGCGCTGCCCGCCGAGGCCGCCGATCTCATGCGCACCGATCGGCGCCCGCGGTACTCGCTCGTCGACCATTTCTTCCGCGCCGGGACGACGCCGGAGGATCTCGACGGGATCGATTTCGGAGAGCAGGGCGACTTCGCCGATGGGGCTTACTCCTGCGAGACCTCGGGCCGCGAGCTCCGTCTGGAGCGGCGCGGCACTGTCCTGACAGGGGAGGAGCGGGTTCCCGTGGCCGTCCGGAAGGCGATCGTCTCTGCGGACGGCGCCCTTCGCGTCGACATCGAGATCGAGAACTTGTCCGGCGGCGCGCTCGACCTCACCTATGGGTCGGAATGGAACCTGCTGGCCTTCCCCCACGAGATCGAGCTCCTCGGCAAGTCGGGCGCGGCGCTCTACGGGGGCGCTCTCGCCTTCGAGCCCGAGGGGGCCGACGACGTGCGGTCGTTCGCCCTGCGGACGCTCTCCCAATCAGAAGGGGGATTTGATATAATCCATCAAGGGTTCTGCCTTTGCCCGGTCTGGTCGATGGGCTGGTCCGGGAAGGGAACGAAGCGTCTGTCCGTCGTCCTTAAGGAGCGTCGTGTCCGATAAGTCCTTCTCCCTCGTCCTTCACAGCCACATCCCGTATGTGCTGGCCCATGGCAGCTGGCCGCACGGCATGGATTGGCTCTACGAAGCGGCGGCGGAGACCTACATGCCCCTCCTCGACGTCTTCGAGCGTCTGGCGGGCGAAGGCATTCCGCCCCGCGCCAATGTCAGCTTCACGCCCGTCCTCATGGAGCAGCTCAAGGACCCCGCCTTCGTCCAGGGCTTCGAAGAATACCTGACGATGAAGATCGCGATCGCCGTCCGCGACAGGTCCACCTTCGAGGCGACGGGAAACGCGGCCCTCCGGCCGCTGACCGACTTCTGGGAGAGTTGGTACCGCAGGCTCCTGGACGATTTCCGCGGCCGCTATCACGGAGACATCATCGACGCCTTCCGGTCCCTCCAGGACCGCGGCCAGATCGAAGTTCTCACCTCGGGAGCGACCCACGGCTATTTCCCGCTCCTCGCCCGTGACGAGAGCGTCAGCCATCAGGTCCGGCAGGGGCGGCACATCTATCGCAAGTATTTCGGCCGCGATCCGCGCGGCTTCTGGATCCCCGAATGCGCCTACCGTCCCGGATATATTTGGAAGAACCCCTTCGGGGACGGCGAGCCGTACGACCGCCTCGGGGTCGACGAGATCTTGAAGCAGGAAGGACTGGGCTATTTCTTCGTCGATTCCCATCTCCTCAAGGGCGGGGAGGCCAAGGGGGTCTACATCGACCGCTTCCCCGGACTGAAGCTGCTCTGGGAGAAGTTCCGGAGCGCCTACAAGCCCGCCGACGAGCTGCCGAACGACGCCTACTCGGCCTATCTGGCCCATCCGTCCCTGGTGCCGTTCTTCGCCCGGGACGACATTTCGGGCTCGCAGGTCTGGAGCCGTCATATGGGCTACCCGGGCGAAGGCGCGTACCTCGAGTTCCATAAAAAGCACTTTCCCGGCGGCATGCGCTACTGGAGGATCACGTCCAGCGACGCCGACCTGGGCCTCAAGGAGCCCTACGACCCAGCGGCGGTCGGGGACAAGCTCGAAGGCCACGCCGCGCACTTCGTCTCGGTCCTCGAAGCGACCCTCCAAGGCCGCGCCTCGGGCTCGATCGTGGCGCTCTACGACACCGAGCTTTTCGGCCATTGGTGGTTCGAAGGCCCCGAGTGGCTCTACCACGTCATCAAGAAGCTCGCGGACAGCGCCATCGAGCCGATGACCGCGGGCGGATCGCTCGACAGAATGACGCCCAAGACGGTCATCTCGCTCCCCGAGGGATCCTGGGGCAAGGGCGGCTTCCACTGGATCTGGCTCAACGATGACACGGCCTGGATCTGGAAGAAGATCTATCGCATCGAGGCCGCTGCCGCCGCGCTCGAGCCTCGCCTGGGCCAGCTCGACAAACGTGTCCTGAAGCAGTTCTATCGCGAGAAGTTCCTGCTCGAGAGCTCCGATTGGCCCTTCCTCATCTCGACCTGGTCGGCCCGGGACTACGCCGAGAACAGGGCCGCCGAACACTACGAACGGGCCCTCACCCTGGCCGGCTGGCTCGAGGACGGACACGCCCTCAGCCCGGCCGAGGACGCGCTCCTCCGCGTCTTCGAGGATGAGGACCGTCTCTTCGAAGAGGTGATATTGCCCGATGGAAGTCTTATCTAAGAAAACCCTGACCATGGTCCTTTGCGGAGGCAAGGGGGAGAGGCTCCACCCTCTGACGCGCGACCGGGCCAAGCCCTCCGTCCCCTTCCTCGGCGCCTACCGGATCATCGATTTCAGCCTGTCCAACGCGCTCAACTCCGGCCTTCGCCGGATCGCCCTCCTGACCCAGTACAAGTCCCTCTCCCTCGAGCGCCACATCCTCAACGGCTGGAGCATCTTCCACGCCGAGAGCGGCGACTATGTCATCTCCCTTCCCGCTCAGGGCCGGGTCAGCGACCACTGGTACGAGGGCACGGCCGACGCCGTCTTCCAGAACGTCTACACGATCCAGCAGGAGAATCCCGAGGCCGTCCTCGTGCTTTCGGGCGACCACATCTACAGCTCCGACTACCGCAAGCTGTTGCTGTTCTTCGGCCAGACCGGGGCCGACGCCCTCATCATGACCCGGTCGATCCCAATCGGTCAGGCCTCGCGCTTCGGCGTCATCGGTGTCGATGGCGAGAACCGCATCGTCGAGTTCATGGAGAAGCCGAAAAAGCCCTTCCCGACGCCCTGGGACTCCGAGAAGAGCCTCATCTCCATGGGGGTCTATCTGTTCAGGACCCCGGTCCTGATCAAGGCCCTGATCAAGGACGCCCGCAACCCGCGGAGCAGCCACGATTTCGGCCGGGACATCATCCCCTCGCTCATCGGCGGCCAGCGCGTCTTCGCCTACACGTTCGACGACTACTGGGAGGATATCGGCACGATCGACGCCTACTGGGAGGCCAACATGGCCTTCGTGTCGCCGACGCCGCCCGGCATCCTCAAGGACCCGGACTGGCCGATCAGGACCTACAAGCCCCAGTACCCGCCGGCCTATGTCTCCGGCTGCGAACTGCGCTCGTCGATCATCGGCGCGGGTTGCTCGCTCATCAACTGCCGCATCGTCAACTCCATCATCGCTCCGGGCGTCCGCATCGGGCCGGGGGCCGAGATCGTAGACTCGATCCTGTTCGAGAATGTCGAGATCCGCCGGGGCGCCCGCCTGCGCCGGGTCATCATCGACAAGTCCGCGATGATCTCCGAGCGCTACGAGATCGGCTTCGACGACGAGAAGGACGGCGGGGATTTCATGATCAGCCGGGCCGGGGTCCGGGTCGTCCCCAAGGGCTGGAGCTGCGAGTGATCGAGAAGTACAGCATCCTCTCGCCGGGCTTCGAGCGCGACGCGCCCCGGGAGCTCATGCTGCTGTCGATCATCTCCCAGAGCTTCTTCCAGCCGTTCTCCCTCGAGGACAACCTCCTCGTCATCCTGACGGCGCTGACCTCGGGGTCGGGTGTCGGCTTCAACCGGGCCATGCTCTTCCTCAAGCACGGCGACCGCCTCAAGGGCGAGATGTGGCTGGGACCGCGCTCGGCCGAGGAGGCCGGGCTCATCTGGGAGGTCCTGTCGACCCCGGGCATCGGCTACGTCGAGATCGTCGAGCACAACCGGGCCCTCGTCAGCAAGAACGAGGATACGCTGAGCGCGCGGCTCAAGGGCCTCGTCTACGCGGCCGACGACGAGAGCGCCCTCATCCCGGCCTACGCGGCCTGCCGCAAGGAGATCCTGCACGTCCGCCAGGCCTCGAGCGAGCCCCTCGTCGACCGGCGCTTCCTGAACGTCATCGGCGTCGAAGAGTTCCTGTGCATCCCGCTCATCGCCCGCGACGACGTCGTCGGGGAGATCATCCTCGACAACGCCATCACCCGGACGCCGATCTCGCCGGCCGATGTCAAGCTGGCCGGGATCTGCGGCCTGATGGCCGGCAACTACATCTACTCGTCGACCCTCCACCGCAAGCTCCTCGACATGGAGAAAATGGCGGCCATGGGCGAGATGGCCATGTTCGTCACTCATCAGATCCGCAACCCCATCGTCGCCATCGGCGGGTTCACGGAGCAGCTCCTCAAGCCCGACATCCCGGAAGAGAAGAAGACGCGCAACCTGACCATCATCCGGGACGAGATCCGCCGGCTCGAGGACATCATCTACCAGATGGGCCACTTTCTTAAGGTTAGCCTGAAGGAGCCGGTCTATTTCGACCCCGGCCCGGCCATCGCCGCGGTCGTCGGCAGTCCCGCGATCCAGGCCCGGGCTAAGGGCTGCGTCCTGAACGTCAAGCTGGAGCCGTGCCTGCCCGAGATCCTGTGCGACCCGACCTCCTTCGGCGAGGTCCTCCGCAACCTCCTCGACAACGCTTTCGACGCCACGCCCGCCGGCGGGACCGTGACCGTCCGCGGTTATCGCAAGAACCCGACCGCGTTCGTGCTCTCGATCCGCGACACGGGCCGGGGCCTGACGAACCCGGACAAGGCCCAGCTCTTCCAGCCCTTCTTCACGACCAAGGAGAAGGGCATGGGGCTGGGCCTGTCGTTCATCAAGCGGGTCATGGACACCTGCGGCGGCAAGATCGAAGTCCAAAGCCGGGTGGGAAAAGGGGCCATGTTCAAGCTCATCTTCATCAGCCGGGAAAAGGAGTCGACGCCATGAAAAAAAAGATCCTGCTCGTCGAGGACGAGAAGGCCCTCTGCCTGCTCTACGAAGAGGAGCTGAGCAAGGACGGGTACGATATCACCGCCGTGACGGACGCCGAGGCCGCGCTGACCAAGCTGGCCGAGACGACGTTCGATCTCATCGTCACCGACATCCGCATGCCGGGGAAGAACGGGATCGAGCTCATCACCCAGATCATGGGCCTGCGCAAGGATATCCCGATCATCATCAACTCGGCCTACCAGAGCTACAAGGAGGACTTCATGACCTGGGCGGCCGACGCCTACGTCGTCAAGTCCTCCTCGCTCGACGAGCTCAAGGCCCGGATCAAGCAGCTGCTAGGTGAATGATGTCAGAACTGAGAAAAGACCTTATCAGCGGGCGTTGGGTCATCATCGCCACCGAGCGGAGCAAGCGTCCGGACGATTTCCGTCCGCGGGGCGCGGCCGCCTCGGCCCCCGAGGCCGTGGGCTTCTGCCCCTTCTGTGAAGGGAACGAGGGCAAGACGCCCCCCGAGGTGTTCTCTTTGCGGGCGGCCGGGACCGCGCCAGACTCCCCGGGCTGGACTGTCAGGGTCGTCCCCAACAAGTTCCCCGCCCTCACCCCCGGGCCGCCCCCGCCCCGGGCCACGCAGGGCATTTTCCAGTCGATGGAGGGCCGGGGCGTCCACGAAGTCGTCATCGAGAACCCCGATCACGCCCTCGAGCTCGGCGACCTGCCTGTCGCCCATATCCGGGACGTCCTGAGGGTCTTCCAGATGCGGATCCGGGCTATCGAGCGCGATCTGCACTACCAGTACGTCCAGATCTTCAAGAACAAGGGCAATGAGGCCGGGGCCTCGCTGAGCCACCCCCACTCCCAGATCGTGGCCACACCGATCATCCCCAAGCGGGTGAAAGAGGAGATCTACGGCGCCGACCGGCTATTCCGGGTGTTCAAGGAGTGCGCCTTCTGCCGCATCCTCCGGGAGGAGGAGGCCGCCGGGACGCGGATCATCGTCCAGAACGGGCACTTCACGGCCTTCGCGCCATACGCGTCGCGATTCCCTTTCGAGATGACCATCACCCCGAAACGCCACTCGGCCTTCTTCACGGATGTCCGCGAGGACGAGCTCATGACGCTGGCCGAGACGCTGAAGCACGTCCTGACCCGGCTCAAGGAGACCGTCAACGATCCGCCCTTCAACATGGTCCTCCACCAGGCCCCGAACCCGGCCCTGTCGCTCAAGGGCTGGCCGGATATCCACCTGAAATCGCACTGGCACGTGGAGATCATCCCCATCCTGACCAAGGTCGCGGGGTTCGAGTGGGGGACGGGGTTCTACATCAATCCGGTCCCGCCCGAGACCGGGGCCCAGTTCCTCCGCCAGCCCTGAGTCAGGCCGCGGCGAGCATCTTGTAGAGAGCGAGGTAGGCGGCGGCCGACCGCTCCCAGGAAAAATCCGAGGCCATGGCGTTGCGGACGATCTTGCTCCATGCGCCGGGCCTCTGGAAAAGGTCCACGGCGCGGCCCGCCGCTTCGACGAGAGGATCGGGCTCGGCCTCGATGAACTTGAAGCCGTTGCCGGTCGCGACCCTCGGATCGAATTCCTGAACGCTGTCGTCGAGGCCGCCCGTGGCCCGGACGACAGGGACCGTACCGTACTTCATGGCATACATTTGGGTCAGCCCGCAGGGCTCGTAGCGCGAGGGGATCAGGAAGATATCGCTCCCGGCGTAGATCGTGTGGGCGATCCGCTCGTCGAAGGCGATCTTGAGGCCGATCCGGCGCGGGTTCTTCTTCTGGGCGTCGAGGAGAAAATCCTGGATCTTCTGGTCGCCCGTGCCCAGGATGGCCAGGGTCAGGCCGGTCTCGAGCAGCGCGTCGAGGGCGTCGCAGACGATATCGAGGCCCTTCTGCCCGGCCAGCCGGGTGACCATGCCCGCCACGGGAAGATCCACCGGCGCGGCCAGCTTGAATTCGCGGGCCAGGGCTTCCCGGCAGGCCTTTTTTCCGCTGAGGTCGGCCGGGGTGAACGTGTGGGGGATGAGCCGGTCCGTGGCCGGGTCCCAGTCCCGATAATCGACGCCGTTGAGGATGCCGTAGAGGACCCCGGAGCGGGCCCGGAGGAGACCGTCGAGGCCGCATCCGAAAGCGGGGGTCTGGATCTCGCGGCTATAGCGGGGGCTGACCGTGGTCACGGCGTTCGCATAGAGGATGCCGGCCTTGAGGGCGTTGACCTTGCCGTAGAACTCGAGATCGTTCATGTTGAAAAGGAACGCGGGCAAGCCGATGCGGGCGAGGAGCTCTTTTTCGAACAGGCCCTGGTAGGCGAGGTTATGGATCGTGAACAGGGTGCGCGTCCGCTCGAAAAAGGCGTCGCCGGCGCAGGCATGCTTGAGATAGGCAAAGACCAGGGCCGACTGCCAATCGTGGCCGTGGATGATGTCGGGGGAGAAATCCAAGGACCGCATGGTTTCCAGAGCGGCTCGGCAGAAGAAGGCGAAGCGCTCACCGTTGTCCGGGTAGTCGCCGGCCGCCGTCCCGTAGAGGCCGTCCCGGTCGAAGTATTCCGGCCGGTCGATGAAGAACACGATGACGCCGTCGGCGCGATGGGCGAAGACCGTGTAGGAGAGCGTGTTACCGTCCATCTCGAGAGAGCCGTCGTCGAGGATGGGCTCGAGCGGCAGGTTTTTCTTCCGGACCTCCCGGTAGAGCGGCATGAAGACCCGGACTTCGGCGCCAAGACCGGCAAGGAACTTGGGCAGGGCCCCGGCCACGTCGGCCAGGCCGCCCGTTTTAGCGTAAGGGATGACTTCGGATGCAAGGAATGCGACTTTCATGGTTCCGCCATTTTATCATATTTCGGCTGGACGTCTATCGCTCATTCGGGAAACCTTCCTCGACGGCCGCGGAGGGCTTCAGGGATCATCACCGCCTTATGCTCACTTCGATGATACCCTCGACCCCTTCTCCCGCGGCCTCCCTAGGGGGACACCTTTGCGAAAATAGATACCGCGCCTCGTATTGCTAAGAATAGGGTCGCTGAATTAAGATGGGGCGGACATGACCAAGCGAGTCACGGCGGCGGTCATCGAGCGCGACGGGAAGGTCCTTGTCGCCAAGCGAAAAGCGGACCTCATCGCCGGCGGACTGTGGGAGTTCCCAGGGGGAAAGCTCGAGGAGGGCGAAGAACCCGAGCGGGGATTGGAGCGGGAGCTCATGGAAGAGATGGGCGTCTCCGCCAGGGCCGGAGAGCTGATATGCTCGATCCCGTTCGAAGGATCGATCCAGAGCTTCGAGCTCATCGTCTACAGGACCGAGCTGCTATCCGACGAATTCCGGCTGACCGACCACGACGAAATCCGCTGGCTCGAGCCGGGCAAGATGGACGAGAGCCTGTTCTCCAAGCCGGACCGGCCCGTCGTCCGCCTGCTGGCCGGCCTCGGGGAAACTCGGGACACACGGGCGGGGGAGGAGCCGGAATGAAGGCCGTCGTCCTCAAACCCGGCCGGGACAAGGCCGTCCGCAACCGGCACCACTGGATCTTTTCGGGCGCCATCCGCGACTGGCCCGATTTCGAGGACGGGGACGTCCTTCCCGTCCGCAACGCGGCCGGCGAGCTCCTCGGCCACGGCTATTTCAATCGGAAAAGCTCGATCACGGGTCGGATGATCGCCTTTGGCGGCGAACCTCCGGAAGCCGCCGTTCGGGACAGCGTCAAACGCGCCCTCGCCTTAAGGGCCAAGTGGTTCGAACCGGACGTAACCAACGCGAGGCGGCTCGTCAACGCCGAGGGGGACGGCCTGCCCGGCCTCATCGCCGACCTCTACGATGACGTCCTTGTCCTCCAGATCGCGACCTTGGGCATGGAGAAGCTGAAGCCG
Source organism: Candidatus Aminicenantota bacterium (assembly GCA_963809345.1). GTDB lineage: Bacteria > Acidobacteriota > Aminicenantia > Aminicenantales > Saccharicenantaceae > RBG-16-66-30. The sequence goes on along the minus strand of CAWEJF010000003.1, from coordinate 162,675 downwards.
CTCGTGGTCGACATGCTCTCCGGCGCCCTCCGGCCCCGGACCATCCTCGAGAAGTCGGACTTGCCGGCCCGGCGAGACGAGGGCCTCGAAGATTTCGAAGGCTGCTTGGCGGGGGAGCCCGTCGAAAAGGCGCGCATCCTCGAGAACGGCATCCCTTTTTGGGTCAGCCTGGTCGAGGGCCAGAAGACGGGGTTCTATCTGGACCAGCGCGAGTCGCGGAGGCTCGTCAGGGAATGCGCAGCCGGCCGCCGGGTCCTCAACGCGTTCGCTTATACCGGATCGTTCTCAGTCTGCGCGCTCCTCGGCGGCGCCATTAAGGCCGATTCCGTCGATTCCTCGGCCGCCGCCATGTCCCTGGCCCAGGACAATTTCGAGCTCAACGGCCTGGCGTCCGACTCGGGGACCTTCTTCACGGCTGACGTCTTCGAGTTCCTCCGCGAGCCCGCCCTGGATCACGATTTCATCATCCTCGACCCGCCCGCCTTCGCCAAGAAGCGGACCGACGTCGTCTCGGCCTGCCGTGGCTACAAGGACATCAACAGGTTGGCCCTGCAACGGGTCCGCACCCCCGGCCTGGTCCTGACCTTCTCCTGTTCGCACTTCGTCGACGAGAACCTCTTCCAGCAGGTCGTCTTTCAGGCCGCCGGCGAGGCCGGGCGGCGGGTCCGCATCCTCCAGCGGCACCGCCAGGCGTTCGACCACCCGGTCAACATCTATCACCCCGAGACCGCCTACCTGAAGGGCTTCCTCCTTTACGTCGATTGACCATAAAGTCCTTTCCATACGGCCCGTTAATTTCATATAATCTCTCATTCCGGGGAAGCGGCCGCCCGGCCGCCCCTGCGAGGAGGCGACATGAATCCTCAGGAAGAGCTCCGGACCCACCTCCGGCCGGCGTCGATGGTCGGCGCCGCCCTCGTCGCGAGCCTCGTCATCTACCTTGGGCTCGTCGAGGTCCTCCGGGCCGTCCTCAAACCGTTCCGGGGCTTCGGCACCGGGGCTGCGGCCCAACCCTTCCGGCTGGCCGCCTTCGGCGCGGCCGCAGTGGTGATCCTGCTCATCCTCATTCTTCGCCACCGGCTTCCTGACAGGGATCCCAAGGAGGACGCCGCAGCCGCCCTGGGCCGGCTGCAGAGGGCCTCCCTTGTCGTCCTCGTCCTGGGAGAGATCCCCGCCATCCTCGGCCTCGGCGTATTCCTCGCCTTCGGGAACGCCACCGACTTCTATGCGCTTCTCTTCGCTTCTCTCGCCCTGACCTTCATCAACTATCCCCGGCGGGCTGCCTGGGAGGAGTGGTTGAAGGGTTGAGATCGGCAAACCAAGGGGGACCAACATGAACAACCGCATCATCGGGGCCTGCCTGATGCTGGGGGCGGCGCTCGTCCTGCTGCCGGCTCCCGCGATGGCCGGGCAGACCGCGCCCTCTCCCGTTGCCGGCGCGCCCGGTTTGCGCTACGAGATCTGGGTCGAGCTCGACGCGACCGGCAAGACGCTCATCGGCAAGGAGGAGATCGTCTGGACCAATCCCACCAAGGACGCCGTCCCCGACATGCTTCTCCACCTCTATTGGAACGCGTTCAAGAACGAGGACAGCGCCTTCCTTCGCGAGGCCAGGGCGGAGACCCTGTTCAGCCGGGGCGAAAGCCCTGAAGACGGGGAATGGGGCTGGGTCGACGTCACGGACATCCGTCTCGCGGACGGCACGGACCTCAAGCCCTCGCTGGCCTTTGTCACACCGGACGGCCTGGAGACGGATGGGGACCAGACGGTCGCCCGGGTCCTGTTCCCGACGCCCGTCCGACCCGGGGAGAGCGCCCATCTGCGTGTCGAATTCCGGAGCAAAATCCCCCGGACCGTGGCCCGGTCGGGATATTATCGGAACTCCTTTTTCATCGGCCAATGGTTCCCCAAGCCCGGCGTCTATGAGGAAGGCAAGGGCTGGAATTGCCACGCCTACCATCAGAACTCGGAGTTCTTCGCCGACTTCGCGGATTTCGTCGTCCACATCACCGTCCCGCGCGGCTTCGTCGTCGGGTCCTCGGGTAAAGCCTCGGAGACCCGGGTGGACGAATCCGTTGGCACAACGACGACCACGTACCGTCAGGCCATGGTCCATGATTTTGCCTGGACGGCCGACTCCCGATACCTGAAGATCGAACGGGATTTCGTCGCCGATAGGGAAGTGACGGCCAGGGAATACGAAGAAACCGCCGCGCTCCTCGGATTGTCCGTCGATGAGGTCCGGCTCCCCAACGTCAAGATGATCCTGCTCATCGAGCCCGAGCACAAGGGCCAGATCGAACGCCATTTCCGGGCCCTCCGCGCGGCCCTCAAGTACTACGGCCTCTGGTACGGACCTTACCCTTACGAGACGGTGACCATGGTCGACCCGCCCTTCCGGACCGGGAGCGGCGGCATGGAGTACCCGACCCTGTTCACCGCCGGCACGAATATCCTGGCGAGCCGGAATGTCCAGTCCCCGGAAGGTGTCATCGTCCACGAATTCGGTCACGGCTACTGGTACGGTCTTGTGGCCAACAACGAGTTCGAGGCGGCCTGGCTCGACGAGGGCATCAACACCTATGCGACGGGCCGGGTCCTGGCCGTGGCCTACGGGGCCGGCTCCCTGGGGTTCAATTTCAAGGGCGTCCCCCTCGATTGGTTCCTGCGCATCCCCAAGAACTTCGACTTCGAGACGAACCGCGTGGCGGCCATCCACACCGTGGAGTTCGACCCGGTCACAGCGTGGTCCTGGAAGTTCTACAACGGGGGCAGCTACGGCGCCAATGTCTATATGCGCGCGGCGACGCTCTTGAGCACGCTCGAAGGGCTTTTGGGGGAGCCCGTCTGGCCGAGGATCATGAGGACCTACCATATGCGCTACCGCTTTGGGCACCCGACCAAGGACGACTTCATCGCCGTCGTCAACGAGATCGCCGGAAAGGACATGACCTGGTTCTTCGACGAGTTCCTCGACGCGACCCTGCCCTTCGATTACGGCGTTTCCGGGCTCTCGTCGGTCAAGGTCCCCCGCCACCTCCGGGGGGTCTATGAAGCCAACGGCACGCGTGAAGAGTGGACGGACGACAAGATCAAGGAGAGCCAGGCCGCCCTGGCCAAGGCCCCAGAGGGCCAGCCGGCGGCCTCGTACCGGACGACGGTCACTCTTCGACGCTACGGGGAGGCCCGCATCGGAGGGGATGCGCTGCTCAAGATCCTCATCAGGTTCAAGGACGGGACGACGGAGACGCGGACCTGGGACGGCCAGGCGCGCTGGACGCGGCTGGAGCTCATCAAGCCCGTTGAGGCCGAGAGCGTCCAGATCGACCCTGAAGGCGTCTGGCTCATCGATGAGAACCTGGCCAACAACAGCCGGGGCGTCGACGGGGCCCGACGCAACGTCGTCAAGCTGATGTCCCAGCTGCTGTTCACCGTCCAATGTCTCCTCCATTTCGTCGGATCGTGGAGCTGAGGGGGGATCCTATGGGAGTCATCAAAGCCATCGTCAGCGGCATCGGAGCGACGCTCCGGAAGCCGCGCCTCCTTGTCATCCTCTACGTCGTCAACGGCGCCTTCGCCGTCATCGTGGCCTTCCCGTTCCTGGCCATCGTCCAGAAGGAGCTGGGCCATTCCCTGTATGGCTCGTTCGTCCGGCCGGTGGACCTCATGTGGCTTGGAGAGGTCGTTCTCAAGCTCCAGGACGGCTGGCCCGCCCTCCTCGCCGGGCTTGCGGCTGCCGCGCTCGTCTACCTCGCGCTCAACGTCTTCCTCAACGGCGGCATCGTCGGACGCCTCATCGACCGGGAAGGCCGGGCCACGCTGGCCGCTTTCTCCGGGGACTGCGGCCGCTATTTCTGGCGGTTCGTCCGACTGTTCCTCGTCGCCCTCGTCTTCTATGTCCTGACCCTCGGCGTCCTTATGAACCTCGTCTCGGCCCTGTTCAAGCCCTTGACCGAAAGCGCGGTGACCGAATGGCTGCCGCTCATCCTGTCCAACCTCCATTTCCTCATCGCCCTGCTCGTCCTGTCCATCGTGCACATGGTCATCGCATACGCCCGCATCGCCGTCGTGGCCGACGAGGAGCGCCAGGTCTTCAAGGCTCTGCGCCACGTCCTGACCTTCCTCAAGAAGCGCTTCTTCCGGGCCTGGGCGATCTACCTGCTCATCGTCGCCCTGACCGTGGCCGGCACGATCGTCTTCTATGCTGTTCTCGGGCTCTTCGGCACCCCCGGCGTCCCTCAGGTCATCGCCGCTTTCGTCTGGATGCAGCTTTACGTCTTCTTCCGGATCTGGATCAGGACGCTCTTCGTCGCGGCACAAGCGGAGTTCTACCGGTCACACCCTTATTAGGAGGCGTCATGAAGCTGGCATTTCTGGGGGCCACCCGTCAGGTCACGGGGTCTGCGTATTTCGTCGAGACCGACGGCCTCCACGTCCTCGTCGACTGCGGGGTCTATCAGGAAAGACCGTTCCTCGACCGCAACTGGGACCCCTTCCCGGTCGAGCCCGCGGACCTCGATTTCCTCCTCCTCACCCACGCCCATCTGGACCACAGCGGCCTCATCCCCCGGCTCGTCGCCCAAGGCTTCTCGGGAACGATTCTGACGACGGCGGCAACGGCCGACATCTTGTCCATCGCCCTCATGGATGCCGCGGAGATCCAGGAGGAGGACGCGGCCTATAAGAGACGCCGCCACGCCAAGGAGGGGAGGGCCGTGGATCACCCGGTCGTCCCCCTCTACACAACGGAGGACGTGCAGGCGACGATGCCTCTCGTTGAAGAGGTCGACTACGATGCGCCCGTCGATCTCGGCCGCTCCGCCTCGGTCCGCTTCCTCGACGCGGGACACATCCTCGGATCGGCCATGATCGAGCTCACCCTCCGCGAGGGCGACAGGACGCGGACCCTAGTGTTCTCCGGCGACATCGGGCAGTGGGACATGCCCTTCGTCCGCGATCCCTCGCTCTTCGAAAAGGCCGATTATGTCGTCATGGAGTCGACGTACGGTGACAGGGTGCACGAGGACCGGGGCCGGCTCGAAGAGCTGCTCGGTCGGACGATCCGCGAGACGGCCGCGGCGGGAGGCAACGTCATCATCCCGACGTTCGCCATCGAGCGGGCCCAGGACCTGATGTTTCACCTCAGCCGGCTCATCGACAGCAAGGCCATCCCGCCTCTGCCCGTCTATCTCGACAGCCCCATGGCCCGGGAAGTCACCCAGGCTTTCGAGCGCCACGACGAGTTCTACGACGAAGAGGCCCGTCAGCTCGTCGCCTCGGGCCGGAACCCCTTCCGTTTCCCTGGGCTGACGATCGTCCGTTCGACCGAGCAATCCAAAGCCATCAACTCGGCCCGCGGCCCGGCCGTGATCATGGCCGGATCGGGCATGGTCACCGGGGGCCGGGTCAAGCATCACCTCGCCCAGAACATCGGCCGGCCCGAATCGACCATTCTCTTTGTCGGCTATCAGGCGCGCGAGACCCTCGGCCGGCAGATCCTCGAGGGCGCCCAAGAGATCCGCATCCTCGGCCGGACGCTCCCGGTCAAGGCCAAGGTGGCCAAGATCAACGGTTTCTCGGCCCACGCCGACTGCCCCGGCCTCAACCGCTGGCTCGACGGGTTCAAGAGCCCACCCCGGCGGCTCTTCGTCACCCACGGGGACGCGGAGGTGGGCGAGAAACTCGCGGAGCGGGTCCGCCGGGAGCGGAGCTGGACGGTCGAGCGTCCGGAATACCTCGAGGTCTGGGACCTGGATTAGGCCCCGGCTCGACGCGCGGGGCGTCCTCCCTCAGAGAGAGGGCAGCGCCAGGGCGTCGGCGCCCGAAGCCCTTCCGTATACGGTCATGATGTGGTCGAGCTCCTTCCGCACGCCCTGCCCGAGCGGCTGAGCAGCATATTTCCCGAGACGGCGGGCGACATCGACGTGGGCCTTGTCGACGATCGAGGTCCGGCCGGCGGCGACCCAGGCTTCGTAGGGATCGCGGTCGACGAGGCCGGCGGCGATGTGCTCCTTCCTGTACCATAGCCGGGTGTGGGGATGGGTGAGGAACGACATCCCCGGCGCGAAGCCCTCGAACGCGCCCAGGGCGATGGGATCGTCCCGCTGGGCGATCCCGTCGAGCAGGCGGTACACCATGGCGCAGATGCCGTCGTCGATGGCCAGCTTCTCCAAGCTCAGGCAGCTCTCGAAGTCGAGCATGCCCGGGCCAGAGATGACGTTGACGCCGGCCAGGGCCCCGAGAACCGCGCCCAGGGCCGTCTCGAAGCCGGCCTGGGGATCGTTGACCTTGGCGTCGCTCAACGCCATGTAGGCGTGAGTGGGCAGCTTCAAATATTTGCCGATCTGGGCGTAGGCGGCGTCGATCATCATCGTCTCGATCGCCCCCATGGGGGTCGTCCCTTTTCGCATGTCGAAGCTCGACGGTGAGCCGCCGAAGATGACCGGCGCGCCGCGGCCGGCGAGCTGGGCGATGACCAGCCCGGACAGGTTCTCGGCCACGTGCTGGACGAGGGTCCCGGCGATCGTCGACATGGAAGTCGCCCCCGTCATGCCCATCGAGATGAGCTCGGACGGGATGCCGGCCCGGGCCGAGTCGATGAGGCTCTGGGTCGTCAGATTGCTCCACTTGAGGGGAGGGGAGGGGCAGGCGTCGAAGATGGCCAGCGGCTTGGCCCGCAACGCTCCTTCTCCGCCGCGGACCGCGGCGAGGAGGTCCTTCATCGGACCGAAGCCCTCGACCCGGAAGGTCCCGGTGACGAACGGCTTTTCGGACAGGATCAGGCCGAGGTAGAGACGGAAGGCGTCGGCGACCGCGCCCGGCACGTCGGAGGCGATGAGGGCCGTGCTTTGGAGGTGGATGTGCTCCAGGGTCTCGACGAGTTTGTACACGTCGACGACGTCGGCCGTCGTGGCCTTGCGTTCCGTCTGGGTGGAGTGGTCAAAGAGGGTCACCGCGGCCGAGCCCGGGTCGAAATGGACCTCGTCACCGCCCACCGTGAAGGCCCGGCTTCCGGTCCGGTCGTAGAGGGTGACGGCGGCGGGGGTGGTCGCCAGGCAATCCTGGACGATCTTCCGGCCGATCCGCACCCGTTCCGCCCCGAGGTCGACGTCGGCCCCGGCGCCGGCGAGAAGACCCAAGGCTTCGGCGTTCTCGACCATGACGCCGTGGCGTTCGAGGAGGGTCAGCCCCTCGTCGACGATCTGCTCGACGAGCGCGACGGACAGCAGCTCCAGCTTCGGTTTCTTTGTTTCGATCATCTCCGCACCTCTCTTATCGTCCTTGACGTCAGTGCCGGCGTCCGGCTCAGGAACGTCCGGCCAGGGACTTGGCCAGCTTGACGGCGGCAACGGCGTTCTCCGCGTAGCCGTCCGCGCCGATCTCCTCGGCCCATTTCCGGCTGGCCGGGGCGCCGCCGACGAGGACCTTGTACTTGTCCCGGAGGCCCTTGTCGCGCAGAAGGCCGATGAACCGCCGCTGGTTGACCATGGTCGTCGTCAGCAGCGCCGACAGGCAGATCATCTCGGCGCCCTCCGCTTCCGCCTTTTCGATGAACTTCTCCAGCTTAACGTCGGCCCCCAGGTCGATGACCTCGAAGCCGCCGGCCTGGAGCATGGAGGCGACGAGGTTCTTGCCGATGTCGTGGATGTCGCCCTCGACGGTCCCGATGACGACCTTGCCGATCCGGGCGCCGACGCCCTTGCGGTTGAGCTCGGGATCGAGGACGGCCATGGCCGCCTTCATGGCCTCCGCGCTGGTGATGAGCTCGGGGAGGAAATACTCGCCCTGCTCCCAGAGCTCCCCGACCTTTTGGATGCCGGGGACGTAACCCTTTTCCACGACCTCGAGGAGGTCGAGCTCGGAGCGGACCGCTTCCTCGGCCAGCGCTCGAGCGGCCGCCCGGTTCCCGGCGACGATGGCTTCACTCATCTTGGGAAAGATCTCGTTCTTGGTCATGATGTCTCCTTCTGGCGGATGGCCCGGGCCATGGCCCGGATGTAAGCCGGGGTCGTCCCGCAGCAGCCGCCGACGAAGACGGCGCCGGCCGAGATGATCCCGGGAACGAAGCGGATGTAGTCCTCGAGCGTCTGGGAATAGCCGACCGCCCCGTCCGGGGCCACGACGGGTTGCCCGGCATTGGCCTGGGCGACGATCGGCAGGGACGTGGCCGTCCGAATGGCGCCGACGCAGCCGACCATCTGCTCGCTCGTGAGGTTGCAGTTGGCCCCGACCGCGGCGGCGCCGGCCTTTTCCAAAGTCACGGCCGAACGGGCGGCGGGATCGCCCATGATCGTGAAATACCCCCGTGGGAGCGCGTTGAACGTCAGTGTGACGAACACGGGCAGGTCCGATACGCTCCGCGTTCCCTTAAGGGCGGCCAGGGCTTCGCGCAGGTCGTACTGGGTCTCGATGAGGAAGAAGTCGACGCCGCCCTCGGCCAGGCCCCGAGCCTGCTCGGCATAGGCCGCCGCGAATTCGGCCTCGGTCGCCGGTCCTTGGGGTTCCAGGAATTTCCCGGTCGGGCCCATGCTGCCGGCCACGAAGCGGCCGGACGGAGCGGTCTCCCGGGCGATGAGCGCGGCAGCTCGGTTGAGCTCCAAGGCCCGCTTCTCGAGCCCGTGGGCGGCCAGCCGGATCGAGGTCCCGCCAAAGCTGTTCGTGGAGACGGCGTCCGCGCCGGCCTCGAAATAGGCCGCATGGATCCCTCGGACCGCGTCGGGCCGGTCGACGTTCCAAAGCTCGGGCGCCGCGCCTCGAGGCAGGCCCCGGGCTATGAGCTCTGTGCCCATGGCGCCGTCGAGAAGGACGGGTCGCGTCGCGGCCAGGGCGAGGATCGGACAGGTCATTTTTCGCCTTTCGGATAGCGGTCGAATTCGAGGGCCTGGACGAACTCGTCCTGGAAATCCGGCCGCGTAGCCAGGGAGATATGGGACACCTTGGCCGCCAGCGTTTCCGCGACCGTCCGGGCCGGCCGGGACAGCAGGAGAAGCCGGGCCCCGGCGAGCGACGCGTTTCCGATGAACGAGATCTTCTCCGGAGGGACGTCCGGCAGGAGCCCCAAGGATACGGCGTTGCCGATGTCGAGGGAGCTGCCGAAGGCGCCGGCGACGACGACGCGGTCAAGGTCGGCGACGCTCAGCCGGAATTCGCGGAGCATGAGACGCACCCCGCTCCGGACCGCGGCCACGGCCAGCTGGACGTCCCGGACGTCCTGCTGGGTCAGGGCCAGCCGGTCGGTCAGGCGGATGCGCTTCTCCGGGCCGACGATCCGGCCGTCGTGGCCGAGGAGGCCGCGGGCGAGGGCCCCGGCGAGGATGTCGATGAGCCCCGTCCCGCACACACCCTGGGGCGGCAGGTCGTCGACCGTGCGGCATTTGAAGCCATTGTCCCATTCAGCCCGATGGATGGCGCCGGGCACGGCCAGCATGCCGCAGCTGATGTTCATGCCTTCGAAGGCCGGCCCGGCCGCCGTCGACGTGGCCGCGAATTCTCCGCCCTTCTTGAGCACGATCTCGCCGTTCGTCCCGAGGTCGATGAATAGGCCGGTCCCCGGTTCCGCCGCGAAGCCCGAGGCCACGAGCCCGGCGGTGATGTCGCCGCCGACGAAGCTCTTGATGTTCGGGGAGATGTAGACGCGGGCCTGCGGATGGAGCGCGAGGCCGAGCTCCGCGGCCGCGAGGGGCGGCAGCGTCGAAAAGACGGCGTGGAAGGGCGCCAGGGCCAGAGAATCGACGGCCACGCCGCAGAGGAAGTGGTTCATGGCCGAATTGCCGGCGACGACGGCGTCATAGATCCGGTGCCGGGGGACGCCGCTCCGCCGGCACATCGTCCCGACGAGGTCGTTGATGAGCTGGACGGTCGCGCCTTTCAGACGCCTGAGGTTGTCGGGGTTCTCGAACGCGAAGGTGATGCGGGAGACGACGTCGACGCCGTAGGAGTTCTGGGCGTTCACGGCCGTGGCCCGGTCGGCGATCCGGCCGCTCTGGAGGTCGACGAGCTCGGCCGCGACCGTGGTCGTGCCCAGGTCGACGGCCAGCCCGAACGCCTCCCGGCCGGGCTCATCCGGCTCGACGTCGAGGACCTCACGGTCGTCGTAGAGCACGGCCGCGATGGGATGGGACGGGCCGAGAATGGACCCGCCGAGCTTTGATAGGGCGGCCAGGGTCAGGACGAGGCCGGGGGACTTGAGCTGGGCCCGGAGCGAATCGGCGACGGCCGTCGGGGAATAGAGCGACGGCTTCTGCAGGACGAAGGAGAGCTTCTTCACGGCCGGGTCGACGAACGCCGCCGACGGGAGCCCTGCGTCGAGCACGGCGATCTTCTCCAGCCGCGAGCCCGGCAGCGTTTCGACCGTGACATCGCTGCGGACGATGTAGAGGCAGGCCAGCCGATGGTCGGGACCCAAGCCACGGCTTTCCAGGAGGGAGGCTTCGAGCGCGGCAGGGAAGGGGAGGGGCCCGCTAAGGATGCGGACGGCGCACTTGCCGCAGACGCCCCGCTGGTGACAGTAGAGGCTCAGCGGGATGCCGGCCCGGACGAGAACGTCGGCCAAGACATCTCCCGCCTTGGCGCGGACCTTGGCCCCTTCGGGGAGGATCTCGACGGTGAACGTCGTTTCGCTCATCGGTTTCCCTAACGGCTCCGTCGTCCCATCTTAAACGAAAACCCGCTCAGGGGGAATCCTTTTTTGGCGGGGATGACAGAGACCGCTCGCCGCGGCCTTTCCAGATCAGGTAGACGGGGACGCCGGCCGCGAGCAGGCCGACACCGGCCAACGATTTCAGAGGTTGGTTGGCGACGATGCTGGCAAAGACAGCCAGGGACATGGCGATAAAGATGACGGGCACGGCGGGGAAGCCCCAGGTCCGATAAGGACGGGCCAGGTCAGGCGCCCGCCGCCGCAGGACGAAGACGGCCAGTCCCGTCGCCGCGAAGAACAGGAGCAGGGCGAAGACCATGTATTCGTAGAGCGATTCGTAGGTGCCCGAAAGGCAGAGGACGGCGGACCAGGCGGCCTGCCCCCAGAGGGCCCCGATCGGCACCCGGCTTCGCCCGCCGAGACGGCCCATGGCCCGGAAGAAATGGCCGTCCCGGGCCATGGCGTAGAACACTCGGGGGCCGAAAAGGAGGTTGGCATCGAGGCAGCCGAAGATCGAGACCATGACCAGGGCGGAAAAGAGCGCCGCTCCGCCGTCCCCGAAAAGGGCCGATGCGGCCAGCTCGCCGACGCGGACGACGCCCTTCAGCCGGTCGAGCGGCAGGGCCAGGAGATAGACGAGATTCACGAGGACGTAGATCCCGGTGACGGCGAGGACCCCGATGGTTAGCCCGCGCGGAATGTTCCTCTCCGGGTCTCGGATCTCCTCGGCCGTGCAGTTGACGGAATACCAGCCGTCGTAAGTCCAAAAGACGGCCACGAGGGCCAGGCCGATCGGCTTCAGAATGTCGGGGAATCCCGGGCCGGCGGGGAAGAGGGGATGGAAGTTCGAGCCGCCCGACTTGACGCCGAAAAGCACTCCTAGCCCGACGAGGGCGGCCACCGTGCCGAGGCGGATAACGGTCAGGACGTTCTGGACGATGGCCCCGGACCGGATGCCAAAGGAGTTGAGGAATGTCAGGAGGAAGATCGACGCGGCGGCGACGATCTGGCCGGCGGAGAGGCTGTAGGGCAATCCCAGGGCCTCGACGCGAAAAAGGACGTGGCCTGTCGAGAGGATGGGGACGAACGATCCCAGGAACTCGGCAAAGGCGACGGCCAGCGCGGCCAGCCCGCCGCACATGATGAACCCGAAAAAGGCCCAGCCGAAAAGGAAGGCGGCGCCGGGTCCGTAGGCCTCGCGGAGGTAGATGTACTGCCCGCCGGCCTGAGGGTACATCGCCCCGAGCTCGGCGAACGAGAGCGCCCCGCAGAGCGTGATGAGGCCTCCGGCAAGCCAAACGACGAGAAGGAGGCCGGGGGAGGGGAGGCCGGCGGCGATGAGCCCCGGGGTCATGAAGATGCCCGATCCGACGACCGCCCCGATGACCAGGAACGTCGTATCCACCAACCCAAGCTTGCGCAGGAATCCCGATTCCGAAGAAGGCGCTTGGGGCGAGGACATTTGGCCCCCATTTTACGTTAAACAAGGCCCGCGTCAAACGGATAAGATCCGGTTCATCGGAATGATCCGGGACGCAGCCGCACGATTGGCTATTTTATTTATTATCAGCGTGTTATGGAAAATATATATCGTATCTCTTTTATTATCATTAATATACCATTCTATTTTTGATCTTGCCTGTCCCACGATCATCATCGGGAAAGACCTAGGGCTTTGGGAATCCTCTTCAATTGAACAATTCCAGATCCCTCTACCACCGTATTTGTAATCCACCGCAGGGTCCTCACAGGCTCGTCCTATCATCACTTGTCCTTGGCAGGGGAGTCTGGGTTCAAGGCTATTTGTGTATATGCTTCATCCGATTCCTTCCTGGATAGAACACGAAACCGATCTGCTGTTCCCTGTAGATTTCGCGCATCGCGTTTGCTTGAAGCTGATGTCAGCTTTCGTCGACCGTTCCGACCTATGAACGCAAACTCGACCGCGTATTTCGTTGATTATCATCCAAGAGCTTACGATCGAGCGGCCAGCCTCGTCGAAACGGACGTTTCCCTATAGGAAATTCCTTTGGCGTTTTTCGGCGATATCAAAATAACTCCAGGTCATCGCCCCCTAACCGCGGGTCTCCCTGAACAATCATCTCCGTAAATCGCTTGATTTATTAGCGTTAGGGGAATTGTCGGCATGCCGACATTGCCGAGTGTCAGTCGGAAGAACTAGCCAAAAGAGTGAATTATTTCCATAATAGCCTTGCTTTTTATTTGGGCCTGGTTTATAAAAAACATTGAGGTTGCTGATGCGGCCCGGGAGGGAGAGAGACTCTTGATCATCGCCATCACGAATCAAAAGGGCGGCGTCGGAAAAACGACAACGTCCATCAACGTTGCCGCGGCCATTGCATTGATGGGGAAGAAGGTCCTGCTTATCGACATGGACCCGCAGGCCCACAGCACCATTTCCACCCTCACGAACCCCGAAAAGTACGAAAAATCGCTTTTCGACGTCCTTATGACCAAGGGCGAGAAGATCGAAGATATCATCGTCCGCTCGAATATCCCTGGCCTCGACGTCGCCATCACCAAGATTTCGATGGCGAAGCTCGAGCCGTCCCTGGGCGGAGAATTCGACGCCCACTACAGGCTGAAAGATGCCCTCGAGCAGATCCGCGGCCGGTATCAGTACATCTTTATCGACACCCCACCGACCCTGGGGCTCATCACCCTCAATGCCCTGGTTGCGGCCAACACCATCCTCATCCCCATTCAGTCCTCCTACCTCTGCCTCGAGGGAACAGACGACCTCCTCGAGACGATCGAGAAGGTCAAGCGGATCGCTAATCCCCATCTCAAGGTCATGGGGGTCGTTATCACCCTCTTCGATAGGCGGACCAACCTCGCCCGCGATGTCGTCCAGAGGATCCGCAAGGTCTTCGGAACCAAGGTGTTCAAGACCTTCATTTCGAAGAGCGTCAAGCTCGAGGAGAGCCCGGCCTACAAGGAATCGATCTTTACCTATGCGCCCAGTTCGATAGGCGCGGAGCAATACCGGAAAGTCGCCGAGGAGCTGATGAGCCGTGCAAAAAACTAAACGCTCGGGTTTGCCCACTACGGTAGGAATGAAACACGACGGCCATTTCGTCGATCTGATCTCATCGCGCTCGCTGGGACCGCGGATCCGCATGATCCCCATCGAGAAGATCGACCCCAACCCCCATCAGGCCCGCTGCGAGCTTGGGAATATCGACGAGCTCCAGGATTCGATCCGGAGCAAGGGCGTCCTCGAGCCCATCCTTGTCCGGGCCAAAGGCAGCCGCTTCGAGATCATCGCCGGTGAGCGCCGCTTCATGGCCTCCCGTAACCTCGGCCTCAAGGAATTGCCCTGCATCGACATGGACGTCGAGGACAACGAGGCCATGGAGATCGCCCTTATCGAGAACCTCCAGCGAAAAGACCTCGACATCTTCGAGGAGGCCGACGGCCTGCAGGCCCTGGCCGATATCCACAGCTACAACCACGAGCAGATCTCGGTCAAGATCGGCAAGGCGCGTTCGACGATCACCGAGATCCTGTCGATCGCCCATATCCCGCAGAAAGCCCGCGACATCATCGCCAAGGCCGGCGGCTTCAGCCAGTCTACGCTGATCGAGATCGCCAAGCTCAGGACCGAAGAGGATATGATCAACCTGGCCCACGATATCGCCGAGCGGCGCCTGACACGAGAGGATACCCGCGACCTGGCCAAGTACCTCAAAGGAAAGACCAAGAAGCTCAAATACTACGTCTACAACTTCGTCCCTGAGGATAGCGATAAGTTCCGCATGCGTCTGGAGTTCAAGAAGCAGACGATCTCCAAGCAGGAGATCATCGCCGTGCTCCAGGAGATCATCGACCAGATCCGGAAAAAGGACGAAGCTCCGGCCCTCAAGGGCTAGGGTTTCTGGCCCGGAAATCCATCTCGCCTGAAAGGCCCCTTTCGCTTCCCTATATTAGTTTACATAATAACCGTTATGCGACCCATTCTGGGGCCTACCGCTAATTCCTTTGTTTTGAATGCCCAACGAATATCCACACGCTGTGGATATTTCACTGCCCAATCCCTGTGCACCTGTGGAAATATCGCCGGGCTCGCCACCATCCTCATGGCTCAGGCGGCCCGGCCCCTTATCGGTTCACCCGGATACTCATAATTCGGGGCCTTCTCCGGACGTCCCATTTTTTCGATCCTCAGCGGTATCTCAGGGATCTCGGTGGCGGCCTTGGTAGCCATCCTCGTCCGTATACCCCAAATCCGGCCCGGCACTATACGAGCCGCTCTTCCTGACGCTTATCCCCTGCTATCGAAATCTCAGAGCACAGCCATCTGGATATACAAAGCGAGTTCGTCTTCTTGGGATAAGAAGCTGGATCCACAGTTTCGTTGCTTTCATAATATACAGATAATAATATAGATACGGCTATATATTTTGATATCTACTTCATAATATATAACTTACGTGATTTTCGACTCGTAATGGCCACGGAAGTTCCATTAGAACGGCGCCGGATTGTCAGTCCTTGATCATTTTTTCTATGGCATGAATCTTGCTTTATAAATTATTGGGGGATATTACGACCATGGGGCGTGCAACCAAACTTCAAAACCGCTCGAGTGGAGGTGAGATATGAAGATAGGGATCCTCGGTACCGGAGACGTCGGCAAGACTCTCGGGGCGGCTCTGGTCCGCCGCGGCCACGACGTCATGCTCGGGACACGGGACGTGCGCAAGAAGATGGCTGAAAAGGCCGCCGCTGAGGACTCGGTGAGCTTCCACGATTGGATAGGCAGGCACAAGAAGGTCCGGCTCGCGACATTCGCAGAGGCCGTGGCCCATGGCGAGATCCTCATGAACGCAACGGCCGGCCACGCCTCCCTCGACGTCCTGGCCAAGGTCCGACCCGCGGACCTCAAGGGGAAGATCCTGATCGATATCGCCAACGCCCTCGGGCCCTGGGGAGAGGGACCGATCGAGCTTTTCGTCGCCAACACGGACTCGCTCGCCGAGAGGATCCAGCGGGCCCACCCAAGCCTTCGCGTGGTCAAGGCGCTCAACACGGTCACGGCTCACATCATGGTCAATCCCGCGGGCCTGGCCGGCGGCGACCACGACGTCTTCGTGGCCGGCAACGACCCGGACGCGCGGGATCGGGTGACCCGCTTTCTCCGGGACGAATTCGGCTGGAAGACCGTGATCGACCTCGGCGACTTGACGGCGGCCCGGGGCCTGGAGATGATGATCATGGTTTGGCTGAAGCTCTGGGCCGCGTTCGGGACGGCCGACTTCAACTATAGGATCGCCCGCTGAAGCGGACTAAGGAGGCACCCATGGTAAAAGCGACCAAGAGCGCCAAACGCGCCCAGCCGCCGGCCGAGGACAGCCCCGCCGGCCCACGCCCTTCCTGGAGAGGCATGATCAGCTTCGGTCTCGTCAACGTGCCCGTCAATCTCTACACGGCGGTCAAGCCCGAGATCCACGAGATGAACTACCTGCGCAAGGACGACCTCTGCCCCATCGCGTACAAGAAGGTCTGCCGGCTGACCGGCGAGGAGGTCCCCTTCGAGGACATCGTCAGGGGGTACGAATACCGGGACGGCGACTATGTCGTCCTGAAGGACGAGGATTTCGAGAAGGCCGATGTCAAGAGAACCTCGGCCATCGAGGTCGACGTCTTCGTCGACGAAAAGGACGTCGATCCCAAGTACATCGAAAAGCCCTATTACCTCGAGCCCCAGAAGAAGGCCGGCTCGGCCTACGCCCTGTTCCGCGAGGCCATGGCCGCCTCGAAGAAGGTCGGCATCGGCATCTTCGTCCTCAAGGACCGCGAGCATCTCGTCATGCTCAAGCCGGAAGGCAAGGTCATCCTGCTCGTCATGCTCCGGTTCGCCGCCTCACTCCGGGACGCCGCCGGGCTCGACCTGCCGGGCAAGGCCGACGTCCCCAAGAACCAGATGGAACTGGCCCTCGATCTGATCAAGAAATTCGGGGGCGAGTTCAAGCCGGACGCCTACAAGGACACCTACGCCGCGCGCCTGCGCTCGATCATCGCCGCTAAGGCCAAGGGCCGGACGGTCCACGTCCCCGAGCAGGAGGCCCCGCGGGCGACCGAGGTCGAGGACATCATGACCAAGCTCAAGGAGAGCCTGTCCGCGACGCGGCACTAGGCCCCTCCGAGGCGCCATGGCCCTGAAGGAATACCGCCGGAAGCGATCGTTCGGCAAGACGCCCGAGCCGAAACCATCCCCTGCCGCGGGGAGCGGCGGCGGACGTCATTTCGTCGTCCAGAAGCACCAGGCCTCGCACCTCCATTACGATCTCCGTCTGGAGCACGCCGGCGTCCTGAAGAGCTGGGCCGTGCCCAAGGGCCCGTCGATGGACCCCCGCGACAAGCGCCTGGCCGTCCAAGTCGAGGACCATCCGCTGGCCTACGAGGATTTCGAGGGCCGCATCCCGGAGGGCCAATACGGCGCCGGCCTAGTCGAGATCTGGGACAAGGGCTCTTACGCCGTGGACGGCGGCCCCGGCGAAGACCCGGCCAAGGTCATGGCGGCGGGGCTCCTCAAAGGCCACATCGATTTCCGTCTCGACGGAAAAAAGCTCCGGGGCCTGTTCACCCTCGTCCGCCTGAAGCCCCGGGGAGACGGGAAGAACAACCAATGGCTCTTGATGAAGAGGAGCGAGCCGGTGCCGGCGGCCACGCCCAAGCCGGCCGCCGGCCGGGGCCGCGGGGCCAAAGCCGATCCGCCGCCGCGCGCAGGCTCGCTCGAAGAACGGGACCTTGAGGGCGCGGTCAAGAAGCCGTTTTTCAGGGACGCCAGCCCCATGCTGGCCACCCTCGTCGACGGTCCTTTCGACCGGGAGGGCTGGGCCTTCGAGATCAAATGGGACGGCTTCCGCTCGATCGCCGAGATCAGGGACGGCAAGGTGCGCCTCGTCTCGCGCAACGGCAAGCCGCAGAACGCCCGTTTCCCGACCGTCGCCGCGGCCTTGAGCGGCTTCCCCATCGACGCCGTTTTCGACGGCGAGATCGTGGCCGTGGACGCGAAGGGCCGGCCGCACTTTCAAGACCTGCAGAGCTCCATGCGCCCGGGGAAAAGCCGCATCCTCTACTACGTCTTCGACGTCCTGTATGCCGCGGGATACGATCTCCGGGCGCTCCCGCTCAGACGGCGCCGGGCCATCCTGGAGAAGCTCCTCCCCGTCTCCGAGGCCGTGCGGCTGAGCGAGACGATCGAAAAGAGCGGCCGGGCCTTCTTTCACGCCGCGGAGATGAACGGGCTCGAGGGCATCGTGGCCAAGGACATGAGCAGTCCCTATCGCTCGGGCGCGCGGACGAAGGAGTGGCTCAAGGTCAAGGTTCAAAAAGGGCAGGAGGCGGTCATCTGCGGTTTTACCCGGCCGCGCGCCTCCCGCAAGTACTTCGGCGCCCTGATCCTGGGCGCCTTTAGAAAAGGCAAGTTCGCCTATATCGGCCACGTCGGCGCGGGCTTCACCGAGCGCACCCTGAAAGACACCTACGCCAGGCTGAGACCGCTCGCGACGCCCCACTCCCCTTTCGCCGCGGCGCCCGCGACAAACATGCCCGTGACCTGGGTCGCGCCCCGTCTGATCTGCGAGGTCAGGTTCAGCGAATGGACCGCCGAAGGGCTGATGCGGCACCCCGTATTCCTTGGCCTCAGGGAGGACAAGAGCGCCACGCAGGTCGAACCGGAGGAAGCCACAACGCGGGAAGCCGTTTTTCAAAGGCCGAAATTCCGGACGCGTGCCGAACTGACCCATCTTGACAAAGTCTTTTGGCCCGGAGAGGGATACACCAAGGGCGAACTGGTTGAATATTATTCTCGGATGGCGGAATGGATCCTCCCTTACCTCAAGGACCGTCCCCAGGCGCTGAACCGGCACCCCGACGGCATCGCTGGCGAGAGCTTCTTCCAGAAGAACCTGGTCCAGACGCCTCCCACGTGGGTGAAGACCGTGGAGCTCACCTCCGAAGGCAAGGACAAGAAGATCCGTTATCTCATCTGCCAGAACAGGGACACACTGATCTACGAGGCCAATCTGGGATGCATCGAGATCAACGTCTGGAGCTCCTCGGTCCCGCACGTGGATTCGCCCGATTATATCGTGCTGGATTTCGACCCGCTCGAGACCTCGTTCCCGCGCGTGGTCGAGGCCGTCCTGGCAGCCAAGGCCTTCCTCGACGAAATGGCCATCCCGGCCTTCTGCAAGACGTCCGGGGCCACGGGGCTCCATGTCTATATCCCCCTCCAGCCCTGCTTCAGCCACGAGCAGGCCCGGGAGCTGGCCCACCTCGTGTGCCTGGTCGTCAACCGCCGGAACCCGGACCTGACGAGCCTGGAGCGCAGCCCGGCCAAGCGCAAGGGCCGGGTGTACCTGGATTACCTGCAGAACCGCAGCGGCGCGACGATGGCTGCCCCGTACGCTGTGCGGCCGCGCGAGGGGGCGCCGGTCTCGATGCCCCTCGACTGGAAAGAGGTCACGTCCCGGCTCGATCCCCTCGATTTCAACATCCGCACGGTCCCGGAGCGGCTGGCCCGGAAGGGGGACGCCTGGCACGGCCTGTTCAAGAAGCGTCTGGACCTCAATGCGGCCCTGGCCAGGCTCGAGAAATGGCAAAAAAAGCGGAAGGCGTCCTGAAGCCGCAGGCGACAGCTTCGGAGCCCGGGGCCCCGGAAACGCCCGGAAGCGGACTCGACCGGAAAAAGCTGGCCCTCATCCACATCGTCAAGAAGGAGCTCGGGATCAGCGACCCGGATTATCGCTGTCTCCTCAAGAGGATCGCCGGCGTCGAGAGCTCCAAGGGTCTCGACGAGGCCGGGTTCCGGAAGATGATGCGCTTCTTCGTCCGCAGCGATTATTACCGGGCCAACGCCTTCGGCATGACCCTGAAGCAGAAGCTGTTCATCAAGGCCCTGGCCCGCGATCTGGGCTGGGACCCGGGCCACCTGACGAACTTCATCCGCAAGTATTACCGGCGGGAGGGCCTGGACGCTCTGGACAGGAAGGACGCCTCCAAGCTGATCGAATCGCTGAAAGCCATCCGGCCCCACGAGTCCCGCGGCGAGGAGCCCGAGTCGGGGTCTTCAGGCTGAGAGAGCGAACGCGACGGCGGCCGCGGCGTGTAGGGCCGTCGTGTCGAAGACCGGGACCGGGCTGTCCTTTTCCCCTATGAGCATCGGGATCTCCGTGCAGCCGAGGATGACGCCCTCGGCGCCTCGCTTAGCCAAGTCCCTGATCACCGAGACATAAGCCTCCCGGGATTCCGGCCGCACGAGGCCGTGCGCGAGCTCCTTGTAGATGACCTCGTGAACGGTCGTCCGTCCGGGCTCATCGGGAACGAGCACCTTCAGGCCGTGCTTGGCCTCGAGGCGGCCCCGGTAGAAGTCCATCTCCATGGTATAGCGGGTGCCGAGGAGGCCGACCGTTTTGAGGCCATTTTTCTTGGCCTCGGCGGCCGCCGCATCGGCGATGTGGAGGAGCGGGATCATCACGGCCGCGGTGATATCGTCGGCCAGCTGGTGCATGGTGTTGGCGCAGATGACGATCGCTTCAGCCCCGGCCCCTTCGAGACTCCGGGCGGCGCCGGCCATCAGCTGTCCGAGCGCTCCCCACTCTCCCCTATTCTGCATGTGCTCGACCGGGCTGAAGTCGACCGAGTAGAGGACGATCTTCGCCGAGTGTGTGCCGCCCAGCTTCGTCTGCACGCCCTGGTTGATGAGCCGGTAGTAGTCGACCGTCGAATGCCAGGTCATGCCACCGATGAGGCCCAGGGTGCGCACGGCCGGCCCCTTACATGCCCTTGGTCATCTGGTTGAGGAAGTCCTGGTTGGTCTTGGTCTTGCCGAGCTTATCGATG
This sequence comes from Candidatus Aminicenantota bacterium, assembly GCA_963809345.1. GTDB lineage: Bacteria > Acidobacteriota > Aminicenantia > Aminicenantales > Saccharicenantaceae > RBG-16-66-30. The sequence continues at coordinate 142,163 of CAWEJF010000003.1, read as the reverse complement.
AGGAGCTCGACGGCCTCGACCTCGTTCATCTGGCTGAGGACCTTGCGCAGGACCCAGATCCGGTTGAGGTCGTTCTCCTCGATGAGGAGCTCCTCTTTCCGGGTCCCGGAACGGCTGATGTCGATGGCCGGGAAGACCCGCTTGTCGACCAGGCGCCGGTCGAGGTTGATCTCCATGTTACCCGTGCCCTTGAATTCCTCGAAGATGACCTCGTCCATCCGGCTCCCGGTGTCGACCAGGGCCGTGGCCAGGATGGTCAGCGAGCCGCCCTCCTCGATCTTGCGGGCCGAGCCGAAGAACTTCTTGGGCTTGTGCAGGGCGTTGGCGTCGATGCCGCCCGACAGGACCTTGCCCGAGGGCGGGACGATGGCGTTGTGGGCCCGGGCCAGCCGGGTGATCGAGTCGAGCAGGATGACGACATCCCGCTTGATCTCGACAAGGCGCTTGGCCTTCTCGAGGACGATGTTGGCGACCTGGGCGTTGCGCGTCGGCGGCTCGTCGAAGGTCGAGGCGACGACCTCGGCGGCGACGCTGCGCCGGAAATCGGTGACCTCCTCCGGCCGCTCGGCGATGAGCAGGACGATGAGGAAGATCTCCGGGTGGTTCTTCTCGATGGACTTGGCGATCGTCTTGAGGATGGTCGTCTTGCCGGCCCGGGGCGGCGAGACGATGAGGCCGCGCTGGCCCTTGCCGACGGGGGTCAGGAGCTCCATGACGCGGGCGTTCATGTTCTTGGGGTTGCCGTCCTGGAGCTTGATCATCTCGAACGGATAGAGCGGCGTCAGGCTCTCGAAGTGGATGTTCCGGCGCTCCTCGATGATGACGTCGGGATGCATGAAGTTGACGGCCTCGATCTTGATCAGGGCGAAGTACTTCTCGCCGTTCTTGGGGGCCCGGACGACGCCGGAGATGGTGTCGCCCGTCCTCAGCTGGAACTTGCGGATCTGCGAGGGCGAAACATAGATGTCGTCCTGGCTGGGCAGGTAGCTGAATTCCGGGGCCCGGAGGAAGCCGAAGCCGTCCTCGAGGCACTCCAGGACGCCCTCCGAAAAGAGCAGGCCCTGCTTCTTGGCCTGGGCCTCCAGGATCTTGAAGACGAGATGGTGCTTGCTCGAGCCCTCGATCTCGTCGTCGGGCAAACCGACGGCGGTGGCGACCTTAGCCAGGCCCTCGAGGTCCTTGGCCTCGAGGTCGAGGAGGTTGTAGTCCCTGTTGAGGGGCGCCGTTTCAGTCGTTTCGTTCTTCTTCGTCACCATGTGTGGTCTTTCTCCCAAGCGGAATTGCCGGTCGGTTTTCCGGTCGATTATACGGTCAACAAAAGCGGATTCAGTTGGTCAGGGGCGGCTCCTTGGCCGCGTCGTCCTCCGCCGTCCGGACCGCCGGCCGCTCCGCCTCGGCCGCCTTCTTGTCGCGGCTCTCGGCGGGCTTCTTCGGCAGCTCGCGGGTCAGGGCGCTCTTCAGGACGTCATCCATCGTCTCGACAAGATGGATGGTCATCTTCGATTTGATGACCTTGGGCAGGTCCTTGAGGTCAGGCTCGTTGTCGCGGGGCACGATGGCCTCGCGGATACCCTCCCGGTAGGCGGCCAGGAGCTTCTCCTTGATGCCCCCGACAGGCAGGACTTTGCCCTTCAGCGTGATCTCGCCTGTCATGGCTACCTTCTTGCTGACCGGGATGTCTGTCAGGAGCGAGATGATGGCCGTGGCGATGGTGATGCCGGCCGAGGGCCCTTCCTTTGGCGTCGCCCCTTCGGGAACGTGAATGTGGATGTCGGAGTTGCGGTGCAGGTCCCGGGCGATGTCGAGCTCGTAGATCTTGCCGCGGACGAACGAGAAAGCCGCCTGTGCCGATTCCTGCATGATCTCGCCGAGCTGACCGGTCAGGGTGAAGGTGCCTTTGCCGTGGATCTTCGTCGCCTCGAAGCGCAGTAGCTCGCCGCCGAACTCCGTCCAGGCCATGCCCGTGCTGACCCCGACCTCGTCCTTTTTATCGAACTCAGACCGCCGGAACTTGGGGATGCCGAGGTAGGTCTCGAGGTTCTTCGGGGTGATGTGTTCCTTGTGGTCCTTGCCCTCTTCGACGACCCTCTTCACGATCTTGCGGCAGACCGTTGTGATCTCCCGCTCGAGGTTCCGGACGCCGGCCTCGCGGGTGTAGCTGCGGATGAGCTTGACCAGGGCCAGGTCGCCGAACTTGAGGTTGGCTTCGGTCAGGCCGTGGGCCGCCATCTGCTTGGGCAGGAGGAAGCGCTTGGCGATCTCGAGCTTCTCGTCCTCCGTGTAGCCCGCGATGCGGATGATCTCCATCCGGTCGACGAGCGGTTTGGGGATGGGATCGACCATGTTGGCCGTGACGATGAACATGACCTGGGACAGGTCGAAGTCCGTGTCGATATAATGGTCGAGGAAGGTGCTGTTCTGCTCCGGGTCGAGGACTTCCATGAGGGCCGACGCCGGGTCGCCCCGGAAGTCCATGCTCATCTTGTCGACCTCGTCGAGCAGGAAGACGGGGTTCTTCGTCCCGCCGCGCTTGATCATCTGGATGATGCGGCCGGGGTAGGCGCCGATGTAGGTCCGGCGGTGGCCCCGGATCTCGGCCTCGTCGCGGACGCCGCCGAGCGACAGCCGGACGAACTTCCGGCCCGTGGCCCGGGCGATGGATTTGCCGAGCGAGCTCTTACCGACTCCCGGCGGCCCGATGAGCCCCAGGATGACCCCCCGCGGGTTCTTGACCAGCTGGCGGATGGACAGGTACTCGAGGATGCGCTCCTTGACCTTGTCCAGGCCGTGATGGTCCTCGTTGAGGATCCTTTCGGCCTCCTTGAGCTCCCGTTTTTCCCGCGTCTTCTTGACCCAGGGCAGGGAGATGAGCCAGTCGAGGTAGTTCCGGCTGACCGTGGCCTCGGCCGACATCGGCGGCATGGACTCCAGCCGCTCGATCTCCTTATAGGCCTTCTCCTCGGCGTCCGGGGGCATCTTGGCCTTGGCCACCTTCTGGCGCAATTCCTCGATCTCGTTGGGCTGGTCTTCCTTCCGCCCACCCGGAGCGCCCGGCTGGAACGGCTTCTGGCCGGCCGGCTGGTCCTTGAGCGCGCCCCGCCGCCGGGCGGCCACCCGGTTGGGGTCCTTCTGGTAGGCGGAATGGATCTTCAGGATCTCGTTCTCGAGAACGTAGTTGAGCCGCCTCAGGCGTTCGAAGCTGTTGACCGTTTCGAGGAGGTTCTGTTTTTCCTCGAGAGGCATGTAGACGTGGGAGGCGATGATGTCGGTGATCCGCTCCGGGGTGTTCTCGCGAAGCGCCGGTATGATCGAGTCCAGGTTGGTGTTCTGATTGAGCTTGAGGTAATCTTCGAAGAGGGCCAGGACCCGTTTCAGCAGCTCCCGGGATTCGGGCAGGTGGTCGTCGACCTCTTTGATGGCCTTGGCCAGGATCTGGTAGAAGGGGTAGGTGCTCAGATATTCGACAATCCGGGCCCGGCTCTTGCCCTCGACGATGACCTTCATGTTCCGGTCGTCGCTCTTGATCGTCCGGATGATCTTGGCCGTCACGCCCACCGAGTAGATGTCCTTGGGGGTCGGATTGTCCACCGAGGCGTCCATCTGGGCGGCCAGGAAGATCATCTTATCCTTCTCGGCGGCCTTTTCCAGCGCCTGGATGGACGAGGACCGGCCGACGATGAACGGGACGAGGGTCGCCGGGAACACCACGAGGTCCCTCAGCGGAATGAGAGGGATGTTCTTGAGGACCTCGGTGTGTTCGTTGGAATCCTGCATTCTTATGCTCCGGGCCCCCCGGGGCCCCCGGCCGCTTCAGGCATATGACTCAGCCGGCGCTTGGAGCCGGCCGGTTACTCTTCGATCTGGCACGCTCCTCGGGGAGTCGGTGGGATTTGAAGCCTTGGTCAACCAATTATAGCCATTTTCATGAGAAAGTCAACTGTCTTGCGGAAGAGCAGGTTCTCGACCATTTCCTCGCGGCGGTGCTCGTCCCGGCGGATCATCTCCCCCAGGACGGACTCGGAGACGTTGTTGGCTTTGGCCAGGCTGCGGATCTCCTCCTGGATCTCCTCCTCCCCCACCGCGAGGCCCTCTTTCTGGGCGATCTTTTCGAGGATGAGGTGGTTTCGGAGGTGCTCGATGGCCTGGCTGCGGGCCTCGTTCTTCAGACTTTCCAGGGCTTCCGGCGCGATCCGCCGGTCCCGGTAGACGGACAGGAGCCGCCGCAAGACAGCCAGGGATTCCTGTTCGATCACGGACTCGGGCAGGTCCAGGGACACCTTGTCGCCGATCGCTTTGAGGACTTCGGAAGCCGTCTCGTTCTGGCCGGCCCGTTCCCGGGCCGCAAGAAGCTCTTGGCGGACTTTGTCGCGGAGGGCCTTGATACCTTCGGGCGCCCCCAGGCTCTTGGCGAATTCGTCGTCCGGGTCGGGAAGCTTCTTCTCCTTGAGTTCGCGGACCTTGAGGCTGTAGACGATGTCCTTGCCGGCGACGCGGCGGTTGGGGTGGTCCTTGGGATAGACGACCTCGAAGGGGCGTTCCTCCCCCGGGATCATGCCCATGATCTTTTCGTTCAGGGCCGGCTCGTTTTCGGCATGGCCGGCCAGGACGACGGCCTTCTCGACCGGCAGCAGGCGCTTGGTCCGCTGGTCGCGGCCCTGCATTTCGACGACGGCATAATCGCCCTCGGCGACCCCGCGGCCATCGACCGGGACGTACTCAGCGGCCCGGGCCCGGATGTCCTCGAGGGCCCTCTCCACGTCCTCATCCGAAACCTCGACGGCCTTTTTCGGGATCCGGACCGTCCGGTAGTCGGGCAGCTCGAACTCGGGCAGGACCTCGAAGACGGCCGTGCAGCGCACGGGCTGGCCGTCCTCGTGCTTGAGGTCCTTGAGCTCGGGCACGTTGACGGGATTCAAACGCAGGGCCTTGAGCTCCTCTTCGAGGACGCGAGGGATGAGGACATCATACACGTCGTGCCTGATGTCGTGGTCGAAGAGCCCCCGGACCCGCTCCCGGGGCGCGTGGCCCTTGCGAAATCCGTCGAGCTTGGCCTTGGCCACGTATTCGCCGAGGATCCTCTCGTATTCCTGGCGGAATTCCTCATCGGGGATCTCGAGCTCGATCTCCTTGCGGCTCGGGCTGAGGTCGGTGAGGCGGCTCTTGCGTTCGGTAGCGCTCATAGCATGTCTTCTTTCATTCGGGGGTTCGTCGACAGCGCCGATTCCCGGTCAGGGCGGCGCCGGAGCTCAGTAGGCAGAGCGGGACTCGAACCCGCACTCCTTCATCAGGAACTAGGTCCTAAGCCTAGCGCGTCTGCCAATTCCGCCATCTGCCCTTTCTTGTCCGGAGTCCTCCCCGGGCCTACTCATCAACGGATGTACTTCCTCAGCTTCTCGGCCATGGACGGGTCCAGGGTCAGCAGCTTGTTGTAGATCTCCTTGGCGCTGTAGTTGTCCTTCAGATTGATATAGACAATGGCCAGGTTGGCCAGGGCCACGGCGTCGTCGGGCTTGAGCGAGACGCACTTCTTCAGGGGCTCGAGCGCCGCTTCGTAGTTCTTGGCCTGGTTGTAGGCGACGCCGATGTTCAGCCAGCCAGAGGCGTCCTCAGGGGAGAGCTCGACGTACTTCTTGTAGGCCTCGGCGGCCTCTTTGTACTTCTTGGCGTTGAAATAGGAGGATCCGATCTGATACCAGGCGTGCGGGAAATCCGGCTTGATGGCCAGGCTCTGCTGGAAGGCGCCGACGGCCTGGTCATACTGTTGGGACTTGAAGTAGGTCAAGCCGAGATAGTAGAAGTTCGTCTCGTTTTTGGGATCGAGCTGGATGATCTTCTGGAGCGGAGCGATGGCTCGGTCGGACTTCCCGGCGTTTTCGTACATCTGGAAGGTCTGGCGGTAGTAGATCTTGGCTTCGGCGGGATTGAGCCCGGCCATGGCCGAGTAGGTGGCTTCGGCGTTCTCTAGCTGGCCGGCCTTGACGTAGGCCTCGGCCAGGGCGTCGCGAACCTTGAGGTCGTTGGGCTGGGCCTGCTGCGCCATGAGGAGAGCGGCGATAGCGCCGTCGTACTGCGCGAGATTCGTCCGGCAGATGCCCAGACGAAGCTGGGCGCTCCCAGCGTCGGCCGGTCCGAGGCCGATATACTTTTCGTAGGCCGCGGCGGCCTTGGCGAAATCGGGGATAGCCTCATAGGCGCCGCCCAGGTCGAGGTAGACCTCCTTGCCCGAGTAACCCATCGCCACCGCCTTCTCCAGGGCTTCGGCCGCCTCCTTGTACTTGGTCTGCTTGTAGAGGATCGTCCCCATGCCGTAATGGGCGTCGGCCCGGTTGGGGTCGAGGGCCGTGGCCTTGCGATACGCGGACACCGCCTCGGTATAGTCCCTCTGCCGGGAGTAGATCTCGGCCAGGGTGAGATACCCCTGGAAGTCGGAGGGATCGATCTTGACCGCCTTTTCCAGGTGGAGACGGGCCGTCATCTGCTCGTCGAGTCCCAGGGCCACGCGGCCGGCGAACTTGTTACCCACGACGGTCTCGAAGTAGTTCTCCTGGGTCTGGGACTTGAATTCGGCGACCGTGCCCGCGCGGGAGACGCTGACGAGGCTGGCGATGGGCAGTCCGAACCTGAGGCCCCTCTCGCCGACGAACATCATGCCGACGAGCTGGCCGTTGACGTCGACGAGCGGGCCGCCGCGGAACTGGTCCGGGCAGGACATCGAGATCTCGAGGATCTTGCCCGAGTCGCCGAGGTCCACGATCCTGCGGAAGGCGCCCTCGGAGATGACGATCTGACCCGATTCGTTGGAGCCCAGGGCGAAGAGGCGCGCGCCCGCGGCCAGGCTGTCGATGGAGCCGACGGGCAGGGCCTGGAGCTTGCCTTTGAGCTTGAGGAGGGCGATATCGTGGGCCTTATCGACCCCTAGGAGGCCGGCGATCTTGACCTTCTTGCCCTTGATATTGAGGCCTTCGACATCGAAAGCCTGGGACACGACGTGATAGGCCGTGACGACGATGTCCTCGCTGAGGGCGAGGGCCGATCCCTTGAGGATCTCGGCCTTGTCGGCGCCGTAGCTGACGAGGGCCAGGACGCTCGGACCCGCCTGGCCGAGAATGTTGTTGGCCTCCTCGGTCTGGGCGGCGGCCCATGACGAAGTCAGGACGAGGGAGCCCAACAGGATCAGGCCGGCTTTGCGGAATCGGGTCATCTTCTCCTCCTCTCTGACGAATCCGGGAGCGATGGGTTGAAGCCACGACTAATTTACTCAAGGACGTCCGGTCCTGTCAATCGTTAACTCCGGAACCCCCAGGAAGGGGCCTCCGGGGCTCTTGGGGACACGGCGGAAAGTGACAGCGAAGGACGGTCCCGTTATAATACCGCCCGTGCCGATATCCGCAGCTCCCCGGTCCATGCGCAGGGTCTGGTTCCTGACCGCATGCGGGACCCTCGTCTGGCTGGCCGGCATCTTCCTGGCCCCATGGCTCGCCGCCCGCGGCGCCTCGGGCGCGGCCCGATTTGTCTATGCCGTTTTCGCCCCGGTCTGCCACCAGATCGCCGAGAGATGCTACCACCTCAACGGCCACCCCCTGGCCGTCTGCGGCCGCTGCCTGGGCATCTACATAGGGTTCGCGGCCGGGCTCGTGGTGTACCCTTTAGTGAGAGGGTTCTCGCGGCTGGCCTTGCCCCCGGCCCGCCTGTTCCTCATCCTGACCCTGCCGATGGCCCTGGACGGCGCGGCCGGCCTCCTCGGCCTTTGGAGAAGTCCGATCGGCCTCCGTTTCGCAACGGGTTTCGCCTGGGGGACGGTCCTGCCGTTCTATTTCGTGACGGGGGTCGCCGACTTCTTCCGAACGAGGAAGGAACGGGCGGCCGCCCGGGGACTTGAAAGACCGGCCTCGAAAAAAGTAGAATAGGCCCAGACGGCAAGGAGGAGTCATGGACCAGCAGAAACCCGCGTATCTCCGGCCGGCTCTCATCGCCGGGGCCGTCGCCGGATTGCTCTCGGGCCTTCCCTTCATCGGCGCCGGCAACTGCATCTGCTGCCTCTGGATCGTGGGAGGCGCCGCCATGGCCGTCAAGCTCCTGGCCGCCGCCAGTCCGGGCGCGCTCAAGGCGAGCGACGGCGCCATCGTCGGGGCGCTCACCGGCATCGTCGCCGCCATGGTCGACACTGTCGTCAAGATCCCCCTGCAACAATACAATATGGAGCTGGCCCGCAAGATCCTCGACAGGATCCCGTCCGTTGGCAGCGAAATGCCTGCCGGCCTGGATGAGATCCTCAACAGCTCCGGCATGCTGTCGCCGGGCTGGATGCTCCTGGGGTTGTTCATTTCAGCCGCCGTCTATGCCCTCGTGGGCATCCTCGGCGGCATCATCGGGGTCTCCCTCTTCGGCAAGAAGGCCCTCCCCCCCGCGTCATCACCGCCCTCCCCCGTCGCCCCGACCCCGGCCGCGCCTGGACCCCCCGATGCGTCTTAAGACCAAGGTCATCGTCAACCCCGAGTCGAACCGGGGCCGGACGCGCAAGCGCTGGGGTGAGATCCGCGAGGGCCTGAAGCATTTCGTCCGGGAATTCAAGTTCGAGTTCACCGAGAAGCCCCAGCACGCCACCGACATCGCCCGCGAGGCCATCAAGGACGGCGCCGAGCTCGTCATCGGCGTCGGCGGCGACGGGACGATGAACGAGATCGCCAACGGCTTCTACGAGGACCGACGGATCATCAATCCCGAGGCCACCTTGGGCGTCGTCCCGTCGGGGACGGGCTGCGATCTCGTCAGGAGCCTGAACATCCCGGCCGGGCTCAAGGGGGCCCTGAAGGTCATCTCCGACGCCCCGGCCGTGCGCATGGACGTCGGCAAGGTCAGCTATACGTCGAACGACGGCCGCGAAGAGGACCGTTTCTTCCTTAACATCGCCGATTTCGGCATCGGCGGCGAGGTCGTCCGCGAGGTCACGGAGCGCCGCCTCCAGCGCCGGACGTCCTCATACGTCCGCTGCCTCGTCTCGACGATGGCCCGCTACCGGAACAAGCGCGTCCGCATCCGCGTCGACGGCAGCGATCTGCCCGACGGCGAGTACCTCATCGGCGCCGTTGCCAATGGCAAGATCTTCGGCAAGGGCATGAAGGTCGCGCCCGGCGCCGAGCTGGACGACGGCCTCTTCGACGCGGTCCTCATCCGTGGATTCCGCTTCTTCGAATTCTGCCGTCACGGCTGGAAGCTCATGAACGGCAGCCACGTCACTCACCCGAAAGTCACGGTGGTGAGGGGCCGGAAGGTCGAAGCGTGGCCCGAGGAGGGCGAGAAGGTCCTTCTCGAGCTCGACGGCGATCAGCTCGGCCGGCTTCCCGCGGTCTTCGAGATCTTCCCCCGTAATCTGCTCATCAAAGGTTTCCTGCAGCCCGTCCGGCGGGGAGCGGATTCTTAGAAGCGACCATCAGAATCGTGGCGGAGCGACCCCGAGCCGCGATTCCGGGAAATATCTGAGCAGGGGCTTACTTCTTCTTGACCGTTTCCGGGTCGTTCACCAAGATCGTCCGCCCATCGGCGTCTTTGACCATAAAAGTGGCGTTTCTCGTCGTGACCGTCGGCTTCTTGTAGGCGCGCATGATGCCGGCGATATAGGATTTCGTTTCCGGGTACGGCGGGATGCCCTTGTACTTTCGGACGGCCTCCTGGCCGGCATTGTAGGCGGCGAGGACGAGTTTGGTCTGCCCCTTGTAGAGGGTGACAAGGTCGCGGAGGTAACGAACCCCGCCTTCGATGTTCTGCGCGGCGTCGAAGATGTTCTTGACGCCGTACGCGTACGCCGTGGCCGGCATGAGCTGCATCAGGCCCATGGCGCCGGCCGAGGAGATCGCGAAGGCGTCATAATTGGATTCAGCCCGGATGACGATGTGGACGAGCTCGGGATCGATGCGATATTTCCCGGCGACCTTCTTGACGATGGGGTGGTAGAGCTTGCGGAGGTCGGCTGACGAGGCCGCGATGAGACAGGGCGCAAGGACAAAAAGGAGCAGGGCCACAGATATCCGTTTGGCGTTCTTCATCGCCGTCCGCCCTATCTTGGCAAAATGCGGCCCTTTTGGCAATCCCCGCCAGGGGTGAATCCGGGGGTCAGGCCGCCAGGCGCTCGACCAGGCCGGGGACGAGGCCCAGGGCGCTATCGAGCTCTCCGATGCCCGGGCCGCCGGATTGGGCGAAGTCGGGACGCCCCCCTCCCCCACCCCCGACGGCCGCCGCGAGCTCTGTGATGAGGGCCTGGGCCGGGATGCGGCCGGCCACGTCCTTGGTCACGCCGACGACGACGAAGGCCTTGTCGCCGGTCACGCTCCCAAGGACCACGACGCCGCTTTTCAGCTTGTTCTTCAGGGCGTCGACCGTCTCCCGGAGCTCGGCCATGGTGAGGCCGTCCATCCTCCGGACCTCGACGGCGATGCCTTTGATGGACGTGACGACCGTCGCACTCGCGGCCACCGAAGAAACGCCTGAGGCCGATCCGGAGACTTGGACGAATTTCTTACGCAGCTCCCTGGTTTCCTTCTCGAGCTCGTCGACGCGAGCCTGGAGCTTGTCGATCCGCGCGGGCAGGTCCTTTCGGGAGACCCCCAGGGTCTTTTCCATCCCCGCGAGCTCGTCCTCGAGCTCCCGGACGTAGCGGTAGGCCTCTTCTCCGGTCACGGCCTCGATGCGCCGCATTCCCGCCGCGACGCTCGCTTCCGAGACGATCTTGAACAGTCCGATCTGACCCGTGGCCCGGACGTGGACGCCGCCGCAGAGCTCCTTGCTGAAATCGCCGATGCCGACGACCCGGACCGATTCGCCGTACTTTTCCTCGAAGATGGCCATGGCCCCTTCGCGGATGCCCTCGTCGAGGGAGGTCACGCGCGTCTCGAGGGCGATGTCGGCCCGGGCCTCGGCGTTGACGATCTCCTCGACCCGCCGGACCTCCTCGCGCGTCAGGGCGGCGAAATGCGTGAAGTCGAAGCGCAGACGCTCCGGAGAGACGAGGGAGCCGGCCTGCTTAACGTGGTCGCCGAGGACCTGCCTCAGGGCCGCGTGGAGGAGGTGCGTCGCGGTGTGGTTGTTCGAGATCGCCTGCCGCCGGACAAGGTCGGGCGCGGCGTCGACGCGGTCGCCTTCCCGGACCTCGCCGGAGAGGACCTTGACGGCGTGGACGATGACTTCGGGAGTGGCGAAGGCGGCGTTTTCGACGAGGGCGGAGAAGCGCGCGCCCTTGAGCGAGCCGGTGTCGCCGACCTGGCCTCCGGCCTCGGCATAGAAGGGGGTAGCCTCGAGGATGACTTCTCCGGCCTCGCCCGCCCGCAGGACGTCGGCCCGGCGGCCGTCCCTGATGAGGCCGATGACCCGGACGTCCGCCATCTCGGCCGTGTCGTGGACGCAGCAGCGGACCTTGAGGTCCTTGAACTCCTCATAGACCTGCTTCTCCTTCCTCTTGGCTTCGCCTTTCCAGGAGAGCCGGGCCCGCTTCTTCTGCTCCTCGAGCTCCCGCGCGAACGCCGTCTCATCGACGGACATGGCCTTCTCCCGGGCCAGCTCCAGCGATAGGTCGAGCGGGAAGCCGAATGTGTCGTAGAGCTTGAACACCTTATCTCCGGGCAGGATAGCGCCGCCCCCCTCCCGGGTCTCCCGAACGACCTGATCGAAGAAGCGCAGCCCCGACGAGAGCGTGAAGGCGAAGCGCTCCTCCTCGGCCAGGCAGACCTGAGAGATGTACTCGACCGAGGCCAGGAGCTCCGGATAAGCGTCCTTCATGACGTCGGCGACCCGGCCGACGAGCTCGAACAGGAACGGCCGGTCGATCCCGATGAGGTTCCCCCGCCGGAAGGCCCGGCGGATGAGCCGCCGGAGGACATAGCCGCGGCCGTCGTTGGCCGGCGAGACGCCGTCGCCGATGAGGAAGGTCACCGCCCGGATATGGTCGGCGATGATCCGGACCGCGACGTCGCCCTCGTCGCCGGCCGGGTATTCGCGCCGGGCCATCTCGCTGGCGGCCTCGATGAGCGGCATGAACAGGTCGGTGTCGAAGTTGCTGCGCTTGCCCTGGACGACGGCCGTCATGCGCTCGAGGCCCATGCCGGTGTCGATCGACGGCGAGGGCAGCGGCCGCAGCACGCCGTCCGCGCCCTGGTCGAACTCCATGAAGACGAGGTTCCAGAGCTCGACGAAGCGGTCGCTCCCCTTCTCGATCAGGCTGAAGGGATCGCCGGACTCGATGTCCTCGCCGAGATCATAGTGGATCTCGGAGCACGGGCCGCATGGCCCGCTGTCGCCCATGGCCCAGAAGTTGTCCTTCTTGCCGTAGCGGAAGATCCTCGACTTCGGCACGCCCATCTCGTCGGCCCAAAGCCGGAAGGCCTCGTCGTCTTCGAGGTAAACGGTGGCGTAGAGGCGGTCCTTGGGCAGGCCGAAGACCCCCGTGACGAGCTCCCAGGCGTAGGCGATGGCTTCCCGCTTGAAGTAGTCTCCGAAGGAGAAGTTGCCGAGCATCTCGAAGAAGGTGTGGTGCTTGGCCGTCCGTCCGACGGTTTCGAGGTCGTTGTGCTTGCCGCTGACGCGCATGCACTTCTGGACCGTGGCGGCCCTGGCGTAACCCCTCTTCTCGAGCCCGAGGAAGACGTTCTTGAACTGGTTCATCCCCGCGTTCGTGAACAGGATCGTGGGGTCGTCCTGGGGCAGGAGCGGGGAGCTCCGGACGATCTTGTGGCCCCGGTCGGCGAAGTACTGGAGGAAGGTCTCGCGGACGCGCTGGGCCTTCATTTGGGCTCTTCTTCCGGACCTCCCTCGGCGCGCTCGACCTTGCTCATGCCCTTCTCCATCTCCTCGGTGGCGATGTCGAGGGTCGACTGGATGCCCATGATGCGGAGCTTGAAATTGTCGGGGTTGGAGGAGTACTTCATCCCCTGTTCGAAGGAGATATAGCCGTCGCGGTAGAGCTGGTAGATGGACTGGTCGAACGTCTGCATCCCGTACTGGGAGACGCCGGCCGTGATGGCGTCCCGGATGAGCCCGGTCTTGTCCTTCTCGGCGATGCACTCCTGGATATACGGAGTCGCGATCATGACCTCGACGGCGGGGACGCGGCCCTGGCCGTCCATGCGCGGGATGAGGCGCATGGAGATGATGGCCTTGAGGATGCTCGAGAGCTGGAGGCGGACCTGGCGCTGGTGGTGCGGGGCGAAGACGGAGATGATGCGGTTGATGCTCTCGGGCGCGTCGAGGGTGTGGAGCGTGCTGAGGACGAGGTGCCCCGTCTCGGCGGCCAGGAGGGCCGTGTCGATCGTGTCGAGGTCGCGCATCTCGCCGACGAGGATGACGTCGGGGTCCTCACGGAGGCAGCCGCGCAGGCCGCGGGCGAAGCTGGTGACGTCCATGCCGACCTCGCGCTGGCTGATCGTGCTCTTCTTGTCCTTGTGGAGGTACTCGATGGGGTCCTCGACGGTGATGATGTTCTCGCGCCGGAAGGTGTTGATGTAGTCGACCATGGCCGCCAGGCTCGTCGTCTTGCCGCTTCCCGTCGTGCCCGTGACGAGGACGAGCCCGCGCTGGTAGAAAGCGATCTTCTCCAAGACCTCGGGCAGGAGGAGCTGCCGGATGGTCTTGATCTCCAGAGGGATAATGCGCAGGGCGATGGCCAGGGAGCCGCGCTGGTGGTAGATGCTGCCGCGGAATCGGCCGAAGCCGGGCAGGCTGTAGGCGAGATCGATGTCAAGGTCCTCGGCCAGCCGTTTCCGCTGGGCCTCGGTCATCATCTGGTTGGACAGCTCCTCGCAGTCGGCCGAGGCCAGCCGGGGATATCCCGTCAGCGGCGTGAGCGTGCCGTGGACGCGGATCATGGGATTGTTGCCGGCCTTGAAATGAAGGTCGGAGGCGTCCCGCTCGATCGCGATCTTCAAGAATTCATCGATAACCATAAGAACCTCCTCGCGAACGGTCTCAGACGAACGTCAGCCAGCCGCGGGTGTCCTCCCGCTGGCCTTCGATGATCTCGAAAAAGGCCTTCTGGACCCTCTCGGTCAGGGGCCCGCGCTTGCCGGAGCCGATGGTGATCTTGTCGATCGACCGGATGGGCGTGACCTCGGCGGCGGAGCCGGTGAAGAAGACCTCGTCGGCGACATAGAGCATCTCCCGGGGGATGGTCTCCTCGACGACCTTGACGCCCATGTCGCGGAAAAGCGTCATAACCGTGCCCCGGGTGATGCCCGGCAAGACCGAGGAGGACAGCGGCGGGGTCAGGACGGTGCCGTCCAGGACGAGGAAGAGGTTCTCGCCGCTCCCCTCGCTGACGTGGCCGCGGATATTGAGGGCGATGCCCTCCTCATAGCCGTCGAGCAAGGCTTCCATCTTGATGAGCTGGGAGTTCATGTAGTTGGCCCCGGCCTTGGCCAGCGCGGGGAAGGTGTTCGGGGCCATCCGCGCCCAGGAAGAGACGCAGACGTCGATGCCGTTCTCCAAGGCCTCCGGGCCAAGGTACCTGCCCCACTCCCAGACCATGACGGCGCATTCGACGGGATTGGGGAAGGGGTTGACGCCAAGAACGTTGTAGCCGCGATAGATGATGGGCCGGATGTAGCAGGCCTTGAGTTTGTTGGCCCGGACGCAATCGACGACACCCTTGTTGAACTCGTCCTGCGTATAAGGGACCTCCATCCGGTAGATCTTGCACGAGTTGTACAGCCGCCGAGTGTGGTCCTTGAGCCGGAAGATGGCCGTCCCCTTGGACGTCTCGTAGGCCCGCAGGCCCTCGAAAAGGCAGCTGCCGTAGTGGACGACGTGCGAGGCCAGGTGGATCGTCGCGTCCTTCCAAGGGATCAGCTGGCCGTTCTTCCAGACGAGGCTCGTTTCCGAGAATGGGCTCATCGGTGCTCCTTTATCGGCCTCCGTGGGCGTGGTTCTCAAGGTCCCATCGTATATCATCCCTCGCGGCGAAGTCAATCGCCTCTCGGGGGGAAATCAGACGGTTTCGCCGCAGTGCGGACAAGCCCGCGACTTGGGCGGCAGGGGCCGGCGGCAGTTCCAGCACAGGGCCGTCGTCTTCTGCTCCCGGGCCTTGATCCGGAGCATGATGTCGTCGATCTCGGAGGTCTTGGGCGTCTTGCCCTTGTAGAGGGACAGGTCGCGGATGATCTCCGAGGCGCTCTGGTAGCGGTCCTCGACCTTGGGCGCCAAGGCCCGCATGATGATGGCGTCGACCTCCCGGGGGATGCGGGAGTTCTTGATCCGCGGCGGCGTGATCTTGCCCTGCTGGGCCTTTTCCAGGATCTTGAAGGGATCGGGGTCGAAGATCGGCGGCCGGCCGATGATCATCTCATAGAAGATGCAGCCGAGCGAATAGAGGTCGGCGGCGTAGGACGCTTTGCCCAGGAACTGCTCGGGGGCCATGTAGGGCGGCGAGCCGATCCGCGTCGACGCGTAGGGCACGGCGTTGAGCCAGGCCGAGGTCCCGAAATCGGTGATCTTGGCCGTGCCGTCCTCGGAGACGATGATGTTCGAGGGGCGCAGGTCGCGGTGGATGATCTTGGCCTTGTGGGCGTGGTCGACGCCATAGGAGATCTGCTTGATGAAGTCGATGGCCTGCTCCGTACCCAGGACGCGTTCCTTCTCCAGGATCTTCTCCAGGGTCGGGCCCTTGATATACTCCATGACCATGAAGAAGACGTTCTTCTCCTTCTCCGCGGCCAGCATGCGGACGATGTTGGGATGGCTGAGGGCGGCCTGGAGGCGCGGCTCCTTGAGAAGCTTGTAGAGCTCGGCCGATTGCTTGTGCGGGACCTTGATGGCGACCTTGATGTCGAGCCAGGTGTCCTTGGCCAGGTAGACGGAGCCAAAGCCGCCGCTGCCGAGGGACCGGATGATCTCGTATTTCCCGACCTTCTGTCCTTGAAGGAACATGTCACTCGTTCCAGAAATGCGCGATCAGGGACGCCCCCGCGAGCGCCGCGGTCTCCGCCCTGAGGATGCGGCGGCCGAGAGAGACGGCCTCGAACCCGGCCTGCCGGATCCCGCTCTCCTCCCCTTCCGTCCAGCCGCCCTTGGGGCCGACAAGAAGGAGGACCGACGCCGGTGGCCCCTCCGGCGACGCGAGCCCCGCCGTCACGATGTCCCGGAGCGGCCGGCCGCCGTGCTCGCTCAGGAAGAGCCGCCGGTCGGCGCCGGGGGCCTGGAGAAGGTCCTTGAGCGGACGCGGCGGATGGACCTCGGTCAACAGACGCGCCTTGCACTGCTTCGCGGCCTCCCGCGCGATCCTCTTCCACCGCTCGAGCTTCCGGTCCGTCCGCTCGCCCTGGGCCTTGAGCGACCGTACGCTCGTGACGGGGATAAAGTCCGAACAGCCGATCTCGACGGCCTTCTCGAGGACGGTTTCGAGCTTCTTCGCTTCCATGAGGCATGGGGCCAGGGCGATCCGCGTCCGCGGCGCTTCGGGCCCCTCCATTGTCAGCACGGCGACCTCGGTCCGGTCCTCCTCGACCTTCTCGACGCGGGACATGCAGCGGCGGCCGTGCGCGTCGATGAGCCAGACCTGTTCCCCGGCGCGGACCCGGGCCACCCGGGCCAAGTGGCGATGCTCCTCTCCCGTCAGAACGATGACGGCGGCGTCCTCGGCGATGAGGGGAACAAAGAATTGGTTGGCGGTCACGCTGTTCGCCGGCTCACTGCAGGATGTTCTTCAGCTTGTGGATGACGGTCTTGTCGACGGACTCGATGTCCTCGCCGCGCAGCTCGGCGAACTTGGCCAGCAGCGCTTTCTGTTCCTTGGACAGGCCGTCGGGCGTCCGGACGAGGACCTTGACGAAGAGATCGCCCTTGCGCCGGCCGGAGATGTCCGGAACGCCCTTGCCCTTGAGTCGGATCGTCTCGCCCGGCTGTGTCCCTGCCGGGACCTTGACGATCTCGCTCCCTTCGAGGGTCGGGATCTCGAGCCGGGCGCCGAGCGCCGCCTGCACGGACGAGACGGTGATCTCGCACCGCAGGTCGCTCCCGTCGCGCTCGAAGAAGGGATGCTTGCGGAGGCGGGTGACGACGTAGAGGTCGCCCGCCGGCATGCCTTCGTCGCCGGCCTCGCCCTCGCCCACGAGCCTCAGCCGCGAGCCGTCGTCGACTCCGGCCGGGATGCGGACCTTGAGGGTCCGCTTCTCCCGAATGTGGCCCCGCCCCTGGCACGTCTCGCAGGGCGTGGCGTTGATCTCACCGCCGCCCTGGCAGCGCGGGCAGGTCCTGGCCATGGTGAAGAACCCCTGTTGGATGCGGACCTGACCCCGTCCCCCGCATGTAGGGCACGCCGTCGGACGCGTCCCCGGCTTGTGCTTCGAACCGCGGCAGGCGGGACAGGTCTCAGCCCGATTGAGCTTGATCTCCCGTTCGATCCCGGCGGCGGCCTCGTCGAGGCCGATCTCGACTTCCAGGGCCAGGTCGCGGCCCCGGCTGCGCCGGGCCCCGCGGCCGCGTTCCCGGCCGCCGAAAAGGTCACCGATGCTGAAGCCGAAGAAATTCCCGAGGATGTCCTCGAAGTCCTCGAAAACGGACGAGTCGAATCCAGAGAAGCCCTGACCTCGGAGGCCTTCGGCCCCGAAGCGGTCATAGACGGACCGCTTTTCCGGGTCGGCCAAGACGCTGTAGGCCTCGGCCGCCTCCTTGAACTTTTCCTCGTCCTCCTTGCTCCCGGGGTTGCGGTCCGGGTGGTGCTTCAGGGCGAGCTGGCGGTAGGCCTTCTTGATGTCCTCGGGCGGGGCGTCCCGCGGCACGCCGAGGACCTGATAGTAGCCCTCTTTATTCATCCGCTTCCCGTTTGACCGCGGCCTGGGAGCCCGCCTGCCGTTTCCTCAGCTCTTTCACCTCCGCGGCCGAGAGGCCCGAGGACGGCCGGACCTCCACCTTCTGCTCCATGCCCGTTTCCTTGTCCTTGGCCGAGACGCGGGCCAGGCCGTCGGCGTTGATCTCGAAGGTGACGTCGATCTGGGGCACTCCGGCCGGGGCCGGGTCGATGCCGACGAGCTCGAAGACGGCCAGGGACTTGTTCATCGAGGCCAGGAACCCTTCGCCCTGGAGGACGTGGATCCGGACCCGCCTCTGGTTATGCTCGACGGTCGTGAAAGCCTTGACCTTGCGGGTCGGGATGGTCGTGTTCCTCTCGATGATCATCTCGAACCCGTCGTTCTCGGTCTCGATGCCCAGAGCGAACGGTGTCACGTCGAGCAGGAGGACGAGGTCGCGGACCTGGCCGCTGATGATCCCCGACTGGATGGCCGCGCCCATGGCCACGATCTGGTCCGGGTCGACCTTCTCTTCCGGCGCCCGGCCGAAGAACTTGGTCACCCGTTCCCGGACGAGGGGCATCCGGGTTTGGCCCCCGACGAGGATGACATGATCGATCCTGTCGACGGTCAGCCTGGCGTCCTCGAGGGCCTTTTCGATGTGCGGCACGGTCCGCTCGACGAGGTCGGCGGTCATAGCCTCGAAGGTCGGCCGGCTGAGGGCCCTGCGGATGTGGTTGGACTTGGCTTTGTCCGAGCTGAGAAAGGGCAGGTTGATCTCGGTCTCCACGGTGAACGAGAGCTCTCTCTTGGCCTTCTCGGCGGCCTCCTTGACCCGCTGGAGCGCGAGCTTATCGTCGGCGAGGTCGATGCCGGTCTCGGCCTTGAAGGTCGCCGCCAGCCATTCGAGGATGCGGTTGTCGAAGTCCTCGCCGCCGAGGTAGGAGTCGCCGTTGGTGGCCAGGACGTTAAAGACGCCGTCGCTCGCCTCGAGGATGGTGATGTCGAACGTCCCGCCCCCGAGGTCGTAGACCGCGGCCAGGCCGTTCTTCTTGGCGTCGAGGCCGTAGGCCAGCCCCGCCGCGGTCGGCTCGTTGATGACGCGCCGCACCTCGAGCCCGCAGATCGTCGCGGCGTCCTTGGTGGCTTGCCTCTGGGCGTCGTTGAAATGGGCCGGGACCGTGATGACGGCTTCCGTCACCGGCTCGCCGAAGAAGGACTCGGCGCAGGTCTTGAGGTACCCGAGAAGGAGCGCGGAGATCTCGGGGGGGCTCATCGTCTTCTCGCCGATGACGACGGCGACGTCGCCGTTCGGGGCTTCCTTCAGCTTGTAGGGCAGCCGGCCCATGGCTTCCTGGATCTGGGCCGACTTGAACTTCTGCCCGATGAGGCGTTTGACGGCGAAGAAGGTGTTGTCGGGGTTGGTGACGGCCTGGCGCATGGCCAGGGTCCCGACGAGGAGCTCGCCCGACCGCGTGAATGACACGACGGACGGGGTCGTCGGCAGGCCCTCGAGGTTGGGGATGACGACGGGGCGGCCGCCTTCGAGGTACGCGATGCAGGAATAGGTGGTGCCGAGGTCGATGCCGACGACGCGTCCCATGCGTTATTGTCCTTTCTTCGGAACGAGGACCTTGACCAGGGTCGGCCGCAGCAGGCGGTCGTGGAGCAGGTAGCCTTTCTGGAGCTCTTCGGCGACCGTGGGCTCCTCGACGTCGGCCGACTCCTCGACGATCATGGCGTGGTGGAAGTTCGGATCGAAGGCCCGGTTCTCCAGGACGATCAACCGGACCCCATGCTTGGCCAGCAGGTTTTGGAACATCCGGAAGATGAGCTCGACGCCTTCGCGAAAGGTCTTTCCGTCGGCGTCGGACGGCCCGCTCTGGAGGGCCCGCTCGAAATTGTCGCCGATGACGAGAAGCTCGAGCATGAGGCCGCTCAGGGCGTACTGCTGGAACTCGGCCTTCTCCCGCTCGAAGCGCTTGCGCAGGTTCTCCATGTCGGCGAGGCGGCGGAGGTGCGTCTCCTTGAGCTCGTCAAGGTCCTTCTTGAGGCTCTTGATCTCGGCGTCCTTCTTTTTGAGCTTGTCCTTGACGCGGTGCCCGTCCTCGACCGCCTTCTCCTCCGGCTCCGTTTTCGCCGTGGCCGGGGGCCCCTGGGGTTGCTTCTCGCCGGCCGGCGGGGTGTCCGGGAGGAACTCGATCTCGTCTCTGCCCTTGTCTTTTTCGTCCGTCATAGGCTGACCTCTCTGCCGAAGACCGTGATGGCCAAGCTGACGCGCTTGGCCATGCGGTCGACGAGCGGGATGATTCTGTCGTAGGGGATGCGTTTTGGGCCGATGATGCCGAGCGTCCCGAGGACCTGGTTGCTGTAGCCGTAGTGGGACAGGACGAGAGAGCAGTCCTCGACGTTCGGAAAGTTGGCCTCCGCGCCGATGAGGACCTTGACCCGGTCCAGGCTGATGAAATCGGAGATCAGCCGGACCAGGGCGGCCTTTTCCTCGAAGCTCCGGAACAGGGAGCGCAGCTTGCTCACGTCGGAGAGCCCTCCTTTGCCGAGCAGACGCGAGGTGCCCTGGAGGAAAATGCGATCCTCCCCTTCCTTGTCGATCGAGGTCTTGAGCAGGTCGAGAAGCTTGTTCAAGGAGTCCTCGTACTTGACCCGGTACTTGGGCAGCTCGAGGACCAGGGAGTCGCGGGCGGCGAGGATCGTCCGGCCGCGGAAGTTCTGGTTGACGTACTGGGAGGCCCGGTCGAGCTCCGCCTGGCTCAGAGGCAGCGCCGATTCGAGCGTTTCCGTGAGGACCATGTGGAAGGGCGTCACGAGGATGACCAGGATCCGGTGGTCGGAGATCTTGACGAAACGGAGGTGTTCGAACGGCAGGCGGAAGATGCGCGGGGAGATCACGAACCCCAGGGCGTCGGAGCTGTCGGCCAGGATGCGGCAGGCCTGGAGCAGGAGGGAATCGAGGTCGGCCGTCCGGTTGGGGAACTCCTCCTGGATAAGGGGGACCCGCTCTTCCGGCAGGGCCTTTTCGTCGATGATCCGGCCGACATAGAAGCGCAGGCCCTTGTCGGTGGGGACACGGCCCGCGGACGTGTGCGGCTGGGACAGGAAGCCCATGGCCTCGAGCTTGGCCATGATATTGCGGAGCGTCGCCGGCGAGGCCAGGACCTTCTTGGTCTGGCACAACGCGCCCGAGCTGACGGGGCGGCCGTGCCGGACGAAGCTCTCCACCACCAGGCCCAGGACCGTCTTGTCCTTGTCGCGAAGCGCAAACTTAGCCATGCTTTTCCTCAGAGTTTATAGCACTAATAGCGGCCGAGTGTCAAATGACTGTCAGTCAGAGGTTGGCCGGTCAGAAGATTCTAATTCCCGCGTAACCAACAACTTGCGCGTAATCGCCGGACGCCTCGCCCGATGTCCCGTACCGGACGAGCTCGGCACGCTTGGCGCCCAGGCCGAGCGCAGCGACGAGGGCCGCGGCCGTCGGCTGGAAGCCGCACATCGTGATCCGCTCGGTCGTCACGGTCTCGAAGAGTCCGGCCGGGTCGAGGTCGAGCACCTTGCGGATGGCCATCATGTCCTTCTTTTCGGCCGTTTTCTGGCTGACATAATGGCTCATGTCGGTGCTGGCCACGATGAGCGTCCCGCGCCCATGATCCCGAATGGATGAGGCCAGGGCCCGGCCAAGCGTTTCGAGATCATCGTATCGGGCCTCGTGAGAGACGCAAATCGGCACGATGGCGGCATCGGCCCGGAAGTATTGGATGAAAGGCAGCTGCACCTCCAGGGAATGCTCCCCCAGGTGCGCCTCTTCGTTCTCCTCGGCGAGAGGGCACGCGGCCAGGATGCGGGAGGCCAGGGCTTCATCGATCGCGCTGTCCCCGAGCGGCGTCGACCAGCTCCCCCGGGCTTGCACGGCGAAGAGAGAGCCGATCTCCCGGTGGCCGGGCCCGAGGATGACCACGACCTCGGGGATGACGGTCGCGGAGAAGACCGCCCCGGCGACAGGACCCGAGTAAATATACCCGGCGTGCGGGGAAACGACGGCCAGGGCCTTCTTGCGCGCGGCCGCGGGAACGGTCATCGCCGCGATCGTCTCCTCGAGCTTTTCGCGGCTTCCGGGATAGAACTGGCCGGCGACGCAGGCTTTCCTTTTCATGACCGCACCCTCACACCCCAAGATAGGCCCCGAGGGCCTGCATGTCAAACAGGGCGCGAGGCCCCGGGGGCCCGGGCCGGAGAAGCTCAAAGGATCTGGCGCTTCTCCTCGAAGCGGACGCCCAGCTTCTCGAGCTCGTCGAGGATCGGACCGTAGATCTCGGGCTCGACAGGGACATGGATCCCGGGCGAGCCGATCTTCCCCTCGAGGACAAGGCGGGCGCCGATCGCCGCGGGCAAGCCGACTGTGCGCGACATGGAGGAGTCGCCGCCGGGGACGCCATAATCGACGAGGGTCGAGACGATCCTCTCCGTCCTGCCGGACTCCGTCCGGACCAGGAATTCGTGCTGGAGAACGACCATGTCCCTCTCCCCCTCTTTATAGCTGAGCTTGCCGATCATGAGGGCGGTCAGATTGTCGAGGGCCGATCCCTTCGCGGCGGGAAGCGGCGCGGCCTCGAAAAGCCCCAGCCATTCGAATCGGGACATGATGACCGATGCGGCTTCGAGCCCGAGCCTGGCGGCCACGGCGGCCTTCGTGCCGGCGCCGGGGGCAGCCTGGGCGAGCTCGCGCATCAGGCCATCGAAGGTGACGCCCGTGCGGTCCTTCGGGGCATCATCGAGAAGTCCGATCTCGACCGCCTTCTTCAGGGTCTCGCACCAGCCGGGATACCGGAGCGTTCCCCGGAAAACCGACAGGGCTTCGGGGATGCCGTAGGTTTCCCGGTAGGGCACGGAATCCCTGTTGGGATAGCCTTCGTACTCCCCGAGCCCGGGGATGCCGATGATCTCCGGGCGGGCAAAGAGGTCCGCCGCCGGGATGGTCACGATCCGGCCGTCCTTGAGGAACTTGGCCGAGTTCTTGGAGGCGAGCAGGACGCCCCGGGGACTCCAGGAGAACTTGTAGCCGAAAGGATTGGTATTGGCTTCGGGCGCCGGGAAACCGCCGCACCAGGACTTAAAGCCGACGACCTTCCCTTCGGCGTCATGGACCTCATGGATGACCCGCATGGCTTCCATATGGTCGATGCCGGGGTCAAGGCCCACCTCGTTGAGAAGGACGACGCCCCGCTCCTTGGCCCGGGCGTCGAGCTCTCTCATCCGCGGGCTGACGTAGGATGCGGTGACCATCGACCGGCCTTGTTCGATGGCCAGCTCCGCGATCGTCGGGTGGAACGTGTAAGGCACCATGCTGACGACAAGGTCGGCCCGGCCGATGGCCGCGGCCAGGGCGGCCCTGTCCGCGATGTCAAGGACCTCGGACGCGCCGCGGGGACGCCCAGCGACGAGCTTCTCCGCCCGGCCGGCCTCCATATCGGCGACCGTCACCGAATAGTCCGGCTGTCCGAGCAGGTAATTCACGAGCGGCCTGGCCACCAGGCCGGCGCCGAGAACGAGCACTTTTTTCATCCGCCTCTCCCCGTGATCGAAGTTCGTCAGGCGAGGTGCTTGCCGAGATAGGTGTAGTCCGGCGCAAGCTCCCCGCGATAGACAATGACGGCCCGGCGCAGCACGTCGGGAAGCCCGCAGTCGGCGAAGGGCCGGTCGAAGCGGGCCGCGGCGACGGCCGGGACGTGCTCCTTGAGCTTGCCGCTGAAATAGGTCGAGGATTCGAGCGGCAGCTCGGCGGGCAGGTTGTAGACGGCCAGCACGGCGGGGCCGACGCCCTCGAAGCCTATCAGCGCCTTGTCCTGGAACGGATCGAAGACATAAACCGGGTTCTCGGAGTCGGTCGCCTCGACCGTGCACTCGATCGAGCCGTTGATGTCGCAGGTGATATCCCCGACGACACGGAACCGCGGCCGGGCGCCGCCGCCGTAGAGCCTCTTCAGGAAGGCCTTGGTGATGTACTTGGGGAATTTTGGGGTCCAGTAGATCCCGTTGACCAGGGCGGTGAGGTAGGGCACGATGTCCTCGGTCATCGGCCGGTAACCCTCGGGGTTCTGGTAGTAGTCTTGAAGATCGAAGACCTTTCCGGGATCGACGGGCTTGACCATGTCCTCCTCGTGGAAGACGGCCTTGTAGAGGTTCCGGTGGGTCTTTCCCGAGCCCTCGAAAAGCTTGGGGATGTCGGCCGGGCGGACGCTCTCGACCGGCAGCATGTCGAAGATCTCTTGGGCGCCCTGCGAGACGTGCCCGTAGCCGAAGAACCCGACGACGAGGGGGCTCAGCGCGGGGGGAAGGCCCTCCTTGGCGAGCTTCCAGCCCAGCTTGCCGACGGCCTCCTTGGCGTCAACGAGGCTCTGGTAGCGGTGGGTCGGATGGAGCATCGTAAAGGGATTGGAGATGCCCTCGACCTCGAGCCGCTTGCCCAGGGTCCAAAGCGTGTCGATCATCCCGGCGTGCCCGGCGTAGTTCCCGAAATAGAGAACCCGGCGTCCTTTCTCGTCGACCATCTTCTCGTAGTCGATGATGGTGCAGCCCATGTCCATCATCTTCTTGAGCATGGGCATGTTCTGGCTCTGTCCCTTGGCGGTGTGGGAGAAGAAGAGGTACGTCTTGCCCCTTTCGATGAGCTCGATGGGGATCTCCTTGAGGGCCAGGACGATGGGGCAGGGCGAAAGTCCCTCCTCGACCGGAATGCCGGCCAGGCGGTAGTCGTCGTCGGTGAAAACGCGGATCTTCGACGGCTGGACGCGGAATTCGATGGGCTGGCGGTCGCTGAGCTCCCGGACATGGGAAGGGATCAGCGGGACCCGTTTTTCCCACTTGTTGATGTCTTCTCTGCGGATGCCGATCTTGGTGTTCATCGTGAGTGCCTTTTAACCAAGGAATGAGTAAGATCGATTATGCCACTTTTGACCCTGGTGTTCAACCCTCCTCTGGCCGCCGCGGGTCCTCGGGAATCGTCTCTGTTCGCTCATTCCCTGGCTCCGTGTTGACGGATACGGGGTTGAACGGCTAATATGGGCGGGATGATCCGGTTCCACAACACCTTGGGCGGCAGGGTCGAGGACTTCGTCCCCCTCGAGCCCGGCCGAGTCGGTCTCTACACCTGCGGACCGACCGTTTACGATCTTCCCCACATCGGCAACTGGCGGGCCTACGTCTTCGAGGACCTCCTCAAGCGCTTCCTGATCTCCAGGGGCTTCCTGGTCTCGCATGTCATGAACATCACGGACGTCGACGACAAGACGATCCGCGGGTCCCAAGCCCAGGGCGTGGGACTCGACGAGTACACGAAGCCGTTCATCGAGGCCTTCGGCCGGGACCGCGACACCCTGGCCATCCTGCCGGCCGACCACTACCCCAGGGCGACGGCTCACATCCCCGAGATGGTCTCTCTCGTCAAAACGCTCCTCGAGAAGGGCTTCGCCTACAAAAAGGACGGGTCCGTCTATTTCGCCATCGACACGTTCCCCGCCTACGGCCGGCTCTCCAAGATCAATCTCGAGGACCTCCGGCCGGGGGCCCGCGGCGACGCCGACGAATACGAAAAGGAAAGCGCCCACGACTTCGCCCTCTGGAAGGCTCCCAAGCCGGGCGAGCCCGTTTGGGAAACCGAGATCGGACCGGGCCGGCCGGGCTGGCACATCGAGTGCTCGGCCATGAGCGCCAAGTATCTTGGCCAGACGTTCGACATCCACTGCGGCGGCGTCGACAACATCTTTCCGCACCACGAGAACGAGATCGCCCAGTCCGAAGCGGCCAACGGGGTCAAGTTCGTCAATGTCTGGCTCCACTGCCACCACCTCGTCGTCGACGGCGAGAAGATGGCCAAATCCAAGGGCAACTTCTATACCTTGGCCGATATCCTGGCCCGGGGCTACGAGCCCCTGGACCTCCGCTATCTCCTCATCTCCACCCATTACCGGCGGATGCTCGATTTCACCTTCGAGGCTTTGTCCCAGGCCAAGGCCGCGCGCCAAGGGATGGGGGAATTCCTGGGCGAGCTCAAGGACGTTTCGGGAACCGCAGAGACGACGACTTCGGTCGAGCCGCTCATCGAGGCCGCCCGAGCCGGTTTCGGGGCCGGACTCGAGGACGACCTCAATATCGCCGAGGCCCTGGCCGCGGTGTTCACTTTGATCAAGAACGTCCATCCCCTACGCGTCCGCGGCGAGGTCTCCAAGGAAGGGGCCGGGAAGATCGCCTCATTCTTCGCGGAGATCGATAAGGTTCTGGCCATCAAGCCGACCATCCCGGCCTCCGGGAAGATCGACGTGACTCTTACTGTCCAGCCCGCATCGGTTGCTCAGGCCGCGGACACCTTAGCGATCAAGGTCTCAGATACGATATCCGTGCTGGAAGGCGAAGTTCAAGTCAAGATAAAGGCTCGGCTGAAGGCGCGGGCGGAGAAGGACTTCGCCAGGGCCGATGCGATTCGCCGCGAGCTCCTTGACATGGGCATCATCCTCGAGGACACGAAGGACGGGGTGCGCTGGAAAAAGGCCGGGCCGCCCAAAGCCTGACCAGCCGGAAAAACCCGAGGGACCTCTCGTGAAATCTCCCAGAAAACTGACCCAGGCCATGGGTCTCGACGGCGAAGAGATCGCCTGCCGCTATCTCCTGGGGAAAAAGTACGACATCATCGCCAGGCGCTTCCGGATGTTCCGCGGCGAGATCGACATCGTTGCCCGCGACGGCGAGACCCTCGTTTTCATCGAGGTCAAGGCCCGGGCCAACGAGTCCCACGGCCGGCCCGAGGAGGCGGTGACGCCGGGAAAGCAGAGGCAGATCCGCCGGATCGCCCAAGGCTACCTCGTCGCGAATCCCAGCCCCGGCGTCGACTGCCGTTTTGACGTCATCGCCATCCTCTTCCGCGGTCCGGACGACTACCGCATCGAGCATTTCGTCGACGCGTTCTAGGGAACTCCTCCACAAAGAGGGCCTCATCGCATGGCCCCCTAAGGGGCTTTCCGTCTTGCCCGGAATGAGGCGCTAGAATCCGTAAGTGAGACCGAGGCGGAGGCTCCGTCCCGGCTCGATCATGGCGTCGCTGTCGGCCCGGCTGATATATGTGGTATTGAAGACGTTGCTGACCACGACGCTGAAGGTCAGCCCCTGCCAGAGATAGCCCGCCTTGAGGTTGACCAGCCCGGAAGAAGCGACGGCGACCTCGGCCGGCCCGGGATCGTTCTTAGCGAGGCTGAAAGTCGCGTTGAGCTCGCCCGAGAACCGGCCTTTCCAGTATCTCGCCCCGGTGAAAACGCGGAAGGGCGGGACGTCATTCAGGGGCTCGCCGGTGGCCAGGCTGCGGCCCCGGATCGCGGCGAAGTTGCCGAAGACCTTCCAGCCGGGGAGGAGGAAGGCCTCGGCTTCGAATTCAAGCCCTTGGAGGCGGCCACGTTCGATGTTCCCGTAGGTGTAGGTCGAGGGGTCGAGCTGGTAGCGCTCGATCATGTCGTCGATCCTGTAGCGGAACGCGTAGAGACCGAGGAAATAGCGGCGGCCGAGTACCTTGAGCCCGCCGTCGAGGTTGAAGCTGCTCTCCGGCTTCAGGTCCGGCTGCCCGATGATGAAGCCGCGCCCGCTGATGCCGGTGTAGAAGCGCTCGTTGATGCTGGCCAGGCGGTAGGCCCGGGCCACGTTCACGAAGGCCGTGAGGTCGCCAGCCAGCTTGTAGGATACGGCCAGAAAACCGGTCGGCTGTTCGTCTCTGGTCAGGACGGGTCCGGCTCCCCCCAGCGGCAGGGCCTTCATCCTGAGAAAGTCGTAGCGCACCCCGCCCAAGATATCGACCCGGCGGACAGCCGAATAGTCCGCCGAGAGGAACAACCCGAAATCGCCCCGGCTGCCATTCGTAACCGATCGCTCTTCCGCCACGTTCGTGACGCCGCCAAACTCGTCGAAGAACGTGTAAATGTTGACGGCGTCCGCGCCTCCGCGGCCGAAGTAGTCCGCACCGCCCTCGATGCGGAAGTCGGCCCCGAGCTTCTTCGAGTAAGAGATCTGCGTGCCGTACTCGGTGCTATCCGTCCGGGCGAACGACTCCTTGGTCAGGAAGCCGCTGATGGTGTCGGTCAGGGTTTCGAGAAAATTGGGGTTGACAAAGGCATGGAACAGGATCTCCCCGTCCTTGCCGATGTTCTTTTCCCTCCAGTGGACCTGGACGAGGTTCTGGTTCTCCCGCGGATACCAGGTCGGCTTGGTGGCCGCGGTGCTGCTCGGTTTGCCGATATCCGTCCCCCGGCCGGCGAGAAGGCTGAACGCGATCTCGCGCTTGTCCGTCCGGTGGGCGACCTTGGCCAGCAGGCTGCCCTGGGTGTACTGGGATTCCAGGACCTTCGCCCCTCCCGGCGCCCGGTACAGGCCGGCGTCCGCGTATTGGAAGGAGAGCGAGAAAGCCCACGACTCGACCGAACCCTCGAGGCCCAGGCCGATGCGCTTCTCGCCGTTCGTGGTTCCGAATCCCGCCTGGAACCGGCCATGAAGCCCGCCGTCGAAACGGGGGCTCCGGGTCATGAGATGGATGACCCCTCCGATAGCGTCGGAGCCATAAAAGACCGACGAGGCGCTCCTCAGGACCTCGACGCGCTCGATGTCCTCGGGGCTGACGAACGACGCGTTCGGCCCCGTCCGGCGGTCGCTTTCGAGCCGGGCGCCGTCGACAAGATAAAGGACGCGACGCCGGGCCAGGCCGCGCACGGACGGGACGAGAGAGAAGCCGGCCGTGCCGAGCGCCCCGACGCCGGGGATGTCCTGGAGGCCGTCGTTGATATTGGGGACCAGCTTTTCGGACAGCGTCTCGCCGGAGACGACCGTGCTGGCCGCGGGGACCTGGATCGACGGTTCGGGATAGCGCAAAGCCGTGACCACGACCTCCTCGCTTTGCTTGATGAGGGGGACAAGGACGAGGACGAGCGGACGGCCCAGATCGCGGGGTCCGAGCTCGAACTCGCGTTCGTAGTAGTCGGGATGGACGACCTCGAGGACGATCCGATCGCTTACGGGGAGTTCAAGGGCGAAATGTCCCGCGGCGTCCGTTTCCGCTTTGTTGCCGCTGGCCCGATGAAGGATGACCGCGCCGGCGACGGGGTTCTGAACGCCCCCGACAACCGTCCCGCGGATCTCCGTGGCCCGGGCCTGGGCCACGGACGCTAATAGTAAGCAGGGCAGAAGGAGGACGGGAACGATCTTGCGCATAAAAATCTCCGTTGACCATTAGACGCGCGGAAGGGCCGGTTTCTTCCCTGCCCGGGCGGGGCCAGACTCGGTGCGCCCGGCGCCGCGTTTTCTCTTTACCAGAGTCCGGTCGGCGGACGCCCGGGTCAGTTCGGCGACGGTCTTGGCCAGGACAGGATGGACGGCCCCTGGGGCGATCTCGGCCAGGGGCACGAGAACAAAATTCCTCAGGTGAAGCCGCGGGTGCGGGATGACGAGTCCGGGCGATTCGAGAACGAGGTCCCCGGCAAGAAGGATGTCGATGTCGATAGAGCGCGGACCTTTGGCCACCGTTGGGGCACGCTTCATTTCGGCCTCGATGGATTTCACCAGGCGGAGGAGCGCCGTCGGGTCGAGCGCGATCCGGGCCTCGAGGACCTGGTTGAGGAACCAGGGTTGGTCCGGATAGTCCACGGGCTCTGTCTCGAAGACGGAGGAGGCCCGGGTGACCTCGACCCCCTTGGCGGCCAGGAGCCGGCGCGCCCGAGCCAGGTTCGCCGCCCGCCTTCCCAGGTTGCTGCCCAAGCCGAGGTAATATGTCACTGCTTTGCCCACGCCCCCATTTTAACCAAATCGCGCCGCCGCGCAATCCGGACGACGCCGCCCCTAACGGCCGCCGTTGCCCGAAGGCCGGCGTTCTTCTATAATGAGGGAGTCATGAAAACCGAAGACATCCTCAACGCGCGCTTGAACGGACTTGGACACTGGACCGGCAATACGCCTCTTCTGGCCATCGATCTGAGCTTCGACGGCGAGCGGCGCGTCCTTTATGCCAAGGCCGAGAACCTCAACATGACCGGCAGCATCAAGGACCGGATGGCCTTTCATGTCCTCCGCCGCGGCTACGAGCGAGGGACCCTTAAGCCGGGCGCTGAAATCATCGAGGCGACGAGCGGCAACACGGGCATCTCCTTCGCCGCCTTCGGCCGGGCCCTCGGGCACCCCGTGACGATCTTCATGCCCGACTGGATGAGCCAGGAGCGCAAGGACCTCATTCGCAGCCTCGGGGCCCGCGTCCGCCTCGTCTCCAAGGAGGAAGGCGGGTTCCTGGGCAGCATCAAGCTGTCCGAGGACTTCGCCGCGTCTCTCGAAAGCTCGTTCCTGCCGCGGCAGTTCTCCAACGAGGACAACGTCGACGCCCACTTCAGGACGACAGGGCCCGAGATCTGGTGGCAGCTCCGTTGGCAGGGCCTGCGGCCCGACGCGTTCATCGCCGGCGTGGGCACGGGCGGGACGATCATGGGCACGGGCCGTTTCCTGAAGCTCAAAAACCCCGCGGTCAAGCTCTATCCCCTCGAGCCCTCCAACTCGCCGACCATGTCCACCGGACACAAGGTCGGGAAGCACCGCATCCAGGGCATCAGCGACGAGTTCATTCCCCCTATCATCGACCTCTCCAAGCTCGATCACGTCGTTTCCGTCGACGACGGCGATTCCATCCTCATGGCCCAGAAGCTCGCCGCCGAGATCGGGGTGGCTGTGGGCATCTCGTCCGGAGCGAACCTCCTGGGCGCGCTGGTGGTCCAGAACGAGCTCGGCCGCGACGCGGTCGTGGTCACGGTTCTGTCCGACGACAACAAGAAGTACCTGAGCACGGACCTGCTCCGGGAGGAACCCGTCAAGGAAGGTTTTCTCAGCCCCCGGGTCAAGCTCCATGGTTTCCGGGCCTTTAAGCGTGTCTGCCAAACGTGCTGTGATCCGGAAGCCTGCGTGGCCGATCATCCGGAAGGCGTCCCGGCCGAAGAGCTCGTGCTGTCCCCCTGCCCCTGGCGCTTTCCGGGCTAGATCCATTGAGGATCACGGGCGGCCGGCTCTTCATGCGAGCGGCAGGCCTACGGTGACCTTGGTTCCCTCTCCGACCCGGCTCTTGACCGAAACTGTGCCCTTATGGGCTAGGACGATGTGCTTGACGATGGACAGTCCGAGTCCCGTCCCCCCCAGCTTCTTCGAACGCGACTTGTCGGCGACATAGAACCGTTCAAAGACGTGGGGCAAGTGGTCGGCATCTATGCCGAGCCCTGTGTCTTCCACCTCGATGGCCAAGCCGTCTTCGCGGGACGCCAACCGAACCGTCACGGAACCCTTATCGGTGTACTTTATCGCATTGTCGATCAAGTTGAGGAGCAGCCCCTCCATCTGGCCCGGATCGGCCCGGACAGCCGGCAGCTCTGGGGACGCCTCGAGTGAAAGGAGGAGTCCTTTGTCGTTCGCCCGTTTCTCGAACATCTTGAGGATCGATTCCGTCAGGGGCTTCAGGTCGACTTCGGTCTTGTCAATCCGCGATCCCCGTTCCTCGAGTTCGGACAGGACGAGGAGATCCTCGACAATGGCGATCAGCCGGTCGGTGTTCCTGCGGATGATGTCGAGGTAGGGCCGGTTCTCCTCTTCGGCCCGGGGTTCGATCGTCTCGAGGAACCCCATGATCGCCGTCAGGGGAGTCTTGAGCTCATGGGAAACGTTGACCACGAAGTCTTTCTTAGTCTTTTCGAGCGCGCGCAACTCCGTGATGTCGTGCAGGGTCACGACCAGGCGGTCCGCCGCGGCGAGCCGGGACACGCTGCAGAGATAAATGCGTTCGCCGATGCCGACCTCTCCCGACGATTCAGCCCCCCCGCCGCGGGCGTTCCGCACGATCTCCGCGGCGGTCGAGCTGCGCACGACCTCCCAAAAATGGCGCCCCTCGGGGGCGTCGCTGCCGGCGATGCGGCGGAAGCTCGCGTTGCAAAGGACGATCCGGGCATCCCCTTCGAGGACGCACAGGCCTTCCCGGATGGAGGCCAGGATGCTGCGGATCTCCTCGTTCTGGACCCGGATCTCCCCGAACATGTCCTTGAGGCGGCCCGTCATGGTATTGAAGCCGAGAGCGAAATCCCGGAACTCGCCGCTCCGGCGCGTCGAGACGGCGACGGCGAAATCGCCTCCCGCAACGCGTTTGGAGGCGTCAATGATCTCGCGGACAGGTCCCGTCACGGACCGGGTCAGGAAGAATGCCAGGACGAGCGAGAGGAGGGTGACCACGCCGACGATCCGGAAGAGCTTGACGCGAAGGGCGCCGAGCAGCCTTTCGATCTCTTTCATGAATACGCTCAACCGGAGGGCGCCGACGACCCGGCCTTCCGCCCGAAGGGGGATGCTCATGTACATCATGTCGGCTTTAAGGGTCGTGCTGGGGCGGATCGACATCAGCTTCTCACCCCTGAGGGAGGCCTGGATCTCGGGACGGAAGAAATGGTTCTCCATGTCCCGGGGTTCCTTTTCCGAATCGGCCAGGACGCTCCCGTCGATGCCGATGACGGTGATCCTCGTTTGGGTGTCACGGCCGACGGATGTCACGAACCCCTCGAGGTCCCCGGCGGCCGTCCCCGCAACGTACGGGAGCACCTGGCTTTCGAGAAGCCGGGCCATGTGCTCCAGGCTCGTAGACCGATCTTTGACGTAATCCGTCCGCACGATCGGCGGCGCGAAGATCATGACCGCCGCGGCCAGGAGCACGACGATAGCCACATATCCCGCAAAGAACCGTAAAAACAGTGTCTTTTTCATACCTCGAGCTTATACCCCGCGCCACGGACGTTCTTGATGAGCGAGGCCGCCGGGCCCAGCTTCTCCCTCAGATTGCGGATGTGCACGTCGACCGTCCGGTCGATGACCGCCTTTTCGTTGCCCCAGAGATGATCCAGGATCTGGTCTCGTGTGAAAACCCGTCCTTTCCGGGAGGCGAGGAGTCGCAGGATCTTGAACTCGGTCGCCGTCAGGTCGATCTTCGTTCCGACGACCGTGACCTCGTGCTTGTCGAGATCGATGACGAGCGTCCCCACGGAGATCCTCGGCCCGGACTCCCCCGCCGCCGGACGCCGCAGAACAGCGTGGACCCGGGCGACGAGCTCCTTGACCGAAAACGGCTTGGTCACATAGTCGTCGGCGCCGAGCTCAAGTCCGACGACCTTGTCGGACTCGTCTCCCTTGGCCGTCAGCATGATGATCGGGATGCCGGCCAGATCCTCAGATCTCCGGATCTGGCGGCAGACTTCGAGGCCGTCCGTGCCGGGCAGCATCAGGTCGAGAAGGATGAGAGCCGGTCTCTCCCTGGTCAGATAGCGGTAGAGGTCCTCCGCTTCCTGGAAGCCCTCAAAGCCATAGCCGGCCTTCTGGAGGTTGACCTTCAGGAGCTCGAGGAGGTCGGCCTCGTCGTCCAGCGCGGCGATCACCGGGGCCATCGCCTCACCGTGCGCCTCTCATGATGCGGTATTATAAACAAAACTCTGCGTTTTGGCACCGGTTTTAATCATATCTTAACAATCCTCTGTTGGAATGGTCGAGAAAGGCCTACGCCCCGTGCCTCTGACGCTTGTGACCGTCTCCCTCATCACCTCCATGGCCCTCGCCGTTTGGTCTTTTATCGGGATCGTCAAGGGCTACAGAAGAAGGTCCGGCCTCCCCTGGGTGGCCTCGATCGTTTTCGCGGCCGCGGCGATCGCAGCCATCTTTGCCCTCCACGCCCTGCTCCCGCACTGACAGGCAGTGACACTGGCGGCAGAGCCCCTGTCGTCCGGTTGCGGCTGCGGGCCGGGCGGATTATAATGAAAAAAAAGAACCGGGAGGGACACCCCATGATCCGATTCATCCTGACCGTTTGCGTTTTGGCACTGGGTTTGGCCGGGCTGTCCGCGGCCCAGCCCAAGTTCGAGAAGGACGTCATCCCGACGGCCAAGGGCGACCTCGAGATCACCTTCCTGGGCCACGCCTCGCTGATGATGCTCTTCGATGGAAAGACGATCCACGTCGATCCCACCGGCGATGTCGCCGATTACGGGACGCTCCCCAAGGCCGATCTCGTCCTCGTGACCCACGACCATTTCGACCATCTCGATCCCAAGGCGCTCAAGGCGATCCTGAAGAAGGACACGGTGATCGTCGGCTCCAAGTCGTGCGCCCGGAAGCTTCCGGACGGCGCCACGATCATGGCCAACGGCGACGCGCGGTCCGTTCTCGGCCTCTCCATAAAGGCTGTCCCGGCCTATAACATCGCCCACAAGCGGCCTGACGGCTCGCCCTTCCACCCGAAGGGCAGCGGCAACGGCTATATCGTCACGTTCGGCGACAAACAGGTCTACGTCGCGGGCGACACGGAAAACACGCCCGAGATGAAGGCCCTGCGGTCGATCGACGTCGCCTTCCTGCCGATGAATCTGCCCTACACGATGTCCCCGGACCAGGTAGCGGATGCGGCCCGGGCCTTCCGGCCGAAGATCCTCTATCCCTATCATTGCGGTGATACGGACACCGCCAAGCTGGTGAAGCTTCTCCAGGGGGAAAAGGAGATCGAGGTGAGGATCCGCAAGCTCAGGTGACGGCCTCTATGAGCCGCCGCCGCAGCCCTTGAGGCCGGTCGCCCGGCCCGTCTCCTCGATATGGTGCTTGATCGTCATGCCCTTGACCATGTAGATGACGTCCTCGCCGATGTTCGTGGCGTGGTCGGCGATCCTCTCAAGGTGCCGCCCGACGAGGATGAGGTCGACGGCCCGGGAGATCGTCCCCGTGTCCTCCATCATGTACGTCAGGAGCTCCCGGAAGACCTGGTCGTTGAGCTGATCCACCTTGTCGTCCCGCTCGCAGACGTCGCGGGCGAGCTTGTCGTCGCGGTTGATAAAAGCATTGAGGACGTCCCGGACCATGTCCTGGGACATCTGGGCCATCCGCGGGATGTCGATCAGGGGCTTGAGCTGAGGGCTCTTCAGGAGGTCGATCGTCCGTTCGGCGATGTTGACGGCCAGGTCGCCGATGCGCTCGAGGTCGCCGCTGATCTTCATGGCCGAGGTGATGAAGCGCAGGTCGGTGGCCATGGGCTGGCGCAGGGCCAGCAGGCGCATGCACATCTCATCGATCTCGATATCGAGGAGGTTGATGCCCTCTTCCTGGTCCAGGACCTGGCAGGCCAGCTTCTCCTCGCGGTCTTTGAGCCCCCGAATAACCAGGGCGATCTGCTCCTCAGCCCGGGCGGCCATCTCGAGCAGCTTCTCCTTGAGGGTCTTTAGCTCATCGTCGAATGGGCGTTCCATCTTGGACATGGCTCCTCCTCCGGACGTCGACCCCGCTTATCCGAAACGGCCCGTGACGTAGTCCTCGGTCAGCTTGTTGGCCGGATTGGTGAAGATCTTCTCGGTGACATCGAACTCGACGAGCTCGCCGAGCATCATGAAGGCCGTGAAGTCGGACACCCGGGCCGCCTGCTGCATGTTGTGGGTCACGATAACGACAGTGTACCGTGTTTTGAGGCTCTCTATCAAGTCCTCGACCTTGGCCGTGGCGATCGGATCGATGGCCGAACAGGGCTCATCGAAAAGAATGACCTCGGGCTCGACGGCGAGGGACCGGGCGATGCAGAGGCGCTGCTGCTGGCCGCCGGACAGGGCGAAGGCGTTTTCGTCCAGCCGGTCCTTGACTTCCTCCCATAGGGCGGCGCCCCGAAGGCTCCGTTCGACGGTCTCCTCGAGCTTCCGCTTGTCCCGCAGGCCGTTGATCCGGAGACCGTAGGCGATGTTGTCGTAGATCGACTTGGGAAAGGGGTTCGGCTTCTGGAAGACCATGCCCACGCGACGGCGGA
This sequence comes from Candidatus Aminicenantota bacterium, assembly GCA_963809345.1. GTDB lineage: Bacteria > Acidobacteriota > Aminicenantia > Aminicenantales > Saccharicenantaceae > RBG-16-66-30. The sequence goes on along the minus strand of CAWEJF010000003.1, from coordinate 106,526 downwards.
GCTCGACAACGTCGACGTCGGGGGCGTTGATGTCGCTCCCATCGAGGAGGATCGTTCCCTCGACCCGCGTCCCCGCGATGACGTCGTTCATGCGATTGAGGGTCCGGATGAACGTCGACTTGCCGCATCCGGACGGTCCGATGATGGCCGTGACCTTCCGGTCGTAGCAGTCGATGGTGACATTCTTGAGGGCCCGGACCGTGCCGTAGTAGAAATCGAGGTTCCGGGCCTGGATCTTGCTCGCGTTTTTTGCGCTGCTCATCGCTGTTTCCTTCTCAGCCGGTACCGGATGACGACGGCCGTCATGTTCATGCCCAGGACGAGAACGATCAGGACGAGGGCGGTGCCATAGGCCAGGGGACGGACCTGGAGGATGGCGTGGTGCTGTGTGGCCATGATGTAGAGGTGGTACGGCAGGGCCATGAACTGGTCTCCGAAGGACTTGGGCAGGAACGGCAGATAAAAGGCCGCCCCGGTGAACAGGATCGGCGCCGTCTCGCCCGCCGCCCTGGCCAGGCCGAGGACGGTGCCCGTCAACATGCCGGGGACGGCGTAAGGCAGGACGTTGGTCCGGATCATCTGCCATTTCGTCGCCCCCAGGGCCAAGGCGCCTTCTCGGTAGGAGTTGGGGATGGTCTTCAGGGCCTCTTCGCTGGCCGTGATCGTCCAAGGCAGGGTCATGAGCCCCAAGGTCAGCCCGGCCGAGAGGACCGACGTCCCGAAACGCATGACGTTGACGAAGAGGATGACGCCAAAGAGCCCATAGACGATCGAGGGAACGCCCGAGAGGTTGCGGATGGACAGTCGGATGAGCCTGGTCAGACCCGTCTGCTTCGCGTATTCGTTGAGATAGATCGCGGCGCACATGCCCAGCGGGACGGACAGGACCGCGGTGATGACCGTCACGAGGAACGTGCCGAAAATGGCCGGAAAGATGCCGCCTTCGGTCATCCCCCGCCTCGGGGCTTGGGACAGGAATTCCCACGAAATGACCCCCCCGCCCTTTTTCCCGATGTCATAGAGGAACAGCAGCAGGATGGCCAGGACGAGGAACATGGCCGCCCGTAAGGCCAGGAATCCTATGGTCTGAATGACCTTTTTCCGGGCCGCCGGCTTCATTGCTCCCGCTCCTGGTACTTACGGAGAACGACGTCGGCGGCAAGGTTGACGGCGAAGGTCAAGATGAAGAGGACCAGGCCGATGGCGAAGAGGGCGTAATAATGGGTCGTGTAATAGGGAACTTCGCCTAGCTCGATAGCGACGCCGGCGGTCATGGTCCGAACGGAATCGAGGAATCCGTGGGGAAAGGCCCGGGCGTTGCCCGTGGCCATGAGCACGGTCATGGTCTCGCCGATGGCCCGGCCCATGCCCAGCATGCAAGCGGCGATGATCCCGGACAGGGCGGCCGGCAGCTTGACCCTCAAGAGGGTCTGCCAGTGGGAGGCGCCGAGGGCCAGGGAGGCCTCCGTATAGGCGCGCGGCACGGCATTGAGGGCGTCTTCGGAGATGCTGATGATCGTCGGCAACGACATGATGGCCAGGAGGACGCTCCCGTTCACGGCGTTCAGGCCGTTGCCGATATGGAAGATCTTGGCGATAGCCGGGCCGATGAGGACGAGGCCGATGAATCCGACGACGACCGAGGGGATCCCGGCCAGGATCTCGATGACCGGCTTGAGGATCTCCCGGACCCGCCAATGGGCGACGTCAGAGAGATACGCCGCGACGCCGATGCCGATGGGTACGGCCAGCAGCATGGCGCCGGCGGTAACCATGAGGGTGCTGACGATCATGGACAAGAGGCCGTACTCGGCCTTCTCGGGAGACGTGGGATCCCAGTGGGTACTGGTGAGGAATTCGGAGATCTTGATCTCCCGGAAAGCGGGGATTGCCGTGATGAGGAGGGTCAGGAAGATGCCGATAAGGACGAGGATGGCCAGGATGCCGCAGGTGAAGAAGAAGGCCCTGATCGCCGCTTCTTTGAAATCGATCCATTTCTTTTTTCGCATCGGCCGATCAAAGCCCTCTTCCCCTGCGTAATCTCTGCAAGCCTCGTTGAGAGGTCAGATCATTTGAAATTCTTGTCGTTCTCCGCTTTGTACTTGCCTTCGCCGATCGTAAAGAAGCCCTCGCGCTCGACGATCGCCTGTCCCTCGGGGCCAACGATCCAGGTCAGGAACTGGGCGACGTCGGCCTTGGGCTTGCCGTTGGTGGCCATGAAGAGGGGCCGGGAGACCGGGTAGGCGCCGGATTCGACGGCGGCCTTGTCGGTGGGCAGGTAGCCGGTGCCGTTCGGCTCCTTGGAGATCTTGAGGACCTTGAGGCCTTTGCGGATCTGGCGGTTCTCGTCGTAGAGGTAGCCGACGCCGACGTAGCCGACCGCGCCCTCGTCCTGGAGGATGCCCTCGATGATCTGGGCGTTGCCGTTCATCTCCTTCATGTCGGCCGAGTAGTTCTTGTTGCCGAGGACGAACTCCTGCATGAAGACGTAGGTCCCGGAATTGGACTGGCGGCCGTAGAGGGAGACCGTCTTCGGATAATCGCCCAGGGCCTTCCAGTTCTTGATGTCGCCGCGGTAGAGGGCGCCGACTTGGGCCAAGGTCAACTGGTCGATCGGGTTCTTTTCGTTGACGACGATGCTCAAGCCGTCGACGGCCACGACGAAGAGCCTGGGGCTGACGCCCTTCTCCCAGGCCTGGTCGATCTCCTTCGGCTTCCACTCGCGGGAGTGGGTGGCGATGTCGCAGGTCTGGTTGATCAGGCCGGTGATGCCCGTGCCAGAGCCGCCGCCGAGGACGGCGATGGCGGCGCCGGCCGTCTTGCCCATGTACTCCTCGGCCAGGATCTGGACGAGGTTGACCATGGTGTCCGAGCCCTTGACTTGGATCATCTTCCGGGCCGGAACGGCCAGAAGGAGACCACCCAGGAGGGCTAGGCTCAGGACGATGATGACGATCGTTTTCTTCATCTCATTTCTCCTTTTCTATGCTCAGAAGGACAGGAAGAACGTCATGTTGAACACAACGTCGCTGTTCTTCGCGGCGTTGGCGTTGTAGCGGACGCCGTCCTTATAGCGGTAGAACCAGACGTTGGGCTGGAGTCTCCAGCTGGCGTGGTAGGGCGCCCAGTCAAACCCGGCGATGACCAGGCTCATGTCCAGGCCGTCATCCAGGCCGTTGGGCCGGTAGCTGTCGTAGCGCGCGAACACCGAGAGCTTGTCCGGCTTGAGGGCGTAGCGCCCGAAGGCAGACCAGCCGCCCATGTCATACTTGACGCCGCCCGTCTGGTTGAGGTCGGCTTTGTAGGTGAACCATTCGCCGCCGATGACCAAGTTACTGACCCTCTCGAAGAAGGCGTCGAGCTTATAAGTCGCAGCCGCGGGCTTGATCTCTGCGGGGAGGGACGCGACCGGCAGCTTGCGCTCGTAATCGTAGTATCCGACGACGGAGAACCCGGGCACGGGTGTGACCTGGGCCTGGAGCTGGAGCTTTTTGAACTGGTCGTTCTCGGCGTGGGAGTACGCGGTCCCGTTATAGACGCCGGCCGCGACGCGGAAGTACTTAGCGAAGGAGTACTTCAGGGTCACGCCGATATCGGCGCTCGTGGCCAGGATGTCCCGCTTGGTGATGTCTTTGTAGCCGTCCGTGAGCGTCTTGGCGACGCTGCGCAGGCCCCAGCGATCCTCGGCGGGCTTGAAGGTCAGGGTCTCGATCATGCCGATGTTCAGAACCATCTTGGGGACGATGAAGTTCGTGTACTCGAGGTAGAGGTGCTTGATAAAGGGGCGCAGCTTGTCGTCCTTGCTCAGGGAAACCCCCGATACGGGGGATCCGGTGAGCGTGACACCCGTCACGTTGGCCGTGTTGTCGGCATCGAGCCGGAAGCGGAACTTCAAGTTGTCGCTGATCTTGTTCTCGTAGGTGAAGTAGGCTCGGCGGAACACGAACTGGTTGTTGAGGTAGGCCGTCGAGTCCGCGCCGGGTTTGAGGGTGACGGGCCCGGCATCGGTCAGGAAGTACCGGTAATCCAGGTAGACCGTAGCCGAAAAGGTCTGCGGCGGAAGCGTGGTCGTCTGGCCCATCAGGCTCATCAGGGTGACCATCGGCAGCATCATCAGGCCCAGAACGACGTCCCGGACCTTTCTCAGGGCTTGGCGCATGAGCATGTCTCCTTGTTTTGATGTTCTTCACATGCATGATAAGGAGACCCGGTTAAGGAACGATTAAGGACGGGTCAATTTTGGGTTAAGACTGAGGCAAGACCCCGGACGGAAACGATCCCCGGGAGAGGGCCTTTGCGGGGACCGGACGGCGGCCTACTTGATCGACGTGTTGATGACGCTGTAGAGGGCAGTCTCGGGGATGTTCTGGCCAGCGTTATAGAGGATGAAATAGACCCTGAGGCCCTGGGGAGTCTGCACGACGGTGAAATCCTCAGGCTCGACTTGATTGGTGAGGGTCCCATCCTTGGAGTAGCCCGCGACGAACGGCGATGACGCGAGGGCGATGGTCAGGCCGTCCGTCGTCGTCCCGTCGAAAAGACCCGCCTTGGTGTTGACATAATCGCCCGTGCAGCGGACGGCCCGGGCGAAGGTATGGAACGTCCCGAGGGCGTCGATGACCGGCGTGATGCCCGGAGCCCCGCCTTCGGGCGGGCAAAGCACATCGAGCCGGACGCCGTCTTCCCGGGTGAAATTCAAGCCGTCGGTCGACACGGCGCTCAGGAGCCGCCCGTGGTCGCTCGTGCCCCCATAGTACATCCGGAACCGGCCGTCAGGAAGCAGGATAACCCGGCCCGCTCCGATCCCGTTCGTCTCGTACCCGGCGCCGGAATACGTCAGCCGCTCTCCGGGGTCTCCGACAAACGTCAATCCGCCGTCCGTTGAGAGCGAGCTCTTGATGGCCTTGTATCCCATATTATTGACCTGACCCTGTTTTTGATCGAGCCAGTACATCCGAAAGGAGCCGTCCGGATTGCGCACGACACAGTGTCCGAAGAGCGTATAGCCCTCGAATCGATAACCCGCTTCCTTCGTGAAGTTCAGGCCGTTGTCGGAGATCCAGCTGACCATGCCCCACCATTGCGGGTCGCTCGGCATGTCGGCAACCGCATAATAGATCCGGAAGCGCCCATCATCCAGGCGGATCACGAAAGGATCCGGGCCACCGTTCCCGGTTTGGGCTCATGGTCAGGATCACGCCTTCGTAGGTCCAGCCGCTGCCGAGCCTCAGGCAGGTCGCCGGGGTCCCGGCACAGGTGTAGGGTTTGGGCGTCGTATCGTCATTGTCGGGTGCCTTGGCCCCGCAATTTGCGAGGCTCAGAAGAGCGATCGCCGACGCCATCGATGCCACCAGTAATACACAGGTTTTTCGGCTCATGATGGGAATCCCCTCCCGGTTGACGGCTCTGACGTTCGGAGCAGGCTCCCTGCCTGTATGGGGCCCATATTACGGAAAAGCGGACGGGGAATGCAAGCGGAGGAACGAAGGAAGAAAAAATGGCTCCTCGGGCAGGACTCGAACCTGCAACCTAGTGGTTAACAGCCACCCGCTCTGCCGATTGAGCTACCGAGGAGCAGGTTGACGTAATTTAGCAAAAAGCCGGCGAAAACGCAATAACGAACGGATGCCCGAAGTCGAGAGGGACAGTCCCTAGAAGCGGTAGCTGGCCTGCTTGGCCATCTTGCGGTAGTCGTCGCCCCCCATCTCGACGACCTTGCACATCTCGTAGATACGCGAGCGCAGCCGGACGCCGACGCGGTCGATCAGGGAGTCGCCGCCCTTCTTGTAGAACGAATCGCGCTTGTCCTCTTCCTCGTCGATGTCGGGGTAGTTCGTCGTGAAGAGGGTCATCTTTTTGTGGTTGTAGCGGTGGTTGATGATATAGAAGACGGTCTCCTCGACCCACGCCGTCGTCCGCTTCGCCCCGAGCTCGTCGAGGACGAGGACCTCGGATTGGAAGACGGGGTTGAGGACGTCGGACTCGGACAGCGTCGAATCGGGCGTGAACGTGCTCTGGATCTCGCGGATGAGGTCGCGGAAGTCGTAGAAGATGCAGGAGGCGTCCTTCGTCCGGATGAGCTCCTGGATGATGGCCACCGCCAGGTGGGTCTTCCCCACCCCGCATGGGCCGATGAAGAGGAGGCCGACGTCCTGGGCGGGGAAGTTCTTGACGAACTGACGCGAGATCTTGAGGGCGTCGCGGTGGGAATCGTGATGGACCTCGAAATTGTCGAGGGTGCAGGTCTGGTAGCGCCGAGGGATGTTGGCCTGGTCGAACAGGGACTGCTTCCAGCGCTCGCCGTAGCAGGCGCAGCGCTTGGCCACCTGGGAGCCGCCGCCGTCCTCGAGGAGCCAGCCCGTCCCCTGGCACTTGCCGCAAACCGCGTGTTCGCTCAATTCAAATATCCTCTAAGATGTTGGAGCTTGTGCGACCGCCCGAGCTTCCGCATGGCCTTTTGCTCGATCTGGCGGATCCTCTCCCGGGTCAGCTTCAGCTGGTCGCCGATCTCCTGGAGGGTCCGCGGCCGGTCGTCATCCAGCCCGAACCGTAATTTTAGCACAAGTGCCTCTTTTTCATCCAGTTCCCCGAGGATCTCCCGGATCTGCTGCTGGACCGAGGCCTTGATGATCTGGTACTCGACGGAGGGGGACCCGGCGTCGCTGAGCTTGTCCTCGACCTCCCGGCCGTCCTCGTCGGGCTTGTCGCTCAGGGAGACGTTGCGCTCGCCGAGGATCTCGAGGTCCTCGACGTCGGACTCCGTCACCCCCATGGCCTTGGCGATCTCCTCCCGGGCCGGGTCACGCCCGAGCTCGCTCTTGAGCTCGGCCGTCTTCTTCTTCATCAGGGAGATCTGGTCGGCGAGCTTCTGGGGGATGCGGGTGATGCGCGAGTAGAGCGTCAGGGCGTGGATGATGGCCTGGCGGATCCACCAGACGGCATAGGAGACGAAGCGGACACCGCGCGAGGGATCAAAGCGCTTGGCCGCCTCGATGAGCCCGATGTTGCCCTCGTCGATAAGGTCGAGAAGTCCCAGCCCCATGCCGCGGTACTTCTTGACGTAGGAGACGACGAACTTGAGGTTGGATTTGACGAGGGTCTGGATGGCCTCTTTGTCCCCCTTCCGGATCTGCTCCCCGAGCTTCTTCTCCTCCTCCTCGGTCAGGGCCGGGAATTTGGAGATCTCCTCCAGATAATGCTTGATGTTCCTGGAGTCGATGAAGTCCCGGTAATCCATCCCTCACTCGTTCCGGTTCTTGACTTTGACAACGCCGCCCGGCCGGACGCTGACGATGGCCCGCCGGCGGGCTTCGAACTCCTCTTCCTTGCCCTGGAAGAACTCCCGCCGGACGTACTCGAGGAAATCGGCCACCTCGGCCTCGATCCGCTCGATCTTGTCCCGCATATTGAGAATGACCTCCACCCCGGCCAGGTTGACGCCCAGGTCACGGATGAGGTCGAGGATGATCCCCAGGCGCTTGAGGTCCTCGGCCGAGTAGAGGCGGGTGTTGCCCGTGCTTCGCGACGGCTTGAGCAGGCCTTCCTTCTCGTAGAGCCGGAGGGTCTGCGGATGGATCTTGAACATTTCGGCAACGCTGGAGATATGATAGTACGAATCGGGTCTTTTTTTCGTTTCCTTGCATGTTTTTTTCATGTCAGTTCATCCCGGACGTCTCCCTCGGGTTGGGCCCCGAGATCTTCTCCAACTCCTTCATCATCTCCCGGATCCGCTCGTTGTCGAACGGGGGCGGCACGATAAAGACCTCGGCATACTCATCGCCGCGGCCCTTGCGGCCCGTGACGGGTGCGCCCTGCTCCTTGATGCGGAACTTCTGGCCCGATTTGGTCCCCGGAGGAATGCGGATCATCGTCTTCCCCCAGAGGGTCGGCACCTCGATCTTGGCGCCCAGGGTGGCTTCGGGGACTGTGATAGGCACCCGGACCGAGATGTTCGCGCCCTCCCGCCGGAAATAGGCGTGCGGCGCGACTTCGATGACGATGTAGAGGTCACCTGGAGGTCCGCCGTTCCGGCCCGCGTTGCCCCGGCCGGGGACGCGGACCTTGGAGCCGTTGTCGACCCCGGCGGGGATGCGGACGGAGATGAGGTCGGAGATCTGGACGGCGCCCTGGCCGCCGCACGACGGGCAGGGCTCGCCGGGGGCCTGTCCGGTGCCGCCGCAGGCTGGGCAGGCGCTAGAAAATTTCATGAAGCCGCGCTGGACGGTGCCCCGGCCGCTGCCGCCGCAATTCGGGCAGGGCCGCTGGCGCGAACCGGCGGCCCTGCCGCTCGCGCCACAAGGCCGGCAGGAGGCTTGGCGGTTGACCCGGATGCGGGTCTGAACGCCGTGGATGGCATCTTCGAAGCCGATCGGCATGGAGTATTGGAGGTCTTCGCCGCGCTGTAGGCCGTCGGTGGCCGCCTCGGCCCCGCGAACTCCGCCGCCCCCGCTGAATAGGTTCTCGAAGAAATCCCGGAACGTCGATGAGCCATAATCGGAGAAATCGAAGCCCTCGAAGCCCGCTCCCCCCGGCCCGCCCGGGGCCGCGCCCGGCGGGACGCCGCCGAGGTCGCCGAACTGGTCGTACTGGGCCCGCTTCTTCGGGTCGCTGAGGACCGCGTAGGCCTCCTGGATCTCCTTGAACCGGGCTTCGGCCGTCTTGTCGCCGGGGTTAAGGTCGGGATGGTACTTCCGGGCCAGCTTGCGATAGGCCTTCTTGATGTCCGGCAGGGCCGCGCCCTTGGCCACCCCCAGGACCTGATAATATTCTTTCGGCATTGCCGCACCTCGGACAGCCGTCGGGCCCTTGCGGGTCCCGCTTTATCCGTCAGAGGCCGCCGGGCCTATTTTTTCTTGTCGTCGTCGACGACTTCGGCGTCGATGACCTCGCCTTCGTCCGGCGCCCCGCTCCCGTCACCGCCCTGGGACTGCTGCTGCTGGCCGGACTGGTATCCGGTCCCCGCGCCCGGGCCGGCGTCGGCCCCGGGCTGGGGACCCGCCTGGCGGTACATCAGTTCCGTCAGCTTGTGCGACGCGTTCGACAGGTCCTCGGTGGCCTTGCGGATGCGGTCGATGTCGTTCGACTCAATGGCCTGCTTGGTGTTCTCAATCTCCTTCTGCACGCGGTCAGCCTCTTCGGCGGGAATCTTCTCCTTGTTCTCCCGGAGGAGCTTCTCCATGGCGTAAACGAGCTGGTCGGCGTGGTTGCGGGCGTCGACCGTTTCCCGCCGCTTCTTATCGTCGGCGGCGTTGGCCTCGGCGTCCTTGACCATCCGGTTGATCTCCTTGTCGTCGAGGCCGCTGTGGCCCGTGATGGTGATGGCCTGCTGCTTTCCGGTGCCGAGGTCCTTCGCCGAAACGTGGAGGATGCCGTTGGCGTCGATGTCGAAGGTCACCTCGACCTTGGGGATGCCCCGGGGAGCCGGCGGAATGCCGTCCAGATGGAACTTGCCGAGCGTGCGGTTGGAACTGGCCATCTCGCGCTCACCCTGGAGGACATGGATCTCGACGCTCGGCTGGTTGTCCGAGGCCGTCGAGAAGATCTCCGTCTTTTTCGTCGGGATGGTCGTGTTGCGCGTGATCATGCGGGTGAACACGCCGCCGAGCGTCTCGATGCCCAGCGTGAGCGGGGTGACGTCGAGAAGGAGAACGTCCTTGACGTCTCCTGACAGGACACCGCCCTGGATGGCCGCGCCGACGGCGACGACCTCGTCCGGGTTGACGCCCTTGTGGGGCTCCCGGCCGAAGAGCTCGTGGACGAGCTGTTGGATGCGGGGCATCCGGGTCTGGCCGCCGACGAGGATGACCTCATGGATGTCGGAGGCCTTGAGGTTGGCGTCGGCCAGGGCCTGGCGGACCGGGGCGACGGAGCGCTGGACGAGATCCTCGCAGAGCTGCTCGAGCTTGGCCCGGGTCATCTTCATCAGCAGGTGCCGCGGCCCGGAGGCGTCAGCGGTGATGAAGGGCAGGTTGATCTCGGTTTCCATGGTCGTCGAAAGCTCGACCTTGGCCTTCTCCGCCGCTTCTTTGAGCCTCTGGATAGCCATCTTGTCGCGGGTCAGGTCGATGCCCGACTCGCGCCGGAATTCCTGGACGATCCAGTCCTGGACCCTCTGGTCGAGATCGTCGCCGCCGAGGTGCGTGTCGCCGTTGGTCGCCTTGACCTCGACGACGCCCTCCCCGACCTCGAGGATGGAGATATCGAAGGTACCGCCTCCGAAGTCGTAGACAGCGATCGTCTCATCCTTCTTCTTGTCCATGCCGTAGGCCAGGGCCGCGGCGGTCGGCTCGTTGATGATCCGCTCGACCTTGAGCCCGGCGATCTGGCCGGCGTCCTTGGTGGCTTTGCGCTGGCTATCGTTGAAATACGCGGGCACCGTGATGACGGCCCGTTCGACCTTCTCCCCGAGATAATCTTCGGCGGCCTTTTTCAGCTTCTGGAGGATGAACGCCGAGATCTCCGGCGGAGCGTACATCTTGCCGTGCGCTTCGACGCGAACGTCGCCGTTCTGGGCCTCGGTGACCTTGAACGGGACCTGCTTGATCTCCTGGCCGACCTCGCCGAACCGCCGGCCCATGAATCGCTTGATCGAATAGATCGTGTTCTCGGGATTGGTGACCCTCTGTCTCTTGGCGACTTGCCCGACCAGGATCTCGTTCTTGGCCGAGAAAGCGACCACGGACGGGGTCGTCCGGCCGCCTTCCTCATTCGGGATGACGGTCGTCTTTTCGCCTTCCTGAATGGCTACGACGGAATTCGTCGTGCCCAAATCGATACCGATGATCTTTCCCATGTCTCTTCTCCTGATGGTGTCGTCTTAGTGCTAGTACATTATAAAATCTTAGTATCATCTTGTCAAGTAACCATGCGAAAAAATATCTAAATCGTTAATTTGTTTGTTATCAATAGAATTAGAGGATGATGCCCTTGATCCCGTCGAAAAAATGCCAGTAGATCGATTGAGCGTCCTTCTCGTCCTCGAAGACGAGCTCGAGCTCGGACAGCCCCTTCTCCTGCTTCGCCCCAAAGAGGTTCCTCAGGGGCAAATCGATATACCAACGCCAGGCATCCCTCAGCGTACCGCCCAGGCCCCGCGAGCCGGCGCCCTTCGTCTTGACCGTCACGTTGAGGCCATTGTCGAAACCGAGTTGGAACCGCTTCGGCATGTCCCTGAGCTCCAGGGCCTCGAGGTTGTAGTCCGCCGCAGTCTGCGCGGCTCCCGCCGCGGCCGGCTTCGCGGCCGGGGGCGGCGCGGGCGCGGGCTCTTCCGTTCCACCCGGCTTGATAACGATCCGCTCAGGCGTTTTGAGCGCCGTCTTTCTGGACAGCTCTACGGTCCCCGAAAAATCCGGCTGGCCCCAGAACCTCATCGACTGGAGCGGCCAGGTCCTGAGGACCATGCCCCTGACCCTCAGCTCGAGCTTCCGGCCGAGGATGTCGAAGACGAAATAGAAGTTCGCGTCCTTGGCCAAGGTGTACTCGGCGTTGAGGGACTCCTGCTTCTTCGCCAGGTTCGCATTGTCCGCGCCCGCCTCTCCTGCCAGGCAACCCAGCCCGGCCGCCGCGATGATCGCCCATAACGTTATTTTATTCATCGTTCGCCGCTTCAATAGATGTAGATCTTGGCGCCGATCGAGACGGCCTTGAAGACGTATTTGAGGTCTTCGTCCCCCACCCGGACGCAGCCGTGGGTGACGTTCCGGCCGAGGAGCCGGGTGTAGAGCGTGCCATGGATGAAGTAACCCTGCCCGAAGCCGAGGGCGTAATCGCCCAGCGTCCCGGCTTCGATGCGGTCCTCCATGCCCCTGGGTATGGCCTCCCCCTCCTCGATGAAGGCCCAATCCGGCTTGACCCAGTAGGGATTCGTGATCTTCGACTTGACGCTGAACTCGCCGCGCGGGGTGTCGAAGACCCAGCTTCGCTTCTTCCCGCCCGGCTCCTCAAGGACGACACCGCTGCCGCAGGAGACGACGGCGGTTCGGACGATCTTCTCCCCGTCCTTGAGGTAGAGCCTGTTCTCGGCCGTATCGATGACGATGTACAGACCCCTCGGCAGGAGGCCGGACATCTTCTTCTCCAGCAACTGGACGTTTTTCGTGACCTTGGCCAGGTCCTTTTCCGCGATGGCCTGGCCCTGTCCTGACGGAGGCCACGTCGAGGCCTGCTTGAAGCCGATGAAATAGGATGCCCCGAGGACGGCCAGGAAGCCCAGGTAGGCCAGGGCCGCCGCGGCCATGAGAAGGCGTTTGATGGTCATATCAGTTGTCCCTGATGGCCTTGATGACGTAATTCTCGAGCTCCATCGTCCCGATGATGGTGACCGGGGTCCCGACACCGACAAGGGCGTAGAGCTCGTCCATTCGGTTGTTGTCGAGGGAGATACAGCCGCGGGTCAGGCTGTCCTGCCCTCCGCCGTGGATCTCGACGTCACCCCCGATGCCGACGGACCGGGGGATGGCCCCCCGGGCCTTCTCCCGAGCGAAGGAGCGCCGGTCCTCGTCGTTCGGGTAGTCGATGAGGAGGGCCTTGTAGTAGAGGCTGGAGGGGATCTTCCGGACGATCTTATAGCGCCCCTCCGGCGTGGCGTTGTCGCCGGCGAAGCGCTTGTCGGCCAGGCCGTTGAACCCCAGACCGACGTCGTAGGTCCTGTACAGACTGCCGTTCTTGTAGACGGCCAGGCGGCGTTCGAGCTTGCTGACGATCAGGACCGTGACGCCGCGCTTCTTCGAATCGGCGATGGTCTCCTCGGCCGCCCGCTTCCAGCTCGCAACCTGGGCCGGCTCGAGATAGCGTGAGATGTGGGAAATGACCGCCCGCTCGGCATCGGCGGCCAGGCTGGAGGCCTTGTCGAGCCTCGCAGTGGCCTCATCGAACCGGGCCTGCCTGATCAGCACGTCGGCCTCCACGAGGGCCAGGGAAGCCCGGGTCAGCCGGTTCCGGGCGATACCCCGCTCGACGAGCGAAAGGGTCAGCTCGTCCAGGACCCGCAACCGCCGGCGGACCGACTCGGCCGATTCAGCTAGGGCGGAGGCCTGCCGGGAGACGAGGGTCCGGACGGTCGATTTGAGGGAGGCGCCCGTGCTCAAGACCACCGCATACTCCGCCCGGACCTTTCCGTAATCGCGGAACCAGCCCAGCTTGAGGTTCTCCCGCTCGAGCGACTGCCGCGCGGAATTCAGGCTGCGGAGATAGGCCGCGTGCTCCTGGCCGGCGAAAACAGAAGCACCGGCCCCCCAAAGGTCCTGTTCCTGAAGGTCGGCTTCAAGAACCTCCGGAGGGACCGGCGCGGTTCGACAACCGAATAGCACAACAGCCAGCAGGATTGCGGCTGTGCGGCTAAGCCTCAAGGTCAGGCGACTTACCGTCCCTTGATCTTGGCGATGGCGGCGTTGACCTGTTCGATGATCGCGGCGGCCTTTTCCTTGATGACGGCAGCCTTGTCCTTGGCGCCGAAGTAGTCTTCGCTCGTCATGGCGCTGTCGACGTCGGCCATGGCCATCTCGATCCCGGCCAGGTCGGCCTTCATGGCTTCGATGTCAGCCTTGGTGCCCTTGCCCTTGGGGGCCTTCTCGAGGAGGGCCTTGGCTTCTTCGACGGCCATCTTGGCTTCGTTGATCGCGTTTTCGGCGCCGGCCTTGGCCTCGGCGATCCGCCCGGGGATGAGGGCCTTGACGCTGTCGGCGTCCGCGACCAGCTTGGTCAGCATTTCCTTGGCGGGCCCGTACTTCTTGAAGAACTTCTTGGCCTGGGCCGTGACGGCGTCCAGAGCGGCCTGGAGGTCTCCCTGAAGCTTGTTCAGCTCGTCCTTTGCGTAGACACCGCCCTTAGCGTCGATGACGCTCTGGATGGCGGCCTTGGCGGAATCCATCAGCTGGATGGGTTGCTTGGCGCAGCTCGTGAACACGAGCACGACAATGAGCGCCAGCGTTAAGCCTTTCACGATGTTTTTCATGATTGTACCTCCTATGGTATCTTTGTATGGATTACGTGAGATAGGCGCCGTGTGATAGGTTTGTCCTGATGTGAGGTTAGATATAGCATAAGGGGGGAACCTTTGTCAAATCCTCAAGAAAAAAGGCGGAGGGAAACCCGGGCTCGCCTCTCCCCTCCTGTTCCACGGTGTTTTCCAGAGGCCCGGGCTTATTTGTCCGGGTCGATGATGCTGCCTTCCCGCATCTTCTTCTGGACGTCCTCGCGCGAGGCCCTGATGATGTCCTCGGCCATCTTGAGACGGACGTCCGCCGGGAAGTCGAACCGGGCGACGCCCTGTTTGATGGCCATGCTGCCGACGGCCACCGCCTCCCGCGGGAAGACCTCCCACTCGTCCATATTGGGGATGATGTATTCTTCGTGGATGCCCTTGTCCTCGGCGACCTTGGCCAGCTCGCGGGCGGCCGCGATGCACATCTCGTCGGTGATCGTCTTGGCCCGGACGTCCAGGGCGCCCCGGAAGATGCCGGGGAAGCCCAGGGAGTTGTTGACTTGGTTAGGGAAATCGGACCGGCCGGTGGCCACGATCCGGGCTCCGGCTTCCTTGGCTTCCCAGGGCCAGATCTCAGGGATGGGGTTGGCCTCGGCAAAGACGATGGCGTCCTTGGCCATGGTCGCGACCCACTCGGGCTTGATCGTGCCGGGCCCGGGCGTCGAGACACAGACGAGGACGTCGGCGCCGGCGATGGCGTCCGGGATCGAACCCTGCCTATTCTTCGGGTTGGTCCTCAGGCAGAGGTCCCATTTCTCCTTGAACTTGGCCTGAAGGACATCCTTGTCGGCGCGGTCCTTAGAGAGGATGCCCTTGGAGTCGACCGAGAGCATGTTGGCGCCGTTGGCCCCGGCCGCCATGATCATGCGGGCGATGTTGATGCCCGAAGCCCCGGCCCCGATGACGGTGACCTTGGCCTCGGCGATGTCTTTCTTGACCAGCTTGAGGGCGTTGATCAGGCCGGCCACGGTGACGCAGGCCGTGCCCTGCTGGTCGTCGTGCCAGACGGGGATCTCGCACTTCGCCCGCAGCTCGTCGAGGATCCGGAAGCACTTGGGCTGGGAGATGTCCTCGAGGTTGTAGCCGCCGAAGGACGGCTGGAGGGCGCGGCCGATCTCGATGATCTTGTCCGGGTCCTTTTCATCGAGGCAGATGGGGAAGGCATCAACGCCGCCCAGGTACTTATAGAGGATCCCCTTGCCTTCCATGACCGGCAGGCCGGCCTCGGGGCCGATGTCGCCCAGGCCGAGGACACGGGTCCCATCGCTGATGACGGCCACGGAATTCCACTTGTTGGTGTACTCGTAGGCCTTCTGCTTGTCGGCCTGGATCTCCTTGCAGACCGCGGCGACGCCGGGCGTGTACCAGATCGCGAAATCGTTGAAATCGCGGACGCGGCACTTCACGGCGGTGCCCATCTTGCCTTTGTAGAACTTGTGGAGCCTCGGGGCGTCCAGGGAAGGCTGCTGGGCCTTGGCCAGCAGTTCTTCAACGGTCACTTTCTTCATGAACAACCTCCTCAAAATTAAGAAGCCCCATCATAAAGACGGGCCCCGGAAAAGTCAATCGTTTTTGCCCGCGGAGGCGGGGACGACGTCGAGGCGCTTCCCCGCACGTCTCAAGGATCCGAAGGGGACGCTGAGGTCATGGCCGAAGCCGAGGATCCATCCTTCGGCCTCGGCCCGGGTCAGGAGGGCTTTCTTCGCCTCGAAGGTCTCGACCGGATAGAGGTCGAAGCTCATGATGGAATCGAGATCGACGTGGGCCGTCGTCGGGACGGCGTCGGCCGCGTAGAAGAACGTCTTGCCGCCGGACGCGACCTTGATCCCCTGGTGGAAGGCCGTGTGGCCGGCGACGAGGACGGCCTCGATCCCCGGCGCGATGGGCCCGTCGCCGTCGAGGAGCACGAGGCGGCCCGCGTCGGCCAGCGACTTGAGCCGCGCCGGCATGTAGCTCGGCTTGTCGCGCTCGACGGGATGGAGGGCCCGCTCCCACTCGCCGCGCTGGACGACGTAGCGAGCCCGCGGAAATGCGGGCGGCCAGGTCCCATCGGCCTGCTTGGCCGTATTCCCGCCGCAGTGGTCGAAGTGGAGGTGGCTGTTGACGACAACGTCGATATCCTCGGCAGCCAGCCCGAGTCCGGCGAGGGCCGCGATGAGGCCGGGGCGGCGGTCGAAAGAATAGAAGTCGGCGTAGCGGCGGCCGATATCGGCGCCGACGCCCGTGTCGAGGAGGACGTTCGCGCCCGGCGTCCGGACGAGGTAGCAGTTCAGGGCCAGGGTGATCCGGTTCTCACGGTCGGGCGCGGCCTTGGCGGCCCAGAGCGTCCTCGGGACGACCCCGAACATGGCCCCGCCGTCGACCCGAATGGTCCCGTCGAGGAGACGGACGACCTCGATATCCCCGATGGCGACGCTTTCGGAGGGCGCGGTCATGGCTTGTCGAGCGGGACCTCGAGCCCGGCCCGGGTCCGCGAGGCCAGCCGGATCTCTCCGGTGTCCATGCGGATGGCGTCAACCGGGCAGGCCTCGACGCAGAAGCCGCAGAAACAGCAGCGGTTGAGATCGACGACGAACTTGGCCGGCACCTTCTGGATCTCGGGGTCGGGGTCCTCGGCCGCCTCGACATAGAGGCACTCGGACGGGCAGACCGTGACGCAGAGCATGCAGGCGACGCAGCTCGGTTTGCCGTCCGCGCGCGGCCGGATGCGGTGGAGGCTGTGGTGGCGGGGAGAGAGCTCCTTCTTGACCTCCGGGTATTGGATGGTCACGGCTCCCCTTCTCTTGGTACGGATGCCGAAGAGGCTCAGCGTGTGGAACGTCATATTGACAAAGAAGTGGCGGGACGTGATGGTCGCCCCCCTGACGATCTCCCTAAAGACCTTCCAGGCTTTTATCACGGCTCTCCTATCGCACCGCCAAAATGAGCCCGGTCGCGAGGAAGTTGACGACACCGAGGGGGACGAGGACCTTCCAGCCGAGGTCCATGACCTGGTCGTACCGGAAGCGCGGGTAGGTCCAGCGCGTCAGGATCTGGAGCCAGCAGAAGAAAAAGACCTTCAGGTTGAAGGACAGGACGCGCAGGACGGTCACGGCCCAGGGCGCCACGGCGATCCGGCCGCCCCAGGGGAAGGCGAATCCCGCGTCGCCGAGCCAGGGCACCTGCCAGCCGCCGAAGAACAGCGTCGTGGCCATCGAAGCGAGGACGATGACCTCGAGGAAATCGGTGAACATGAACAGGCCGAACTTCAACCCGCCGTATTCCGTGTAGAAGCCGATGATCTCCGATTCGCCTTCCGGCATGTCGAACGGGACGCGCTTCGTCTCGGCCATGCCGGCCAGATAGAAGACGGCGAAGCCGAGAGGCTGAAGGAAGATACCCCACTTGGGCAGGAAACCGAACAGGAGCCCGCCCTGGAAATCGACGATCCGCGACAGGCTGAGGGAGGGGAAGACCATGATGAGGCCGACGAGCGAAAGCCCGAGCGCGACCTCATACGAAACGAGCTGGGCGGCGCCGCGAAGGCTGCCGATCAGGGCGAACCGATTGGACGAGGCCCAGCCGCTGACGAGGATCCCGTAGATGCCCAAGCTGAGCATGGCCAGGACGAAGAGGACGGCCGCGTTGAGGTCGACGACCTGGAGCGGGATAGTGCGCCCAAAAAGATGGATCGGATCCCCGAACGGGATAGCGATCATGGTCACGGAGACGAAAAAGAAGGAGAACGTCGGCGCCAGCCAGTGGAGCGCTCGCTGCGAGAATGTGGGCGCGAAATCCTCCTTGAAGAGCATCTTGATGGCGTCGGCGAAGGGCTGGAAGAGGCCGAAGAGCCTCAGCCCGAACACGGAGGCCCTGTTGGCCCCAATGCGGTCCTGCATCACCGCGCTCTCCTTCCTCTCGACCCAGGTCAAGAAGAGGGCCAGAAGGAGCGTCCACACCAGGGTCAGGACGACCTTGACAAGGATGATGAGAAAGTCAGCGAGCATCGGCGTCTCCGAGGTCAAGGCCGAGCAAGTTGGCCAGGCGGCCGAGAATATCGCCTTCGGGGACGACTTCGGGGCACGGACTGACGGCCCTGGCGAAGGATTGACGAATCCCATCGATATTGACGTACGTGCCTGATTTTTCAGCTGGAACAGCGACCGGAAAAACGATGTCGACGAGCCTGTCGAGGGGGCCCGTATGCGCGGCGAAGAGGTATTTCGAAGGGACCGCCGCGAGCGTCCGGACGATCTCCTGCTTCTCGAAATGCCCGGCCAGAGCGGAACCGAAGACGAGAAGGACTCCCGAAGTGGCGATCTCATCGAGGTCCGCGAACCTGGGCTCGAGCCCTGCCTCGACGGCGCCCCTGCCGTTGGGCACTCGCTCCGCCGTCAGCAACAGGCCGTCGGCCTGGCCGGGCTTCCGGTCGGCGAAGAAGACCTTCCCCGAACCGAGACCTGTGATGAAGAGCCCCTTGGCCAGGGCCAGCTCTTCGCAGGTCATGCGGCCGTTCAGGACGACGGCGATCTTTGCAGCCCGCTGCGGTCCGGGAACGGATCGGATGGCCCCGGCGACATCCTCGAGGGCTTGCTGCCATGACAGCCCTTGGACCGATGCGGCCTTTTTCAATACGGCGACGTGCCGTCCGTCATCGATGTCGTGGCGCCCGTCCCGGCCGAGGTCGCAGATCCAGAAGCCGTTGACCGCGCGGTTCTCGCGCGCCGTGACGCGATAGACGCGCTTCTCGCTCCTCCTCAAAGGATAGCCCTCGACGGATTCGATGACGACGGCGCAATTACGGCCGCAGTGGGGGCAGACCGAGGGCCTCCGCTTCAGGAACCAGGCCCTGGTCTTGAACCGGAAATCATCGGCCGTGATGGCCCCGACCGGACAGATGTCGACGAGGTTGCCGGAGTAATTGTTGTCGACCGGCATGCCGTCGGTGATCCCGACCTCGGAGCGGACGGCGCGCTCGAACACCCCGAGCTCCCCCGTCCCAGTGACCAGCCGCAGGAAGCGGACGCAACGCGTGCAAAGCACACAGCGCTCGCGGTCGAGGAGGAGCCCCCGGCCGATCGGGACCTTCTTCGCCCGCCGCTCCCGAGGCTCGACCATCCGGCTGGCGTAAAGCCCGTGGAGGTCGTAATAATCCTGGAGGCGGCACTCCCCCGCCTTGGGACAGATGGGGCAGTCAAGCGGATGTTCGGCCAGCAGGAATTCGAGGACGTCCTTGCGGGCCGCGTGGACCCGCTCCGTCGCGGTCCGGACGACCATCCCTGCGCGGACGACGGTCGCGCAAGCCAGCTCGAGTTTTGGCAGGCCCTCGATCTCGACCAGGCACATGCGGCAGCTGCCCTCGACATCCAAGCCGGCATGGTAGCAGAAATGCGGGATGGTGATGCCCGCCTGCTCGGCGGCCCTCAGGACATTGGTCCCCTCGGCGGCCTGGACCTTGAGGCCGTCGATCGTCAGGCCGATCGGCTTCGCCCCGTTCATCGGGCCACCGCCCGCTCGAGCTCGCCGCGAAACTTCACGACTAGGGCGTGGATGGGCAAGGCCGCCGCTTCTCCCAGCGGACAGAGGGTCCGGCCCTTGATCCCGTCGGCCAGCTTGACGATGAGGTCGAGATCCGCCGGGCTCCCCCCCTCGCGCCGGAGGCGGCCGACGATCTTGAGGATCCAGGCTGTCCCGATGCGGCAGGGCGTGCACTTGCCGCAGGATTCGTGGGCGTAGAAGCGCGCCGTCGCGTGGAGGACATCGAGCATCGGCGTCCCGTCCGGGATGACGACGATCCCGGCGGATCCGAGCATGGAGCCCGCCCGGGCCAGGGAGTCGACGTCCATGGCGATATCGATCTCCTCGGGCCTGAGGATCGGCGCCGATAGCCCACCGGGGATGACGGCTTTGATGGTCCTGCCCTGAGGCGTTCCGCCGGCGTGGACCTCGATGATCTCCCGAAGGGGGGTCCCCACGGCGAGCTCGTAGGTGCCGGGACGCCGGACGGCGCCGCTCACGCAATAAAGCCGCGTCCCTCCATCCTTGGGCAGGCCTCGGCTAAGGAACCAGTCCGCGCCCCGGGCCAGGATCTGGGGCACGTTGGCGATCGTTTCGACGTTGTTGATGACGGTCGGCGAGCGGAACAGCCCGACGACCGCCGGGAAGGGCGGCTTGACGCGCGGCTGGCCGCGCCGGCCTTCGAGCGATTCGAGGAGAGCCGTCTCCTCGCCGCAGATATAGGCCCCGGCGCCGTGGTGGACGACGATCTCGAGGCCGAAATCCGTTCCGAAAACGCGCGGCCCGATACAACCTGCGGCCCGAGCCTCGGCAATGGCCTCCTCCAACCGCCGGCCGATCCGGGCGTACTCGCCCCGGAGGTAGACGAAGGCGGTCCGGATGCCCACGGCGAAGGCCGTGATGATCATGCCCTCGATGAGCTGATGGGGGGCCCGGAGAAGGACCAGGCGGTCCTTGAAGGTCCCCGGTTCGGCCTCGTCGGCATTGACGCAGAGATATTTCGGCCCCGGGCCTCCCTGCGGCACGAATCCCCACTTCATCCCGGCGGGGAACCCCGCTCCTCCCCTGCCGCGGAGGCCTGCCTTGCGGACCTCGGCGATGACATCCGCGGGGGCCATCGAAGAGAGCACCGTTCGGGCCGTCTCGTAGCCGCCCCCGCGCCGATAAGCGTCGAGCCGCCAGGACCCGTCGTCGACGGGGAGGAGCCGAACCTCATTCTCAATCATGGGCCTGGAGCTCCTCGATGAGCGCGGCGACCGTCTCGCGGGTCGCCGGTCCGTGGTCGACGCCGTCAACCTGGAGGCAGGGCGCGTGATCGCAGTTCCCCAGGCATTCGACCGTGACCAAGGTGACGGCGCCGTCGGGCGTTGTCTCGCCCGGCCCGATCCCCAACTTCTCCGTGATGAACCGCAGGATGTCCTCGGCGCCGGCGAGGGAGCAGCTGACATTGTGGCAGAGCTGGATCGTGCTCCGTCCCGCGGGCGCCCTCCGGAGCATCGTGTAGAACGACAGGACCTCGCGGACGCGGACGGGCAGGACGGCGAGCTTCGCGGCGACCCAGCTCTCCGCCTCGGGCGAGACGAAGCCCGATTCGTCCTGGACGACATGCAGGACCGGGAGGAGGGCCGCGGCTTTCTCCGGATAGCGGGCGATCGCAGCCTCGATCTCGCGGAGCGCCGCCGGGGACGGAGTATAGCTCATCGGTCGAGCTCCCCGCCGATCATGTTCATGGAGCCGAACGTCGGGATGACGTCAGCGATGAGGCGGCCCTGGATTAGCTGCTCGAGCGCCGAGACGATGTGGAAGCAGGGCGCCCTGAGATGAAGGCGGTAGGGCCGGTCGGTGCCGTCGGAGACGATGTAGAAGCCGACCTCGCCGTTGCCGCCTTCGACGGAGAAATAGACGTCCCCCTTGGGGGGGCGGATGCCCTTGCCGCTCATGAAGAACAGGAAGTGGCTGATGAGCCCTTCCATCGTCGTGTAGGTATCTTCCTTCGAGGGCACGCAGACTGGGGCGTCAGCCGTCACGAGACCGGCCAGGCGCTCCTTCTCGTATCCTTCGAGGTTCGGCGAGAGCCGGATGCGCTCGCTCGTGCGCTGCCGCCTCGACCGGGCGATAGCCTCGGCGGGCTCGATCGTCGGCCCTTCGGGGAGGGGGGCCGCGTCGGGGATGAGGGCGGCGACCTGTTCGAGGAGCCGGAGGCTCTGTTCCATCTCGCGCATCCGGACGCTGTAGCGGTCGTAGTTGTCGCCGAACTCGCCGACCGGGACCTCGAACGAGAGCCGGTCGTAAACGAGATACGGGTGGGCCTTGCGGACGTCATAGGGAATGCCGGTCGACCTCAGGCAGGGACCGGTCCAGCCGTAGGACAGCGCGTCCTCCTTGGACATGACCCCGACGCCGCGGGTTCGTCCGAGGAAGATGCTGTTCTTGTCGAGGAGACCCGAGACGTCCTTGAGGACTTTGCGGGTCTCGCGGACGGCCGTCTCGAGTGACGTCCTCCAGCCGGGATGGAGGTCGGCCCGGACGCCGCCGATGCGGATGTAGGAGGTCGTCATTCGCGCGCCGGTCGTGAATTCGATGACGTCCCAGAGGAACTCCCGGGCCTTCATCATATAAAGGAAGACGGTGAAGGCGCCGTTCTCCATGGCCATGGCCGCGAGGCAGGTCAGGTGGTCGGACACGCGCGAGAGCTCGCTCATGAGGACCCGGATGAGCTGGGCCCGCTCGGGCACGGTGACGCTGAGCATCTTTTCCATGGTCATCGCGTAGCCCAGGTTGTTGATCAGGGGCGATACGTAGTTCAGCCGGTCGGTGTAGATCAAGAGGTTGAAATAGGTCTTGTTCTCGCAGGTCTTCTCGAAGCCCCGGTGAAGGTAGCCGATCTCGCATTCGGCGTTGAGGATCTTCTCGGCGTCGAGCTCGAGCATGATCCGCAGGGTGCCGTGCATGGCCGGGTGCGACGGCCCCATGTTGATGAGCATGCTCCCCGGCCGGGCCTCCCGCTCGATCCGCGTCTTCGGTTCCATCTCAGACGTCGTCCTTCAGCGGGATGCGGGGCTGGCCGAGCCGCCAGGGATAGGATTTGCGCAGAGCGTGGCCCTCGAAGCCCTCGTAGGTCAGGATCCTCTTGAGATAAGGATGGCCTTCGAAGCGGACGCCGAACATGTCGAAGACCTCGCGCTCGAGCCATTCGGCGTTCTTCCACAGGCCGGTGAGCGTCTCGATGGCCGGGTCGGCGGCCGGGAGGGAGGCCTTGAGCCGCAGGCGAACGTTGCGCGTGAGGGAATAGAGGTGATAGACGAGCTCGAAGCGCCCTTCGGACGCGGCGAAGTCGACGCAGGTCAGGTCGAGGAGCACGGCGTAATCGAACGGGGCCTCGCGGAGCGCGGCCATCGCGGAGCGGACCGCGTCGGGGCGGAGGGCGAGGACCGGGTCGCCGAACGAGTCCGCGACGCCCTCGGCGGCATCGCCGAGCTTGGTCCGGATGGCCTCGATCAGGGTTTCCTGGCCCATCTCCAATCCTGCTTCTGATGCTGGATCTTGTCCTGGAGCTTGAGGAGGCCGTCGAGGACCATCTCCGGACGCGGCGGGCAGCCGGGGATGTAGATATCGACGGGGATGATCCGGTCGATGCCCTGGACAACGGCGTAATTCTGGTAGATGCCGCCGCTCACGGTGCAGGCGCCGAAGGCGATGACCCACTTGGGCTCGAGCATCTGGTCGTAGACGGTTCTGAGGACGGGGGCGAGCTTGTGGGTGATCGTGCCGACGACGAGGAGAAGATCGGCCTGTCGCGGCGAGAAGCGGGTCAGGCCGGCCCCGAAGCGGTCGACGTCGAAGTGGGCGCAGGCCATCGACATGTATTCCATGCCGCAGCAGGCCGTGATGAACGGATAGTGGAACAGCGAGAACTTGCGGCCCCAGCCGATGGCCGTCTCGAGGCGCGTCGTGACGAATTCGAAGCCGCTCATGACCAGCGGAAGATCCCTTTCTTCCAGGCGTAGGCGAAGCCCAGGGCGAGAACAAGGACGAAGCCGCCGAGGGCGGCGAACCCGCCGAGCCCCCGGCCCCTAAAAGCCAGGGCGAGAGGATAAAAAAAGACGACCTCGACGTCGAGGAGGAGGAAGAGCAGCGCGACGAGGAAGAACGGGATGTTGACGGGACCGATCGCCGCCTGGAGGGGCGGGCTGCCGCATTCGAAGGGCTTCTCTCGGGCCGGGTTGGGCTTCCTCGGGCCGAGGACAAAGTTGATGAGGATCATTGCGGCGGAGAGGAGGCCGAAGACAAGAAAGGCGATGGCGAGTTCCAGCATGATGTTCAGGCCTGACCGATTCTATTAAATCACAGCGGCTTTTTCAACGATGGAGAGGGGCAGCCCTCGACCAGCCGGTGGCTTCGCTCGTTGAGGCCCCTTACGAATTCAAAATATGCAGCGCCTGGCCGTTGGCCTTGAGCGCCGCCTCGCCGATGGCCTCGGACAGCGACGGGTGGATATAAATGATGCTGTCGAGCTCCTTGAGCGTCATCCCCTTGGCCACGGCCATGGTCAGCACCGGCATCATGTCGGAGGCGCCGGGCGCGACGATGTGGGCCCCGATGACCTTATCCGACTCGTCGGCCAGGACCTTGATCAGACCGTCCGTGGCGTCCATGGTCATGGCCCGGCCGCTCGCCTGAAGGGGAAAAACGCCGGACTTGACCGTGATGCCACTGGCGACCGCTTCCTCCTGGGTCAGGCCGACCGTGGCGAATTCGGGCTCCGTGAAGACGGACGCCGGCAGGGCCGTATAGCCGACCTTGCGGCTCATGCCGGACGCGTTCTCGACGGCGACGATGGCGTCGTGGTAGGCCTTGTGGGCCAGGAGCTTGCCGCCGATGACATCGCCGATGGCATAAATGCCCGGGACGTTCGTCTCGAGCGCTTCATTGACCTTAAGGAATCCCCGGTCCATGTCGAGGAAAGGCTCTCCATCGAAGAGGTCGGACGTATTCGGTATGCGGCCGGCGGACAGCAGGACCTTTTCGGCCCTGTATTCGAACGGCGCGTTGGTCTTCAGGCCGACGCCTCTGAGGGTGACCTCTCCGTCCGCCACCTCGGCGCCCTCGATCCGCATCTCCGTGAAGATCTTCAAGCCCTGCTTCTTGAGGGCCCGCTCGAGTCTCGTCACCGCTTCCTTGTCGGATCCGGGCAGGATCTGCGGCAGGATCTCGAGGACCGTGACGTCGGTCCCCATCCGGCGGTAGATCGAGCCCATCTCCAGGCCGATGGCTCCGGCCCCGATGATGAGAAGGCTCTTCGGCACTTCCGCCAGCTCGAGGGCCTCGGTGCTCGTGATCACGGCCCGGCCGTCGGGCTTGAGGAAAGGCAGACTGGCTGCCCGGCTGCCCGTGGCCACGATGACCTTGTCCGCCTCGATGACCCTCTCCCCTTCCGGCGCCCGGATGACGACGGACTTGTCCGGCCTCAGCCGGGCCGGCGCCTTGACGATCTCGACCCTCCCTTTTTCGAGGAGGAAGACGAGGCCCTTGACCAGCTGGTCGACGACCGCCTGTCGGCCCTGCTGGACCTTGCCCCAATTCAGCCGGACTTCGGCGAGAGGACCCTCGAGATTCTTGGTCACGCCGACCTCTCTCAGGATCTTCGTCTGGTGGAGAAGGTACTTCGTCGGGATGCAGCCGTAGTTGATGCACGTGCCGCCGATGCGGTCCTGCTCGACGAGCGTGATCGTTTTCTTGAGCTGGGCCGCGCGCATGGCGGCGAGATAGCCGCCTGGGCCGCCGCCGATGATGACGATGTCTCTCGTGTCCGCCATGGAGGCTCCCTTTCGTAAGATCGCTATTCGGGCTTGAGACCCGCCCGCGCCTTGACGTCCTTGATCATGGCGTCCCAGTGGGGGCGCAGGAACGGCGGCGCGTGAAGGCTGTCGAGCGCGTAGCCGCGGTCGGCGCGGCTGAGGTCCAGAACGGCCGTGATCATCTCTTCCTGGTAGCACCCGGCCTCGGCCAGGGGCAGCCCGTTCGGCTCGCGGATGAACGATTGGCCGCTCGAGGTCTGTTTTCCATCCGGCGATGGCCCGACGGTATTGGCGACGCAGTGGAAGATCTTGCTGTTGGGCCCGACGGGCTGTTGGGCCCGGCCCGAGACGCGCTTCCAGACGACGGCCTCGATCTCGTCGGAGCTGCACGACGGATGGAAGAGGATCTTCGCCCCGGCCATGGCCGGGATGCGGTAGAGCTCGGGATGACGGCCGTCACGGCAGATGACCAGGGTCGCCGGGATGCCGTCGATCTCGAAGAGGGCCAGCTTGTCGCCGCCCCGGCAGTGCTTCCGCTCGTCCCGGCCGGCCATATGGACCTTCGCGTATTCATAGACGACGGCGCCTTGGGGCGAGATGACGTGGGCCACGTTGAGGTAGCGGTCCCGCGTCCTCTTGAGGGTCCCGACGATGGCCCAGATGCCCACTTCGGCCGCCGCGCGCGAGGTCCGCTCGACCGCGCGCTTGACCTCACGAGGGTCGAGATCGACGACGTCGGGGAAGTAATAGCCGGTCAGGTTCGCCTCCGGGAAGAGGACTACCCGGCTGCCTTCGTCGGCGGCCAACCTGATGTAATGAAGGGCCCGCTCCAGGTTCCAGTCGAGAGACCTGGCCCACGGAAGCTGGACGCAGGACACTTGCAGGATTTTCGGGGCGGTCATGCGGGGACCGCCTTATCGCGCTTCACGAATGTCTTCAGGGACAGGGCGACGACGCCCGCGGACAGGGCCAGGAGGAGCACGTCCGCGGCCATGAGGATATAGTTGCTCTTCTTGATATATCCCGCGAGCAGTATGCCCAGCGAGGCGAGGGTCGTCACGACCATGAACACCGCGGGGACGAGCGTGAACCAGTTCCGCCGCTTGCGCAAGAGGAGCCAGGCCGACACGGTCAACAAGGCCATGGCCGCGAGGAGCTGGTTGGCCGTGCCGAAGATCGGCCACAGGGCGTTGAAGGCGTTCGAGTAGGCCAGGCTCCACATCAGGATGACCGAGAGGCCCGAATTGGCCCAGTAGTGTCTGAGAAGGGCCGGCACCTTCTTGAACACGATCGCCCAGAGCTCTTCGAACAGGTAGCGGTTGAGCCGCACGGCGGCATCGAGCGTCGTGATGACGAACCCCTCGACGAGAAGGATGCCGAAGACCGTGCCCAGGGCCACGGGGATGCCCAGGCCCTGGTGGAAAAGGCGGCCCGCGGCCAGCGAGAAGCCGAGGATGGGATTGGATTTTACGGCCGGGTCCGTCGGCCAGACGATCTCCTTGTAGTCGGAGAAGGCCATGACCGCGCCGAGGGCCAGCAGGACACAGACCGAGAGGAGCGATTCGAGGAGCATGGCGTTGTAGCCGACGTGCCGGGCGTCCGGCTCCGTGGGGAGCTGTTTGCCCGTCGTCCCGCCGGCGACGAGGCAATGGAACCCCGAAATGGCCCCGCAGGCGATGGTGATGAACATCATCGGCCAGATAAACCCAAGGTTGAGCGTGCCTTCGGCCAGGTTGAAGTGCGGCATGGTGACGGTGAGGCCCTGGAAGCCGCAGCTGAACAGCGAAACGACCATGAGCCCGATGCCGCCGTAGAGGATCTGCACGTTGATGAAGTCGCGGGGCTGGAGGATCAGCCAGACGGGGACGCCTGCGGCGATGAGGACGTAGATCGAGATGATGATCATCCACGTCGTCGGGGCCATGGTCACCGGGAAGGCGATCCCCAGAAGGACCGAGCCGACGCAGATCGCGGCGGCCAGAACGTAGGCCGTGAGGCTCTTGAGCTTCTTCTTGTAAAGGAGGAAGCCGAGGAACGGCGAGCAGAGCGTGATGAAGATGACAGAGGTCGAGGCGATGCCGCCGATGCGGCCCATGACGACGCCGTCCCGGACGACGGTCTTGAGGAAGGTCTCCCCTTCCTTGACCCCGATCTTGGCCAGCGGCCAGAGGGAGGTCAGCGAGATCGAGGTCGCGCTGAGGAACGACGAGGTCACGAGCACGATCATGACGAGGGTGAAGGCGATGAATAGCCGGAACCCGGAATTACCGAGGGTCTTGCGGGCGACCTCGGCCATGGACTTGCCGCCTTCGCGCATGCTGATGAACAACGTCGTGTAATCGTGTACGGCGCCAATGAAGATGCCTCCGAAAACGACCCAGAGCCAGGCCGGGACGAAGCCGTAGAGGATGGCCATCGTCGGGCCGAGGATGGGTCCGGCCCCGGCGATGGCCGAGAAGTGGTGGGCGAAAACGACGAAGCGCTTCGTTGGGACGTAGTCACGGCCGTCGTTGCGGGTGACGGCCGGCGTCGGATGGTCGGCCTCCTCGCCGAGGTTATTGGCGATGAATCGAGAATAGAAGCGACCGGCCACCGCAAAGACGGCCGCGGCCGCGAACAGGACCACCAAGACGTTCATGCGGGTCTCCTCGGGGGCGATGGCCCCGCGCCGAATAAAGTTTTTTAACACAGCCCGAGCGGCGTGTCAAAGGTCGGAGCGGCTCCTCCCTCGGCGTCACCCCACATCCGTCCTACGGCGGGAAGCGGAGTCTTCGAAGCGACCTGCAGAATTGGGGCTGAGCGCTCGAAACCACGGTCCCGAATATTTTAGGCCCTGGACTTCAATTGACAGGCGGGCTTCAAAACTGTAAAAAGAGGCCGCAAGGAGGCCGGCATGCTGACGACCCCGGAAAAGCTCGCGTTCGCCCTGATGATCCTGGCGACGGCGGCGGCCTTCCTCGTCCCGATCGTCCGCAGGATCAGGATCATCGCGGCCGGAGCGCCCGACGACCGCTTCAAGGACCTTTGGAAGCGCTTCCGCCACGCCGTGGTCAAGGTCCTCTTCCAGCGCTGCACGTTCCGGGGTGAGCGATTCTTCACCGGCCTCATGCACGTCGGCATCTTCTACGGGGCCCTCACGTTCGACACGATGACGGTCTCACACACCCTCGAGGGCTTCTTCGACGGCTTCTACCTCTTCGGCAAGTCCAGCTTCGGACTGCTGTTCTCCTTCGTCATCGACGTCGCCGCGTTCTCGGTCATGGCCGGCGTCATCTTCCTCGTTTTCCGCCGCTTCGTCATCCGGCCCAAAGCCTACGCCACGACCCGGGGCGATTCGGCGGCCATCTATCTTCTGATCACTCTGGCCACGGCGACATACCTCTATTTCGAAGCGTTCTCCGTCGCCCACCTCCCCGAAACGGCCCGCTGGTCATTCCTCGGCCCGTGGCTCGCCGGCTTCATCGGCCGTTCAGGAATGGGCGCCGAGGCCATCGCCTCGCACTTCAGACTCGCCTGGTGGGCCCACGTCGTCGCCGTCTACGGCTTCATCGCCTATGTCCCCCACTCGAAGTACCTGCATATGTTCGCCGGCCCTTTCAACGTCTTCTTTCGCCGTTCAACGCCAAGCGGCGAACTCCCGGCCATCGATCTCGAGAAGTCCGAGGTCTTCGGCATCGAGAAGCTCCCCGATCTCGCCTGGAAGGACAACCTCGACGCTTTCGCCTGCATGGAATGCGGCCGCTGCCAGGACGCCTGCCCCGCGTTCGCCAGCGACAAGCCCCTCTCGCCGAAGATGATCCTCT
This sequence comes from Candidatus Aminicenantota bacterium, assembly GCA_963809345.1. Lineage (GTDB taxonomy): Bacteria > Acidobacteriota > Aminicenantia > Aminicenantales > Saccharicenantaceae > RBG-16-66-30. The sequence continues at coordinate 77,448 of CAWEJF010000003.1, read as the reverse complement.
TCAACATGGAAAGAGCGCTGCTCGCCGGCGACAAGGCCCTGGTCGCGAAAAAGCGCGACGACCTCCCTGAGCTCGTCCCCGCGACCTTCACGGAAGGCGAGATCTGGACCTGCACGACCTGCGGCGCGTGTCAGAAGGAATGCCCGGTCGAGATCGAGCACATCCGCAAGATCGTCGGGGCCCGCCGCAGCCAGGTCCTGATGCAAAGCAAGTTCCCGCAGGAGCTCAACGCCTTCTTCCGGAACATGGAAACGAATGCGAACCCCTGGGGCATCGGCTTCTCCAAGCGGGCCGATTGGAGCGAGACGCTCGAGGTCAAGCACATCAAGGACGTCCCCGGGGCCGAGATTCTTTTCTGGGTCGGCTGCATGGGCGCCTATGATGACGCCGGGAAAGGCATCGCGGCGTCCTTCGTCAAGATCCTCCGCGCCGCCGGCATCCCCTTCGGGACGCTCGGGACCGAGGAAAAGTGCTGCGGCGATTCGGCCCGCCGGCTCGGCAACGAATACCTCTTCCAGAGCCTGGCCCAAGAGAACATCGCCCTTTTCAAGAAGTACGGGGTCAGGAGGATCGCCGCCATCTGCCCTCACGGGTTCAACACGCTCAAGCACGAATACCCGAAGCTCCTGGACTTCGTCCCCGGCCTCGCGGACGAGGACAAGGCGAGGCTCAGGACGATCGAGGTCGTCTCCCACGTCGAGCTCATCCACGACCTCGTCGCATCGGGGAAGATCGCGCTGAGACCGGACCCGGTTGGGAGCTACACCTTCCACGATCCCTGCTATCTCGGCCGGCACAACGGCCTGATAGGGGAGCCGCGGACCCTCTTGCGGGTGGCGCTGGGCCAAGGGCCGACGGAGCTGCGGCGGCACGGCGTCGACAGCTTCTGCTGTGGGGCCGGCGGAGGTCTGATGTGGACCGAGGAGTCGCTCGGCCGGCGGATCAATCATCTGCGCACGGACGAAGTCGTCGCGTCTGGCGCGCCGCTCGCCGCGGCGGCCTGCCCCTTCTGCCTGACCATGCTCCGCGACGGCCTCAAGGACAAAGGCCGCGAGGATATCGAGGTCAAGGATATCGCGGAGCTCGTCGCGGATAGGCTCTAAGGCCTACTTCCCGGCCTTCGTTTTCTCCAGCTTTTCCCAGGCGCTGACCAGGCCCTGGCGGGCCTTGGAGAGCTTCATCAGCCGGTCCCCGAGGTCCTTGAGGTTCTTGCCCGCGTCGCTGATGGCCATCATGGCTTTGCCGTTGGCCGGATAGCCGACGACGAGAGCCGGGGCCATGGCGCCGGCCTGGGCCGCCTCTTCGGACGCTTTCTCAAACACCCGGAGGGCGTCGTTGCGATTGTCCGTCAGGTCCTGGAAGGACCCGGCGAGGTTCCTCAGGGACCTGCCCGCCGCGTCGAAATCGCCGGAGATGGCGTCTTCCTGGATCGTCATGTCCTTCAGGGCGTCGAGAATGTCCAACTCGGCCTTCTGGGTCTTGACTTCCGCCGCGAGGGCCTTCTTGGAGGCCTCGTCCTTGACCTGACCGGCGGACTTCACCCGCGCCTCGAGGGCCTTGATCTCGGCCCTTTTCGTCTCCCGCTGCAAGTCGACCTGTATCCGGGCGTCGGCCAGGCGGCCCTTGAAGTACTGGGCCATATCCTGGCACCAGCCGGCGATGTCCTTGATCGTGCTGAGCTCGCCGGAGGACATCTCCGGCAGCAGGCTTTCGAGCTTGTAGAGATCCGTCACGACCGTGATCTCTGTGGGCAGGCTCTCCTGGGCCGCGGCGGCCGCAGGAATAAGAAGGAGCGCGGCCGCAAAAGCTGCCAGGGCGAGCACGAACATCCTGGCTTTTTCGGGTATTCCCCTCATGTCCGTATCTCCTCTCGGCGATGTCGGCGCCGCGGCGCGCCGTCGAAGCGGGAACCGCTGTACCCCATCAGGCGGTGATGATATCTCCGGTCGCGGCGGCCCGTCAAGTCGGGGCGCCGGCGCTCTAAGCGAAGACCTTCTCGACGCGGATGCCGCGGGCCTTGAGCGCCTTGGCCAGCCTCGTCGATTGAGTCCGGAAGAACGTGTCCGTCAAGGCATCGAGGAGGCCGTGCCGGGCGTAAAAGGCCTTCACCGCCGGGACGTAGTTCATCCGATCGATGAGGACGTGGTCCACCGCCCCGGCCAAGAGCGCGGCCAACTTCTCCGGATTTCCGGGCAGAAGAGGGCCGGCGAAGGCGTACGTGGAGACGCCCGCGGCCTTGAACTCCCGCAGGACCTCGATCCTCTCCTCGACGGGGGACGACGTCCGTTCGAACAGCCGGATGATCGTCTCATCTTCCGTGGCGATGGAAAAGCCGACCTCGACGTCGGGGATGCGCCTGATGAGGTCGAGGTCGCGGCGGACGCGGGCCGATTTCGTCTGGATCACGACCGGATGGTCGCGGCCGACGAGGACCTCGAGCGAGCTGCGGGTCAGGGCGTAGCGCTCCTCGAGCGGCTGATAGGGATCGCAGACCGAGGCGAACCAGATCGTCCCCGGCTTCGCCTTGACGATCTGCTTGGCGAGCAGCGCCGGCGCGTTGACCTTGACGTCGATGAATTCGCCCCAGGGCTCGCTGTGGCCGCTGTATCGCCGCATGAACAGGGCGGCATAGCAGTAGACGCAGCCGACCTGGCATCCGGTGTAAGGGTTGACGCAGTAGTCATAGATCTTCGAGGGGTTGAGGATGGATTTGGCTTCGATCTCGCGGACGATCAGCTCAGGATCTCCTGGAACGCCTGGATCGCCCGTTCGACGTCCTCGTCGCCGACGTCCTTATGGGTGACCATGCGGATGCCTCCGCTCACGGCCAGGGCTAGGACGCCCTTCTCCTTCATCTTCTCCAGCATCGCCGCCACGCTGATCGAAGGGTGGTCGAAATCGAAGATGATGATGTCGGTCTCGACCGAGGCCGGGTCGATATCGACCCCCGGCAGCCCGCTGATCCCTCGGGCCAGCTTCTTCGCTCGGGCGTGGTCGTCCTCGAGCCGGTCGACCATTTCGGTCAAGGCGATGATGCCCGGCGCGGCCAGCACGCCGACCTGGCGCATGCCGCCGCCCAGGGCCTTCCTCAGCCGGCGGCCGAACTCGATCCGCTCCCCCGGTCCCGCGAGCATCGAGCCGACCGGGGCCGACAGGCCCTTGGACAGGCAGAACTGCAAAGAATCGACCTGGTCCGCGAACCGCCGGGCCGGCACTCCCGAAGCGACACTGGCATTGAAGATCCGGGCCCCGTCAAGGTGAACCTTGAGCCCGTTCTCGTCGGCGATCTTCCGGATGGCCTTGAAGTTGTCGAGAGGGATGACCGCGCCGCCCCAGTTATTGTGGGTGTTTTCGACGCAAATAAGCGTCGTTTGGGGGGTGTGGACGTTCGGCTTGCGGATGGCGGCTGCGACATCCTTCGGATCCATCGCCCCGCGCACCGACTTCACCGGCCGCGGCGTCACTCCGGAGATGAAGGTCATATGGGTCGATTCCATGTTGTAGATGTGGGAGCGCTCCTCGACGATGACCTCCTCGAGGACGTTCGTCCACATCTTGACGGCGATCGAGTTGGCCATGGTCCCGGACGGGCAGAAGAGCGCCGCCTCCTTGCCCATGGTCTCGGCGGCCAGCTGCTCGAGCCTCAAGACGGTCGGGTCGTCGCCGAGCACATCGTCGCCCACGACGGCTTCGGCCATGGCCTTCCTCATCTTGTCCGTTGGCCTCGTGACCGTATCGCTGCGGAAATCGGAATAGGTGATTGACATTTTCTCGCCTCCGAAAGCGTCATTATATCGCTTGTGCTCCGACGGACGCAACGACAGGGCCGAAACCGGGCAACGTTGCGTCCGTTTACTAAGTTCGGAAGATATGATAATAATGGTCTTCGAACTCCACAGCGTGATCACGGCATATGGCGAAGAAATTCCTCTTTAACGCGGCCCTGTCTTCGCTCCTCTTCCTCATCCTGTTCTTCCTGAGCGCCGTCATCTTCTCCCAGGTCCTGCTCAAGAGCGATTTCGTCACGGTCCCCGACCTCACCGGCAAGGCGGTCGCCCAGGCCCGCGTGGAGCTGCAAAAAAAGGACCTGAGCCTGGCCCAAAAGGGCACCGAATCGAACGACCGGTTCGAGAAAGGCCTCATCGTCCGTCAGGACCCGGCCGCGGGATCGAGGATCCGCATCACCCGGGCCGTTCAGGTCTTCACCAGCTCGGGGAGCGGGACCGTGACCGTCCCCGACCTCTCCGGCAAGACCCTTGACGAGGCGCTCACGCTCCTCCAGGCGGACGGATTGACCAAGGGTCGATTGTCCCAGGTCCACACGCCGCGCCTCCCGGCCGGCCGGATCCTCGACCAGAGGCCGGTCCAGGGCACGGTCGTCGAGCGCGGTCTTCCTGTGGGCCTCCTCCTCAGCCAGGGGGACCTCGATGACCTCTACATCATGCCCGACCTCATCGGGCTGCGTGTCGACGGCGTCATCGGCCGCCTCAACGGTTGGGGATTCAAAGTCGCCGATATCCGCTACGTGTATTACCCCGGGGCCGCCGCGGGCCTCATCGTCAAGCAGGCACCGCCGAACGGCTACCGCGTCCAGAAACGGAACCGCATCTCCCTCGAGGTGAGCCGCTGATGGTCCTCATCGCCCCCTCCATCCTGTCGGCCGATTTTTCCCGGCTCGCCGAGGCCGTCCAGCTCGCCGACGAGGCCGGGGCCGATCTCATCCACGTCGACATCATGGACGGGCACTTCGTGCCTAACCTGACCCTCGGGCCCCAGCTCGTCGCGGCCATCCGGCGCGAGACGCGCCTGCCCATCGATGTCCACCTCATGGTCGAGAACCCCCGCGCGTTCGTCCCCCTCTTCCAGAAGGCCGGGGCCGATTGGATCTCCCTCCACGTCGAGGCGACGGCCCACCTCCATAAGGACCTGACCTGGATCCGGGAGCTCGGCTGCAAGGCCGGCGCCGCACTCAATCCGGCCACCTCCATCGATACGCTCGATGAGGTCTGGGGCCAGCTCGACTATGTCCTGATCATGTCGGTCGACCCGGGCTGGGGCGGCCAGTCCTTTATCCCCTCTTGCCGGGAGAAGATCCGCAAGCTCCGCGACCGGATCCGCGCCGCCGGCTACGCCGTCCCCATCGAAGTCGATGGCGGCATCAAGCTCGACAACGCCGAGGACATCATCCGCGCCGGAATGGAGATCGTCGTCGCCGGCTCGGCCGTCTACGACGCCCCCGATCCGGCCGCGGCCATCCGGGCCCTGAAAGACATCGCGAGGAAGACCTAATGAAGAACACCGCCCCGAAGACGACGCTCGCCGTCCTGATCCCCGCGCTCCTCCTGCTCGGGCTCGTGACGGGGTGCGCCAAGAAATCCGTCGAGATCACGCCCGGCCTGGCCTCGTCCGACGAGGCCCTCTACAAACTGGGCGAGCAGGAAGTCAAGCACGACACGGAGAAGGCCCTCCTCTACCTGCGCCAGGTCATCGACTCCTTCCCCAAGAGCTTCTACGCCCAGCGGGCCAAGCTCCTCATCGCCGACGCCTATTTCCGCAAGGGCGACGAGAGCAACATGATCCTGGCCGCGGCCGAGTACCGGGAATTCATCCGCTCCTATCCCTACTCCCCTTCGGCCGCCTACAGCCAGTACCAGATCGCCATGACCTTCTACAAGAAGATGCTGAAGCCCGGGCGGGACCCCTCCAAGACGATCCTGGCCCTGGCGGAATTTAAGAAGGTCATCACCGACTATCCCGCCAGCGACCAGGCCAAGGAAGCTCAGGCGAAGATCAAAGAATGCGAAGAGCGCCTGGCCCAGCACAGCGCCGAGATCGCCATCGGCTATTACAAGCGCCGGGGCTATCTGGCCTCCATCAACCGGCTGACCGAGATCATGACCACGTACCCGGACTACAGCGGGCTCGACAGCGTCTATTTCTATCTCGGCGACTGCCACTTCATGGTCCGGCAATACGACCAGGCCGTTCCATACTTCACCAAGGTCGTCTCGGACTATCCGGATGGAAAGCTGGCCAAGACCGCGACGAAGCGGTTGCAGGAGATCCCGAAGCTCAAAGCCGCGCCGCCGCCGGCGCCAGTCAAAGTCAGGAAACGCTGACCCCGGGGGGTCGGGGAGGGTTTGTCATGCGGGAACGGACCGGACGGATGCGACGCGCTTTGGGACTCTGCGGGACGATCGTCCTTGCTCGCCGGGCTGGCCGCGGCCGTGGAGCCGAAGATCAAGTCGTTCTCCGTCGGATTGAGTTATGAGAACCTTTCGAGGACGGTTGTCTGGAATGGCGACACCTCTCCATCCAAGATCCAGGCCAATCTCTTATCGGCGCGGGCCGATCTGGGGGTGGGCAAAGGGATCATTGTGAGCCTCAGCGCCGGTCTGTCCCTGACCGACTACAAGACGCTCGCCTTTGAAAGCCTGCCGATCAGCCTCCAATTCGACGGTTCGACCCTCTCCGGCGTGCTCCTCGGAATCGAAGCCGTCGTGCCCATCAAGACCTTCTCCGAATTCGAGCTCGGCGGGACGGGCCGCTTCATCTATTCCATTGGCCTTTCAAAGACGTGGCCGCTCGAGGATTTCGCCGTCGAAGGCGAGGCCACCGGCAAGCCGGGCTGGATGGAGTTCTCCGTCGGGCCGCGGCTGTCGTATCTCTTCTTCGGCCGCGTCGTCCCGTACGTCGAGCTCGGCGTCCGCTGGCTCCGGGCCGACTTCAAGATGACCGAGACCTTGGGCGACCTGGGCGGCACCGAGCTGAAGCTCGTCCGCGGCGACCTTTCTTTCAGCGCCGTCCTGGGCGCCGACGCCGCTGTCAGCAACCGCATCTCCGTCAAGGCCAAGGCCGGGATCCTGCCCTACGCCGGCGGGGTGGACGGGCTCGTTTCCATCGGGGTCCTGTACAAGTTCTAGGGAAGGGAGAGGGCCATGATCATCCCGTTCGAAAGATTCCCGAGGACGGCCGCGACGATGCTCCTCGTCCTCTACACGGCCCTGGGCTCGGGCGACGCGCTCGTGGCGCGAGGGCAGAAGAGGGCACCCCGCCAGCCGGTCGTGCATCAGACCCGGATGCTCCGGGTCGAAAGGCCCCGGGCCATCCGCCGGTCCATTCGGTACGCCTCCGACCGCGTCCTTGTCCGCTTCCGTCCCGACATTCAGGACGCCTATGCCGACGGCCTCCTCAAGTCCTACGGCTTTCCGGCCGTCCGCCGCATCGCCGGGATCGGCGTCTATAGCGTACAGACCGCCCCGGGCGTTTCCGTCGGGGAGACCCTGGCCATGCTCCGCCGCAACGGCGACATCGAGACGGCCCGGCCCGACTACCGGGCCCGGCTGGCCGATATCCCCAGCGATACCTATTTCCTGAACTACCAGTACAACTTGCGCAACCGGGGCGGCGTCCTCGACGTCAGTCCCGAGATCCAGCCGGTGATGACGGCCGGCGCCGACATCAAGGCGACGACCGCGTGGGACGCGGCCCAAGGGGACCCCGAGACGATCATCGCCATCGTCGACACCGGCGTCGACATGACTCATCCCGACCTCGCCCAGAAGTTCGTCTCCAGGGGACACGACTTCGCCAACGACGATGACGACGCGACCGACGACCACTGGCACGGCACCCACGTCGCCGGCATCGCCGCGGCGAACACGAACAACGGGATCGGCATCGCCGGCGTCGCCCGGGACTGCCGGTTCCTGCCGGTCAAGGTCACCGACGCGAACGGCGACGGCTACTACAGCTGGATCATCGACGGCATCATCTGGGCGGCGGACCATGGGGCCGACGTCATCAACCTCAGCCTCGGCGGCGACGTCGACGACCCGTTTCTCGAGGACGCTTGCAAGTACGCCCACGACAAGGGGGCTGTCGTCGTGGCCGCGGCCGGCAACGACGGGGTCGGTGTCGTCCTCTACCCGGCCGCGTACGACGATTACGTCCTCGCCGTGGCCGCCAGCGATTACAACGATGCGATCGCCGACTTCTCGTCGTACGGAGCCCAGATCGACGTGGCCGCGCCCGGCGTCTGGATCCTCAGCACAGCGCCCCAGTGGTACGTCGGGGACGGCTTCCTCCCCTACCTCTTCGCCTCGGGCACGTCGGCGGCCGCCCCTCACGTGGCCGGCATGGCGGCCCTCATCAGGAGCCTCAAACCCGACCTTCCGGCCGACGACATCATGAAGGTCATCCGGTACACCGCGGACGACATCAACCGGGCGCTCTTTCCCGGCCGCGATGATCATGCCGGTTACGGCCGCATCAATATGGGCAGGGGCCTCGTCCCGTACATCCTCAAGTAGCGCTCCGGACGACATGATCAAGTTCCTTCGCGTCAGGAACCTGGCGACGATCGAGGGGCTCGAAATCCATCTCGACCCCGGTTTCTCCATTCTGACCGGCGAGACGGGCGCGGGCAAATCCATCATTATCGACGCCATCCGCCTCATCCTCGGCGAAAAGGGCTCGCCCGAGCTCGTCCGGACGGGCAAAGCCGAGGCCTTCGTCGAGGCCGTCTTCGATGTCACACAACAGCCCCTCGACCTGGCCGGACTGCCCGAGGCCGAGGATGGCGAGCTTCTCATCCAGCGCACGGTCACCGACCAGGGAACGGGCAAGGCGTTCATCAACGGGGTCCTCGTCCCGGTCCGCCGGCTCCGCGAGCTCGCTCCGCAGCTCATCGACATCTACGGCCAGAACGACCACGTCTTCCTCCTCCATCTCGAGAACCATCTCGCCTACCTCGACGAGACCCTCGACGACTCCGGCCTCGTCCGGGAGACGGCCCGGGCGGCCCAGGAGCTCCGGCGCCTCCTCCTGGAAAAACGGGAACTCGAGGCCAGGGAGAAGGAGCGCGAACAGCGGCTCGACTTCATCGCCTACCAGCTCAAGGAGATCGAGGCCGCCGCCCTCAGGCCCGGCGAGGACGAGAGCCTCCTCCGCGAACGGGAGATCCTTCGGAACGCCGAGAAGATCGCCGGCCTCGTCGACAAGGCCCTCGACCTGGCCTACCTCGGCGAAGACTCGCTCGTCGCCCGCCTGGCCCGGCTCAAGTCCGTCCTCGGGGACCTCGGCGCCTACGAAGCGTCCTTCGGCGAATTCCGGGAGGGCATCGAGGACGCCTCGATCCTCCTCCAGGACGCTTCGGATTCTCTCGTCCGATTCAAGGACCGCCGGGCCGTCGCGCCGGAGAACCCTGAGGAGATCGAGGAGCGGCTGAGCGTCATCGAGAAGCTCAAGCGCAAGTACGGCGGGACGATCGAAGCCGTCGTCGCCCACGGGGACGGCCTCCGCCGCGAGCGGGCCGGGCTCGAATCGGGCCGCGAGCGCCTGCGCGAGCTCGACGCCGTCATGGCCGCGAAATTCGCCGCATACGCGCGAGCCGCCGCCCTCCTCAGCGCCGAGCGGTCCAAGGCCGCGGACCGTCTCGGCCGGACCGTCGAAAAGGAGATCGCCCTGCTCGGCATGACCAAGGCCCGGTTCAAGGTTCGGCTCGCGGCGACGGCGCCGTCCCTTGACGACCCCGCGACCATCCGCGACCAGGGCGCGGAGGACGCCGAATTCCTCCTCTCGCCCAACCCTGGCGAGGAACTGAGGCCCTTGCGGCGCATCGCTTCGGGCGGCGAGCTGTCGCGGATGATGCTGGCCCTCAAGTCGGCCGGCCAGGACAAAGAGAGCTTCAAGACCCTCATCTTCGACGAGGTCGATTCCGGCATCGGGGGCAAGACGGCCGAGTTCATCGCCCGTAAGCTCGGCCAGCTCGCCGCCCGCCACCAGGTTATCTGCATCACCCACCTGCCCCAGATCGCCTCGACCGCGGCCCACCATTTCAGCGTCGACAAGCGCGTCGAAAAAGAGCGGACCTTCACGGGCGTGCGCAAGCTCGGCCCGGAAGAGCGGATCGAGGAGATCGCCCGGCTCATCGCCGGGAGCCGCCTGACCGAGGCGTCCCGGGAGATCGCCCGGGAGATGCTCGGCAGCAGGCCCACGAAAGGTCAGAAAAAATGAGCAAACCCGACTGCGCGCTGTCGCTCTTCCGCCAAGGATTCAGCTGCTCCCAGGCGGTCGCCGCGGCCTTCGCCGAGGATTACGGGCTCGACAGGGACGTCGCCCTCCGCCTCTCGCAGCCCTTCGGCGGCGGCATCGCCCGGAGGGCCGACTGGTGCGGCGCCCTGACCGGGGCCTTCCTGGTCATCGGCCTTAAGCACGGCCGGTTCCGCGCCGAGGACGGCGCGGCCCGCGACAAGACCTACGCCCTCGTCCAGGATTTCATCGTCCGTTTCACCGCTCTTCACGGCGAGATCAAGTGCAAGGACCTCCTCGGCTGCGACCTCAGCACGCCGGAAGGGCGGAAGAAAGCGGACGAGCTGAAGCTCCACCAGACAAAATGCGAGGGCCTCGTCCGGGACGCGGTCGAGCTCCTCGAAGAGCTTCTCTGATCCCCGCCCCGCCGCTCCGCTTCGTGTATAATACCGTCCCATGAGCGCCACCCTGGTCGGGCTGAGGGTCTTCGTCCGGACCTTCGGCTGTCAGATGAACGAGAACGACTCCGAGCACATCGCCGGAGTCCTCGTCCGGGCCGGGGCGACGAAGGCCGGCGCACCCGAGGACGCGGACATCGTCGTCGTCAACACCTGCGCTGTCCGTCAGAAGTCCGAGGAGAAGCTCTACTCCTATCTCGGCCGGGTCGCCCGGCTCAAGAAGAAAAGGCCTTTCCTCATCGGCGTCGTGGGCTGCGTCGCCCAGGTCCGCCAATCCGGCCTCATGGAACGGCTGCCGTTCATTGATTTCGTCGCCGGACCGGATAACTATCTTGACCTCCCCGAGATCATCGGCCGGGCCGCCGAGGCCCCGGTCATCCGGACCGACTTCGGCCGCGATTGGCGGGAGATCGGGGCGGAGGCGACGTGCCGGGAGACGCCCTGGAGCGCTTTTGTCCCCGTCATGGAGGGCTGCGACAATTTCTGCGCCTATTGCATCGTCCCCTTTTCGCGCGGCCGCGAGAAATTCCGGCCGCTCGAGAATGTCGTCGAGGAGGCCCGAGCCGCGGCCGGGTCGGGGGCCGTCGAGGTCCAGCTCCTCGGCCAAAACGTCAACTCCTACCGGGACCCGCGGTCCGGGCTCGGCTTCGCCGGGCTTCTCGACGCCGTCGCGGCCGTCCCCGGGATCGAATGGGTCCGGTTCATCACCTCCCATCCGAAGAACTTCGGGGACGACATCATCAGGGCCATGGCGTCCAGCCCGAAGGTCTGCCGCGCCCTTCACCTTCCCCTTCAATCCGGCTCGTCCCGCGTTCTCGAGCAGATGAACCGGGGCTACACCCGGGAAGATTACCTGGCCCTCGTCGGGCGCCTGAGACAGAGCCTGCCGTCGCTCCTTCTCATGACCGACATTATCATCGGCTTCCCGGGCGAGTCGGAAGAGGACTTTGAGGCGACATGCAGCCTCCTTCGCGAGGTCCGCTTCGCCGGGATCTTCTCCTTCCGCTATTCGCCCCGGCCCTTGAGCGCGGCGGCGGCCCTCCCCGACGACCTCCCGCTCGAGGTCAAGCGGCGGCGTCTCATCACCCTCCAGTCGCTTCAGAAATCGATCCAGGCCGAGATCTTCCGGACCTTCGTCGGGCAGGACCTTCGGGTCCTCGGCACCGGGCCGAGCCCCAAGGGCGCCGGCAGATTCTCCGGCCGGACGGCCGGGAACCTCGTCGTCAACTTCGACGCTGCCTCCGACCCCTCCGGCCGCTTCCTCACCATCCGCATCACCGGCTCTGGGCCCTACAGCTTGCACGGATCTGCCATCAATTAGGGTTCTTCATTTCCGCTTCCCCTTGTCTCCCTGATCGGAATCACCGCCAAAGCACCGGCTAGACGAGGCGAAGGGGCAGTTACGCAACGGCGAGGGAGGAACTGCCCCGAAGCCGAGAGCCGCATTGCCATTTGGGGATGATTCCGATATAATCATCGTCCTTGAGCCCCTTAACCCGGGAATTGAGAACTGCGGATGAAAGTCAACGTCTGGAATACGATCTTGCAGCTCAGCAAAGAGCGCGGCGTCGAGCCTCGCATCATCATTCAGGCGATTGAGGAATCCCTCCGGGTCGCTTCAGCCAGGTTCTTCTCCCAGAAAGAGAACGTTCAGGTCGTCTTCAGGCCCGAAAAGGGCGAGCTCCGCGTGTTCGCCGTCAAGCGAGCCGCGAAAGACCCCAAGAACCCCGCCGAGGAAATCTCCCTGGACGAGGCCCGGGCCATCCGCCCCGAGATCAAGGATGGCGAGACGGTCGAGGTCGACCTTCCCGCCGACACCCTTGGCCGCATCGCCGCCCAGGCGGCCAAGCAGGTCATCTTTCAGAAGGTCCGCGACGCTGAGCAGGATAAGATCATCAGCGACTTCACGCCGCGGATCGGCGAGATCGTCACCGGCGTCGTTCGGCGGGTCGAAGAGGGGGTCATCATCCTCGAGGTCAACCGGATCGAGGTCGCCTTCCCCCTCCGCGAGAAGCTGCCCAACGAGGAGATCCGCCGGGGCGACCTGATCAAGGCCGTCATCGTTCAAGTCCTCAAGGGCTACGGCAACCAGGGGGCCCAGATCCTCGTCTCCCGGTCCTCCCCCCGTTTCCTGGCCCGGCTTCTCGAGACAGAGATCCCCGAGATCGCCAACGGAACGATCGAGATCAAGGATATCGTCCGCCAGCCCGGCGATCGGGCCAAGGTCGCCGTGACGAGCCACGAGCGTGATATCGATCCTGTCGGCGCTTGCATCGGCGTCAAAGGGAACCGCATCCTGGCCATTTCCAAAGAGCTGCAAGGCGAGAAGGTCGACATCATCGCCTGGTCCCCCGACCTCGTCACCTACGCCAAGGCCGCCCTCAGCCCGGCCAAAGTCGACCGGCTCCAGGTCGTCAGCCGGGCGGAACAGGCCCTGCTGGCCATCGTCCCTCAGGACCAGCTTTCCCTGGCCATTGGTAAGAAGGGGATCAACGTCAAGCTGGCCTCCCGTCTTGTCGGCTGGAAAATCTCCATCAAACAACAAGAAGACGCCCATGATTGAACCAACCAAGAAACCCTTGAAACCCGGCAAGCCCGAAGAGGCCAAGGTGGTCGTCCGCAAGGCCCCCCCGCTGAAGAAGGCCGCCCCCAAGCCGGAGGCAGAGGAAGCCGCGAAGCCCTCCGTCCATAAGCCCGGGGCCAAGCCTGCGGCCCCCGCGAAGCCCGTCGTCTCCGTCAAGCCGGCCCCTCCTCTGAAGCCGGCCGGTCCCAAGGCCGCCCCGGAGGCCAAGCCCGCCGCCGCCCCCGCACCGCCAGCCAAGCCCGCGCCGGTCCCGAGCCGTCCAATGGCCCCCCAGCCCGCCGCGCTAGCCAAGCCCGTGCCGCCGGCTCCGGCGCCCAAGGCGGCGGCGCCCGTCAAGCATGAGCCGACGGCGCCTCCGGCCAAGCCGGCGGTCCCGCCGGCCGCCCCCGCGCCCAAGCCCGCCGCCCCGTCAAGGCCTGGGCAGGCCCCGGCCACGGCTCATAGACCGGCCGCTCCCGCCAGGCCGGCGGCGCCTCCCTCGAGGCCTGCGCCCCAGCCGCCGAAGCCCGCTCCGGCCGCTCCGCCCAAGCCCGCTGCGCCTCCGGGTCCGCCGAAGCCAAGACAGAGCATCGCCTTCCGCGAAGGCTGGCTCCTCAAGGACGCGGCCGATGCGATGAAGATGCGGCCCAAGGACCTCCTCGAGAAGCTCGCCGCCAAGGGCTTCAACGCCGGCCTCAACGACTTCCTCGACACGGAGACGGCCGCCGCCGTCGCCCGGGCGACGCACTTCGACCCGGAGTTCATCACCCTCGACCAGGCCATGCGCCGCCTGGCCGAAAAGAAGGCCTCCGATCTCGCGCCGCGCTCGCCGGTCGTCACCATCATGGGCCACGTCGACCACGGCAAGACGACCCTGCTCGACGCCATCCGATCCTCCCATCTCGTTGATAAGGAGTCGGGCGGCATCACCCAGCACGTCGCCGCCTATCGCGTCGCGGTCAAGAACCGGACCATCACGTTCATTGACACGCCGGGTCACGAAGCCTTCACGCGGCTCCGGTCCCGCGGGGCCAAGGCCACGGACATCGTCGTCCTCGTCATCGCCGCCGACGACGGGGTGATGCCTCAGACGAAGGAAGCCATCGACCACGCCAAGGCGGCCAACGTGCCCATCATCGTGGCCATCAACAAGGTCGATAAGCCCGAGGCTAACATCGAACGCGTCAAGCAGCAGCTGGCCAAGGAGAACCTCCTCGTCGAGGACTGGGGCGGCAAGACGATCAGCGTCGAGGTCTCGGCCAAGGAGAAGAAGAATATCGGCGACCTGCTCGAGATGATCCTCCTCCTCAGCGACATCCTCGAGCTCAAGGCCAATCCCAAGGTCCCGGCCCAGGGCGTCGTGCTCGAGGCCCGGCTGGACAGCCAGAAAGGCCCCCTCGCCACCGTCATCGTCCAGCAAGGCACGCTCGGGCAGGGCCAGGCCTTCGTCTCCGGCCTGACCTTGGGCAAGGTCCGGGCCATGTTCGACGAGCACGCCAAGGTCCTCAAGAGCGCCGGGCCCTCCGTGCCGGTCGAGATCATGGGCTTCGCCGACGTTCCCGTTGCCGGAGACCCGTTCCAGGTCATGGAGGACCCCGAAGCGGCCAAGCACGTCGTCGAATTCCGGAGGATCCAGGCCAAGCAGCCCGAGGCGGTCCGCGACAGCAGCGTCACCCTCGATGACCTCTTCAAGAAGATCGAAGGCGGCCAGGCCAAGGACCTCAATCTCGTCGTCAAGGGCGACGTGCAGGGCTCTGTCGAGGTCCTGTCCGACGTCCTGCCGCCCCTCGGCACCGAGAAGGTCAAGATCCGGATCGTCCACGCCGCGACCGGCAATATCACCGAGGCCGACGTCCTCCTGGCCTCCGCCTCCGAGGCCATCGTCATCGGCTACAACGTCAAGCCGGGACCGGGGATCCTCGAGCTGGCCAAGAAGGAAGAGGTCGAGATCCGGACCTACAAGATCATCTACCAGCTCACGGACGAGATCAAGAAGGCCGTCGTCGGCATGCTCGAGCCGGTCATCAAGGAGACCTACCAGGGCCGCGCCGAGGTCCGGAAGGTCTTCCAGATCCCCAAGGTCGGCCAGATCGCCGGGTGTTACGTCCAGGACGGCCGGATGACGCGGAACGCCGAGGCCCGTGTCCTGCGCGGCCGGGAGGTCCTCCATCAAGGACGGATCACCTCGCTCAAGCACCTCAAGGAGAACGTCACCGAGGTCAAAAAGGACTACGAGTGCGGCATCGGCGTCGGTGGCTTCAACGGCTTCCAGCCGGGCGACGTTATCGAGACGTTCGTCCGCGAAAAAGTCCAACCCATCTAGCGGCGCGGGAGGGTCCCGATGATCGTCGGCGTCCTGACGCTCGAGCTCTTTTTCCCCTACTCCCGCTCCTTGAAGGACAAGCGACGCATCCTCCACGGCTTCAAGGACCGGCTGCGACGCCACAACGTCGCCCTGGCCGAGATCGATTTCCAGGACCTCTGGCAGAGGACAAGGCTCGGCATCGTCACCCTCAACAGCCAGCCCTCGGTCGTCGAAGAGGTCCTCGGCCGGGTCCTCGCCGACGCCCGGAACCTCGAGGAGGCCGAGATCGCCGGTCAGGAGATCCGCTATGTCTGAGAAGGGCCTCCGGACGCGCCGGGTCGCCGAGCTCGTCCAGGCCGAGCTCAGCCGTCTCCTTATCGCCGAGTTCCAAGACCCCGGATCGGGGCTCCTGACGGTCACCCGCGTCGAGATGACGCCGGACCTGCTCACGGCCCGCGTCTTCCTCAGCGTCTTCGGCGCGCCGGACCCCGGCGTTCTTCTCGACCGCATCGAACGGAGTAAGGGCTATATCCGCAGGGTCCTTGCCTCACGGGTCAAGTTGAAGTATAATCCGCAACTATTTTTTGCCTTGGATCCGGGCCCTGAACACCAGGAAAGGATCGACAAGCTCATCGAGGAGACGAAGAAGCATGGCGGCTGACCCCCGGGCCCTCATCGCGGAGAGGATCAAGGCGTCCAAGACGATCGCTGTGACCTCGCACCTCCGGCCCGACGGCGATTCCCTGTGCACGGCCAGGGCCCTCGCCCTGATGGCCGGCCTCCTGGGAAAAGACGTCTCGGTCATCAACCGCGACCCGACGCCCCTGCCCTTCTCGAGATTTCCCGACCTGGCCGGGGTCCATATCGGTCAGATCCGGGCGGCGGACTTTGACACGATCATCCTGCTTGAGTGCGCCGACGTCTCCCGGTCCGGGCAGGAAGGGCTCGACGGCTCTTTCAAGATCAACATCGACCACCACCACTCCAACTCCCCCTACGCCGAGATCAACTGGATCGACCCCGAGGCGCCGGCCGTCGGCGAGATGGTCTTCGATCTCAGGCACGCGCTCGGCGTCCGGCCAACGCCGGAGATCGCCGAGAATCTCTACTGCGCCATCGCCTCCGACACGGGCTCGTTCCAGTTCTCCAACACGACCCCGCGGGCCCTGGCCGCCGCGACGGAGCTGGTCCGCCTCGGCGCGGACGCCACAAGCGTCGCCGAAAAGCTCTACTACAACAACTCCCCCGAGAAGATCCAGCTCCTCGGCCGCGTCCTCACGACGCTGACGATGAACGGCAAAGGCACGATCGCCGTCATCAGCATGTTCAAGCGCGACACCGAGGCCCTCCACCTCAAGGAGGTCGACACCGAGGACATGACCACCCTGGCCCGGTCGATCAAGGGCGTCGAGATGGTCATGTTCTTCAAGGAGATGGGCCCGGAGACGTTCCGCGTCAGCCTGCGGTCCAAGGGCAGAGCCAACGCGGCCCGGGTGGCCGAACACTTCGGGGGCGGCGGCCACATCCACGCCTCGGGATTCACCGTTTACGGTCCGTATGACCGCCTCATCCGCGAAGTGCCCGAGATCGTCGAAGGCCTCCTCGACGCGGACTCCCGCGAGCCGACCGTTCCGGTCCGCTGAAAGCCGGGGCGGAACGGTGTCCTGCGACGGACTTTTTGTCATCGACAAACCCGCCGGGCCGACCTCGCACGATGTCGTCCGCCGGGTGCGCAGGGCCGTGGGCATGCGGCATGTCGGCCACGGCGGCACGCTCGATCCCGACGCGACGGGCGTCCTCCTCGTGGCGGCCGGCCAGGCGACCCGCTTCTTCCCTTTCCTGTCCAAGGAGCTCAAAGTCTACGAGGGTTCTATCCGTCTCGGCTTGGCGACGGACACTTACGATGCGGCCGGCCGGCCGGCCACGGAGCCCTGCCCTGACCTTCCAGACCGCGACGGGCTCCTGTTGGCGATGAAGGCCTTCGAGGGGGATATCCTCCAGGTCCCGCCGCGTTACTCGGCCAAGAAGCGCGCGGGCCGGCCCGTTTATAAGATGGCCCGGGCCGGCGAGGACTTCACCCTCGAGCCGGTCGCGGTTACGATCGCCCGCTTCACACTTGTCGAATACCGTCCGCCCGACGTGGATTTCGAGGCGGAATGCTCGTCAGGGACCTACATCCGGTCGCTGGCCCATGACCTGGGCGGCCGGCTGGGCTGCGGCGCCCATCTCGCGGCGCTGCGCCGGACGTCCGTCGGTCCCTACAGCTTGGCCGATGCCGTGCCCCTGGCCGACCTCGAGGGAGCGGCCGCCCGGGGTGAAGTGGGACGGTTCATCCTGCCGCTCGAGCGGCTCCTCCCCAAAGCTCCCGCGGTGACCGTCCTTCCGGGGGCCGAAACCCGCGTCAGGAACGGTTGTCTCATCGAGCCGGCCGATCTGGAGCCACCCTTCCCGGACTTGGGCAGTTCCGAGGCGGCCGAGGGCCCGACTCGCCTTCTCTCCTCCGGCGGCAAGCTCCTGGCCCTGGCCCGCCCCTCCCCCGACAGGACCCGACTGCATCCTTTTCTTGTCATCACCTGACCCGCTTCGGCCTTGATACGGGTTTTTGACCCCCGAATTTGGCCTTGAAATTTGGCGGCCCGTAATGTAGAGTAGTGGGGTTATGCGGCTCAACAAGAATCAGCTCGAGCATCTCGCGTCGGTGATCCTGCGCAGCCTGGCCAAAGAAGGCAAGATCATCGTCGAAGACAAGGGCCGTCTGCTCGATGAGGTGACGAGCGTCCTTCTCGACGAGTTCCAGAAAGAGGACCGCCTCGACCAGGAGGTCCGGGAGATCCTCAGCAAGCACATGGAGAAGATCCGCCGGGAGAACATCGAGTACCAGGCGATGTTCAAGGAAGTCAAGAAGAAGCTGGCCCGGGAAAAGGGGATCGTCCTGTGAGCAACAGGCTGTCGCGCGAGAAGATCAACTCCCTTTCGCGCCAGGTCCTGACCGTCCTCGAGAAGGACGACCAGGTCGATTTCCTGGACGATCCGAACGAGGTCCGTCTGATCATCGTCAAGTCCATCGAAGAGGAGATGCGGCTCTACGAGGCCATCGACCGGAAGGCCATCGAGAAGATCCAATCCCAGAAGAAGCCCATCGAGGAGGGCTCCCGCGAGTGGGAGATCCTCTACCGCAAGTACTACAACGATGAGCTGGCCAAGCTCGGCAAGCTCTCCGACTGACCTCTCTTCGTGGTTCATTTCCCTGCACAGCCTGCGTTCGGAATTCCCGACTCGGGGTGCCGGCGGGAAGCGGAGTCATCGGAGCGGCCTGCAGAATTGTGACTGAGCGCTCGAAGCCGCAATTCTACGAAATTTCTTAGTCAAGAGTCTTTTTAAGATATTTCCCAGAAGCGCTCCCCCGAGTCGCTCCGTCGCGCTTCTGATGGTCGCTCCCCAGAGTCCGCTCCCTGCCGCTCCTCATGGCATCACCCCTGCGTGCTCATTCCTCACGCAGGCAATGACGCTCCGTGATAACTCTCAATTGGACCGCGGAATATTCCGGAGGGGTCAAGCGGAGAGAATAAAATCGGGAGAAAAAAAAGGCCGGAGACCCTTGTCTCCGGCCTTGTGAGGCCATAGTTCGCGGCGCGGCTTAGAACAGGAAACGGAAGCCCACGCCGGCCTTGTAGTTGTGGTCGAAGGACCGGCCGAGCGGAAGGCGGAACTCGAAGAACAGCTGGCCCTTGCTCGTCCACTTGTCGAAGACCTGGAAGCCGGCCTGGACGGGGATGTCGATGCCGAACTTGTGGTTCACGTCCTTCGGCTGGGTGGCCGAGCTGACGCCGAGGCCGGTGCCCAGGAAGAAGCTCTGGAAATGCCCGTTGACGAGCGCGTCAGCCGTGAAGACGATCTTCCAGGGGTCGCCCGCGAAGGGGATACCGCCGCCGCCGCTCAGAGTCACGCTCCACTTGTCGGGAGTGATCCAGGCGAACATCCCGGCGCGCAGGAAGCCGTAGAGGGCGGTGCTGCCGCCATAGAGCCCGAGACCGCCGCCGACCGTCCAGAAGAGCGTCTTCTGGGTCACTTCGAAGGTCAGCCGGCAGGGATCGGACGCCGGCGATTGGGCGCCGTCGTTATCGAAGACGGTCGTGTTGATCGTGTAGGTCCCGGCCTTGGTGAAGACCTTCTCCCAGGTCCAGGGCTTCCGCGTCGTCACGCAGGTGTCGATGACGTTGCCGTTGGCATCGAGGAGCTCGAAGACGACCTTGGCGATCTGGCCGTCCGGATCGGAGGACCCGGAGGCGTCGAACGTGATAGGCCGACCGACGTAGTCCTCACAGGGCATGCAGGAGGTCCACAGCTTGCAGATAGGCGGGAAGTTGATGGCAACCTTGGCGGCGCTGACGCAGTTAGCGACCTTGCCGTCCATGCCGGTGGCCGTGCCCCTGAAGGTGTATTCGCCGGGCTTGTCGAACTTCGTCTGCCACTTGGGCGACTGGGGCGTCAGCTCCTGGGTGGCCAGCCTGTTGCCCTGGGCGTCCATGACCTCGACAGTCATCGAGTTGGCGTTCTGCGAGCCGCTCATGTCGACGGTGATAGGGTCGTTAGCGTTGGCCCGGGCCGGGGTGACGACGAGCGCGCAGGAGGCCGGCTGGATGAGGTCCGTGACCTTGCCGCTGAGGGCGATGTTGCCGCAGCCCTTAGGAATGACGATATCGTACTGTTTCCAATCCTTCTGGATGGGAACGATGAACACCGGGAGGGGCTCCTTGCCCGCCCACTCGATGTTCCGGGCGACCTTGACCTGGTTGTGGGATTTGAAGAGCATCCAGGGCAGGACGTCACCGATGGGGAGGGTCGTATCCACCCAATCCGCGGTCTTCATCTGGTCCATAAAGGGCTGGTAGAGCTCGGGGTTCCCCGCCAGTTCGAAGCCGGTCTTGATGTCGGCGGAGTTGGCGTCGAAGAGGCCCTTCATGGTCGCCGGCGTCGGCTCCTGGCCCTTGATGGTGCAGAATGTGTAAAGCCCGACCCTCTTGAGCTTGGTAGTCTGGGCAATGGACATCGCCGTGAAGACGACGAGCGTCATCACAACGAAGAGGACAACTGATTTGCGCAACTTCATATGAAGCCTCCTGATGAATGGGTATAGACAAGTAACGTCTGAGCGAACTTTATAAAAACCAGGCCCATTTGTCAAGCAAAATCAACGCTTTCCCACGTTCTCACCCCTAGAGGTGAGAAAGGCGGGAACGATGCGGCGGATGAGCCCGGAATCCCTGGGCGTTTGTTTCAGGGCCTCGAGGAGGACGTCACGGCCCTTGAAGTCCCGGTCGACGAGGTCCCGGAGGTTCTTGAGCCCGGTCCGGATGTCGATCTCGGGGTGGCACTGCAGGCCCCACACCGGCTTCCCGGTCAGCCGGAAGGCCTCGATGGGGCAGGACTCGGTCGAGGCCAGGACCTCGAATCCCGGCGGCAGGTCGACGACCTCGTCGTAGTGGATCGAGAACGTGAAAGGCGCCGTCCCCGCCGGGCCGAGAAGCTCGCTGTCCTTTTCGAGACGGATGGCGATCCACCCGATCTCGGGGCGGGCGGCCCGCCGGACATGGGCTTCGCCGGCCAGCGCGTAGGCCAGAAGCTGGTGGCCCCAGCAGCTGCCGAGGACCGCCGCGCCTCCGGCGACCGCCTCCCGAACCATGGCCGCCTCGGCGTCGGCCCATGGCTCGCGCTCGACGATCGAGGATTCGGAACCGGTCAGGATGATGTGGCTGAAGCCGGCCGGATCGGGCAAGCGCCCCTCGCGCGCGGTGAAGGCCCGCCACGGCACGTCAAGTTCCCGGCTCCAATGCTCGACGGGACGATAGATCGTGGGGTCGATGGAGTTGTCGACGATAGCGACGGTGGGGCCGTGGCGTTGCGGCATCTCGTCCGTATTGTACAGAGCGGGACGAAAAACACAAGGCCATTTGTTGCGCCGGCTCGGATTCTGGTATAATGCCCCTTCCGTTAGGAGAACCACCGTGACACACCTGAGCGAAGACACCGAACTGACGGTCACGACGCCCGACGAGCCCGGCATATTCGGTCGCGTCCTGGGCACGCTGGCCAACGCCGGGGTCAACGTCAAGGCCTTCTACGTCTATTCCGAGGAGGGCCAAGGGCATTTCCACCTCGTCACTTCGGACGCCAAGAAGGCGGAGACGGCCCTGCGGACCCTGGGCTACAAGGTCAAGGCCAAGAAAGTCGTCACGGTCCTGGTCACGGACCGGATCGGCGCGGGCGCCGAGATCGGGGCCCTTCTGGGAAACGCTGTCGTCGACATCCGCTACTCCTACGGATCGTCCTCCGGAGAGGGCAAGACCCTGCTCGTCTTCCATACCAGTAACAACCGGAAAGCCGTCGATACGCTGAAATAACCCTCGCGAAATTTCGTTGACAAGGCCAGGGAGATATCATAAAATACCTCCCTTAGTGTTGTATCAAGGAGGCCATCATGGCACATGCCGAGCCTAATGTCGTTCCGCTCTGCGACGTCCTTCTCGTTCTTCTCATCATCTTCATGGTCATCACCCCCCTCGTTCAAAAAGGCATAGATGTCAAGCTGCCCGAAACGTCCGACTCCTCGAGCGGCGGCGGTCAGCCCACAGGCCTCATCGTCCTGACCCTGAAGGCCGCCGACATCGTCGATATCAACGGCACGCCAACCGAGCTCCGTGCCCTCCTCGAAGAGCTTCGCCGCGTCTACAGCACGCGGCAGGACAAGACCATCTTTATCCGCGCCCTGGCCAAGCTGCCCTTCGCCAAGGTCATGGAAGTCATCGACATCGCCCGCGGCGCCGGGGTCGAGACGCTCGCCCTGATCCCCGAGTACATCGAGAACTAGCGGCCGAAGGCACGCGCAGCGCTCCTGTGAGCAAGTCGCCCTTCGTTGTCGTCCTTATCCTTCTCAGTTTCGCACTCCTCCCCTCTTTTGCTGCCGGCGAGGACCTCGTCGGCCCCACGAGCCGCGAGGCGATCCTCGAACACAGCCCGGATTGGCAGGGCCTGGTCGCCGCCTACCAACCGAAGCCCGACGCCCTCGACAAGCTCCGCGGCCTCGGCCGCGAGGTCGTGATCGAGGTCTATTTCGGGAGCTGGTGTTCGGACAGCATGGCCCACGTCAGCGCGTTCTTCAAGGTCCTCGATCTCGCGGACACGCCCCTTCTCCGGGCTGACTACTTCGGCGTCCCCGAGGCCAAGGACAAGCGCGCTCCGTACGAGGGAGGCCGGAAGATCGAAAAGCTGCCGACGTTCGTCGTTCTGGTGGACGGCCGGGAGGCCGGCCGGATCGTCGAAACCCCCAAGAAATCGGTGGAAAAGGACCTCGTCAGGATCCTCGGGATCTAGGCCCGCCCTTCAGATCAGCGGCCCTTGATCGGGCCGATGACGTCCCGCGAAATGACCAGCCGCTGGATCTCGTTCGTCCCTTCATAGATCTGGAGCAGCTTGGCGTCCCGGACGAGCTTTTCGATCGGATAGTCCTTCATGTAGCCGTAGCCGCCGAAGATCTGGAGGGCCTCCAGGGCGTTGCGCATGGCCACGTCCGAGCCCAGGCACTTGGCGATCGCCGACTCCTTGCCGTTCGGCTTGCCCTTGTCCATGAGCCAGGCGGCCCGCCAGACCGTCAGCCGGGCCGCCTCGAGGTCCATGGCCATCTGGGCCAGCTTGAACGCGGTGGCCTGGAACGTCGCGATAGGCTTGCCGAACTGGACGCGCGTCTTGGCGTACTCGACTGCATGTTCGAGGGCGGCGCGGCCGATGCCAACCCCGGCGGCGCCGACGGCGGCCCGGGTCTTGTCAAACGTCCGCATGGCCACAATGAAGCCGAGGCCTTCGCGGCCGATGAGGTTGGCCGCCGGGACCCGGACGTCCTCGAAAAAGAGCTCCGTTGTGTTGGAGGCCCGATGACCGAACTTGTCCTCGACCTTGCCGACGGACAGGCCCGGGGTGTCCCGAGGCACGGCGAAGACGCTCAGGCCGCGGGGCCCCTTTCCCGGGGCCGAGTTGGCGAAGACGACGTAGAGGCTGGCGACGCCGCCGTTGGTGATGAAGCATTTGGATCCGTTGATGACGTAGTCCGCGCCGTCCTTGCGGGCCGTCGTCTTGATCGCCGACGTATCGGAACCCGCCTCCCGTTCGGTCAGGCAGTAGGAGGCGAAGGTCATGTCCTTGAGGAACGGCGCGAAGAGCCGCTTCTTCTGCTCCTCCGTTCCGAAGAGGAGGATGGGCGTGAAGGCCAGGGAATTGGCCATCATCGTCGTGTACATCCCGGCGCATCCCCAGGCCAACTCCTCGCTGACGATGGCCGTGTCGAGGTCGCCGAGGCCGACGCCGCCGTATTCGGCCGGCACCGTACAGGTCAGGAAGCCGACCTCGAAGGCCTTGCGCATGACGTCCTCGGGGAACGTGTGGCCCTGGTCATACGCCGCGGCCTTGGGCCGCATCTCGTTGGCGGCGAACTCGTGGGCCATGTCCTGGAGGGCGATCTGGTCTTCCGTCAATTCGAAATCGATCACGGTGTGTTCTCCCCGAAAAGAATCCTTGGGAATGCTAGCGGATTGAGCCGACCCTGTCAATTTTTAAGGGTGATGCGGTCCCGCCGGATGAGAAAAACCGGCTCTTCGACGCCGAAGATCTCCCGGACGATGTCCTGGACCCTCGCGCCTTTGGCCGGATCGGGCGGCAGGAGGAGGACGAGGCGCCGGCCGGCGAACTCGAGGTCCGCCTCCGCCCCGGGGTGCGCGGCCTTGAACCGGCCAAGGGCGAGCCTGAGCTCGCGGGCGCTGAGGGGCGGACCGAGGCCGTCCTTTTTCCGGTCGATCGAGTAGACGAGCTTGTCCGTGAGCTTGTGGAGTGACGCCGAGCCCGCGTCCAGGACCCTCAGGCCAGAGAACCGGATCCCGGGCGGAACGCTCCTGTTGATCCGGACCAGGAAATCCCGTGGCTCGATCCGGCGGTCGGAGCGGAACTCCAGGACTTCTTTCAGGGCCTCCATGCCGAGAGGCAGGGCCGGACCGTACGCGAGGTCCATCTTCGGATGGAAGCCCTGGGTCTTGCGAACCTCGATCCCGGCCCGACGGAAGCTCCTTTGGATGATGTGGATGAGGTCGATGTGGGACAGGTAGCGGGCCTTGCCGCGCTTGGAATAGAAGGCCAGGTAGCGGAGGACGGCCTCCGCGGGCTCGCCCGCAGGCGCCTCGGGCCCGGGGAGCGGCTTGATCTCTGCCGGCCGGGCCGCCTTCCTCCAGGTCCGTTCGTCACATCCGAGGCACTGGCCGCACGACCGCTCGAGGCAGTCGGGAGTGCGCTCGTTCCGGAGGGCGGCGTCGAGCTCGGCGGCAAGACGGCTCTTCTTGATCCGTGTGTCGATGTGGTCCCACGGCAGGACGGCCTCCCGGGCCAGGGGCTTGAGATACTCCCGGGGATCGATCCCCGCCGTTGCGAACGCGTCCTTCCAGGCCGAGGCATCGAGCTTGTCGTCCCAGCCGTCGAACCGCGCCCCTCGCCGCCAGGCGTCGATGAGAACGGCGCGGAGCCGGCGGTCACCCCGCGAAAAGACGGCCTCGAGGACCGATGTGGCGATGGGATGCGTTTTGACCTCGACCGTCCGGTGCCGCCGCAGCTCGGCCCTCACGAAGGCGTGCTTCTCGGCGAGCACGGCCTCGTCCTCCATGCCCAGCCACTGGAACGGCGTGTGGGGCTTGGGGATGAACGAGGACAGGCTGACATGGATGCGCGGGGTCGAACCCAGGATCGACCGACCGAGGTCAAGGCTGTCGCGGACGAGGGCGACGATGCCCTCAAGATCCTGGTCCGTTTCGGTCGGCAGCCCGGCCATGAAATAGAGCTTGACGAGCTTCCAGCCGCCTTCGAAGGCGAAGGTCAGGGCGTCACGGATCTCGCGGTCATCGAGCTTCTTGTTGATGACGGCGCGGAGACGATCGGTCCCGGCTTCCGGAACGAGCGTGAAGCCGGTCTTGCGGACCTTGAGAATGCTCTCCACGAGCCCGCGCGACAGCCGCCCCGGCCGGAGCGACGACAGGGACAGCGAGATCTTCTCCCGGCCGAGATCGTCCATGAGCGAGCGGACCGTCGTTTCGAGCTGCGGGTGGTCGCCGATCGAGAGCGCGGATAGCGACAGGTCCTCGTACCCCGTCTGCCGCAGGCTGCGCAGGGCCGTCCTGTGAATGATCGACGGGTCCTTGGGGCGGTGGGGGAAATAAAGCGTCGAGGCCTGGCAGAACCGGCAGCTCTGCGGGCAGCCGCGGGCGGCCTCGATGGCCACGCGGTCGAAGACGACGCGAAGGCCGGGGACGACGATCTTTTCCGGGAAGAACGAGCGGGAAAAATCCCTCACTTGGCGCTTGCGGACGGTCGCCGGCGCTCCGGACCCCGGCCGGGGAACGACGAGCGTGGAGCCCTCGGTCGCGACGGCCGTGTAAAGCGACGGAACGTAGACGCCCTCGATCCGAGCCAGCTCCCGGAGATGCTCGCGGCGCGCCAGGCCCCGCTTGCCCATGTCCGCGATGGCCCGGACGATCTCCGGGAAACCCTCCTCGCCGTCCCCGAGGAAGACGAGGTCGAAGATATCCGCGACCGGCTCCGGATTGAAGGCCGCCGGGCCCCCCGCGATGACGAGCGGGTCGTCTTCTCCCCTTTCGGCTGACGTCAGAGGAATGCCCCCGAGGTCGAGGATGGTCAGGACGTTCGAATAGTTGAGCTCGTAGAGGAGAGAAAAGCCCACGATGTCAAACTCGCCGAGCGGGAGGCCGTTCTCGAGGCTACAGAGGGGGATGCCCGCCGCCCGGAGCTCCCGCTCGAGGTCCGGCCACGGCGCGAACACCCGCTCGGCCATGACGTCGCGGTCCTTGTTGAGCAGCCCGTAGAGGATCTTCTGTCCAAGGTAGGACATGCCGATCTCATAGACGTCCGGGAAGGCCAGGGCGACCTTGGTCCGGGCCCGGGCTGGTCGCTTTCGGATCTCGTTCCATTCGCCGCCGACGTACCGGCCCGGTTTTTCGACACGGGAAAGAAGGCGGGCGAGGCGGTCCCGGTCAGACATTGGCGAATCGTCTCATCTTCACGTTCATGACGAGGCCACATACGACATAGCTCGTGAGGAGCGACGATCCGCCGTAGCTGAGGAACGGCAAGGTGATGCCGACGACCGGGAAGAGTCCGATGACCATGAGGACGTTGATCAGGAACTGGAGGGCGATGAGCAAAGAGGCCGTGAAAATGATGTAGACCCCGGCCCGGTCACGGGCCTTGGAAACGGACAGGAACATCCGGGCCAGGAGGGCGAAATAGAGGGCCATGACGAAGAAGATCCCAAGGAAGCCGGCCTCCTCCCCGATGACGGAGAAGATGAAGTCCGTATGCCGCGCCGGCAGGAAGCGGAGCTGGCTCTGCGTGCCCTTGCCGAAGCCTTTGCCCGCGAACCCGCCGGAGCCGATGGCGATCTTGGACTGGATGACCTGGTAGCCGGAGCCTCTCGGATCACCGGCCGGGTTGATGAGGCTCGTCACGCGCTTCTTCTGGTAGTCCTTGAGGGCGATGTTCCAGCCGCCGATGCCGAGGACGAGGGCGGCCAGGACGAACAGGATGATGGCCTTCTTCCTCAGGCCGGCCAGGATGAAGGCCCCGCCGATGATAGCGGCGAAGGTCATGGCCGTGCCCAGGTCCGGCTGGGCGATGATGAGCAGGAGCGGGACCGCGGCGACGAGGAGGGCGCCCAGGGTGTGCTGCGTCGTGAGGTAAGCGCTCTTGTATTCCGCGAAGAGCCGTGCGAAGACGAGGATCATGACGATCTTGGCCAGCTCCGCGGGCTGGAGCTGCATGAGCCCGAGAGTGATCCAGCTCTTCGTCCCGGCCACAAGCCGGGCGAACACCAGCGTCGCGGCGAGGAGGATGACGACGAGGCCGTAGAGGTAACCGGAGAGCGAGACGAAGAACTTGTAGTCGATGAGGAGGACGAGGAGCAGGGCCAGGAACGAGATCCCGATCCAAATGAGCTGGCGGACGTAGTAGGCGCCGGGGATGAAATGGGACGAACTGTAGATGAAGAATACCCCGACGAGGGACTGGGCGAGGATGAGCCCGAGTAGGACCCAATCGATCTCCTTGAGGAGCCGGCGGTCGACCATCATCGCCCCGCCTCCTCGGCCAGCTTGGACTTGAATTTGTCGAAGATCTTCTGGGCGACCGGGGCGGCCGTCGTTCCTCCGCCGCCGCCGTATTCGACGAGCACGGTCACGACGATGCGGGGGTCCCCGCGGGGGGCGAATCCAGAGAACCAGGAATGGGTCTTGACCTCCCGGCCGGCCTGGGCCAGCTTGGCCGCGCTCTCGCGGCTCATCGTCTGGGTCGAGCCGGTCTTGCCGCAGACATCGAACTCGGCGACGCGGGCGCCCTGCCCCGTGCCGCCCTCGTTGACCGACCGCCACATGCCCGAGATGATCGCTTCGAAGGTCGAGGGCTTGAACTGCTGCGACGGATCGGCGGCCGCCGGCCCGTCCGCGGGGTCCGCGATGCCGCCGTCGACGAGGTGGGGACGGACGGGCTGGCCCTTCTTCGCGATCAGGGCGGTCATGGCCGCGATCTGGATCGGGGTCACCTGGAGCTGGCCCTGGCCGATGGCCACCGAGATCGTCTCCCCGGGATACCAGGGTTCGTTGAGCGTCTTCTTCTTCCAATCCGAGCTCGGCACGAGGCCGTCCTTCTCGCCGATGAGGTCGATGCCGGTCTTACGGCCGAGCCCGAGGCGGGAAGCCGCCAAGGCGATGAGGTCGATGTTCATCCTGCGGCCGAGCGTATAAAAATAGATGTTGCACGAGTTCCTGATCGCGTTGGACAGGTCCATCGCCCCGTGTCCCGGCGCGAACCAGCAGTGGCGGACGGCGCCGTAGATCAAGGTCGAGCCCGAGCAGTAGACCGTCGTCGCCGGCGTGATGTAGCCAAAGCCCAGGCCGCCCATCCCCATGACCAGCTTGAAGATCGAGCCCGGCGCGTAGAGCCCGCGGATGGCCCGGTTCTCCAGGGGCGAGAGCGGATCGGTCATGAGATCGCGCCATTCGGACGGCGTGAACCGGGTGATGAACCTGTTCGGATCGTAGGTCGGGTAGCTGGCCAGGGCCAGGATCCCGCCGGATCGCGCGTCGAGGGCCACGACGACCCCTTCGCGCCCCTCGAGGGCGCCTTCGGCGATCTTCTGGAGGTCACGGTCGAGGGTCAACGTGATGTTGCCCCCCTGGGTCGGGTAGACCCTCGCCGGTGTTTGACCGAGGACCCGGCCGAGGCTGTCGACGATCTCGTAAATATATCCGTCGTCGCCCCTCAGTGTGTCGTCGTATTCCCGCTCGACCCCGGTCTTCCCGACCATCTCCCCCGGCCGCACTTTCCGGTCGGGACGCGCCCGGATCTCCTCGGGTGTCTGCTCTTGGAGATAGCCGAGGACGTGAGCCGCCAGCGGGCCGTTCGGATAATTCCTCTGCGGTTCGGCATCGACGACGAGCTCGGGGAACTCGCGGCGGCGGCCTTCGATGGGCGCGACATCCCGGGAGTCCAGGCCGTCCGCGATGACGATGGGCTCGAAGAGCGGACTGTCCTTATGCAGGTCCAGGCGTTCCCTGAGGGTCGGCACGTCGATCCCCAGCAGGCGGCTGACCGCGGCGTACGACGCGGCCTCGTCCTTGAGGTTCTCGCGGACGAGGGACACTTTGAACGAGGCCTTGTTGTCGGCCAGGATGACCCCGTTCCGGTCGTAGATGAGCCCGCGCGGCGCGGCCAGCACGCGCAGCCGGGTGCGGTTGGCCTCGGCCAAAGCGGTGTACTCTTTGTGCTCCAGGATCTGGACCTTCCAGTAATAGGAAAGGACGAGGAAGATCAAGACGGCGATGATCCCGAAGACCGTGTTCGCCCTGCGGCGAACAAGGGTGAGGTCTTCGTAGATGCGGTCTTCGGGCATCAGGTGCCTCGGGAGCTCCGGGCCCGGATCCTCCGCTCGATGGCGAAAAGGGAGCTCCCCAGGACCGCGGTGACGATGGGCTGGAGGAAGATGAGACCGCCATGGATGTTCACGGACTCCGGCCGGACGACCGCCGTGATGAGGACCCAGAGCGCCATCTCGAGGATGGACATGACCAGCATGAACAGCGCGTTGCGGCTGAACGGCGCGACGTCGATCCTCCGGGAGACGAAGCCGGTCCAGAAGCCGAGCAGGGTCTTCGTCAGTCCGGCCACACCGAACACCCCGAGGGAGAAGGAGTCCTGGACGAGGCCGCACATCGTGCCCAGCAGGGCGCCGAAAACCTCCCCGCGGCGGATCGAGAAATAGAGGACGATGACGGAAAAGGCGTTGAAGACGATGAGCAGCGCGGGCGCCCCCGCTCCGGCCACCGAATAGAGGGCGACGGCGATGAGCGTTCCCAGGGAAGCCCGCAGGACGTCCTTGAGGACCGACTCCCTCATGCCCCTCCTCCCGGACCCTTGGTCAGGACCGCCACGACGTCGATGGCCGCGAAGTCGAAGGCGGGCGTGATGTAGATGCGGCGGAAGATCGGCGACGCCTGGTCCTCTTCCCAGCTCTTGATGACGCCGGCGCGGATGCCGGCCGGATAGATCTTGTCGTAGCCCGTCGTCCGCAGCTCCTCGCCTTCCCGGCCGCCGGAGACGCTGGCCAGGACGTAGCGGAGTTCGCAGACCCCGCCGGAGCGTCCGGTCATGGACCCGACCAGGCCGTCGATGGCGGATTGGACGCTGACGCTGGAGTCATTATCGGTGACGAGCTGGACCATGGACTCCTTCAGGCTGATCGGCGCAATCGTCCGGCCGACGAGAGAGCCCTTCCGGTCGCAGACGGCCATATCGCTCCTGACGCCGTCGAGGCTGCCCTTGTCGATGATGATCGACTGGTAGGGATTGGCGCTATCGACCCCGATGACGCGGGCTACGACGATCGAGTCCTTGAACTCGGCCAGATTGGTCCGGATCTCGGCCTCGGACCGGGCGAAGCGCAGCCGGTCCCCGAGGAAACGGACGTCCTGGTTGAGGAAAAAGACCTCCCTCTTGAGCTTCTCGTTCTCGGCGCGGACACCGCGGAGATCGAAGTAGCCGCTCCAGAGCGATCCGATGCCGCGGACCGCGCCCGTCGCCACCCTCTGGATGGGCGAAAAGACGAAGAAGATGGCCTGCTCGAAGAGCGATTTCCCCGGGCCGCGAGGCACCTGGATGGAAATGAGCAGAACGTGGAAGAGCGTCAGTCCGACGAGGACCAACGCGCTTCGCCGTCTATCCCAAAAGGACATGCAACCTCTCGCGCCGCGGCGGCCCGGCTCAGATGAGGGAGATCTTCTTCAAGAGCACCAGATCGTCGAGCATCTTGCCCGCCCCGAGGACGACGGTCGTCAGCGGGTCCTCGGTGATGAAGACGGGCAGCTGGGTCTCCTCGCGGATCCTCTTGTCCAGGTTCTTGAGCAGCGCGCCGCCGCCGGTCAGGATGATGCCCCGGTCGATGATGTCCGCGGAGAGCTCGGGCGGCGTCCGCTCCAGGGCGATGCGGATGGCGTTGACGATGGCGGCCACCGTTTCCTCGATGGCCTCGCGGATCTCCTGGTCGTCGACGACGATGGTCCTCGGGATGCCCTCGCGGAGGTCGCGGCCCTTGATCTCCATCGTCATCGGCTCGTCGAGGGGGTAGGCCGACCCGATCTGCATCTTGACGATCTCGGCCGTCCGCTCGCCGATGAGGAGGTTGTACTTCTTCTTAAGGTAGTGGATGACGGCGTCGTCCATCTCGTTGCCCGCGACCCGGATGCTGTGGTTGAAGACGATGCCGTCGAGGGAGATGACGGCGATGTCGGTCGTGCCGCCGCCGATGTCGACGATCATGTTCCCCGTCGGCTCGGAGATGGGCAGGTCGGCGCCGATGGCCGCCGACATGGGCTGCTCGATGAGGTAGACCTCCGAGGCCTTGGCCCGCATGGCGACGTCCTTGACCGCGCGCCGCTCGACCTGGGTGATGCCGGTCGGGATGCCGATGACGATCCGCGGACGGAGGAGGAAACCGCGGTTGTTCATGGCCTTCTTGATGAAGTAGTCGAGCATCTTCTCGGCGATCTCGAAGTCGGCGATAACGCCGTCGCGCATGGGCTTGATGGCCATGACGCTCGTCGGGGTCTTGCCGAGCATGTCCTTCGCCCGCGAGCCGACGGCTTCGACCTTGCCGGTCGCCTTGTTGACGACGACGATCGACGGCTCCTGGACGATGATGCCCTTGCCCTTGAGGAAGACCAGGGTGTTCGCCGTTCCGAGGTCGATGGCCAGGTCGCAGAATAGCCTGTCTTTCAACCAGCTGATAAGGCTCATGATGTCTCTCTCTCCGTCCCGGCCATTTTTAGCACAATTCCCAGGCCGACGCAAATGCGGCGGGCGGGGGCGCCGTTCTGGCTTGACTTTGCGACGGGATTTCCCATATACCATTAGTCGCCGGAGTCGGATTTCCGCGGAAAGGAGAGCGATTTGGCTCATCAACCCTACGTTCCCGAGAAAACGGACCAGAGGGAATTCACCCTCCGGGCCGTCCTCATCGGCCTCGTCCTGACCATCATCCTAGGCGCGGCCAATGCCTACCTCGGCCTACGGGCCGGCATGACGATCGCCGCCACCTACCCGGCGGCCGTCATCGGCATGGCCGTCCTGAGGATCATGAAGGGCTCGATCCTCGAGGAGAACATCGCCCGGACGATCGGCTCCATCGGTGAGTCGATCGCCGCCGGGGCCATCTTCACTATCCCCGCCTTTGTTATCGCCGGCGCCTGGACAAGCTTCAACACCTTCGACGCCTACATCAAATCGACGGCCCTGATGTTCGTCGGCGGCCTCCTCGGCATCCTCTTCGTCACCTTCCTGCGCCGGGTCATGGTCACGGATCCCGACCTCGTCTTCCCCGAATCGGTCGCCGCGGCCGAGATCCACAAAGCCGGCCAGAAGGGCAGCCAGGGCTCGAAGTTCCTCTTCCAGGCCATGGGCGTCGGAGCGCTCCTCTACTCGCTCGGCGTCGTCCAGTTCTTCGCCGCCAGCAAGGACTTCATCCTCAAGGTCGGCACGATCGGCTCGAGCTTCGTCCGCCTGGGCGCGGCCAAGGACTCCCCGACGATCGGGGCCGGCGGCACCGTGGCGGTCTCCGGGCCCGGCATCTTCCCCGCCTACATCGGCGTCGGTTACATCATCGGCCCGCGACTCGCGGCGCTCAATTTCGCCGGCGGCGTCCTGGCCTGGGGCCTGTTCGCGCCCCTGCTCATGTTCTTCCTCGGTCCGCAGCTCATCCCCACGTTTTACGGACCGGGGGTCGCCGCGGCCGACGTCAGCTGGGTCGACATGGTCACCAACGTCTGGAAGTTCATCATCCGGCCGATCGCCGTCGGCGGCATGCTCGTCGGCGCCGGCTACACCCTCTATAAGATGCGCAAGAACCTCGGCGCCGGCCTCAAGCGCTCCATCGGCGACATCAAGAAGGCCGCCGGTCAGGCCGAGGTCGTCTCCCGGATCGAAAAAGACCTGAACATGAAGGTCGTCGTGATCCTCATGGCCCTGACCTTCATCCTCATGGTCTTCGTCTATCAGACCTTCTCCAAGTCGTTCGGCTCGGCGATCCTCGCCGCCGTGGTCATGGCTATCGCCGGCTTCTTCTTCGCCGCGGTCTCCGGCAACCTCGTCGGGACGATCGGCTCGTCCAACAACCCCATCTCCGGACTGACCCTCTCGACGCTCATCATCGCCGCCCTGCTGATGGTCCTCGTCGGAGCGACCGGGACGACGGGCGTCGCGGCCGTCCTCGGCGTCGCCGCGGTCGTCTGCGTCTCCTCGGCCGTCGCCGGCGAGATGCTCCAGGACCTCAAGGTCGGGCACATCCTCGGCGGCACGCCCTACAAGATGCAGATCGGCAACATCTTCGGCATCCTCGTCGCCTCGCTCGTCATGTACTTCCCGCTCATGCTGCTCAACGGCGCGTTCACCTTCGGCAGCAAGGACCTGCCCGCGCCCCAGGCCGGACTGATGGCCGCCCTGTCCAAGGGCATCGTCGGCGGCGAGATGGCCTGGCCCCTCGTCATCGTCGGGATGCTCATGGGCTTCGCGTTCATCCTCGTCCAGGTCAGGTCGCCGATGCTCGTCGCGGTCGGCATGTACCTGCCGCTCGAGACGACCTTCGCCATCTTCGTCGGCGGCATGTTCAAGGGCCTCGTCGACAAGGCCATGGCCAAGAGGAAGTTCAACGCCGCCCAGACGGCCCGGGCGACCAACGTCGGCATCCTCCTCGCCGCCGGCTTGATCGCGGGCGAAGGGCTCATGGGCCTCGTCCGCGCGGCCTGGAAGTTCTTCTTCCTCAACAACATCATCCATTTTGATATTCCCTCGATCTTCAAGAGCGGCAAGTATTTCGGCGCCGTCGACCTCTACATCGGCGGCCTGGCCGTGCTCGTCCTGATCGGGCTCTACCTCATCAAGATCCCGCTCAAGAACGCCGGCGCCGCGGACGAGCCGCCGCCCCCGTCCGCCGTCATCTGAGTCTCGAGAGGGATGGCCTCCGTCAGGGGGCTGTCCCTCTTTTTTGCCTCGGCCTTCGGCTTTTCCGGGCAGGAAATGGGGACGTTTCTATCTTCCGACCGACGGCCTATTCTGTAAAAAAAATCGAAACGTCCCCATTTGCATTCGCCGGCGGCGTCTTTGCAAAGGCGTCCGGTTTTCGGATAAAATAAGGCCGGAATAATAGGATGGCCATACGCAAAATCCTCATCATCGGCGACCCGATCCTGACGCGAAAGTCGGAGGCCGTCGACGAGATCACAGAGGACATCGTCCGCCTGGCCCGCGACATGGTCGAGACCGTCCACCGCGCCCCCGGCGTCGGGCTGGCCGCGCCCCAGGTCGGCGTCAGCAAGCGTCTCATCGTCGTCGACCTCTCGGTCGGCGAGGACAAGGACTCCCTCCACGTCCTGATCAACCCCGAGATCGTGTCCAAGGAAGGCGAGGCCATCTGCGAGGAAGGCTGCCTTTCGGTCCCCGACATCAAGGAGAAGGTCGCCCGGCCTTACCGGGTCGTCGCCCGCGGCCTCGACCTCGAGGGGCGCCAAATCGAGATCGAAGGCGAGGACCTGCTCGCCCGGGCCCTCTGCCACGAGATCGATCATCTCGAGGGGATCCTCTTCGTCGACAAGCTCTCGGCCTTGAAGAGGGCCCTGATCAAGAAGAAGCTCAAGAAGGCCGCGGCCGCCGCTAAAGAACCATGAACACCGTCTTCTTCGGGAGCCCTGCCGCGGCTCTCCCTTCCCTCCGGTCCCTCCTCGACGCGGGCCATGCCGTAAGACTCGTTGTCACCCAGCCCGACAAGCCGGCCGGGCGCGGCCGCAAACTGTCACCGTCTGTCGTCAAGGCCTTCGCCGTGGAGCGGGGCATCCCCGTCATCGAACCGGCCCGCATCCGGACGGACGAGGCGGCCCTCGAACGGATCAAGGCGGCCACGCCGGACATCAGCGTCGTCGTCGCCTACGGCCAGATCATCCCCCGCGCCGTCCATTATCTTCCCCGCTATCACTCCGTCAACGCTCACTTCTCTCTCCTCCCGAAATACCGCGGGGCCGCGCCCGTCCAGTGGGCCGTCCTCAACGGCGACTCCGAGACGGGAGTGACCATCATCGAGCTCAACGACCGGATGGACGAAGGCGATATCCTGGCCCAGGAGCGGGTCGCCGTTACGCCTCGCGAGACGGCCCATGCATTGGAGATGCGGCTGGCTGACCTGGGGGCAAGACTTCTCGTTTCGACCTTGGCCGGGATCGACCGTGTGACGCGCCTCAGGCAGGACGAGGCGCTGGCGACCCTCGCCCCAAAGATCCGCAAGGAAGACGGCCGCGTCTCTTGGTCGGATACGGCCGGCGCCGTCGATAGGAAGGTCCTGGCCCTGGCCGAACGGCCCGGCGTTTTCACCTCGTGCCGAGGGAAAAGGATCAACATCGTCCGCGGGCACGCCGTCGACTCGCCCGAGTGTCCGAGGCCTGAGGAGGAAGCCACCCCGGGAACGGTCCTCAAGGTCGGAAAGCCCGGCCTCGAGGTCGCCTGCGGCGGGGCCACCTCCTACCTCATCGAGGAGCTCCAGCCGGAGGGGAAAGGCCTCATGTCGGCCCACGCCTTCTCGCTCGGGACGAAGATCGCCCCGGGTGATGCCTGGGGGTGAGGGGGCCGGGCCGGCCGGCTATTCTTCGAGCAGGAAGTTCCGCGGGTCGACGCGCTTGCCGTCCTTGAAGACCTCGTAGTGGACGTGGGGGCCCGCCGCTTTGCCCGTCTGGCCGATGTAGCCGATGATGTCGCGCCTCTTGACCTTCTGACCGGCCTTGACGGCGAAATTGCTCATATGGCCATAGACGGTCGTGAAGCCGTTGCCATGGCTGATCGTGACGTTCTTGCCGAGGTACTTGTCCGTCTGGACCTTGATGACGATGCCGTCAGCCGTGGCCATGATGGGGTTGCCGGTGTTGGTCGAGATGTCGATGCCCCAGTGCATCGTCCAGGCCCCGGTGAACGGGTCGTTCCGGTGGCCAAAGACCGAAGCCATCCAGCCGGTCGCCGGCATGATGGAGGGGGTCGAGGCCAGGCGGAGGCTATCGCTCTCGAAGAAGCTGAGCAGGCTCGTCAGGTTGTTCTCGATGCTCAGGGCCTTCTGGCTCAGGGTCTGGACCGTCCCCGGCTCGATGACCGTGGGGCCGCTCGGCGCCGGGGCCTCGGCCGGATCGATCTCCGGCACCCGTTCGTCGTCGCCGGGGGCGCCGCCGCCTACTCCCGCCGGGGCGGTCAGGACGTCGGCCGATTTCAGCCCGGCCATGATGTTGAGCTTCTTGGTGTAGCTCTCGAGGTTGGAGATCTTCGTCTGGAGCTCGCCGATGGACTTCTCGTAGCCGGCGATCGTCGATTTCTGCTCGGCGGTCTCGATCCGTAAGGCCTTGTACCGGCCCCTGATGACGCTCATCCGGGCATAGTCGACGAGCACCGCTAGGAGGACCAGGCCCAAGGCGATCCCGCCGATTGCCAGGGCTTTCAGGGCCTTCTTGGAAAAGCACAGCGTTTTGGTGCTGGTTTTCGTGTGCGGGAC
The DNA here is from genome assembly GCA_963809345.1 of Candidatus Aminicenantota bacterium. Lineage (GTDB taxonomy): Bacteria > Acidobacteriota > Aminicenantia > Aminicenantales > Saccharicenantaceae > RBG-16-66-30. The sequence goes on along the minus strand of CAWEJF010000003.1, from coordinate 40,924 downwards.
GATGATGACCGAGAGGTGGTGCTTAGACATTTGACTCGTCCTTAGTACCACATCTGCTCAAAAAGTGTCAAGACTTTTTGGGGGGATTTCTGGCGCCGACGGTGGCTAGCCGCGCCGCCTACCCTCCGCATAGGACCGACCCCCCGTTGACATCGAGTATCTCCCCTGTAACGTGCCTGGCCAGGTCAGAGGCCAGGAACAGGATGGGCCCGGCGACGTCCTCAGGCGGGGGGATCCGCTTCAGGGGGATCGACTGACGGACCTTCTCCCTGAACCCTGGCTCGCTGAACGAGGCCGTGCACATGTCGGTGTCGGTCCAGCCAGGGGCCACGGCGTTGACCCTGATCCCGTAGGGGGCTAGCTCCACGGCCAGGGACTTGGTCAGGGAGTGAAGGGCCCCCTTGCTGGCGGCGTAATGGGAGTGAAAGGCCTCCCCCCGGACCGCCGCGGTCGAGGTCACGTTGACGATCCACCCCCGGCCGTGCTCCTTCATGGCTGGGACGACGGCGTTGATGGCGAAGAAGACGCCGTCGACGTTGACCCCGATCGTCTCGTGATAGACCGCATCCTCGAGCTTGCCCGTCTCGAGATAGGTCCAGATCCCGGCGTTGTTGACGAGCGTGTCGAGCTCGCCCCAGCGGGACAGGATGTCGCCGGCCATGCGGTCGATGTCGGGCCGGGAGGACATCTCGGCCTGGTACGCCAGCGCACGGCGGCCCATCTTTTCCACTTCTTTTACGACTTCCTCGGCCGCCTTTTGGTTGCTGACGTAGCTGATGGCCACGTCGGCGCCGGCCTTGGCGAAGAGGAGCGCCGTGGCCCGGCCGATGCCCCTCGAGCCGCCCGTGATCAGGGCCTTCCGCCCGTCGAGCCGGATCATCTGACATACCCCAGGCCAAAGTCGCCCATCTTGTGGAACTCGAGGGTGCGGTAGATCTCGTCCGCCTTGGGCAGCACCTTTTCCTTCATGACGGCCATGTACTCGTCGACCTTGGGGATGCGGCCCAGGAGGGCCGTCAGGGCGGCCAGCTCCGCGGAGCCGAGATAGACACGGGTATTGTCGCCAAGCCGATGATCGAAATTCCGGGTCGAGGTCGAAAAGACGGTCGTCCCGGGGGCGACGCGGGCCTGGTTGCCCATGCAGAGCGAGCAGCCGGGCATCTCGGTCCGGCCGCCGAACCCGATGAAGATCGCGTAGTATCCTTCACGCATGAGCTGGGCCGCGTCCATCTTGGTCGGCGGCGTGATCCAGGTCCTGGCCACCGGCGTGCCTTTGTCGAGGATGCGGGCGGCGGCCCGGAATTGGCCGATATTGGTCATGCATGAGCCGATGAAGACCTCCTGGACCGCGTCCCCGGCGACCGCGGAGAGCGGCCGGACATCGTCCGGGTCGTTGGGGCAAGCGACGAGCGGCTCGGTGACCTCGGCCAGGTCGATCTCCAGGACGGCCTTGTATTCGGCGTGGGGATCGCGCTTGAGCAGCTCGGGTTTCGCCAGCCAGGCGTTGCAGGCATCGATCCTGCGGCGCAAGGTCTCGGCGCTCTGGTAGCCCTCCTTGATCATTTCCTCCATCAGGGCGACGTTGCTCTTGAGGTACCCGGCGACGCGCTCCTCTTTGAGGGAGATGACGCACGCGGCCGCCGAGCGCTCGGCCGACGCGTCGGTCAGCTCGTAGGCCTGGTCCCCGGTCAGGTCCTCGAGGCCTTCGATCTCGAGGACGCAGCCGTTGAAGACATTCTTCTTGTTCTTCTTCTCGACCGTCAGCAGGCCCCTCTTCACGGCGAAGTACGGGATAGCGTTGACAGCGTCGCGAAGGGTGAGGCCGGGATTGAGCCGCCCGCTGAACTTGATCAGGATGGACTCGGGCATGTCGAGGGGCATGAAGCCGAGCGCGCCGGCGAAGGCGACGAGCCCCGAGCCGGCCGGGAACGAGACGCCGATGGGGAACCGCGTGTGCGAATCGCCGCCCGTGCCGACCGTATCCGGGAGTCCGAGCCGGTTCAGCCAGGAATGGATGATGCCGTCGCCGGGCTTCAGCGCGACGCCGTCGCGGGCGATCATAAAGGCCGGCAGCGTCTTGTGGACCCTGACGTCGGCCGGCTTGGGATAAGCGGCGGTGTGGCAGAACGACTGCATGAACAGGTCGGCCTGGAACTCGAGGCAGGCCAGCTCCTTGAGCTCGTCGGCCGTCATCGGTCCGGTCGTGTCCTGGGAGCCGACCGTGGTCATATGCGGCTCGCAGGCCGTCCCGGGCAGGACCCCGGGGAGGCCGCAGGCGCGGCCGACGATCTTCTGGGCCAGCGTGTAGCCCTGGCGGGGCTTGGGCACGGGATTCATGACCGTCGTGAAGAAATCCGCTTCGCCGAGGCCGAGGGCCTGGCGGGCTCTGGCCGTAAGCTGGCGCCCGATGATGAGCGTGAGCCGTCCCCCGGCCCGGAATTCGTCCTTGAGCGTTGCGGGCTTGACGGCGAGGTCCGAGATCTTCCGCCCGCCGGCGTCGAGGATGGCCCCGGCCGCGAAATCGAGGGTGATCATGTCACCCGTTTTCATCTTGGTCACGTCGGCCATGAGGGGCAGGCCGCCGGAGTCCTCGGTCGTATTGAAGAAGATGGGCGCGATGAGGCCGCCGATGACGACGCCGGCCCGTCTCTTGTTGGGGACGAAGGGGATGTCCTCGCCGATGTGCCACATGAGCGAGTTGCAGGCCGACTTCCGGCTCGAGCCCGTGCCGACGACGTCGCCGACGAAGGCCACCCGGTGGCCCTCCTCGCGGAACGTCTTCATGAGGTCGTTTCCGCCCGGGAAGCGCTTCAGGCCCATCGACTTGGCGTGAAGGGGGATGTCGGGGCGGGTCGGAGCGTCTCCGGCCGGCGAGAAGTCGTCCGTGTTGATCTCGCCGTCGACCTTGAAGACCTTGAGGACGATCTTGGCCGGGAACTCGGGCCGCGACAGGAACCACTCCCCTGCCGCCCAGGATTCGAGGACGGATCGAGCGTGGGGGTTTATCGGGGCCATTTTGGCGATGGTCTCGAACTGGCCGTAGACGAGGACGATCTTCTTCAAGGCCTCAGCGGCCGCGCCGGCGATCGCATCGTCGGAGAGAGCCTCAACGAGGGGCCCGACGTTGTAGCCGCCGAGCATCGTCCCGAGAACGCGGACGGCCTCCTCGCGAGTGAGCGCGGAAGACTTGACCGTCCCCTTGGCCACGGCCGCCAGCCAGTCGGCCTTGACCTTGGCCGCCGGGTCGACGCCAGGGGGCACCCGGTCCTCGAGAAGCCCGCGGAGCAGGGCGCCCTGCTCTTTGTCCGCGGATTCGAGGCCCTGGCAGACCTCTTCGACCTCCGGGGGCGTCAGGGGCAGCGGCGGCAGCCCCGCCTTGGCCCGTTCCTTTTCCATCGCCGAATATGCCTCGAGCATCATTCTCTCCTGTGTCTGGTTTTGCCCGACTACTTTATCGGTTTTGCCGTCGTGTTGTCAAAGCCGTCAAGAAAGAGAATTGACAAGAAAATGGGGACGTTTCTGTTTTTCGAAAATTTGAATGACTTTCAAAAATAGAAACGTCCCCATTTTCCCAGGAGGCCGCAGAAGCAGGGGCTGAGGGGAATCATCGGAGTGAGCATAGAGCGGTGATTTAGCCTTTACGGGACGGAGACGCGGAATCTTTAACTCGGCTCCGGAGCGGGAAGGCGTCCCAAATCACCGCAGCGAACGGAGATGATCCCCGAGGTCCCTCCGCGGCCGGGCGAGGGCCAAAACAGGCTCTTGCTTTCCGGGGCGAATCCGGATAGAATTCATTTCCGGTTTTTTCCAAAAATCACCATGTAACGGAGGACCACAGAATGGATCACGCCGCGATCAATCGTGCCAAGGAGCACTTCGGCAAGCTCCTCGAAGCCCAGATGAAGCGCATGGAAAAGGTCAAGTCCGCCCCTGATTGGATCGACTACTCCAAGCTCTCCCCGCTCAAGATCGGCATCCTCGCCGGCGACGGCATCGGGGTCTACATCGCCGCCCAATCGAAGCGCGTCCTCGAGTTCCTGCTCGAGGACGAGGTTAAGTCCGGCCGCGTCGTCGTCGACGACATCGACGGCCTGACGATCGAGAACCGGGCCGCCCACGGCTGCGCCATCCCCGCCGACGTCCTCGAGGCGATCAAGAAGTACCCCGTCACCCTCAAGGGCCCCACGACGACGCCGCGCAAGGGCGACCCCTGGCCGAACATCGAGAGCTGCAACGTGGCCATGCGGAAAGAGCTCGATCTCTTCGCCAATGTCCGGCCCGTCCGCATCCCCAAACAGGGCATCGACTGGATCTTCTTCCGCGAGAACACCGAGGACCTCTACGCCCTCGGCTCCAACGGCATCGACGTCGACGAGGATATCTCCATCGACTTCAAGCTCATCACCGGCCCCGGCTCCGACCGCATCTGCCGGCTGGCCTTCGAGAACGCCACGAAGAACGGCCGCAAGCGCGTCACCTGCGTTACCAAGGCCAACGTCGTCAAGACGACCGACGGCCGCTTCCTCGAGAACTTCTATCGCATCGCCAAGGACTACCCCGGCATCGAGGCCGACGATTGGTACATCGACATCATGACGGCCAAGCTCGTCGACGAGAAGCGCCGCCGCGATTTCCAGGTCCTGGTCCTGCCCAACCTCTACGGCGACATCCTCACCGACGAGGCCGCCGAGATGCAGGGCGGCGTCGGGACGGCCGGCAGCGCCAACATCGGCAAGCAGTACGCCATGTTCGAGGCCATCCACGGCTCAGCGCCCCGCATGGTCACCGAGGGCCGGGCCCAGTACGCCGATCCCTGCAGCATGATCCGGGCCGCGGCCATGCTCCTCGGCCACATCGGCCGCACGGAGATCGGAAAGAAGCTCGAGATGGCCCTCGATATCACCGGCCAGTACGAGAAGAAGATGGTCATGACCGGCCGCGCCACAGGCGTTACCGGCGAGGTGTTCACCGACTACGTCATGGATTGGGTCAAGAACCCCAAGCTCAAAGAGACCTGGGAAGGCTACGTCAAGGGCTGAGCCCGGGCCCACTGAAACAAGGAGAAGACAGACATGCGCAAGAAGATCGCCCTCATCGGCGGCGGACAGATCGGCCAGATCCTGGCCATGCTGGCGGCCCAGAAAGAACTCGGCGACATCGTCATCCTCGACATCCCCGAGCTCGAGAACCCGGCCAAGGGCAAGGCCCTCGACCTCATGGAGATGGCCCCCCATGGCAACTACGACGCGGCCATCACCGGCACGTCCGACTACAAGGACATCGCCGGCGCCGACGTCGTCATCATCACGGCCGGCAGGCCCCGCCAGGCCGGCATGACCCGCGAGGACCTCCTCGCCGTCAACCTCGACATCATCACCAAGGTGGCCGTGGGAGTCAAACAGTTCGCGCCCAAGGCGCTCTGCATCATCGTCACCAATCCGCTCGACGCCATGGTCTATGCCTTTTATAAGCTGACCGGCTTCCCCAGGAACCAGGTCATCGGCATGGCCGGCACCCTCGACACGGCCCGCTGGCGCGCCTTCGTCGCCATGGAGCTCGGCGTATCGGTCACCGACGTCGCCGGCACCGTCCTCGGCGGCCACGGCCCCGACATGGTGCCCCTGCCCCGTTTGACGACGGTCGGCGGCGTGCCCCTGACGGACATCGCCACCAAGGAGCAGATCGACCGGCTCGCGACCCGCACGCGTGAGGCCGGCACCGAGATCGTCAAGCTCTTTGGCAAGGGCTCGGCCTTCTTCAGCCCGGCCTGGAGCGCCATCGTCATCGCCGAGTCCTACCTCAAGGACAAGCGCCGCGTCCTCCCCTGCGCCGCTCTCTGCGAAGGCGAGTACGGCGTCAATGGCCTTTTTATCGGCGTGCCCGTCCTGGTCAGCGCCAAGGGCATGGAGAAGGTTTTCGAGATCAAGCTCAACGACGAAGAGAAGGCCATGCTCCAGAAGACAGTCGCCGTCGTCCAGAAGACCGTCGAGGAGACCAAGCTCTAAGACGCGTCCCCCAGTTCTTTCGGCCGGAGACGGCGATCCCGTCTCCGGCCTTTTTGTTGACGGGAACTTCCACATTCGGCTTGGCTCAGGATATCCCCCCTGGCCCCCGAGCCCCGGAAACCTGTGAATCCGGTTTCCCCCACCTTCGGTGGGCCCCCCTTCCATCACGGGGGCCGTCGGGGCGATATCCATCGCCACCTCACGTGTCCGTTCCCTAATAATTTAAGAAGGGGCTTATAGCCCTATTTCCTTTACGCAAATCATGAAAAAGGCTATCGTAATCGCCTATGCGGATCCACGAGTACCAGGCCAAAAAACTCCTCGCCGAATTCGGTGTCGCTGTGCCCCGTGGTGAGGTCGTGACCTCTCCTTCGGAAGCACGGGCGGCGGCCGAGGGACTTGGCGGCACCGTGGTCGTCAAGGCCCAGATCCACGCCGGAGGCCGGGGCAGGGCGGGCGGTATCCTCAAAGCGTCGTCCCCGTCTGACGCAGCCACGGCGGCCGCGCGACTCATCGGCAGGCCGCTGGTCACGGAGCAGACCGGCCCGCAGGGCCGAGTCGTCCACCGCGTTCTCGTCGAGGAGGTCATCGCCGTCGTCCGTGAGCTCTACGTCGGCCTGACGCTCAGCCGCGAGGAGGCTTGCATCGTCCTCCTGGTCTCACCGAAGGGCGGCGTGGATATCGAAACGCTCGCTATCGGCGAACCGGACGTCGTCCTCAGGCAGGCGATATCGCCGACCGAAGGGCTTCTCCCCGCCCAAGCCGAACGCGCGGCCCAGGCCTTGGGTCTCACGGGGGCCGCGTCCGCGCAGGCGGTCAGGCTCTTCGCCGATCTTGTCCGCGCCTTCGAGGCGACCGACGCCTCGCTCATCGAGATCAACCCGCTCATCCTCACAGCCGGTGGCGCGCTCCTCGCCGTCGACGCCAAGATGGACTTCGATGATAACGGCCTCCCCCGCCACCCCGATATCCGCGACCTCTTCGACCCGGACGAGATGCTGCCCGAGGAGCTCGAGGCCCGCCGGGCCGGCCTGAGCTTCATCCGGCTCGATGGCGACGTCGGGTGCATGGTCAATGGCGCGGGTCTGGCCATGGCCACGATGGACCTTATCGCTCTGGCCGGGGGCCGTCCGGCCAATTTCCTCGACATCGGGGGCGGCGCGTCCGAGGAGGCCGTGTTCAAGGCCTTCGCCATCCTTGCCGCCGATCCCGGCGTCCGATCGGCACTGGTCAACATCTTCGGCGGCATCGTCCGCTGCGACCTCGTCGCCGAGGGCATCGTCCGCGCGGCCCGCGAATGCGGCGTCGGCATGCCCGTCGTGACACGCATGGAGGGCACGAACGTCGAGCTCGGCCGCAAGATCCTGACCGACTCTGGCCTGGCCTTCACCACCGCGCCGGATATGGAGTCCGCCGCCCGCGAGGCTGTCCGTCTGGCCCGCGAGCGCGGAGGCGCGCGATGAGCATCCTCGTCGACGCCGGGACCCGCGTCGTCGTTCAGGGCCTGACCGGCCGCGAGGGCACGTTCCACGCCCGGAGCATGATCGAGTACGGCACGGACGTCCGCGCCGGGGTGACGCCCGGAAAGGGCGGAACGCGCCACCTGGGCCTTCCCGTCTTCGATACGGTGGCCGAGGCCGTCCGCGGAGAGGGCGTCGACGCCTCGGTCGTCTTCGTCCCGGCCCTCGCCGCCGCCGGCGCCGTCATGGAAGCCGCCGCGGCCGGAATCCGGCTCATCGTCTGCATTACCGAGGGCATCCCCGCGCTCGACATGGTTCGCGTCAAGGCCTTCCTCCGCGGGACGCCGGCCCTGCTCATCGGGCCGAATACGCCCGGCATCATCTCGCCCGGCCGGACGAAGCTCGGCATCATGCCCGCCCCCATCCACAAGGCCGGGCCGGTCGGCGTCATTTCCCGTTCGGGAACGCTGACCTACGAAGCCGTCCATCAGTTGACATCGCTCGGGCTCGGGCAGTCGACCGCCGTCGGCATCGGCGGCGACCCCATCGTCGGCCTGTCCTTCACGGACCTCATGGTCCTGTTCGAGAAGGACCCGAGGAGCGAGGCCGTCGTCCTTATCGGGGAGATCGGCGGCTCGGCCGAGGAAGAGGCCGCTGTTCTCATCCGCTCAGGGTTCGAGAAGCCCGTCATCGCCTATGTCGCCGGCCTGACCGCTCCGCCGGGCCGCCACATGGGCCACGCGGGCGCCATTATATCCGGGGGCCACGGCACGGCCGCCCATAAGATCGAGCTTCTCGAGGAGGCCGGAGCCCGGATCGTCCAGGATCCGGCCGGGATCGGGAAAGCCGTCGCAGCCGTCCTCAACCTCTGAGAGCTGGTCAGACGGGCACTTGATTTTTTCCCTCCCGCGCTTATAATAAGCCCCAGCCGAAAATCCCCCCAGAAAACCCAGAGAGCGCACACGTCCACCCATCAGGTCATGACATGAACCATGAAAACGGAACGGTAGGCCGTAAGATCAAGCGGACGCTCATCGGCAAGCCCCGCGACATCAAGGATCCGTCGCTCTTCCACAAGCTCGCTCTGATCCCCGTCCTCGCCTGGATCGGGCTCGGCGCCGACGGCTTATCTTCCGCCTCCTACGGCCCGGAGGAGGCCTTCAAGGTCCTTGGGCAGCATACCTACCTCGCCCTAGCCTTGGCCGTGGCCACCGCCCTGACCGTCTTCATCATCTCCTACGCCTATTCGCGCATCATCGAATATTTCCCGTCCGGTGGCGGCGGTTATATCGTCGCCACCCACACGCTGGGCGAGAAAGCGGGCGTCCTATCCGGCAGCGCCCTGCTTGTCGACTACATGCTGACGATCACGGTGTCCATCGTCTCATGCGGAGACGCTATCTTCAGCTTCTTTCCGGCCTCCTATCAGCCGTTCAAGACACCCTTCGAGATCGTGGCCATCCTCTTCCTCGTCGTCATCAACCTGCGCGGTATCAAGGAATCGGTGACTATGCTCGCGCCGATCTTCATCGTTTTCGTCGTGACGCATGTTCTGATGATCGGATACGGCGTCATCAGCCACGTCCCCGAGATCGGCGCCGTGGCCGGCACGGTCCGGTCCGGGTTCCAGGGCGGGCTGGCGACGCTTGGCCTCGGTGGCATGGCCCTTCTCTTCCTCCGGGCTTTCTCCATGGGCGGTGGCACGTTCACCGGAATCGAAGCCGTCTCGAACGGCCTCCAGATCATGCGCGAACCCCGGGTCAAGAACGGCAAGAGGACGATGGTTTATCTCTCCGTTTCCCTGGCCCTGACGGCCGGGGGCATCCTCGTCTGCTACCTTCTTCTCGGCGTGCACCCGGTCGCGGGCAAGACCCTCAACGCCGTGCTGGCGGGCCAAGTCTTTGGCGGCTGGAGCTTCGGCAGCATCCTGGCCCTGATCACGATCTTCGCCGAGGGCGCCCTGCTCCTCGTCGCCGCCCAGACGGGGTTCGTCGACGGGCCACGGGTCATGTCCAACATGGCCGTCGACTACTGGTTCCCCCACCGCTTTGCCTCCCTGTCCAGCCGTCTGACCATGCAGAACGGCGTCCTGCTCATGGGCGGCGCGGCCATCCTGCTCCTCCTCTACTCCCGCGGCCGGATCTCGACGCTCGTGGTCATGTATTCGATCAATGTCTTCCTGACCTTCTCTCTGTCCGAGTTGGGGATGTCCCGCTTCTTCATCAAGCACAGGCGGACGGACCCGCTCTGGAAAAAACACCTTCCGGTCCACCTCACCGGTCTGACCGTGTGCCTCACCATCCTCATCGTCACCGTCCTCGAAAAGTTCGCCCGCGGCGGCTGGCTGACCCTGGTTATCACCTCGGGAGTGATCCTGCTTTGCTACCTCATCAAAAGCCATTACAACCGGGTCCGCAAGGGCGTCCGCGAGCTCGACGACATGCTCACCGCCGTCATCAGTCACAAGGGCGAATACAACCCCGACCCTGCCGACCCGCGGGAGATGACGGCCATCCAGCTCGTCAGCGGCTACTCAGGGTTCGGCGTCCACACCTTCCTGTCCATCATCCGCGGCTTCCCCGGTCTCTACAAGAACTTCGTCTTCATCTCCGTCGCCGAGGTGGACGCGGGCGCCTTCAAAGAATCCGAGTCCGTCGGCCGCCTGACCTCGGCGACCAAGGATGCGCTCAAGAAATACGTTGACCTGGCCCGGCGCCTGGGCTTCCCGGCCGAGTCTCGCTTCGACACGGGCATCGACGTCGTCGAGACGGCATCGGCGCTGTGCGAGCGCGTGACGCACGAATTCCCGAAATCGACCGTCTTCGCCGGGCAAACCGTCTTCCGCCGCCCAGGGTTCATCAACCGCATCCTCCACAATGAGACGGCCTTCGCCATCCAGCAGGAGCTCCGCTGGAAGGGGATCACGACGGTCATTTTGCCAATTCGGATCAATATTTAGGGAAGCCCCTCGCTCAGCCTCGCTCAGGATATCGCCCCCAGCCCCCGAGCCCCGGAAACCTGCGAATCCGGTTTCCCCCGCCTTCGGCGGGCCCCCCTTCCATCACGGGGGCCTTCGGGGCGATATCCATCGCCGCCTCGCTTCGGACTTCCCTCACGAAAAAGGAGCTGAACCCTGCTATCGGAACATTGACAAAATTCCGTCGGGCGGATATTAAGGTGACACGATAGCCGACGGCTGACGAGGAGGCCTCGCATGACCGGTTCCTGTTCTAAGACTCTCACTCGCTCCAGACTCGCTATTGCCGCTTTCACCGGGATCGTTTTGGCCCTCGCCGCCACGACCGCGTGTCACCCCGGCTCGTCCGGCGCGGCCACCGTCGAGGAACAGAACGAGGTCATCCGGACCTACCCGTTCTCCGACCCGGACCCCGTCCCGATCTTCGCCCGTTCATCGATGTGGGGCCAAGGCGCCCGGCTCTACCCCTACTTCATGTTCGACCGCTTCACGGCCGAGCCCGTCGACAAGCCCTGGAACGTCGTGCGGCTCAAGAACCCGTTCATCGAGGTCGCCGTCCTGCCGGAGGCCGGCGGCAAGGTCTGGGGCGCGAAGGAGCAAGCGACCGGCCGCGAGTTCCTCTACTGGAACCACGTCCTCAAGTTCCGTCAGATCGCCCTGCGCGGGCCGTGGACCTCGGGGGGCATCGAATTCAACTTCGGCGTCGTCGGCCACGCGCCGACGACCGCGACGCCCGTCGATTACATCATCCGCCAGAATCCCGACGGGAGCGCCAGCTGCGTCGTCGGCGCGATGGACCTGCCGTCGCGGACGCGCTGGAGCGTCGCCATCACTCTCCCCAAGGACAGCGCCGCGTTCGAGACGAACGCCCTCTGGGTCAACCCGACGCCGTTCAGCCAGTCCTATTACGCCTGGTCGTGCGCCGCGGTGGGCGCCGCCGACGACCTGAAATACATCTTCCCGGGCCAGTGGTTCATCGGCCACGATTACTCCGCCCCGCTCGAGCCCTGGCCCGTCGACCGCTCCGGCCGCGACCTCTCCTGGTACAGGAACAACGCCACGCCGGGCTCCAAGAGCTATTTCACGGTCGGCGAATACACCGACTTCTACGGCGGCTGGTACGAGAAGACCGATACCGGATTCGGCCACTGGTCGCGCTACGAGGACATGCCCGGCCGCAAGGTCTGGATCTGGGACCTGTCCCGTTCGGGCGAGATCTGGGTCGATCTGCTGACCGACAAGGACGGGCAGTACACCGAACCCCAGGCCGGACGCCTCCTCAACCAGTCCGACCACGGCGATTTCGCGCCGGGCTCGGCCGACCGCTGGCAGGAACAGTGGTTCCCCTACCGGGGCATCGGCCCGATGGCCAAGGCCTCGCCCCACGCCGTGCTCAGCGCGGCGCGCTCGGGTGATTCCCTCGGCGTCGGCCTCTTCCCCCTCCGGCCCGTCGCCGACGACTTGACGGTGAGCGCGGCGGGCAAGGAGGTCTTCCGGGAGCGCGTCGTCCTCAAGCCCGAGCAGGTCTGGAAGAAGGACGTCCCTCTCGCCGGCGCGGCCGCGGACGCTCCTCTCGAAGTCCGGCTCGGGGCCAATCTCGTCTATAAAAGCGCACCGGCGGCCGATGACCTCGAGCGGCCGCTTCGCTTCAGTACCCCCTCGGGGGGTTCCGCCGAAGCCCTGTTCCTCCAGGCCCGGGCCCTCGAACGGGAGCGGCGGTTGAGCGAAGCCCTCGACAAGTACCTGGCCGCTGTCGCCGAAGAGCCCCTTCACGTCCGGGCCCTGGCCCGCGCCGCCGAGCTTACCACTCGCCGGGGCGAGCCGGCCAAGGCCCTCGAAATGGCCGGACGGGCGCTCACGATATCGATGTATGATCCCGAAGCCAATTTCGTTTACGGAGTGGCGGCCCGGCGGATGGGCCGGCTCGTCGATGCCAAGGAAACCCTCGGCTGGGCGGCCCGCTCCCCGCAGTTCGAGGCCGTCGCCATCGTCCAATCCGCCGAGATCGCCCTCCTCGAAAAGAACCTCGACCGGGCCGCCGAGCTCGCGCTCAAGGCCCTCGTGGCCGACGATCTCAACGTCGGCGCCCTCGAAGTCCTGGCCGTGGCCCAGCGGCTGGCCGGCCGCAAGCCGGAGTTCAACCGCGTCCTCGGCTGGCTCGCCGAGGTCGATCCGCTTGACCACTTGGTCCGGTTCGAGCGTTATCTCATGAGCCGCGACCCGAAGGACCTCGAAACGTGCCGCGCGCTCGTCCGAAACGAGCTGCCCCACGAGACCTGGATCGAGATGGCCCTGTTCTATCTCCGGCTCGGCCTCATCGGCGACGCCGCGGAGGCGCTCAAAGCGGCCCCCGGTCACGCGACCGTCCTTTATTGGCTGGCCCACATCCTGCGCGATAGCGCCCCGGCCGAAAGCGCCGCCTATCTCGACAAAGCGTCGACTGTCTCGCCCTTTCTCGTCTTCCCGTTCCGCGAAGAGGAGATCGCCGTCTTCTCGTGGGCCGTGGCGGCGCGGCCGTCCGATTGGAAACCCAAATACTATCTGGCCCTCATCCTCTGGGGCAAAGGCCGGATCGATGAGGCCCGGGACCTCCTCGAGATGTGCGAGAACGCCGATTACGCCCCGTTCTATGTGGCCCGCGGCGCGTTCTTCGAGAGGACGGACCCGGTCCGAGCCGCCGCGGACCTCGCGCGGGCGGTCGAGCTCGATGCCGCGAATTGGCGGGCCCGCCATGCGCTGACGGCCTTCTACCTCCGGCAGAGCAAGAGTGACGACGCCCTGGCCGCGGCCCGGAAAGCGGCCGCCGATTTCCCGACCGAAGTTCTTCTCCAGGTCGACCTGGCCGAAGCCCTCCTCGCCGCCGGTGATCCGCACGAGGCCGCGACCGTGCTCGACGCGGTCGCGGCGCTCCCTTACGAAGGGGCGAGCGATATCCACGGCCTCTACGTCAGATCACACGTCGGGATCGGCCTCGAGGCTTTGACGCAGGGTCAGTGGGCTGACGCCGTGCGGGCCCTCGAGCTCTCCAAGCTCTACCCAGAAAATCTCGGCACCGGCGCGCCCTTCCACCCCGACAGCCGCCTGCAGGATTATCTCATCGCCCTCGCGCTCGACCGTATGGGGGAAAAGGATAAGGCCGCGGCCCTGCGCGAGGCCATCCGCGACTATACGCTGACCTATTGGGATGAGTCCCAGCCCTATGGATACTTCGGGGGACTCATTCTGGAGAAGCTCGGCCGCAAAGAGGACCGGCTTAAGGCCCGTGAGCTCCTCGGCCGGCCCAAGCCTCCCGCCGACGTCATGGCCGTCGTCGGCAAGTTGAAGTGATCAGAACCGCCAAAGCTTATAGGGAATAACGGCCGGGGCCACCGTCCCGGCGAAGCGCAGGATCTCGAAGACGCCGCCGGCCTCGGGCACGAGCTTGAACTTCCAGTAGCGGATGAGGCCGAACTCCGACTGCGGCTCGAGGAGCGCCGGCACAAGGTTCGCCGCCGGCTGGACGCAGTCAACATAGAAATCGCCCTTCTTGACCGGCACCTTGACCGGTTTCGCGGCGACATCGATCTTCTCCGGAGCCATATAGTCGAGCCGGGACGGGACGATCGCGGTCACCTCGTAGGCCTCCGCGTCGATGAGGCCGTCCTTGGCGATGAGTCCGACCTCGACGCCCAGTCCGAGCAGCGTCTCGACGATATCCAACCGGTCCGCGCGCACGATGTAGCCGCGCGGCCGCGGGACGGACAGCGTCGGCTCGACGTTCGGGAACCAGTGCTTGACCACGTCGTCGACGATCTTGACGTTACGCGGGCCGGGAGCGGGCGCGATGTCCCCGGCGAGGAGCGTCTCCCCCGCTTTCTTGTCGACCTTGAGGATGCCCCGGATGGGCGATTCGGGGACCTCGAATCTCTTGAGCAGCAGCTGGGGCTCCTTCGGGTCGCGGGCGAACTTCATCCTGAGGTGGACGGGGTCCGCGCCGGCCCTGGCGGCGGCCCGCTCGAGGAGCCGGGCCCGATCGCCTCGGACCATCTTCAGGACCTCGGGGGCATGAGCCGTGACGGATTCGAGGAAAGCCCTTAACCCCTGGTACTGCCAGGTCGTCCGGGCCTCGAGCGTCTCCAGGTCGTGGCGCGACGCGCCTTCCTGGATGAAGGACAGCGATTCGAAGATGCCCAGGCTGTTCCGTCCGTCGTTGAGGTCGGTCGTCGAAAACCGTTTCATCTCTTCGCGCGTCCCGGCCTGACCGGACTGATAGGCGGCGCCCGACGACGTGTCCACGCCGAGGTCCTCGGTGACCAGGTATTCATGGAAGGCGACTCTCTTCTTTTCGAGCGCCTTCTCGACCTCGGCCAGGGTCGTCTGGCGGGAGAAGTCCTGGAGGTCGCGGCCGATGTTGACGTTGGAGACGCAGCCGATGGACACCCGGTAATAATCGTCGCCCTTCTCGTGGACGTCGATCGTCACTTCGGGCATCCAACGCCGGAACACCTTGTGGATGGCCTTCACACCCTCCGCCTCGAGTTTGACATGGTCGCGATTCATGTCGAGGTCGAGCTCGTTCACCCGGACGTTCATGAAGTTGCCATAGGGGTTCGTCTGCGGGATGGCCAGGACGTTGATCTTCTTGAGCAGGGGCCGGAGGTCGCCGAGGGCGATATCCCTGACGAGCCTGAGCACGGCTTCCTTGGCCGATTGTTCGTTGCCGTGCTGGGCGGCCGTGAAGAGGACGGTGGGTTTCGTCTCAGCCAGGAACTCGGGGATCCTGGACTCTTCTTCATTGATCATGACGAGAAAGATGTCCCGGGCCCCATAGGGATCGGATGGGAGTGACCGCCCAACGATGGAGACGGCCACTTCGTCCGAGGCGTCATCCAGCGCGCTCAAGAACGCGGCCAGGGCCTCGTTCTGGGTGTACGCGGTGTAGTTCACCTGCTCGGCCGGCGTCTTCAGAAGTGACGGGGCGACGCGGGTCTGCGCCGAAAGCTGAAGGTTCAGCCCCGCAACTAAGAGCACTACGATCGACAAAGATCTGGTTCGTTTCATTTCCTTCACTCCTTCAGCCGGAGATGCGGCCGTTCACTTCTTTTCAGCCGGCTCGGCGGCCTTCTCGCACTTGAACAAGACGTCCTTGACCGCGCCGGCCCGCAGGACCTTGAGCTTGACCTCGCCGCCGCAGCGGAGCTTGGCCAGCTCCATCCTCAGCTCGTTGATGTCCGAATAGGCCTTGCCGTCGACCGAGAGGACGATATCGCCCTTCTCGAGATCGGACCGTCCGGCGACGCCCTCGGCCGGCTTCGGGTCGATGACGAGGTTCTCCAGGTTCTCGACCTTCTTGAGGCCCAGCCCGATATTCGGGAAGGCCGGCTTCTCCTCCGGCGTCAGGCCGAAGACGTAGTCCCCGAGCGCTCGCGAGACGGGCAGGGTCTTCTTCCCAGCCGGCACCTCGACCGCGATGACCGTCTTGAACGGCAGCTTTGACATCTCATAAGCGCGCCGGTTGAGGCCGAGGTTGTAGAGGAGATGCCCCGAGCCGACGCAGACGACGACCCGCCGTCCTTCGGCCTGCGCGGCCCGGACGGCGTTCGCGCCCATGACCTCGTCCCAGGCCGACTGCGACCGGTAGAGGCCTTCGAAGACCGAGTCCAGGCCCGGGCCCTTCATCGCTTCCGGAATGTCGGAGGATTCGAAGACCGCCCGGATGAGCGTCCGGTGGTCCGCGTTCGTCGTGTCCGGCGTCCCGGGGAAATAGGCCTTTTCCTCATCGCTCAGGGCGTTCCAGCCCCGCATGCGCATCTTCGAGATGACCTCGCGCGGCGCATTCAGAGCGTAGATCGGGAGCCGATGCTCGCGGGCGAAGTCGAAGATCTTCTCGTAATAGCCGAAGTTGAAGTTCCAGGTGACGTACCAGCGGACCTCGCGGAGGAGCTCGTCCTTGGTCAGGATCCCCGCCGTCCACTTGTTGAGCGCTTCCTGGAGAGTCACCGGGATCATTTCGAGGCCGATGGCCAGGTGCTTGTCCTTGGCGTAGAGGGCGCGGATGACCTGGAATTCGATCTCATGCATGGGCATCGAGTTGTGGGTCTCACCGACGTGGACGATGCGGCTGGCCATCATCTCCTGGATCATGGCTTCGAAGCCGATGGGCTGGCCCGTCCGGCCCTTGAGGATGGCGCCGGCGCCGATCTCCATGACTTTGCCCTTCAGCGCGGGATCGCCAATACCGAGCGTCAAGGTCGGATCGGGCTTGTCCGCGGCCGCCTGGGCCGGCATCGGGGTCTGCGCCTGGCCCGCGGGCATCGCGGTCTGGGGCCGGGCCACAGCGGACAAGGCGCCCCGCAGGCAGAGCGTGGCGACGATAAGCACGATGGGGCGGCGGCTGAAGATCATGGCGTCCTCCGTTCGGGGATTTCGCACGTATCATACCCGCCGCCTTTCCGGCCGTCAACGCGCGGCACTTTCGCGACGCTGCGAAAAGCGATACAATCAACGACCGGCATAGACCCGAGGAGCCCCATGCCCGAAGAAAGAACGCCCCAAGCACCGGAGCGACCGGGAGAGACAACAAAGACGATCCGCACCTTCGCCATCGCCTCGTTCCTCAACGACATGGGCTCGGACATCATCAATCCCGTCTGGCCGCTTTTCGTGACCCAGGTCCTCAAGGCCAACATGGCCGCCCTGGGCTTCCTCGATGGCCTCGGCGAGGCCATCGTCTCGCTCTCCCAGGCCGTCGCCGGCTATTATTCGGACAAGATCCGCAAGCGCAAGGTCTTCATCTGGACGGGCTATCTGTGCGGCGCCCTGTCACGGCTCGGCTACGCGGCGTCGTCGGTCTGGCAGCACCTCATTCCCTTCCGCGTCCTCGACCGGGCCGGCAAGATCCGCGGCGCCCCGCGCGACGCCATGTTGGCCGACATCTCGACCGACGCGAACAGGGGCGGCCATTTCGGCCTTCTCCGGGCCATGGACAACTTCGGATCCGTCGTCGGGATCCTCATCTCCATCGCCCTCTTCAACGTCCTGGGCTATCGTCTCCTCTTCGCCTTGGCCGCGATCCCCTCTCTTATCGGCGCGGCCCTGATCCTGAAGAACATCAAGGAGCTGAAATCGCCCGTGGCCCGCGTCTTCAAGGGGCTGTCCTTCAAGGACATCGATCGGAACCTGGCCCTCTACATCGTCCTCAACGCGGTCTTCGCCCTCGGAGCTTTCACCTATTCGTTCCTTTTGATCTACGCCAAGTCGGAAGGCTTCAAGGCGGGCACGATCCCCGTCCTCTTTCTCGTCTTCTCGGCTGTCGCGGCTCTCGTATCCTATCCCTTCGGGCGCCTTTCGGACCGGATCGGACGGAAGCCTGTCCTGTTCATGGCCCTGGGGGCTTGGGCGGCTGTTTGTGCTGGCGTCGTCTTCGCCCGGGGACTTCTTGCCGTGGCCGCTATCTTCGCCCTGTACGGCATCCATAAGGGCGCTCTCGACCCCGTCCAGAAGACGATCGCCGCCGAGCTTGCGCCCCAGCCCTATCGGGCCTCGGTCCTCGGGGGCTTTCAGATGGTCATCGGCTTTTGCGCCTTCCCGGCCTCGCTCGTTGCCGGCTTCCTCTGGGACAAAATAGGCAAAAACGCGCCTTTTCATCTGTCGCTGGGATTGACAGCCGCCGCGGCAGTGCTTCTCCTCTTCGTCAGAGAAACGCGGCGGCGATCCGGGGCTTGAGCCCCGGACGGGTCGGCCCTAGTCTTCTTCTTCCGGCCTGACCCGGCCTTCCTTGACCGCCTCGGCGATGATCTTCTGCTGGATGTGCGACGGCGCTTCCTCGTAGTGGTCGAACTCCATCAGGAAGGAGCCGCGGCCGCCCGTGATCGAGGTCAGGGTCGGCTCGAAGTCGAGCATCTCCGACATCGGCACCTGGGCTTTGAGGACGCGCATGGTCCCCTTCTGCTCCATGCCCTGGACCTTGCCGCGCCGGCCGTTGAGGTTGCCCATGATGTCGCCCATGTAGGCCTCGGGCGTGTAGATCTCGACGTTCATGACCGGCTCGAGCAGGGTCGGCTTGGCCTCGCGGATACCCTTCTTGTAGGCCTTGCTGGCCGCGATCTTGAAGGCGATGTCGGACGAGTCGACGTCGTGGTAAGACCCGTCGTAGAGGATGGCTTTGAAGTCGACCGTCGGGTAGCCGGCGAGAACACCCTTCTTGCGGGCCTCCTGGAGGCCCTTCTCGACCGAGGGGATGAAGTTGCGCGGGATGGAGCCGCCGAAGATCTTGTCCTCGAATTCGAAGTCCCGACCGCGAGGCAGGGGTTCGAACTTGATCCAGCAGTCGCCGAACTGGCCGCGGCCGCCGGTCTGCTTCTTGTGCCGGCCCTGGACGTCGGACCGGCCTTTGATCGTCTCGAGGTAGGAGATCTTGGGCGGCTTGAGGTCGACGTCGACGTTGTAGCGCTTCTTCAGCCGCTCGGTGATGATGCGGACATGGAGCTCGCCGTTGCCCGAGATGAGGAGCTGGGCCGTGTTCGGGTCGCGCTCGATGCGGACCGTCGGGTCCTCCTCGGTGATGCGGTGGGTGGCCTGGGAGATGCGGTCCTCGTCGGCCCGCGTCTTGGGCTCGATGGCGAAGGAGATCGACGGCAGGGGGAATGCGATGGGCGTGAAGACGATGCCCGAGCCCTTGGCGCTCAGCGTGTCGCCGGTCGCGGTGACCTTGAGCTTGGCCGTGGCCACGATGTCGCCGGCCTTGGCCTGGCCGGCCGCGACCTGGTCCTTGCCCTGGAGGAAGAACAGCCCGCCGAGCTTCTCGTCGGTGTCCCGGGTCGTGTTGGTGACCGTGCCGTCGGGGTTGGTCCGGCCCGAGAAGACGCGCATCAGGGAGATCCGGCCCGTATACGGGTCGGAGATCGTCTTGAACACGATGGCGGCGAAAGGGTCGTCGGTTGACGGCTGGACCTTCCGCTCTTCCCCGTTGACCATGGCCTTGACGGGGCCGGCCTCGACGGGCGAAGGCAGGTAGGCCAGGATGCCGTCGAGGAGGGTCTGGGCGCCGATGTTGGCCAGGCCCGAGGCCGCGAAGACAGGGAAGATCTGATGGTGAAGGATGCTCTTCTTGAGGCCGGCCCGGAACTCCTCGGGGGTGAGCGCGCCCGTCTCGAAGTACTTCTCCATGAGCTTCTCGTCGGACTCGGCGACGAGCTCGACGAGCTCCTTGTTGCGACGCTCGATCTCGTCGGCCAATCCCGCCGGGACCGGACCTTCCGTCATCTTGCCGCTCTCGTCCTTCTCGAAGACGTAGGCCTTCTTCTCGACGATGTCGACGACGCCGGTGAAGTTCTTCTCTTCGCCGATCGGAAGCTCGACGGGGACGGCCTGGCGGCCGAAAAACTCTCGGACCGACTCGAGGGCCCTGGCGAAGTTGGCGTTCTCACGGTCCATCTTGTTGATGACGATGAGGCGGGGCAGGCCGCGCTCCTCGATCATCTCCCAGACCTTCTCGGTCCCGACTTCGACCCCGGCCACGGCGTCGATGAAAACGGCCGCGCCGTCGACCGCCCGCAGGGCGGCCCGGGTGTCCCAGAGGAAGTTGCTGTAGCCGGGGGTATCGATAAGGTTGACCTTGTGGTCCTTCCATTCGCAGAAGCAGGGGGTGGCGTTGATGGAGATCTTGCGCTCGATCTCGTCGGGGTCGTAGTCGGTGATGGTGTTGCCCTTGTCGACCTTGGTCAGGCGGCCGGTCGCCCCGGCGTCGAAAAGGAAAGCGGCCGCGAGAGTGGTCTTGCCGGAGGACCCGTGCCCGACGAGGGCGATATTTCTTATTTTGTCGATGGAATAGTCTTTCATCCTCGAGCCTCCTGGGATTCTCGGAAAGAACGAAGGGCTATTCTACCCAAAACCGCCGTATTGCTCAAGCGGAAAAACCTTGTTCCTAGCGGAGGGCCGCTGAGGGCCTCGGGGATCATCTCCGCTCGTTTTAAGGACTTCTCGGCTCGGGGCATGCCGCTCCGTCGGCTTCAGGTCGGTTCCTCCCTCGGCGTCACCCCCCATCCGTCCTACGGCGGGAAGCGGAGTCTTCGAAGCGACCTGCAGAATTGGGGCTGAGCGCTCGAAGCCCCAATTCTGCGAGATATCTTGACCAAGATATTTCCCAGCGCCGCTCCTCCGAGTCGCTCCGCCGCACTTCTGGGAAATATCCGGAAAGGACTCTGCCCCGCCGTTTTGCCGGAGGAATAGCCGCGTTCTTGGGGACGTCACTGACCCAGGCGGAGCTCGCGGGCGATGACCTCTTCGAGGTCGGGGGGGAGCGGCGAGGCAAAGGTCAGGCGCTCCTCCGTCTCGGGATGGAGGAACGACAGGGTGTGGGCGTGGAGGAAGATGCGCGGAAACTCCCGCGGCTCGTGCCTCCGCCCGTAGACGGGGTCGCCGACGACGGGGTGCCCGGCCGCGGCCAGGTGGACCCGGATCTGGTGGGTCCGGCCGGTGACCGGCTTGACCTCGAGGAGGGTCGTGTCCTTGAAGGTCCGCTGGACCTGGAAGAAGGTCTCGGCCCTCTTGGGGCTGCGCGACCGGATGGATATCCTGGCCCCTTCTTTCGGATGACGGCCGAGAGGCCAGCTGAGCTTGCCTTCCGTCGCCGTGATCCGGCCCCAGGCCAATGCGAGGTAAGTCTTCCAGACGACACGCCGCTTGAACTGGTCGTGGAGGAACGACCAGGCCCGGGCCGAACGGGCCACGACCATGACCCCCGAGGTGTCCTGGTCGAGCCGGTGGACGATCCCCGGCCGATGCTCGTTGCCCACGAGGGCGATCTCCGGGAAGTGATAGATGAGGGCGTTGACGAGCGTTCCCGAGGGGTGCCCCGGCCCAGGGTGGACGACGAGGCGCGGCGGCTTGTCGATGACGATGACGTCGGCGTCCATGTAGACGATCTTGAGGGGGATACACTGCGGGACGAGCGCGCCCTCCGGCTCGGGGATCTCGTAGGCGACGTGGATATGGTCCCCGGGCTTGAGCTTGTAGCCGGCCTTGCGGGTGAAGGAGCCGACCCGCACGCCCCCCGAGTCGATGGCCTTGCGGACTTGCGACCGCGATAGACCTTCGATCCTGTCGGCGAGGAAGACGTCGAGGCGCGTGCCTTTTGCGGCTTCAGGTCCGACGACGAGATCAGCTGTCGGCACGTTGGCGCCTCTTCAAGACGACGAAGAGGACGACGCCGGCGATGAGCCCCAGAACGCAGAACAGCTGCGGCAGCGACAGGCTCGAGAAGGCCGACGATCCGCGTATGAAGTAGATCTTGTCCTCGTGGTCGCCGCGGAAGTATTCGGTGAAGAAGCGGATGATCGAATAGTTGATAATATAAAACGAAAAGACCTGGCCGTCGAATTTCTTTTTCTTCAGGATGAGGAAGAGGACGCCGAAGTTGATGAAGTTGAGGACCGCCTCGTAGAGCTGGACGGGGTGCATGGGCGTGTTGAGGCGGACGCCGGTCAGCTGGGAGGCGTATGCGTTCTTGAAGACGACGGCCCAGGGCGCGGCGCACTCACTGCCGTAGCAGCAGCCGGCGCTGAAACAGCCGATCCGGCCGAAGCCGTGGCCCATGGCCAGGGCCGGGGCGATGAGATCGGCCGTTTTCCAGGTCGGGATCTTCTTGCGGCGGAAATACCACAGGGCGTAGATCGTGCCGAAGGTCAGGCCGCCCTGGAAGACGCCGCCCGACCGGGCCAGCGAGAAGAGCTCCTTGGGGAAATTGATGTAGTAGGAGATATTGCTCACGAACAGGAGGAGCTTGGCGCCGATGAGCGAGACGATGATGGTGTAGAAGGCGGCGTCCATGATCTTGTTGGCGTCGAGGCCGGCTTTCTTCGCCTGAACGTAGATGAACCACAGCCCCAGGGCGACGCCGACGGCCATCATGAAGCCGTAGGTGTGGATGGTCAGGGGGCCGATCTTTAAGAGGACGGGGAACATTCGGGTTTCCTCCTGAACAGGATGACGAGCATCAGGCAGGCGCCGATGGTGATGCAGGAATCCGCCGCGTTGAAGAACGGCCAATGGGCCTTGCCGACGTAGAAGTCGAGGAAGTCGATGACGTGGCCGCGGACGAGCCGGTCGAACTGGTTCCCGAGCGCCCCGGCCATGATCAGCGTCAAGGCGATCTTCATGAGCTTGTCCGTGGCCGGCGTCTTCAGGAAATAGGTGACGACGAGGACCAGGGCGGCGATCGAGGCCGTCGTCAGCAGGACGAAGATGAGGGGGTTGTTCGTCTGGGAGAACGTGCCGAAGATGGCGCCCTTGTTATGGATGCGGGTGATGTTGAAGAAGCCAGGGATGACCGGGACCGATTCGTAGAGCTGGACGCAGCGGGCGACAATGCCCTTGGTCACCTGGTCGATGGCGACCAGGATGACCACGAGCAGGACATAGGGGGCGTTCTTCTTCATGGGCGGGAGGCCTTGACCGCCTTCTCGCAGCGGGCGCAGAAGGTCGGGCAGTCCGGGCTCGTGCCGACATAAGTCGAGTAATTCCAGCAGCGCTCGCACTTCGCGCCGGCGGCCTTGTCGACCGCGATCACGAGCTCAGCGCCGGGGGCCGTCTCGACCTCGACCTGGGAAACGATGAGGAGCGCGGCCAGGGCGACCTTGCGCGATTCGAGGAACACGGCCGCGACGGCCGGCGCCTGGAGCGTTACCCGGGCTTCGAGGGAATTGCCGATGAGCTTGGCTTCGCGGGCCTTTTCGAGCTCCTTGAGAGCCATCTCGCGCACGCCAAGGAGGGTCGCCATGTCCGCGGCAAATCCGACCCGCGCCGACTTGAGCCAGTCCGAGGCCTCGGGGAACTCGCCCAGGTGGACCGACAGGTCTTTGCCTTCGAAGGCCGGGACATGCGCCCAGGCCTCGTCGGCCGTGAACGACAGGATGGGGGCCATGAGGAGGAGACTGTCGCGGAGGATCGTGAACATGGCCGTCTGGGCTGAGCGCCGCTCGAGCGAGCCCTTGGCCGAACAGTAGGCCCGGTCCTTGACGACGTCGAGGTAGAAGGCGCTCAGGTCGACGGTGAAGAAGTCGAGGACATCGTGGAGGATGGGGTGGAACTCGTAATCCGAATAAGCTTTGATGACGCGGGCCCGGACCTCCTCGAAGCGGTGGAGGATCCAGCGGTCGAGGTCGACGAGGTCGGCCTCGGCCACCGTGTCCCGCGCCGGCACGAAGTCGGAGACGTTGCCGAGGAGGAAGCGCCAGGTGTTGCGGATCTTGCGGTAGGCCTCGACGACGCGCTGTTCGATCTCCGTGCCGAAGCGGGCGTCCTCTTTGTAATTGAGCATGGCCGCCCAAAGCCGGACGATCTCGGCGCCGCTGCGCTTGATGACCTCGCCGGGGTCGATGACGTTGCCCATCGACTTCGACATGGCCTTCCCCTGGTCGTCGAGGATGAAGCCGTGGGTGATGCAGGTCCGGAAGGGGCTTCCGCCCTTGACCCCGACGCCGATGAGGAGCGAGCTGTTGAACCAGCCGCGGTGCTGGTCGTGGCCCTCGATGTAGACGTCGGCGGGCCAGGAGTGGCCGGCGGCGCGCTGGAGGACGTTCTGGGACGAACCGGACTCGAACCAGACGTCGAGGATGTTGAATTCTCTTTCAAAATCCTTCCCGCCGCAGGAAGCGCAGGCGGCGCCGGGCGGGACGAGCGAGGCCGCCTCCCTGACGAACCAGGCGTTGGAGCCCTCGGCGGCAAAGATCCCGGCGACGTGCCGGCAGACGTCGGCGCCGGCGAACGGCTGGCCGCAGGCCTTGCACTTGAAGGCCGGGATGGGCACGCCCCAGGAGCGCTGGCGCGAGATGCACCAGTCGGGACGGCCGGCGACCATGCCGTCGATCCGTTCCTGGCCCCACTCGGGGATCCAGCAAACGCGGGCGATGGCCTCGCGGGCTTTGGCCCTGAGGCCGGCCTTGTCCATGGAGATGAACCACTGCTCGGTGGCCCGGAAGATGACCGGGTTCTTGCAGCGCCAGCAATGCGGATAGGAGTGCGTGATCGTCGACTCCTTGAGGAGCGACCCGTCCTTCTTCATGTCGGCGGTGATGCGGGCGTTGGCCTCGAAGACCTGGAGGCCGGCGTAGCGCGGGACGTCGGGCGTGAACCGGCCGTCGTCGTCGACGGGCGTATAGATGTCGATGCCGTAGGCGACGCCGGTCAGGTAGTCGTCGTGGCCGTGGCCGGGGGCCGTGTGGACGGCGCCCGTTCCGTCGTCGAGCGTGACGTAATCGGCCAGAACGAAGAGCGAGTCGCGGTCGATGAACGGGTGGCGGGCCTTGAATCCCTCGAGGTCGCGGCCCGGGAATGTGGCCAGGACCTTGGGCGCGGGCCAACCGAGCTCCTCGGCGACGACCGGGAGGAGCCGCTTGGCCATGATGTAGACGTCGCCCTCGACCTCGGCGGCGGCGTATTCATATTCCGGATGAAAAGCGATGGCCATGTTGGCCGGCAGGGTCCAGGGGGTCGTCGTCCAGATGACGACGTAGACGCGGCGGCCTTTGAGGGCCGGGAACTTCGCCCCGAGGTCGGAGACGACCGGGAAGCGGACGTAGATCGAGGGGGACGTCTTGTCCTTGTACTCGATCTCGGCCTCGGCCAGGGCGGTCCGGTCGTGGATGCACCAGTGGACGGGCCGTTTTCCCTTGTAGACCTCGCCCTTCTCGAAGAAGGCGCCGAGGTACTCGAGGACCTTGGCCTCGTAGGCTGGGTGCATGGTCAGATAGGGCGTCTCCCAGGCGCCGAGGATCCCCAGCCGCTTGAACTCGTCGCGCTGGATGTCGATGAACTTCTCCGCGTACTTGCGGCACTCCTCGCGGACGGCCATGACGGGCATGTCCTTCTTCTTGCCGCCGAGCTTGCGGTCGACGTGGATCTCGATGGGCAGGCCGTGGCAGTCCCAGCCGGGGACATACGGGGCGTAATAGCCCAGCATGGAGCGCGATTTGACGATGAAATCCTTGAGGATCTTGTTCATCGACGTGCCCAGGTGGATGTTCCCGTTGGCATAGGGCGGGCCGTCGTGGAGGATGAAGGGGGTGCGGCGGGCGGCGGCCCGCTTCTCGAGGATCTTCTCGTAAAGGCGGTCGGTTTCCCACTTCTTGATGGTCTCCGGCTCCTTCTGGGCCAGGGAGGCCTTCATGGCGAACGCGGTCTGCGGCAGGTTGAGCGTCGCCTTCACATCGGACTTGTCGGCCATCGGAGTCTCCGTTCAGCTAAATACAAGGCGCCATTATAGAACAAGTCGGTTCGAGCCGCCACTGCCCTGTTTCCCCCGAGGCGGCGGAGGTACCTCGGGGATCATCTCCGTTCGCTGCGGTGATTTGGGACGCCTCCCCGCTCCGGAGCCGGGTTAAAGACGCCGCGTCTCCGTCACGTGAAGGCTAAATCACCGCTTTATGCTCACTCCAATGACACCCCTCGGCCCCTTCTTCCGCCGCCTCTGTTCACTCTGGGC
The DNA here is from genome assembly GCA_963809345.1 of Candidatus Aminicenantota bacterium. Taxonomy (GTDB): domain Bacteria; phylum Acidobacteriota; class Aminicenantia; order Aminicenantales; family Saccharicenantaceae; genus RBG-16-66-30. The sequence goes on along the minus strand of CAWEJF010000003.1, from coordinate 15,022 downwards.
TAGTTTGTTGCATGAACCGGAAGAAGAAAGGGGTAGCGCAGACTATTTTTTTATGAAGTGGGCGCCGCGGGAGGTGGGATTGGCCAGCGCAGCCCGGGTGATCATCAGGGCGACGAGGATGCCGTGGCGCAACCCGACGAGGCCCGGCTCGATGCGGGCCGCCTGATAGAACTTCTCGATACGGTGGCTGAGGTACTCGAGGTCGGCCTTGGCCCGGTCCAGGCGTTTGCGCGTCCGGATGAGGCCGGCGTAGTTCCACATCGTCGAGCGGATAGTCAGCCAGTCCTGGTTGACCAGGGCCGGGTCGACCGTCTCTTCCTTCTTCGGGTGATACCAGCGGTGGATCTCCGAAGCCTTGTAGGGCCGCGAGCCGTCGAAGCGCCCGGCGATGTCGCGGGCCGAGCGGGTCCCCCAGACGAGCCCCTCGAGAAGCGACGTCGAGGCCAGGCGGTTGGCGCCGTGGACGCCGGTGCAGGCAACTTCCCCGACGGCATAGAGCCCCGAGAGCGACGTCCGGCCCCAGCCGTCCGCGAGAACGCCGCCGCAGCAGTAATGGGCCGCCGGGACGACGGGGATCGGCTGGCGCGTGATGTCGATCCCGTCCTCGAGGCAGGTCCGGAGGATGGTCGGGAAGCGCTTCCGGATCGTCTCCGGCTTGGCGTACGAAGCCAGGTCGAGGAGAACGTAATCCGTGTTCGTGACGATCATCTCCTCGTAGATGGCCCGGGAGACCTCGTCGCGCGGGGCCAGGTCGCGTTGCGGCGAGTACTTCTCCATGAACGTCTTGCCGTCACGTGTCTTGAGCCGGGCCCCCTCGCCGCGCACGGCTTCCGAGATGAGGAACCCGTCGCCGCTCTGGCGCATAAAAACGGTCGGGTGGAACTGGATGTACTCCATGTTGCCGATGCGGGCCCCGGCGCGCAGGGCCATGGCGTAACCGGAGCCGTCGGCCCCGGGCGGGTTGCAGGTATGGAGGAAGACGCAGCCGCAGCCGCCGGTGGCCAGGACGGTGAACGGCGCGAAGACGCGGCCGACGTGGCCCGAGGCATTGTCGAGGACGTAGGCGCCGATCGCCAGCGGCTCGTGATAATAAGCGACGGGGTTCTTCGAGTGGTGGGGCACGGTCAGAAGGTCGACGGCCGTCCGCCCGGCGAGGAGCGTCACGCGCGGGTGCTTCCTGAGGGCCCGGAGAAAGCGCTCCTCGATCGTCCGGCCGGTCGCGTCCTCGACGTGGAGGATGCGGCGGCGTGAGTGCCCGCCCTCGAGGGCGTAGTCGAGGGCGTCGGGCGAGCTCCGGGTGAAGGGGATCTTGAGCTTGTCGATGAGCGTCTCGTCGACGAGGCGCGGGCCGTCCGCGACGAGGATGTCGACGGCCGCGGGATCGCCGACATTGTCTCCGGCCTCGAGGATGTCCCGCTTGAGGAGCTCGGGCTGATCGTCGGGGGCGAAGGAGACGATGCCGCCCTGGGCGTAGTAGGTGTTGGATTCCTCGGCCCGGGCGTCCTTGGTGATGACCACGACGCGAAGACCGGCTTCGGCGGCCTCGAGGGCGGCGGCCGCGCCGGCGATGCCGCAGCCGATGACCAGGACGTCGGCCCGGATGTCGCGTTCGCTCATGAGAACCTCAACGGACGAAATCCATGCTGATGTCGACGGCCTTGGCCGAATGCGTTAGGGCGCCGACCGAGATGAAATCGACTCCCGTCTCGGCGACCGCCCGGACGCGGTCGAGGGTCATGTTGCCGGAAGCTTCGAGGGGGACGCGACCGTGGGCCAAGGCGACCGCCTGATTCATCGTCTCGAGGGGCATGTTGTCGAGCATGATCATGTCGGCGCCGGCCGCCAGGGCCTCGCGGACCTGGAGGAGGCTGCCCGCTTCGACTTCGATCCGAACGCCGGAGCGGGCTTTGGAGCGGGCCCGGCGCACGGCCTCGGCGAGGTTGCCGACGAAGTGGAGATGGTTGTCCTTTATAAGGACCATGTCGGACAGGCTCATGCGGTGATTCGTGCCTCCCCCCAGCTTCACGGCGTACTTCTCGAGAAGGCGCAGGCCTGGGGTCGTCTTGCGTGTGTCGAGGATCTTAGTCTTGGTGCCGGCGATGGCGTCGACGAAACGCCGTGTGGCTGTGGCCACTCCGCAGAGGTGCTGGAGGAAATTGAGGGCGGTGCGCTCTCCCTTGAGAAGGGCGACGGTCGGACCTTTAACGCGGGCCAGCTTGTCGCCCTTGCGGAAGCTCGAGCCGTCCCGGAATCGCTCGATGAAGATGACCGACGGGTCGATCTTGGCAAAGACCCGGGAGGCCACTTCGAGGCCCGCCAGGACGCCGTCCTCCTTGGCCAGGAAATTAGCTTCGGAGCGGGCCTCCGCCGGGATGATGCTCTCCGAGGTAACGTCGCCCTCGGGCATGTCCTCGCGGAGCGCGGCCTCGATGGCAGCGTCCATAGCCGGTTTGAAGTCCTGCGTTCCCATGATGAGATAGGATTATAGGCCTTCCCCCTGTTGGCCGTCAATTACGGGGGTCGGGCGGCAATCTCAAAGGATTATGCCCAGAGGGGGACTGTCCCTCTGAACCGTTTGCCTCAGGGGACCGATTGTGCCATCATGGCGGCGCAGTGGACGTGAAACCCCTCCCCTATGTCGACCAATTCGGTCTGTCTCCCGCCGACCTGCGCTCGGTCCTCGCCGTGGCCCTCTCGAGCGGCGGCGATTTCGCCGAGATCTTCATGGAGCACCGGTCCTACAACGTCATCAATATGGAAGAGGACATCATCAAAGAGACGGCGGAGGCCATCAGCCTGGGGCTGGGCATCCGCGTCATCAGCGGCGACCGGACCGGCTTCGGCTACACGAACGACCTCTCGCTCGAGAAGGTCAAAAAGACGGCGCTGACGGCCGCGGCCATCGCCAAGGGCAAGTCCTGTCCGGCCCCTCCCCCGCCGCTCCGCGACCGGACCCGGAGACGGAGCCGTTACGTCATCCTGCGCCCCGTCAGCGAGGCCCCGCTCCGGGAGAAGATCAAGCTCGTCCGCGAGGCCTACGCCGCGGCCCAAGGCCACGACCCGCGCATCGCCAAGGTCAAGGCCTACTATTCCGACTCGCTCAAGCATATGTGCGTGGCCAACTCCGAGGGCCTGCTCGCGCGCGACACCCGGCCCATGGTCAAGCTCGTCTGCGTCGCCATCTCCGAGAAGGACGGCAAGCGGGAATCGGGATATTGGGGAGGCGGCGGGCGGGTCGGCATCGAGTATTTCCGCGACGCCCTGACCCCCCGTGCGATCGGCGAAGAGGCGGCCCGCGAGGCGCTGCTCCTTCTCGAGGCCGTCGACGCCCCTGCCGGCGAGATGCCCATCGTTCTCGCCCCGGGCCACAGCGGGGTCCTCATCCACGAAGCCGTCGGCCATCTCCTCGAGGCCGATTTCAACCGGAAGAAGACCTCTGTCTTTTGGAACAAGATGGGCAAGAAGGTCGGCTCGGAGCTCGTCACGATCTTCGATGACCCGACCATCCCGTCGTTCCGCGGCTCCTACAACATCGACGACGAGGGAACACCGCCGCGGAAAACGCTGCTCATCGACAAGGGTGTCGTGCGGGGGCTTCTCCAGGACAAGCTCTCGTCCCGATTGATGCACGACGCCGCGCTGACCGGCCACGGCCGGCGCCAGGACTACAGCCATTGGCCCATCCCGCGGATGGCCAACACCTACATCGCCGCGGGCGACGACGCGCCGGAGGACATCGTCAGGTCCGTCAAGAAGGGTTTCTACGTCGCCAGCCTCTCGGGCGGCCAGGTCGAGGATTCGGGCAAGTTCACCTTCTCCGTCAGCCTCGGCTACCTCATCGAGGACGGCAAGCTCACGGCCCCGGTCAAGCAGGCCACCCTCATCGGCACGAACATCGACATCCTGAAAAAGATCGACCGCGTCGGGAGCGACCTCGCCTTCGGGCTCCAGACGGGATCGTGCAGCAAGGAGGGGCAGGACGTCCCCGTCAACGACGGCTGCCCGACGCTCAGGATCGAAAAGATGACGGTCGGAGGGCGGTCGTGAAGACACGGGCGGCGGCGCCGGTCGTTTCGCTGCGTGATCTCGCCGAGGTGCTCGTCGCCTTCGCCCGCAAGTGCGGCGCCGACGAGGCCGAGGTCTCCGTCGTCGACGGCTACGAGTTCAATGTCGACGTCCGCAAGGGCCGCATCGAAACGCTCATCGAGGCCGGCTCACGTTCGGCGGGCGTCCGGGTCATCAAAGACAAAAAGACGGCCTACGCCAGCTCCTCAGACCTCGACATGGCGACCCTCAAGCGGCTCGTCCGCAACGCCGTGCGCCGGGCCGAGCTCGGGAGCCCCGACGAGTTCGCCGGGCTCGCTCCGCTGTCGAAAGAACGGGTCGACGCCGCCGCGCTCAAGCTCTACGACCCGGCCATCGCCGGGCTCGACTCCGCGACAAAGATCGCCCTGGCCCGAGAGACCGAGCGGGCCGCGCTGCGGGACAAGCGCATCACCAACTCCTACGGCGCGACCTTCGCCTCGAACGAGATCCGCTCCGTCCTGGCCCTGACGAACGGCTTCTTCGGTGAGTACGAGCAGACCTACTGCGGCTTGGGCGTCGGACTCCAGGCCGGCGACACGGACAACCGTGTCGAGGACTCCTGGTCCTCGTCGAAGCGCCATTTCAAGGAGCTCGAGACCCCGGAGGAGATCGCCCGCAAGGCGGTCGAACGGACCGTCCGCCAGCTCAAGCCCAGGAAGATAAGGACCCAGAACGTGCCCGTCATCTTCGAGCCGACCCAGACCGCCTGGCTCTTGGGGTTTCTGTTCGGTTGCGTCACGGGGACGGCGGTCTACCAGAAGGCGACCTTCCTCGCGGGCAAGCTCGGCCAGAGGATCGGGAACGAGCGGGTCACGGTCATCGACGACGCGCTCATGCCGGGCGCGCTCGGCTCTCACCCCTTCGATTCCGACGGCTTGCCCTGCAGGAAGACGCGGGTCGTCGAGAAGGGCATCCTCCAGAGCTACCTCTGTAATCATTATTCGGCCCGCAAGCTCGGCCTCGCCTCGACAGGGAGCGCCGACGGCGGCGGGGTCGGGCCGGCCAATTTCTATCTCGAGCCGGGCCCGGACGCCTTGTCGCAGAAGGACATCATCGCCGGGACGAACAAGGGCCTCCTCCTCATCCGGACGCTCGGCCACGGCCTTAACTCCGTGACCGGGGACATCTCACGCGGCGCCTTCGGCCTCTGGATCGAGGACGGCGAAATCGCCTATCCCGTCTCCGAGATCACCATCTCGGGCAATCTGGGCCTCGTCCTCGAATCGATCGAGGCCGTCGGCACCGACCTCGAGTTCAACAGCCCGATCACCGGCCCGACCGTCAAGGTCGCCGAGCTGACCGTCGGCGGCGAATAAGCGAATAAAAAATAGGGGGAATAAGATGCGCCGGATTCTTTATGTCCTCATCCTCGTGCTGGGTGTCGTTGCATCATCACCAGGGCAAACTCCGGCACAACGCGCCGCGGAGCTCGTCACACTCCCCCATGTCGACGTCACCGTCCTCGTGGAGAACATGGCCGGCGGAGGTAATGTGCTGGGCGAGTGGGGATTGTCTTACCTCGTCGAGACGGGCGGCCGCCGGATCCTTTTCGATGCCGGAGGAGGGCTGACCCTTCTCGGGAACGCTCATGCCCTGGGCGTCGACCTCGGGAAGGTCCAGACCGTCGTGATCAGTCACGGGCATAGCGACCATACCGGCGGGCTCGGCAAGGCGCTCGAGGCCTGCGGTCCCGTCGATCTATTCGTCCACCCCGCCGCGATGGCCACGAAATATTGGAGGGAGGGCTCGAGAGTGGTGCCGGAGGTCATGCCCTTCTCGGGTGACGCATTACGCCGCCGCGTCCGCAACCTCTTCGAAACGGTCAACCCAACGACCGTCTGCGAGGGGATGATGGTCACCGGACAGATCCCCCGACTGACGGATTTTGAGGATACGGGGGTCAGCCAGTACGTTTTCCTGGACCCGGAGACGACCAAGCCGGATCCGATCCTCGACGACCAGGCGATTTTTTTCCGCATTCCTGAAGGGGTGGTCGTCCTTCTCGGCTGCGCTCATTCGGGGGTCGTCAATACGGTCCGGTATGTCAGCAAGCTCGTCAACGGGCAAAAGATCTATGCCGTCATGGGCGGGACCCACCTGCTCAATGCCTCGCCCTCCCGCCTTCAGAAGACGATCGAAGCGTTCCGCGAGCTCGGCGTCCAGAAGATCATGCTCTCTCATTGCACGGGATTGGGCGCTTATGCCGAGATCGCCAAAGCCTTTCCCGGTCAGACGAGCTGGCCCGCCGCCGGCACGAAGGTCAGCTTCGGGAAATGAAACCGCGGCGCATGCGCGAGCCGGCCATGCTCCCCGGGTCCTGGAGCGTCCCGGCCTCATCGATGCTGAAGAAGGCCATGTGGACGACGTTCTCGTTGAACGCCAGCGCCGACCCGACGATCCCGGGCCCGGCGTAGCGGTAGGACCAGCCGAGTCCGACCGACTCGTACTTCTTCTCGTCGCACGCGGCGGCCCGCTTCAAGAAATCCCGGGCCTCGTCCGCCGTGGGCCTGGCCAACGCCTTGCCGGCGTCTCCTTTGCCCCGGCCCCTCTTGTGCCGCTCCGTAAGGAGCATCGCTTCCATGGCGTAGCTCTTGATGAGCTTAGGGAAGAGCGCTGAGAAGGCCGCTTCCCTCGAGACGAAGTCCATCCCGGCCGGCTTGCCGTCGACGAATACGAGGATCCCTTTCTGGCCGGCGGCGAGTTTGAAGCTGTTCAGATAGCCTTCGAGGTCGCCTCCTTTGGCCTCATAGACATCGCGCATGGCCCCGGTCCCCTCGGGCACCGCCATCACGCAGTAGAGCTCGTCGACCTTGTCCCAGATCTCGCCCTGGTCGGACTGGAACTGCCGGCCTGACCTCAGGCTCTCGCTGACCTTCCGCACGTTGAGCATGCGCATCTCGCGGTGCATGACGTTCCCGGATTCCTTGAATTCCCGCTCCTGATAGCTCCACCGGCCGTGCTCGACGCAGCTGACCGGGACCTTGGCCAAGGACTTCGGCCCGACCAGGATCGTCGTGTTGAGGATGCGGTTCTGCTTGGCGCCTCTCAACTCCTCTCCGTCGAGGAGAAGGACCGTGACGTCGCCCTTGTTGGCGACCATGAGCTCGGGCACGGAGCCGCCCTCGCTGACCTCAGTGACCGTGAAAACGCCCCGCTCGAGCGCTTCCCTGAGGGTGATGTACTCCGGGCCGCCGTTCTGCCCCCGGAGGAGCTCGAAGACAGCCATATTCTCGAAGCTCTGCCCCGCGCCGAGCTCCATCCCGAGAAGATTATTTTCGACAGACTTGTCCATTCGTTGTGTCCTTTCTTTTCTGATTTCTGAAAAAACGCCCTGGCCTCAGGCGGTGCGCCGCGCGGTCATCGGATCACCGCGCGGGGCCGCCCTCCCCCTCGCCGCTAGCCGTAACCGGGTTCAAAGTTCCCCATCATCGACCTCCCTTTTCCTTGGCTTCTATGATCAAAAGATGTCTCCGATCTCTTTCTCGAGCTCCCCGGCCGGGACGCCGGCCATCTCCGCGGCCCTGGCCATGTCGAGGATGTCCGACGCGACGGCATAGTGGAGGAGCCGGCGGAACCGGGTCGCCCGCTCCTTGCCCATATACGCCACGGGTTCCGCGACCATCCAGCCCTTGGCCTTGATCGTCTCGCGGAACGACCGGAGCTGCCGGTCGCTGATGAGGCCCAGCCCGTGGGCCCGGTACATGATGGCTTGCAGCGAGACGCCGTACGTCTCTTTGATCTCGGCCAGGTCGCCGAGCGTCACCTTGCGCCGGGACGGCGTGAAGGCCTTCTCGAGCACCGCCCGCGGCAGGAGGAACGCTGCGCCGAACGCATGGCATTCGCTCTCGGGGCTCTCGGCGGCCTCGAAATCGCACAACACGTGGCCAAGCTCGTGAGCGGCCGTGAACCGGATCCTGTCGGCGGGGAACTCCAGGCTCACGGCCATGAAGGGCAGGTCGCCGTATCGGCCCGACAGGCCCTCGAACCCCTCGATGCCCCGTGTTTCGTAGACCTTGATGCCCTTGTCCTCAAGCAGGCCGAGCAGGTTGACGATCGGGCCCGAGCCGAGCTCCCAGCGGCGCCGGACATCGGCCGCCGCGGCCTCGACCTCGGCGCCCGCCCGGGCGGGACGTCCGGAGATCGGGTTCTCGAATGCCGCCGGCATGCCTAGGACCGACTCGAGCTCCAAGTACTTCTGGATGTGATCGGCGATGCGGTATCTGAGGGCCGATTCGGTCTTGGCCGAGAGCCGCTCGCCCGTCCGGAAACGGATCTGGTCCAGCCCGGCGCCGGACTCCCAGGCCCGGAGGGACCGGGCGCGGCGGGCGGCGAGCGGGGAGAAGCCCTCGTCTTCAGCCAGCTTCGAAGGCGAGCCTACGATCAGGTAATGGGTTGCGGATTGCTCTGTCTTGACCTCGCCCGCGCCGGTCGCGCTCCGCTCGCTGTCGTCCTTCCCGCGTAGTCGGTTCAAGATCGAGGTCCGACGGAACATCGGACGCTCCATGGCGTCGAGGTTGATCAGCGCCGGGTTCTGCATCGAGCGCGCCTCTTCGAGCTCTTTTCCGGAATCCCTGAGCGGCGAGGCGCCCCACGTCGCGATCTTGAGGATCTCGACGAGCTTCTCGAGGACCTCCGGTGACGGCAGCATCTGGCCCTGCTCGTATTTGCTGATGGCCTGCTTGGTCACCAGCCCGCCGAGCTTCCCGGCCAAGTCTTCCATGCTCAATCCGGCCATCTTCCGGGCGGCCCTGAGGCGCGCCCCGAACGGCGTTTCCGGAATGTTGCGGCCTGGCTGACGTTTCACTGAGTTTCCCCTGATGGTTGTCATAATAACAATATATGAGTCGTTTGTCAACTCTTAAGTGTGAAATATTTCTACTGAACTATATGTTGTTTATTTTCTGTCAGTTGGAGAATCCGCGCATCATTCAGACGGACCTCTAACGGCCCGGGTAGGAATGATGCCGTTTTTGTTGAGTGAGTTCGATAGGGCTTATTCCGCCGGTTCGTAATACCCCTGCCGTTGAGTACCCTGTCCGCTCTTGATGTCGCGTCCGTTGCCGTCCTTGCCGACGCTTGCCGGCATGGTGCCCTTGAGCTGGCCCAGCTGCGCCTTCGCGGTATCGAGGGCCTTCTTGATCTCGGCGTTTTCCGGGTCGAAGGCCAGCAGATCGCTCCATACGGCTATCGCCTTCTCGAGATTGCCTTTCCTATACTCGGCGAGCCCGTTGTTCGTCAATCCGGTGGCGCAGATGCGAAGAGTCTCCTCGAGCGCCTTCCGGTCCGACGGTCCCCGCTCAGCCGCCGCGCCGAGGCCTCCGAACGAGGCGAGGTTCTTGAGCAGGAGCCCGTTGACCTTCCCCGCCGTCGCGTAATCCTTCGCCGCCAACGCTTTGGCGCCGATAGCCCTGATCTCACCGACGCCCTTCGCGTACATCGTCTTCACGGCCGTGTCTCCGGGATATTGCCTGGCCGCGTCCTGGAAGACCGCGAGGGCCCCGGCAAAGCGTTCGGCCAGCAGCTCCTGCCGGAATATCCGCTCGCACATCCCGATGCGGCAGTCCTTCAGGTCGGCCTCGAGATCGGTCCTTTTGAAGCCGAGCCTTCCCGTGAAGGCCGAGAAGCCGTCCCATCGGTCGGTAAGGGTCCGGTAGGCCCCTTGCGCCGCGACGTAGCTTCCCTGGGCCCGGGCGCGGTCGCCGGCCTTTTTGACCTCGCCGATCGCCGCCACGTAACCCGCCAGGACCTTGGCGTTCTTGGGATCACGCTCGTAGAGGTCGCGGTGAAGGTCGATCGCCTTGCCGAAATCCCCGGCCGCGAACGACTTCGCCGACTCCGCCGAGGTCTGCCTGAGCGCGACCTTGTTCCCCGTCGAGCACGCGACAGCGCCCAGCCCAGCCAGGAGCAATGCCATCCCCCTCGCGACCCACTCTTTCGTCTACTGTTCTGTTCACGATGCCATCCTCTGTTCGGCCGCGACCTCCACGGTCGGGCCCTGCTATCTTATTGATCTCCAGGAAAACCCGGGCGTACTCCGGATTGAACTGCTTGCCTGCCGACTCCTTGATGATGCCCAAGGCGCGCTCCCGCGTCAGCGCTTCGCGGTAGGGCCGATCGGAGGTCATGGCGTCATAAGCGTCGGCCAGCGAGATGATCGCCGCCTCCTCCGGTATCGATTCCCGGCTCAGCCCGTCCGGATAGCCGTTCCCGTCGTACCATTCGTGGTGGTGCCGGACGGCCGGAATGTACTTGAAGAGCGAACGGGCCTTGCTCAGGATCTCGGCCCCATACTCGGGGTGCCGCCGCATCTCCTTGAACTCGCGCGGGTCGAGCTTCCCTTTCTTGTGGAGGATCGAATCCGGGATCTTGATCTTGCCGACGTCATGGAAGAGGCAGGCGATCTCGATCTCCTCGACCTTCTCCGCGCTCAGCCCGAGCTCCCGTGCCAGATCGACGGCGTACTCGGCGACGCGCGTCGAGTGGCCCAGCGTATAGTGGTCCCGCGCCTCGATGGCCGCGGCGAGAACCCTGACCGTCGCGATGTAGGCCTCCTCGAGTTCATGGGCGTAGCGGTTGAGCTTCTCCCGCTGGCCGGTGATGAGTTCGGTCATCTCGTTGAAGCTCGCCGTCAAGCGCCCCAGCTCGTCGGCCGAATAGACGCGCAAGGGCTTGCTCCGCTGGCCGCGCTTGAGCTCTTCGACGCCGGAGGCGAGCTCCTTGACGGGCCGGGTCATCCTCGAGGAAGCGGCGATGCTGCTGGCCACCCCGAGGAGGAGGACCACGGCGAAGACCACGATGACCTTTCGCCGGGCCTGGTCCTGGGCGGCCGTCAGGACGGACCAGTTGACGTCGAGGACGGCCGAACCGAGGTCCCGCCCCATGAAGATGATCCGGCTCTCGACGGCGAAGGACGCGCCGCCCGGCGCGACGACATCCCGGATGCGCGTCCCCTCGGCCGCCTCGATGACGACGCGCCCGGTCTCGGGCTCGAGCTTGGACCCGGCCCGGCCGGCGTCGCTGTGGACGATGATCGTCCTGTCGGGGCCGACGATGGCGATCGAGTTGATATCGGGGTTCGTTTCCTTGATCTTGAAGACCATGTTGTCGAGGGCGAGCAAGTCCCTGGGAACGAGGTTGTAGCCGGCCGAAGAGGCGATACTCCGGCTGAGCGACTCGGCCCTCCGGACGATCTCGCCCTTGATATGGTCGTTCAGGATCTGGATGGTGATGACGTAAGAGACGATGACGGTCGAGGAGAGAAGGAGGAGGACAAAGAGCGTGGTCTTGGCCCGGATGCCCTTGAAGGTCAGGAAGCCCCACTCGGAGCCAGGACGGGCCACGGCGGGACTCTCCACACGGCCGTCAGATGCCTGCATCTTTCTAACCTCCGGGCCAGAATAAGCCTCCGGAAAGGCCGCGTCATCCCTCGCGGCGATGATTTTAGAGGTGAGTATCCGGAGACGGATTTCACCCCTTGGGGTGAGGCGATTCGGAAATTGGCATTGTGCCCCCGGTTTTTGCTATAAAGACGGGGACTGTCCCGCAAAGCGGGGCTGCCCCCTCCGGACGAGAAAGGAGTCCCCCGTGAAACGAAGCCAACTCGCGCTCGCCGCAGTCTGCATCTCAGCCGTCACATTGCTCGCGGCATCCGCCATACCGGCCGCCTCCCCGATCGCTGCCCCGATCACCGAACAGGTCGCAGGGCAGGCTGCGGACGACCCGGTTGTCGCGGACAACGTCCCCTCCTGGCTGCGCTATCCGGCCATCTCGCCCGACGGCGCGACGATCGTTTTTGCCTACAAAGGGGACCTCTTCCGCGTTCCGTCCGACGGCGGCGTCGCCGTCCCCCTGACCATCCACGAGGCCCACGATTACATGCCGGTCTGGAGCCACGACGGCAAATCCATCGCCTTCGCCAGCGATCGCTTCGGCAACTTCGACGTCTTCGTCATGCCCGCGGCCGGCGGCGAGGCCCGGCGCCTGACCTTCCATTCCGCCTCCGAGCTCCCCTACTCCTTCAGCCCCGACGACCAGGCCGTGCTCTTCGGCGCCGCCCGCGCCGATGCCGCCGCGAGCCGCCTCTTCCCCACCGGCTCGCAGCCCGAGCTCTACAAGGTCCCGGTCGCCGGCGGCCGCGTCGTTCAGATCCTCGGCACGCCGGCCGAGGACGCCAAGCTCAGCCGCGACGCCCGTCTCCTCATCTACCACGACAAGAAAGGCGGCGAGAACGAGTGGCGCAAGCACCACCGCTCGGCCATCACCCGCGACATCTGGGCCTACGACACTCAGACCGGGAAGCACCACATCATCACCAAATTCGCCGGCGAGGACCGCAGTCCCATCTTTACCCCCGACGAGAAGGCCATCTATTACCTGAGCGAGGAAAGTGGCACGTTCAACGTCCACCGCCTGGTGATCGGCGGCGGCGATTCGACCCAGATCACGAAGTTCAAATCGAATCCCGTCCGATTCCTGTCCATGGCCGCGAACGGCACCCTCTGCTTCGGCTATGATGGGGCGATCTATACCCTTCGCGAAGGGGCGGCCGAGGCCACCCACGTCCCTGTTCTCCTGTCCTCCGACGCCCGCTCCAACAACGAAGTCGTCGTGCCCGTCTCCGGCGGCGCCCGCGAGTTCGCGGTCTCCCCCAACGGCAAGGAGATCGCGGTCGTCGTCCGCGGCGGCATCTTCGCCTCGAATGTCGACGGCGGCGTCACCAAGCGCGTCACCGCGTCCTTCGGCGAGGAGTCCGCCGTCTCTTTCTCCCCCGACGGGAACGCCATCGTCTACACGTCGGAGCGCGACGGCCATTGGGGCATCTACGAGACCCGGCGCACCCGCTCCGAGGAGCCCTACTTCTACGCCTCGACGGTCCTCAAGGAAACGCCGCTCGTCGTGAACGCCCGGCAGAACACCCAGCCCGCCTATTCTCCCGACGGCAAGGAGCTCGCCTATGTCGAGGACCGCGCCACCCTCAAGGTCCTCAACCTCGCCTCCAAGCAGACACGGACGCTCCTCACCGACAGGGAGCTTGCCCCGTCATCCGACGGGAGCCAGTACTACCACTGGAGCCCCGACGGGCTCTGGATCCTCTTCGAGTATTCCGTCCCCGGCTTCGCGCCCGGCGAGGTCGGTCTCATCAAGGCCGACGGCTCGGGCAAAACCGTCAACCTGACCGAGAGCGGCTTCGAGGACCGGCGGGCCAAGTGGATCCTTGGAGGACAGGCCATGATCTGGGCCAGCAACCGCGACGGCATGAAGGCCGCGGCCTGGAGCGGAGGCGCGCAAAACGATGTCTACGCCCTGTTCTTCACCCGGGACGCCTGGGACCGCTTCCGCCTGACCAAAGAAGAGGCCGCCCTCCTTAAGGAAATAGAAGAAAAGAAGACCAAGGCCGAAACGCCGAAGGACAAAAAGGAGCCGACGGAGAAAGAAAAGAAGGAGGAGATCAAGCCGCTCGTCATCGATTGGGGCGGCCTTCCCCTGCGCAAGGCCCGGTTGACCATCCACTCGTCCTCCCTCGGCGACGCCCTGGTCAACAAGGACGGCGACACGCTCTACTACCTGGCCCGCTTCGAAAAGGGCATGAACCTCTGGACGACGAACCTCAAGACGCGCGAAACCAAGATGCTCGTCACGCTCAACGCCAACGGCGGCCAGATGGCCTGGGACAAGGAGCAGAAGTCGATCTTCCTCCTCGCCGACGGCGGCCTGTCCAAGATCGATCCTTCGAGCGGCAAACGCGACTCGATCGGCATCAAGGGCGAGATGACCGTCGATCTCGCCGCCGAGCGCGCGTCCCAGTTCGAGCATGTCTGGCGCCAAACGCTCGAGACCTTCTACAGGGCCGGATATCACGGCGCAGACTGGAACGCCCTGAAGCCCGTCTACGAGAAGCACCTCGCTCGGCATCGGCGACGGCTACGACTTCGCCGACCTCCTCAGCGAGATGCTCGGAGAGCTCAACGTCAGCCACAGCGGGGCGCGCTACGGCCGCTCGGTGCCGAACTCCGACGAGACGGCCTCGATCGGCGCCATTTCCGATCCGGCCTACGCCGGTCCGGGCGTCAAGATCGCAGAGATCATCGCCGGCGGGCCGCTCGACAAGGCCGGTCTCGACATCGCCCCGGGAGCGATCATCGAAGCCATCGACGGCGAGACGATCGCCGCCGACAAGGGCCTCGAGCGCTACCTCAACCGCAAGGCCGGCCAGAACGTCATGCTTGTCGTGTCGAGCCCGGGCGCGGCGGAGGCCAAGGCGGTCAAGGGGGCCGCGGCGCCGGCCAAGCGCGAGATCACGGTGAAGCTCATCACGCCGCGCGAGGAAAGCGCGCTCCTCTACCGGCGCTGGGTCCTGCGCAACCAGGCCGAGGTCGAGCGCCTGAGCGGCGGCCGGCTCGGCTACATCCACGTCCCCGGCATGAGCGACAGCGCCTACCGCTCGGCCTACGAGGAGGTCATGGGCAAGTTCGCCGACAAGGCCGGGCTCGTGGTCGACACCCGGTTCAACGGCGGCGGCGACCTCGTCGCCGACCTGGACATGTTCCTGAGCGGCAAGAAGTTCTTCGACTACACGACCGACAAGCGCAGCAACGGCTTCGAGCCCAACTTCCGCTGGACCAAGCCCTCGATCTCGATCGTCGGCGAGGCCCAGTACAGCGACGGCCACTGCTATGCCTTCGCCTATCAGTTCCTCAAGATCGGCAAGCTCGTCGGCATGCCCGTTCCCGGCACGTGCTCGTTCGCCGGTTGGGAGATGCTCGGCGACGCGGCATGCTCTGGGGCGTCGTACCCGTCGGTGTCAAGGCTCCCGGCGTCGGCTACCTCGACAACCACCAGACAGAACCCGACATGAGGGTCGAGAACACGAAAGAGGCGGTCGTCAAGGGCCGGGACGAGCAGCTCGAAGCCGCCGTCGCCGAATTGCTCAAGGAGA
>CAWEJF010000002.1:0-253996 GCA_963809345.1 Candidatus Aminicenantota bacterium | reverse complement strand
GGATCTCGGTCCGCCGCTCGTCGCCGTACTCCTCCTTGACCTCCTGGAGCTCCTTGACGATGATCGCGAAGACGAGCCGTTCGTCCTTGAGGATGCGCCGGAGCTCGGTGATCCTCTTCTTCAGGGCGGCGTACTCCTCCTGGATCTTGAGCCGCTCGAGCTGGCTCAGCCGCTGGAGCTGGAGCTCGAGGACGGCCTGGGCCTGGATCTGGGTCAGCCCGAACTTCTCCATGAGGCCGCGCCGGGCCTCGTCGACCGTCTTCGAGGCCCGGATGAGCTTGATGACCGCGTCGAGGTTGTCGAGACAGATGACCAGGCCCTCCAAGATGTGGGCCCGCTCTTCGGCCTTGCGCAGCTCGAAACGCGTCCGCCGCAGGATGACCTCCTTGCGGTGGGCGATGAAGTACTTCATCATGTCGACGAGGCCCAGCGTCTTCGGCTGCTTGTCGACGATGGCCAGCATGATGATGCCGAAGGAGATCTGCAGCTGGGTGTGCTTGTAGAGGTTGTTGAGGATGATCTCCGGCAACTCCCCGCGTTTGACCTCGATGACGACGCGCATGCCGTCGCGGTCGGACTCGTCGCGGATGTCGGCGACGCCCTCGACCCGCTTCTCGTTGACGAGATCGGCGATGGACTCGAGGAGGCGCGACTTGTTGACCTGGTAAGGGATCTCGGTGATGACGATCTTGTCCTTCTCGCCCTTGGCCCCGCGCTCGATGACGGTCTTGGCCCGCAGGTGGAGGATGCCTTTGCCCTCCTTGTAGGCGTCGAGGAAGCCCTGGCGGCCGTAGATGATGCCGCCCGTCGGGAAATCGGGGCCTTGGACGTACTTCAGGACGTCCTTGAGCGTGGCGTCGGGGTGCTCGATGAGGTGGATGACGCCGTCGCAGATCTCGGTCAGGTTGTGGGGGGGGATGTTCGTGGCCATGCCGACGGCGATGCCGTTGCCGCCGTTGACGAGGAGGTTGGGGAACTTCGAGGGCAGGACCTCGGGCATGGTCAGGCTCTCGTCGTAGTTCGGGACGAAATTGACCGTTTCCTTGTCGATGTCGGCCATGAGCTCGTGGGCCAGCTTCTTGAGCCGGACCTCGGTGTAGCGCATGGCCGCCGGGGGATCGCCGTCGATCGAGCCGAAGTTGCCCTGCCCGTCGACGAGGAGGTAGCGCAGGCTGAAGTCCTGGGCCATGCGGACGAGCGTGTCGTAGGCGGCCTGGTCGCCGTGGGGATGGTACTTGCCGATGACGTCGCCGACGATGCGGGCCGATTTCTTGTAGGGCTTGTTGTAGTAGGTGCCGCTCTCGTACATGGCGTAGAGGACGCGGCGGTGGACCGGCTTGAGGCCGTCCTTGATGTCGGGGATGGCCCGGCCGATGATGACGCTCATGGCGTAGTCGAGGTACGACCGGCGCATCTCCTCCTCGAGGCCGACGACCGGAAAGTGCTCTTTCGGCTTTTCGCTGTCCATGGGAACTCCTGCGCGGGACGGCTTCTTGGCGGCGTCGTCAGACATCGAGGTTCAGGGCTTCCAGGGCGTTCGTCTCGATGAACTTCTTGCGCTCGTCGACTTCGTCGCCCATGAGGATGTTGAAGATGCGGTCGGCTTCGGCGGCGTCGACGACGGAGACCTTGAGGAGGGTGCGGCGCTCCGGGTCCATCGTCGTCTCCCAGAGCTGGGTCGGCGTCATCTCGCCCAAGCCCTTATAGCGCTGGATGGCGATGCCCTTCTTGCCCCGCTCGAAGAGGTAGTCGAGGAGCTTGTTCTCGTTCTCCAGGGTCTCTTTCTCGGCGCCGTCGCCGTTGGTCAGGACGGCGTAGGGGCCCTTCATATCCTCGAGCTCCTGGGTGATGCGATAGAGGTTCTTGTACTCGGCCGAGGTCACGAGGTCCATGCCGATCTTGCCGCTGACCGATATGCCGCTGAGCCGGTAGCCGAACTCGATCTCGAAAACCCCGTACTCCTCGTCGCGGCCGAGCTTGGTCGTGAAGCCCTTCTCGGCGACGAGCTTCATGACCTTATCGACGTTCTTCTTCGAGCTCAGGAACTCCTGGCCGTCGACGCCGCTGCGGATGAGGAGGTCGATGAGGAAGAGCGGGTAGTTCTTGCGCTCGAAGAACTGGGCGTAGCTTTTCTTAGCCATGAGGTTGCGGAAGAACTTGCGGAACTTGTCGCCCTCGAGGATCTCCTTGCGGTTGCCGGCCCGGACCTTGAACTCCTCGGAGATCTTGCGGACCATGAACTTCTCGTACTCGCGCTCGTCCTTGATGTATTGGACGTCCCGGCCCCGGGTGACCTTGTAGAGAGGGGCTTGGGCGATGTAGAGGTGGCCGCGCTCGATGAGCTGGGCCATCTGGCGGTAGAAGAAGGTCATGAGGAGGGTGCGGATGTGGGATCCGTCGACGTCGGCGTCGGTCATCATGATGACCTTGTGGTACCGCAGCTTGGCCAGCCGCTCCTCGCTCTCCTCGACGCCGATGCCGAGGGCGGCGAACATGACCCCGATCTCCTCGTTCTTGATGATCTTGTCGAAGCGGGCCTTCTCGACGTTGAGGATCTTGCCCCTGAGGGGAAGGATGGCCTGGAAGCGGCGGTCGCGGCCCTGCTTGGCCGAGCCGCCGGCCGAATCGCCCTCGACGATGAAGATCTCGGACGTCGCCGGGTCGCGGTCCTGGCAGTCCGCCAGCTTGCCGGGGAGAGAGGTCGATTCGAGGACGCCTTTGCGGCGGGCCAGCTCGCGGGCCTTGCGGGCGGCCTCGCGGGCCCGGGCCGCGTCGATGATCTTCATCACGATCTTTTTGGCGACCGTCGGGTTCTCCTCGAGGTAGGCCGAGAGCTGCTCGTTGACGATGGACTCGACGATGCCCTTGACCTCGGAGTTGCCGAGCTTTGTCTTGGTCTGGCCTTCGAACTGAGGATCGTGGAGCTTGATCGAGAGGACGGCGGTGATGCCTTCGCGGCAGTCGTCGCCGGTGATGCTTTCGCTGAGGTCCTTGAGCAGGTTGTGGGCGCCGGCATAGGTATTGAGGGACCGGGTCAGGGCGGCCTTGAAGCCGATGAGATGGGTGCCCCCCTCGGTCGTGTTGATGTTGTTGACGAAGGTATAGATCGTCTCGGCGTAGGACATGTTGTACTGGATGGCCAGATCGACGCCGACGCCTTCGCGCTCACCCTCGAACAAGATCGGCTTGGGATTGATCGTCTGCTTGCTCTGGTTGAGGTATTCGACGAACTCGCGGATGCCGCCCTTGTACTGGAAATCGTGGGACTTGTTGGTCCGCTCGTCGGTGATCGTGATCCTGAGGCCCTTGTTGAGGAACGAGAGCTCGCGCAGGCGCTGGGCCAGGATGTCGAAGTTGTATTCCGTGACCTCGTCGAAGATCTCATCGTCAGGCCAGAAGGTGATCTTGGTCCCCGTCTTCTTCGTCTTGCCGATCTGCTTGAGCTTGGTGACCGGATTGCCGCGCTCGTAGCTCTGGGTGTAGATGCCGCCCTCGCGCTTGATCTCGAGGTCGAGCCTCTTCGAGAGGGCATTGACGACCGAGACGCCGACGCCGTGGAGGCCGCCCGAGACCTTGTAGCTCTTCTGATCGAACTTGCCGCCGGCGTGGAGGATGGTCATGACGACCTCGGCGGCCGACTTGTTCTCCTTCTTATGGAGGCCCACGGGGATGCCGCGGCCGTTGTCGATGACCGTGATGGAGTTGTCGACGTGGACGAGGACGTCGATCTCGGTGCAGAAGCCGGCCAGGGCCTCGTCGACGCTGTTGTCGACGACCTCGTAGACGAGGTGGTGGAGGCCCTCCGTCCCGGTGCTGCCGATGTACATGGCCGGGCGCTTGCGGACGGCCTCCAGGCCCTTCAGGACCTTGATGCTCTCAGCGGTGTACTTTTCTTGTGTCATGTCCGTCCACTTATAAAAAAAATACGGGTTCTCGGGGCGCGGACCTCACGGGACCCGATGGGCATTTTCCAAGACAATATTGTACCAAAAAAGGGGCCCTAAAAGCAAGAAAATTCTTCGTTTTTCATTAATTTCAATTCATTTTATATCAATCTTTTATGGGTCTTTTAAGGGCCTTCGCCCGAGCCCTTTTCCCAGGCCTCTAGAAGAGACGCCGGCGGGGGCCATTTTTTCTCACAGTTAGGAGGGGTGAGGAAGGGGTCAAACCTATACTTTTTCACTTTTCAACCAGCTCCCCTGGCGCATCTATCCTGAGCCCAAAAAGTGAAAAAGTATAGGTTTGACCCCTTCTTGGCTTATCAGCCGGCGCCTCCGTTGCTATAATCGTCTTATGCCGGCGAATCTGCCCCCCGAATACCACAAGATCGAGGCCGAGCTGAGGACGGCCAGGACGCCGGATGAAAAGATCGACATCTACGAGCGGCTCATCGCCGTCATCCCCCACCACAAGGGCACGGACAAGCTCATCGCCATGTACCGGCAGAAGATCGCCAAGGCCCGCGAGGAGGGCGAGCGTCATCAGGCCACGGCCAAGCACACCCCGACCTACAAGATCGAGAGATCCGGAGCCGGGCAAGTCGTCCTTGTCGGGCCGCCGAACGCCGGAAAATCGAGCCTGGTCAAGGCCCTCACGGGGGCCTCTCCGGAGATCGCGGATTATCCCTTCACCACCCGCTCCCCCGCCCCCTACATGATGCCCTTCGAGAACATCAAGATCCAGCTTATCGACACGCCGCCGGTGACCGGCGAGCTCATGGAGAGCTGGTTCCCGGAGATGGTCAAGATGGCCGACGCGGTTCTGCTCGTGGCCGACCTCACCGACCCCGAATCCGCCTCGGTCCTTGACGGCATCCAGGGCCGGCTCAAGGAGCGCCGGGTCGAGCTCGTCCGGGCGGACACGGATGTCCCGCCGCCGTACTTCCCGTTCCGCAAGCGGACGGCCCTCGCCGCGAACAAGATCGACGCGGGGGGAGCGCCGCGGGCCTTCGAAGAGCTCGGCCTTCTCTTCGAGGGTCCCGCCGAGCGGATCGCGGTTTCGGCGGCGAGCGGCCGCGGCCTCGAGACGCTGCGCCGGGCCGTCTTCGGCCTGCTCCGCGTCGTCCGGGTCTACAGCAAGATCCCCGGCAAGAAGGCCGAAAGGGACTCTCCGTTCGCGCTCCGGGTCGGCAGCACGGTCATGGATATGGCCAAGGCCGTCCACAAGGATTTCTCCGAGAGGCTCCAGTACGCCCGTGTCTGGAACGCCTCCGGCCTCGACGGCCTCCGCGTCAACCGCGACTACGTCCTCGCCGACGAGGACATCGTCGAGCTCCACATCTAATAGGGAACTTCTCCCATTTCCGGGCTTCCTCTCGAGGCGGCGATGGGTGTTGCCTCGAAGATCCCCGTGGTGGAGGGGGGACCCGCGAAGCGGGGGGAACCGCACGAACTGGTTCCCGGGGCCGGGGAGCTAGAGGCAATACCCTGAGCCAAGCCTGAGAGAGGGATCTCCCGGAATCGGGAGAAGAACCTCTTAATTGCGGAAGTCGAGCGCCGGCTCGTCGTTCATGTCCATGATGGTCATGAACAGGAGCTGGGCCAGGTCTTCCATGATCTCCGGCGTCACGAGCTCGATCGAATCCCGCGTGTTGTGATAGGTCGGGTAGGGCGGCGGCGGCGCGCCATCGGCCCCGAAGGTCAACGACGGCACACCCTTCCAGAAGAACCAGGCCGAATCCTGGCGCGGCCGGGCGGGATAGGAGGCCGGGCCCGTCGTCAACACCCGGTGGACGAAGCCGGCGTTGGCCTTCTCGACGAAGGCCCAGAACCCGGGATAGGTCGTCCCTCCCGATGCGTCGATCCTGTCGCCCTCCCCGGCGCTTTCCATGTTGATGAATACGGTTGTCTTGTCGAGCGGATAGATCGGATGCTCCGTGTAATAGCGCGATCCTTGCGTGCCCTGGTCCTCGCTCTGTTCCTCGCTGCCGAAGAAGAAAAAGACGACCGTCCGCTTCGGCTTGACGGCGCACTTGGCCATGGCCTCGGCGACCCCCAGCGTGACGGCGACCGCCGTGGCGTTGTCGTTCGCGCCGGGCAGGAGCTTCCACATCCGGCCGAGATGGTCGAGGTGGCCGCCGACGATGATAACCTCGTCCTTGAGCGCGGGATCCGCCCCGGGGATCTTGCCGATGAGGTTGATGCCGACGCCGTCGGGACGGTGCTCGGTCGTGTTGCTGATGGTCATCGTCTTGCCGGTGGCGAAGGACTGGGGCTTGAGCTCCTTCCGGATCCGGTCGATCGTCTCCTTGTGGACCCGGCCCGTCCCGGCAAAGACGTCGGCGACGACGGCCTTGCCGACGTGGTGATAGACGAACCCTTCGACGTAGGCGTTGTTGGGATTGCCGATGGGCCCGTAGTTGTAGATCATGCCCTTGGCGCCGTGGGCGGCGGCGTTCCTGAGCTTGTACTGATGGAAGGAATAGGGCCGCCACTTCCTGAAGAGCTCGAGCGTCTCCCCCCGGGGAGCCACCGGCACCTCGGGATCCATGAGCACGATCTTGCCCTTGACGTCGACGCCCTTGTAGTCGTCGTAGCCGAGCTCGGGCGCGGTGATGCCGTATCCGACATAGACGACCTCGGCCGTGACTTCGCCCGACCCCGAGGTCCCGCCGGGAATGAACTCGTCCTCGTACGTGTAGGACTTCTTGACGACGCCGCCCTTCCCCGCCGGTACGAGCATCTCGCAGACGCCGCCGGGGAAGACGATGGTGTAGGGGTTCGGGAAGAGCTGCCGATAGGTCCCGTTGTCGCCGCCGGGCTGGACGCCCCAGCCCTTGAGCAGGGACTCGACCCATGCGACGCAGGCCTCGTATTCTCTCGTCCCTGTCAGCCGTCCGCCGTATTTCTCGGAGACGAGCTCGGCGACGTAGTTATAGAGCGGCTGGCTCTGGATGAGATGCATGGCCGCGAGGATCTTGGCCTCGTCGGTGGCCGGCGCCACAGTCGGGCGCCCCGGCTGGGCCTTCACGCCAAGACCCGCGACCGCGGCGACGACGAGCAGGACCGGGATGAAACGGCGGGACAGCTTCATGACGACTCCTCCTCCGTCAGGTTGAAAGGTATTTTACGTGCCGGCGCCGGCCAAGTCAAAAGCCTGGTGCACGCGCACCGGGCGGGATTTGATTCGGCCTCATGATTCTGCTATTTTGGCCTTCTCGAAGAGTTCTCAAGGAGGCCCTCATGACCCGACACCTTCTCCCCGTCCTCATCGCGGCGACGCTCTTCGTCGCCGGCATAGCCCTGGCCCAGACCCCGGCCGCCAATCCCAAGGTCCTGATCAAGACGACCATGGGCGATATCACCCTCGAGCTCTATCCGGCCAAGGCGCCGGTCACCGTCAAGAATATCCTGGACTACGTCAACGCCAAGTTCTACGATGGCCTCATCTTCCACCGCGTCATCCCCGGCTTCATGATCCAATGCGGCGGCCTGACGCCCGAGATGGCCACGAAGGCCGGCAAGGCCCCTATCAAGAACGAATCGGGCAACGGACTGACGAACGCCCGCGGTACGGTGGCCATGGCCAGGACCCAAGACCTCGACAGCGCCACGAGCCAGTTCTATATCAACCTCGCCGACAATTTCCGCCTGGACGAGATGAAGTACTGCTCCTTCGGCAAGGTCGTCGCCGGCATGGAGGTCGTCGACGCCATCGCCAAGGTCCCGACGGGAAGCAAGCGCGGCCACGGCGACGTTCCGCTCCAGCCGATCACGATCCTCTCGGCCACGGTCGTCAAGTAAGGGCATCGGCGGCGGGCGGTGTTCAACGCCATCTTCCCGTTCGTCCACCTGGGCGCTCTGCTGGGAGCCCTGGCCTACGCGATCGTGTTGCTCGTCCAGGGCAACGGCCGTCGCTTCGGCCTCATCCTGACGCTTCTCGCCATTTACTATATCTTCATCCTGCACCCGGCCGTCAAGAAAGAGATCGCCCGCCGCAGGTCCCTCAAAAAATAGGAACCCGGTTCTTATCTTGATTTGCATGTCAAGATCGGGACGTGCGATCGATGCCCTGGACAGGCCGCGTTGACGGCGGCGAGAAGGGCAGCCGAACCCGACATTGGAAAAGTTTAGCCGGGCAGCGTGACGGACGAGGGAAGTTTCAGGGGGAACCGCCAAGCGGCCAACATGGTAACGAGACCCGGCGGCCGGTTTACTTTTGAGGCTGATGAGTCTATCATCTGCGGTGGTGGAAATTGGCCCGGAAAGGAGACCCTCGGCCCCATGCTGAGAATCCGCCCCCTCGCAGCCCTGGCTCTCGTCCTCACGCTTTCGGCCCCGGCGCACGCGCAAACCCTTGATAAAAACCTCAAGGACGGGCTGGCGTTGATCAGCCCGGCCGAGGCCTATGACATCGTCAAGACGCTGGCCCGGCCCGAATATGCCGGGCGCTTGACCGGCCACCCCGGCTACACGTCCGCCGCCGAATGGGCGGCCAAGAAGCTGGCCGCCTGGGGGCTCAAGCCCATTTCGGGCAAGGACGGCTACCTCCAGCCCTACCCCTCGCCCTATACCAGCATCGACAAAGCCGAGATGACGATCCTGCTGCCGGACGGCCCGGACGACCCGTCCAAGCCGCCCTCCTACAGGGAGATGAAGCTCGTCCCGGAGAAGGACTTCCTGCCTCTCCTCTATTCCGCGAGCGGCGACCGGACCGCCGACACCGTTTTCGCCGGCTGGGGCATCTCGGCTCCGGAGATCGGCTACGACGATTACGCCGGCCTCGACGTCAAGGGCAGGTTCGTCCTCTGTTTCCGGGGCACACCCGACCGCGACACGAAATACCAGCATTACGACGAGCACCGGACCCGCATGGCGGCCGCCCGCGACCGGGGCGCCCTCGGCATCGTCTACATCACCGACGAGATCGCTTCCAACCCGAACGGCGATTTCCTCGAAGGCTTCATGCCGGCCATGATCAGCGAGAAGGTCATGGACGCGGTCCTCAAGGACGCGGGCTCGACCGCGGCCGAACTCAAGAAAACCCTCACGACGTGGAAGCGGCCCATCTCCTTCCCGCTCCGGGCCAGGATCCGCCTGGCGGTCACGTCGCGGCATTTCCCCCAGGCCGTCGGCTACAACATCGTCGGCTATATCGAGGGCTCCGATCCCAGGCTCCGTAGGGAATGCGTCGTCATCGGCGGGCACTTCGACCACACCGGCGCTCCCATGGGGATGCTCTTCCCGGGCGCTGACGACAACGCCAGCGGCAGCGCCTCGTGCATGGAGGCCGGCAAGGCCTTCGCCGCCCTGGCCCACAAGCCCAAGCGCTCGATCGTCATCGCCCTTTTCGGCGGCGAGGAGCTCGGGCTCCAGGGCTCGACCTGGTTCGTCGACCACGTGCCCGGTCCTTTCGACACGGTCGCGGGCATGTTCAACTTCGACATGACCGGCGAGGGCGACGGATTCTGGGGCGCGGTCTCCGCCGATCCGGCCGAGTTCAAGGAGGTCCTCGAAGGGGCCGCCAAGTCCGCCAAGATCGCCGCCCGCCTCGGGACCATCACCGGTGTCGGCGTCCGCGGCTCGGACTTCGCGCCCTTCTTCCTCAAAGGGATGACGGCCGCCACGATCGGCTCGAACGGCCCTCACCTCGCTTACCATCAGACCGGGGACTCGATCTTCCGGATCAACCCCGACATCGTGGCCGACGCCGCCCGGCTGGCCTTCCTGGCCGGCTTCGCCTGGGCCGATCGCTGAGGGGGGACATGAAAGTCGCGAAAGAAGGCTTGCGCTTCATCCTCCCCTCCGCCGGGTCGGCCGTCCTCTTCGGCATCCTCGGCCTCGGGTTCTTCGCCTTCCTCTTCTTCCTTCTCGCCTGCGCGTTCACTTACTTCTTCCGCGACCCGGACCGCGTGCCGCCGGCCGGCGAGCATCTTCTCGTCTCGCCCGCCGACGGCGAAGTTCTCGGCGTCGAGGCCATCGACGCGCACCCCGGGCTCGGCGCGCCCGCCACGAAGGTCACCATCTTCCTGTCCCTCTATGACGTCCATGTCGTCCGCGCGCCCCTCGCGGCCACGGTCGCTTCCGTCGATTACCGCCCCGGAAAATTCCTGCCCGCCTATAAGCCCGAAGCCGGCGAGCGCAACGAATCGACGACCCTCGTCCTCAAGGGGGACCGCGTCGACGCGGTCATGAAGATGAGCGTCGGAGTGGCCGCCCGCCGCATCAAGAGCTTCGTCAAGGCCGGCGACGCGGCCGCCCGCGGCCAAAAGATCGGGTTGATGTTCTTCGGCTCGCGGGTCGAGCTCGTCCTGCCCCGGAGCGTCGCGATCAAGGCCGGGCTTCACGACAAGGTGAAGGCCGGAGAGACTGTCATCGGCGAGGTCCAGACATGAAACCGAAAAAACCGAATTACGGCCTCAACGTCCTGCCCAGCTTGTTCTCGCTGACGAACCTCTTCTTCGGCTTCATGAGCGTCCTCATGACCTTCCACGGGCGCTATCGCATGGCGGCCATCCTGATCATCATCGCCGCGCTCATGGACGGCCTCGACGGGCTCGTCGCCCGGGCCACCCACACCCCGTCGGATTTCGGGATCGAGCTCGACTCCCTGGCCGACGCGATCTCTTTCGGGCTGGCCACGTCCATCCTGCTCTATTACTGGGGCATGGAGATGGCCGGCCCGCCGGCCGTCTTCTTCAGCTTCGTCTTCCTGACCGCCGGCGTCCTCCGGCTGGCCCGCTACAACGTCCGCAGCCACGTTCCCTCGGACCGGAAGCACTACCAGGGCCTGACCGTGCCCTCGGCGGCCATGTTCATGGCCGCGATCGTCACCTTCCACCCCGTCCCGCTGTCGACGCGGGAGTCCGGCTTCCTGGTCGCCGTCCTGACCCTCGTCATCTCCCTATTCATGGTCAGCACCTTCCCCTACCGGAACTTCATCAAGGCCTTCATGGGCCATCGGATCGATATCCGGACCGCCCTCTTCCTGGCCGTCTCCCTTTTTGGCGTCCTGTTCTACACGCGCTATTTTCTTCTTCTCTTTTTCGGGCTGAACGTCCTGTCCGGCCCGACCGTGGCCCTCGTCCGCGCGCTCAAGAAGGTCCCGCGGAAGAAGTCCGAACCCAAGGTCATCTCATCGTGAAGACGCTGAGAGGATGGGCCGCCTCAAAATGATCGTCGGGCCGCAGGACGGCGGGGGCAGGCCGCGGGGCCGGCTGAACAAGGCCCGCATCGCCGCCGCGATCGCCGCCGGCGCCGGGATCATGGCCGTCCTCGTCCTGCTGGCCCGCGTCATCTTCCCGCCGAGCCCGCCCGCTCCGTTCCGGCCCGGGCCCGCCGCGACGGTCGTCGCACCGCCGCCCTCCGAGCCGGCCCTCGCGGAGGTGAAGATCGTCATTCCGCCGCGGTCGAACCTGGCCGACCTGCTCAAGCGGCGCGGATTCTCCGATCGTGAGATCCACGATCTCCGGGAGGCGGTCAAGCCCGTGTACGACCTTGGCCGGATCAGGGCCGGCCAGGAGCTGCGCCTGGCCGCGCTTCCCGAAGGCCCATGGAAGCGGCTCGAGTACGACGTCGACGAGACCCGCACCCTCGTCGTCCGCAACGAGGCGGACGGGGTCCGGGCGGAGATGCAATATGTCCCCATCGCGTTCAAGACGGCGTTCGTCTCCGGGGTCATCGAGGACAGCCTCATCGCCGCCCTGAACAAGGCCGGCGAGGAGGACAGCCTGGCCATCGACATCGTCGAGCGCTGTTTCGGCTGGGACATCGATTTCAACACGGACCTGCGCAAGGGCGACTCGTTCCGCGTCTTCGTCGAAAAGCGGTTCCTGGACGGCCGGTTCGCCGGCTATCGCGACATCCTGGCCGCGGAGTTCGTCAACGACGGGCAGGTCTTCCGGGCGTTCCGCTTCACCTATCCCGACACCAAGGTCGCGGATTACTACGACGAGAACGGCGGCTCGCGGCGGAAGGACTTCCTCCGCTCACCGATCAAGTTCATGACGCCGCGGGTCACCTCGCGGTTCTCGTCCAGCCGCTTCCACCCGATCTACAAGATCTACCGGCCGCACTACGGCGTCGACTACGCAGCGCCCATCGGCACGCCGGTCCAGGCGACGGCCGACGGCGAGGTGACCTTCGCGGGGCGTGAGGCGGGGTCGGGCAACACGGTCAAGATGCGGCACAGGAACGCCTACCAGACAGCTTATCTCCACCTGAGCCGCTTCGGGCAGGGCGTCCGCAGGGGGGCCCAGGTCAAGGGCGGGGACATCATCGGGTACGTGGGAACGACGGGCGATTCGACGGGACCGCACCTCGATTACCGCATCTACTATCACGGCAGTCCGGTCAACCCGCTCGGCCACAAATTCAAGCCGGCCGATCCCCTGCGCAAGGAATTCCTGGAAGACTACAAGAAGGAAGTCGTGAAGCTCCGGGCCGCCCTTCAGCTTCCCGAGATCATCCGGACGGCGTTCGTGGGGCCCGGTCTCAGTTTTTGATCTTCCCGCCTTCGCCGCCGGTCTTGGACTCCTTCCCCCCGGACGAACCTGAGCCCCGTTCGGATGCACTCGTTCCGGAGGAAGACATTTGCCCGGAGGCGTCGGAGGAGCCCGATTCCCCGGCGTTGAATCCGCCTACGGACCAGGCCGGACCGTAGCTGATGCCGTGGGAGGTCATGCGGGGGACTCTCCCCGAGGGCCTCGCCCTGTCGCTCGACGTGAGCCCCAGCTCGGGACAACGAACCTCGTTGCGCACGCTCGAGTAGACGATGTGGACGCCGAGCTCGCGGGCCACGCGCAGGTCGGGGTTCCAGTCGCGGAAGCGGACGGCTGTCGAGGCCGACCGGGCGTCGGTCACGGCCCCGCGCGGCTTCGGCCCCGTCTCCGGCGGCGCGATCCGCCGCGGCATCATGGCCGGGCCGTCGATGCCGCGGAAGATGCGGGAGGCCTCGCGCTGCGGATCGGTCAAGCGCCGCGGCGCCGCGGACCCGGCCGGCGGCATCGCTCCCCGCTTCACGACCTGCTCCAGGGTCAGAGCCTTCCCGGGAATGGCCGTGGCTCTGAGGTCCTCCTTGGCGACGAAGATCAGCTGGCGGGGCACCGCGGCCGCGTTGTCCCGGATGCGGACGTCACCGTTTTCGTAGGCGGTGGTCACTCTGTCGACGAGGCCCTTGAGCTCGCCGGGGATCGGCATAGACCCGGCGCCCGCCGGCTGCTTCAGGGACCTCCTGTTGACCACGGTCCGGTAGGGCTGCCCGTCGAGTGTCGGACCCATTTGCCAATACGGGGAATAGAAGCCGCCGGAGGCGAGCCCGAAGCCGGATCTCCAAGGATTCTGATCGTACATCCAATCGAACAGACTCCACGGCCGCCAGCTGGCATAGCCGAAATAGAAATCCCAGGCCACCCAAGCCGGGGCGAACATCGAGCCGGGGAGCCATACCCAGCCGTGCTTCTTGTCCCACTGCCAGATGCCGAGGTGATAGGGGATCCAGCCCCAGGGCTCCTGGGGCACCCAGAACATCTGGCCGCCCGCGTAGGACCAGCGGCCGGCGTAATAGGGGCTCCAGCCCCAGGGATAGGCTCCGTTGTCGATAAAAGGGCGCCAGACATAGCCGTAGAAATCGTCCCAGAGCCATTCCCCGTAACGATTGCCGTAGAACTGGGCGAAATAGAAGACGGCCGGCGGGAGCTTCTGGATGGGCTTGGGGATCGCGGTCAGGCCTTCGTGGAGGGCGTCGAAGTGGGCGTTGATCTCGGTGTTCCAGAGCTCGAAGGCCGTGTCTCCGATGGCCGCGGCGAGCTCGAACTGATGGTCGGCGAGGACGATGAGACGCTCGCCCTTTTTCACCGCCCGGTCGTCGAGGCGCTTCTCGGCCGGTCCGAAGAGGACCTGGGCCCGGCCGTATCTCACCTGCGTTTCGGTCGTGCCGTCGGAGGCCGTGGAAATGAGGGCAACGGAATTGTGCTTCATCTTGACGGCGGCGTTCGGCGTCAGGATCTGGAACATCTCCCTGCGATTGTATTCCTTGTACATGACATAGACGCGGCCCCGGCCGAGCGTCAGGACCGACAGCTCTCCGGTGGTGCTCAGGCTGCCGGCCAGGATGGTCTCGACGCGGACCTCGGTCGCGAAATCGAGCCGGACGATGGTCCCCGTGTCGAACTGGACCTCGCAACGCCGGTCGCCCGACGTCCGGACCGTGTCGCCCGGTCCGATGGGCAGGTTGAGGACGGCCTGTTCGGGTTCGGCGCTCCCCTCCCGGAGGACGACCGGGTCCGTGCCCTCGGGCGTCGCTTCGATGTAGCTGATGTGGCCGAAATAGAGGTCCTTGGCGATGTTGACGACCTTGTAGTTATCGGCCGCTACGATGCCGGCCGCGGCGACAATGAGGATCGCCCCGAAAACCGCTTTCCGAAAGGCCGCGTTTTTCATCGCCGTTCTCCCGTCCGGATAGGAATGACATCAATATAATAGCATCTTTCGTGCCAAGGGGTCTGCCTGACACTTCGGACCTGGCCCCGCGAGAGTGTCCCCGAACGAGGACTGGAGGCTTGAAAATGGGACATTTCCGGCCCCGTTTCTCGCGGTTTGACAATCTCCCTACGGGGCCCCTACAATGGCCTCGGACGATCGAGCATTCCAATGGCACACCGCAGATTCAGGAACCCCTTCCCCACCGTCGACATCATCATCGAGATCATGGACGGCCGCAGGAGGCGGGGCGTCGTCCTCATCGAGCGGAAGAACCCGCCCCCCGGCTGGGCCCTGCCCGGCGGCTTCGTCGACTACGGCGAAACGCTCGAAGCGGCCGCCGTCCGGGAGGCCCGCGAAGAAACCTCGCTCGACGTCGAGCTCGTCGGCCAGCTGGGCGCCTACTCGGATCCATCACGGGACCCGCGTTTCCACACGATCTCGACGGTCTTCCTGGCCCGGGCCGCGGGCGAACCCAAGGGCGACGACGACGCCCGATCGGCCATCGTCTTCGATCCGCGCGACCGGAGCCTTCCTCTCGCCTTCGACCACCGAAAGATCCTCGATGACTATCTCGGATCGAAAGGGCCCGTCTCATGTCCGAAAACGATGCCCCCCGTCCGCGACGACCGGGTTGCGGGCCGCAGGACAACGCCGACCTCGTCGAGGTCACGCGCGTCTTCGGCCCGTTCGAAGCGGACCTGATCAAGAACTTTCTCGAAAGCCACGGCATCGCCTGCGTCGTCCGCGGCCGCATGGCCCCCTTCATCTACCCCTTCACCGTCGACGGGCTGGCCGAATTCAAGGTCCTCGTGCAACAAACGGACGCGGAGAAGGCCCGCGAGATCATCGCCGCGAGGCCAGCTCCGGACGACGAAGAAGGCCCCCAAAATCCGGCCTAGCCTGGCCCTGCAAGCACCGCCGCAACCGCTGGTATTGCCATCCTCTTTCCGGCCCATTTGTAGGGCCTCCGGACTTTCGCCTTTTTTGGGTTTTTTTTGCTTGACAAGGCCTGTTTTTCCTCATATATTTGGGAAGAAACGGGACAAAGCGGGACGAAGCAAAGATGGCGAACGTTCTTATCGGCAACTATACGGCCAAGCTCGATGCCAGCGGGCGTATCAAGATACCGGAAAAATTCCGTGAAGTCATCGAGCAGGTTTACGGCAAAGACCTCTTCGTGACCTCCCTTTCCGATGACTCGATCAAGATCTATCCGCTCTCCGTGTGGCTGGCCATGACCGACCTCGCGTCCGAGGGCGCCCTCCACCTTCGGCCCGACGTCCGCAAGTTCATGCTCCGCGTCAACCGGAACGGCTCGCGGCACGAGCTCGACTCCAAGGGCCGGGTCCTCATCAGCCAAGCCCTGCGGGAGAAGGCCCAGCTCCGCGACGAAGTCGAGGTCCTCGGTCTGTCCAACCATCTGGAGATCTGGAACAAGGACGTTCTCGACGGAACTCTCGAGGAGAAACCGCTCTCGGACGAGGATTTCGAGAGCATCGCCCGCCTC
Organism: Candidatus Aminicenantota bacterium; assembly: GCA_963809345.1. GTDB lineage: Bacteria > Acidobacteriota > Aminicenantia > Aminicenantales > Saccharicenantaceae > RBG-16-66-30. The sequence continues at coordinate 238,069 of CAWEJF010000002.1, read as the reverse complement.
ATCCCTCGAGGAAAGCCGGAATGACGGAGAACGGACACTGCCCCGTCCTGCCCACCGAAGTCATCGCATTCCTTGACGCGGGCCGGGACGGCGTCTATGTCGACTGCACCCTGGGGCTCGCCGGCCACGCCCTGGCGCTCCTCGAGGCGAACCCCCGCGCCCGACTCATCGGCCTGGACCGCGACGGCGAATCCCTGGAGGTCGCCCGGGAGAGGCTCAAACCCTACGCCAAGCGGGTCACGCTCTACCAGGCCGATTTCAAGGACCTGGCCGATCTCGATATCCCCTTCGAGAAAGTCAGGGGGATCCTGGCCGACCTCGGCATCTCCTCGTTCCAGCTGGATTCCCCGGAGCGGGGCTTCTCCTACATGCACGAAGGACCGCTCGACATGCGCATGGACCGGCGTCTGAAGACCACGGCCGCGAAGATCCTCCGCTCCTACCCGGAACAGAAGCTGGCCGAGGTGTTCGCGAAGTATGGCGAGCTCGCCCACACGCGACGGCTGGCCCGGGAGATCGCCCACGTGCGCAAACTCGGCCGGCTTGAAACGACCGGCGATCTCAGGGCCCTCATCGAGCGGATCTACCAGTGGCGGCCCCAGAAGGGCCGCATCCATCCCGCGGCCAAGGCCTTCCAGGCGCTCCGCATCGAGATCAACGGGGAGCTCGAAGGGCTCGGCGCCTTCATCGACGCGACGGTCCGCCGCGCGGGGAAGGGCGCGCGCTTCGTCATCATCTCGTTCCACTCGCTCGAGGACCGCATCGTCAAGCGGTCCTTCCATGCCCTGGCCCGCCCGGACGACGGCGTTCCGCTCCTCGCGGTCCTGACGAAGAAGCCGGTCACGGCGTCCGAGGCGGAGGTCGCCGGAAATTCGAGGGCCCGTTCGGCCAAGCTGCGCGCGGCGGAGAGGATCTGAATGGTCCGGCGCAAATGGAACCTGAAGGGCATCGCGGCCGGCTCCGCCCTGGCCGTCCTGGCCATCGGCATCCTGACGTTCTACATCTGGTACCAGACCGAATCCGTCAAGCTCGGCCTCGATATCGGCCGGAGCGAGGAGAAGATCCGCGAGCTCGAAGGATCGATCGAGGCCCTCAAGCTCCGCAAGGCCGAGATGCTCGACCCGGCGCGGGTCGAGGAGATCGCCCGGGACAAGCTGGGGCTCATCGAGCCGGCCGACGAGGACATCGTCTACCGCAAGCTGAACGGTTCCCGCTGAGACGCCGGCCATGAGGACCTTCTACGAAATCGACATCCGCAGGCGGGCCAAGGTCCTGTCCTTCATCCTGGCCGGCTGGGGCGTCGTCGTCGGCCTGAGGCTCGTGCAGGTCCAGGTCTTGGGCCATGCCCGGGCCAAGGCCACCGTGCTCAAGCAGGCCCAGGAAATGGCCAAGATCGAGCCCCGTCGCGGCAACATCCTCGACCGCAACGGCGAGATCCTGGCCTGCAGTCTGCCCGCTCCCTCCGTCGCCATCCGCCCGGTCGAGAAAGAGACTCCGACGGAAGAGCGGGCCAAGGTTCTCAAGCTCAAAAAGGAGCTTGGCCTCTTGGAAGGCGACGTCGACTACATCCTTCGCCGTCTGCGAGAAGACGCGAATTTCACCTATGTGAAAAAAAAGATCCCGGCGGCGGACGCCGCCCGGATCATGGCCCTGAAGCTGCCCGGCGTCGAGCTCGAAGCGGCGACGCGGCGTCACTATCCGCTGGGATCGCTCGCCTCCCACATCCTCGGCGGCATGCGGCTTGCCGACAACACGCCGACCGGCATCGAATCCCGCTACGACAGCGTCCTGAAGGGCGAAGAGGGTCGGCAGATCAACTACAGGGTCCGGGGCGGCCGCGGTTATCAGACCCAGATCATCAAGTCCCCCGTCCCCGGGAAGGACATCACCCTGACCATCGATGCGACGATCCAGTATATCGTCGAAAAGGAGCTGGCCCGGGCCGTGGCCGAGCACGAAGCGAAGTGGGGCACGGTCATCGTCATGGAGCCCGGCTCGGGTGAGATCCTGGCCATGGCCAGCTTCCCCGACTACGACGTCAACAAGTTCCCGGGCCCGAAGGAGGCCTGGTTGAATCGGGCCATCCAGGCCAGCTACGAGCCCGGCTCGACGTTCAAGATCGTCACCGCCGCCGCCGCGAGGGAGAGGAACCGCGTCGGCTTCTCGGAGCTTTTCGACTGCTCGGCGGGCTCCATCAGGGTCGGCGGCACCATCATCACTGACCATAAGCGGGTCGGCATCCTCAGCTTCCCCCAGGTCCTCATCGAATCGTCCAACGTCGGGACGGTCCTCTTCGCCCAGCGGCTCAGCATCCCGGAATACTGCGAGACGATCAGGGCCTTCGGCTTCGGGACGAAGACCGGCATTGACCTGCCGGGCGAGGTCTCCGGCCTTGTCAATCCTCCCGGCCAATGGAACAAGAAGAATTCCCTCCCGCACGTGGCCATCGGCTACGAGGTCAGGGTCACGGCGATCCAGACGCTGGCATCCATGAACATCTTCGCCACGGGCGGCCTGCGCGTCCGGCCCCACTTGGTCAAGGGCGGCGGGATGTCCTCGGAAGACGCCGACAGTCCCCCGCGCGTCATCGGCGAGAAGACCGCGACCGATCTCGTCGGGCGTGTCTTCACCCACGTCGTCGAGGAGGGCACCGGCAAGAACGGCCGGCTCGACGGGTACGGCGCCGCGGGGAAGACGGGGACGGCCCAAAAGTGGAATAACGCCGTCGGCGCTTACACGAGGACCTACACGGCCTCCTTCGTCGGATTCACCCCGCTCGACCGGCCGCGACTGTCCATGATCGTCGTCCTCGACGAGCCCAAGGAGGGCTACTACGGCGGAGAGGCCTGCGCGCCCGTGTTCAAGGACATCGCCCGCCAGGTCCTCCGCTATCTCCGCGTCCCTCCGGAGCGCCCTCTGCCGCCAAAGGTCCTGACGGCCGAGATGAAGCGAGGGAGAAGACCGTGAGGCTCAAGGACGTCCTCGAAGGCATCCCCGTCGTCTCCCTCGGCGGCGACGCGGTCGAGGAGATCTCCGGCATCGCCTACAATTCGAAGGCGGTCAGGCCGGGGTTCCTCTTCGCCGCGCTCCGCGGGGCGGCCCGCAACGGCATGGACTTCGTAGCCGAGGCCGTAGCCAACGGCGCCGTCACGGTCCTGTCGGCCTGGCCGAAACCGCCGGCCGTGGACACGGCGTGGGTCCAGGTCGGCGACGCCCGCGAGGCCCTGGCCCTGGCCGCGGCCAATTTTCACGGCCACCCGTCCGACCGCATGAAAGTCATCGGCGTGACCGGGACCAAGGGCAAGACGACGACGACCTTCATCCTCGACGGGATCCTGCGCGCAGCCGGCGCCTCGACCGGCCTCATCGGGACGATCGAGTACCGCCGCGCCGGCTGGAGGATGGACGCGCCGCGAACGACGCCCGAATCCTCCGATCTCCAGGCCTTGCTCCGGGACTTCCTCGACGCCGGCGTCAGCCACTGCGTCATGGAGGTCTCGTCCCACGCCCTGGAGCAGAAGAGAGTCTGGGGAGTGAGCTTCGATGTGGCCGTCTTCACCAACCTCAGCGGCGAGCACCTCGACTACCACCCGACCATGGAGGCCTACTTCGACGCCAAGAAGAAGCTCTTCTTCCTGAACCATAAGAAGAACGCGGCCGTGGTCAATTGGGACGACCCATGGGGCCAGAAGCTCGTCTCCGAGCTGCCCATGACGACCGTCACCTTCGGGCTGGAGCCCGCGGCCATCGTCCGGGCCATGAAATACGTTCCCTCGGAGGGTGGCATCGACACCCAGGTCTCCTATCCCGGGGGCGTGATGCGGATCCAGTCGGTCCTCGTCGGCCGGCACAATCTCTATAACCTCCTGGCCGCGGTCGGGGCCGCCCTGGCTCTCGGCATCGGCCCGGCGGACATCGCCAAGGGCATCGCCGCCCTCAAGGGTGTGCCGGGACGCTTCGAGCGGATCCCGAACCAGCGCGGGCTCCAGATCGTCGTCGACTACGCCCACACGGACGCGGCCCTCGAAAGCCTCCTGATGACGGCCCGCGAGTTCAAGCCGCGTCGCGTCATCCTCGTCTTCGGGGCCGGCGGCGACCGCGACCGGGACAAGCGGGAACGCATGGGCCGCGTCGCGGCCCGGCTGGCCGACTGGACGGTGCTGACCTCGGACAACCCGCGATCGGAAGATCCGGGCGAGATCATCGCGGCCATCGAGAAGGGCTTCGCCAAGGAATCCGTCCGGACCTATGAGGTGGAGCCCGACCGGAAGAAGGCCATCGTCCGGGCCCTGGCGACGGCCAACAAGGGCGACGTCGTCCTCATCGCCGGCAAGGGGCACGAGAATTACCAGATCTTCAAGGACCGGACCGTTCGCTTCAGCGACGTCGAAGCCGTCGAGGAGACGCTCCGCGGGATGGAGGCCCTCTGATCGTGGCCAGGTTGAGGTTCGAAGAGATCGCCCGGGTCGCGGAGGGCACGATCCTGCAGGGCTCGCCCGACCTGAGCTTCGGAAGCTACCGCATCGATTCGCGGCTCGCTGTCGCCGGAAGTCTCTTCTTCGCCGTGCCGGGCCGGCGCGACGGTCACGATTTTGTCGCCGACGCGGCCAGGAACGGCGCGGCGGGCGCGATCGTGGCGAGACCCGTCGAGGGGACCGATCCGAAGTTCGGCCTCATCCGCGTCCGGGACACGGTCGCCGCCCTCCATGTCCTGGCCCACGACGTCCTCGTCCGCCGCCCGGCCAGGGTCGTCGGCATCACGGGCAGCGTCGGCAAAACGACGACGAAGGAGTTCACCGCGGCGCTCCTGGCCCCCCACTTCCACGTCCTCAAATCCGAAGGCAACTACAATAATCACCTCGGCCTGGCCCTGACGCTCCTTCGGCTCGAATGCGGCCACGACATCGCCGTCCTCGAAATGGGCATGAGCGCGCCCGGCGAGATCCGGACGCTCACGCGCGTCGCGCCGCCCGATGTCGCCGTGATCACCAACATCAGCCCGGTCCACCTCCAGTTCTTCGCCGGCCTGGAAGAGATCGCCCGGGCCAAGAAGGAGATCCTCGACGGGGCCAAGCCGGGCGCGACGGCCGTCGTCAATGGCGACGATCCGTTGGTGATGGATATCGCCTCAGGCTTCCCGGGCCGGAAGGTGACCTTCGGCCGGGGCCCGGCCTGCGACGTCCGCGCGGAGGACCTCGCAGCGAAGGGCTATGCCGGCTTCACGCTCGTCCTCCGCTACGGGAAGGAGTCCGGCCGGGTCGAATTCCCCTGCGTCAACGAGGCCGCGGTGGCGAACCTCCTGGCCGCCGCGGCCGTCTCCCTCTCTCTCGGCTTGGGCTTCGAGGAGATCCGCCCCGCGATCCGGGCCTTGAAACCCTTCTCGATGCGGGGCGCCGTCGTCGAGGCGGGCCGGGGACTACGCGTCTACGACGACTCCTACAATTCGAATCCCCGGGCCCTCGACGCGGCCCTGGCGAGCCTGGCCGCGTTGCCCGCCGCCCGCAAGGTCGCGGTCCTCGCCGACATGCTCGAGCTCGGCGAAAGCGGGAAGGCGTTCCACCGGAGGGCCGGCGAGACCGTGGCCAGGGCCGGCTGGGACGTCCTCGTCACGGTCGGCCCTCTCGCCGCCGAGATCGCCGAAGGCGCCGCGGCGGCGGGCCTGCGGGCCGCCGCCATCCATCGCTTCACGGATTCCGCCACCGCGGCGGCGGCGATCGGCGGGATCGTCCGGGACGGCGACCTGGTGCTGGTCAAGGGTTCGCGCGGCATGAAGACCGAGATCGTCGTCGACGCCCTCCGCGCCCGAGGAAAGGAGTAGGCCGTGCTGTACTGGCTCCTCGTTCCCCTCACCGACAAATTCTTTTTGTTCAACGTGTTCGGCTATATCACGGTGCGGACGGCGGCGGCCGGCATCACGGCCCTTGTCATGAGCTTCCTCGTCGGCCCGCCGCTGATCCGGCTCCTCGAACGGCGCCAGATCGGACAGGAGATAAGGGCCGACGGCCCCAAGGCCCATTACGCCAAGAAAGGGACGCCGTCCATGGGCGGCCTTCTGATCATCCTCTGCACGCTCGTCCCGACGCTCCTCTGGGGCGACCTGGCCAACACCTACGTTTGGGTCGCCATCCTGTCGATGGTCTTCTTCGGCCTGGTCGGCCTCATCGACGATGTCCTCAAGGTCCGCAGGAAACAGTCCCTGGGCCTTCGCCCTTGGCAGAAGTTCGTCCTGCAAGTCGGCCTCGCGACGGTGATCGGACTCATCTTCATCTGGATGGGATCGCGCCAGGAGTTCAGCCAGGTCCTCTACTTCCCCTTCTTCAAGAAGCTCCTCCCCTCCCTCGGCTGGTTCTACCTGCCCTGGATCGTCTTCATCCTGGTCGGCTCGTCCAACGCCGTCAACCTGGCTGACGGGCTGGACGGCCTGGCCATCGGCCTGAGCCTCATCAGCGTGACGGCCCTGACCGCGCTGACCTACGTCGCCGGCCACGCCAGCTGGTCCTTGTACCTCAACATCGCCCGGGTACCGCTCGCCGCCGAGCTGACGGTCTTCACCGGCGCGTTCGCCGGGGCCTGTCTCGGCTTTCTCTGGTATAACTGCCACCCCGCCCAGGTGTTCATGGGCGACGTCGGCGCCTTGTCCATCGGCGGGACCATGGCCGTCATCGCCCTGCTCATCAAGCAGGAGTTCCTGCTCTTCGCCGTGGCCGGCGTCTTCATCCTGGAGGCCCTCTCGGTCCTCCTCCAGGTCTCCTACTTCAAGATGAGCGGAGGCAAGCGCATCTTCAAGATGGCCCCGCTCCACCATCACTTCGAGCTGTCCGGATGGCCGGAAGAGCGGGTCGTCATCCGCTTCTGGATCCTGGGCATCATCTTCGCCCTCTTCAGCCTGTCGACATTGAAATTGAGATAACCATGGAGCTTCGCGGCCAGGACGTCCTCATCGTCGGCTTCGAGCGGACCGGCGAGGCCCTCTGCCGCTTTCTGCTCGCGCGCGGCGCCCGCGTCCGGGTGACTGACAAGAAGCCGGCCGAGGCGTTCGGCGAGAGGATACGGGCCTTCGCCGAGGGCGGCGTCACGTTCGAGATGGGAGGCCACCGGGCCGGGTCTTTCCTCGAAGCCGATCTCATCGTCCCGAGCCCCGGCGTCCCGCCCATCGCCGAGATCGCGGCCGCGCGCGAGAAGGGCGTCCCGGTCCTCTCGGAGATCGAGCTCGCCTATCGCTTCCTCCGCGGCAGGATCGTCGGCATCACCGGATCGAACGGCAAGTCGACGACAACGACGCTCGCCCACCGGATCCTCAAGGACGCCGGGCTCAGGGCCCATCTCGCAGGGAACATCGGCACGCCGCTCATATCATTTGTCGACAAGAGCCGCGACGACGACATCTACGTCACCGAGCTCTCGAGCTTCCAGCTCGAATACACCGAGCGCTTCACGCCGGCCATCGCCGCCGTCCTCAACGTCTCCGAAAACCACATCGACTGGCATGGAACGTTCGAGAGCTATTACGCGGCCAAGAAGAAGCTCATCCTCCGGCAGGGGCCGGAGGGCATCGCCCTTCTCAACCGCGACGACGCCCGCGTCTGGGCGCTCCACGCCGAAGCGAGCTCCCGGGTCTACGGCTTCAGCCGGAAGCGCCATCTCGCCCGCGGCGCTTTCCTCGTGGGCGGCTGGGTCGTCGTCCGAGACGGCGCCCCGGAGCGGGTCGTCCCGGCCTCGCGGATCGCCCTCCCCGGGGCGCACAACGTGGAGAACGTCCTGGCCGCCGCGCTCATCGGCCGCCTCATGGGCGCGACCCCGGCCTCGATGCGCCGGACGATCGCGGCCTTCCGCGGCCTCGAGCACCGGCTCGAGGACGTTCTGCGTGTCGGCGGCGTCCGCTTCGTCAACGACTCCAAGGCGACGACCGTCGACGCCACCCTCAAGGCCCTGGCCAGCTTCGACCGGCCCATCGTGCTCATCCTGGGCGGCCGGGGCAAGGGCGGTGACTTCTCCCCGCTGCGGCCCGAAGTCAAGAAGCGGGTGCGTTCGGTCGTCCTCGTCGGCGAAGCCGCCGACAAGATCGAGCAGGCCCTCGGCGCCGTCGTGCCGGTCGTCCGGGCCGCGAATTACCGCGAGGTCGTGCGGACGGCTTTCAAGATGGCCGCCCGCGGCGACGTCGTCCTCCTGGCCCCGGCCTGCACAAGCTGGGACATGTTCAAGGATTTCGAGGAGCGCGGCCGGACCTTCAAGCGGGAGGCCCGCCTCCTCGCCGCGTCCTTGGCTAAGAAGGGGTCCCGCAGATGAGCGCGCGCCGGCGGTTCGCCTTCGACATGCCGCTCCTCGCGGTCACTGTTATCCTCGTCGTCATCGGCGTCTTTTTCGTCTTCAGCTCGTCGGGCTTCATGGCCCGTGAGAAATACAACCAGTCGTTCCACTTCATGATCCAGCAGGTCCTCGGCGCCGTCGCGGGGCTGGCCCTGCTCGCCTTCCTCGTGTCGGTCAAGAAGTCCTTCTTCCTCAAGCCGGCTTTCGTCTACGGGCTCCTCGGCGCGACGGTCTTCCTGCTCCTCCTCTGCCTGGCCATGCCGGGCGTTGCCCGGACCAACCGCTGGATCGTCCTCCTCGGTCTGCGCTTCCAACCGTCGGAGCTGGCCAAGATCAGCCTCATCATCTTCCTGGCGACCTACGCCGAGGCCAAGAAGGACACGATCAACGAGCTCAGGACCCTGGCCGTTCCCCTGGTCATCCTCGTTGCCGCCGTCGTCCTCGTCCTCCTCGAGCCCGATTTCGGGACGGCCGTCCTGCTGGCCGGCCTGGCCGCGATGATCCTCTTCATCGGCGGGGTCAAACTCCGCTACCTCGCCGCGGCCGGCCTGCTCGCTGCCGCCCTGTTCGGCTTCTATCTTGTCCGGGCCGACTACCGCGTCGAGCGGCTCCAGGGCTTCTTCTCGCCGGAGAAGGACCTCCTCGGCAGCGGCTACCAGGTCGACCAGTCCAAGCTCGCCCTTGGCTCGGGCGGGCTCGTCGGCGCCGGCCTCGGCCAGTCCACCCAGAAACTCAACTTCCTGCCTTTCGCCCACACCGATTTCATCTTTGCCATCCTGGGCGAGGAGACGGGGCTCATCGGCACTCTCTTCACCCTCGGCCTGTACCTCTTCTTCCTCTGGCGGGGGCTGAAGATCGCCCTGGCGGCGCCCACGCCGACCTACAAGATGATCGCCGCGGGCATCACGCTGGCCATCGTCGCCCAGGCCCTCATGAACATGTCGATCGTCCTCGGGTTGGGGCCGGCCAAAGGAACCCCCCTCCCCCTCCTCTCCTACGGCCGGTCCTCCCTTATCTGCACGTTGGCCGCGATCGGCCTTCTCCTCCACATCAGCCAGAAGCGGGGGGACAGCGGCGGGACGGTGCGGATATGAGGCAACCCCGCGTCATCATCAGCGGCGGCGGGACCGGCGGCCACCTCTACCCCGCCCTCGTCATCGGGCAGAAGCTCCTGGCCCGGGCGCCGGAGATCGTCCTGACCTACGTCGGGACGAGGCGCGAGGTCGAAGGCCGGATCATGGCCCAGCATGGCGTGCGCTTCATCCCCATGCGCATCGAAGGCCTCAAGGGCCGCGGCCTCAAGAGCCTGAGGGGGTTCGTCCTCCTGCCGCTCGCCTTCGCCCACTCGCTCCTTATCCTGATCCGCGTCCGGCCGGCCCTCGTCATCGGCGTCGGCGGCTACAGCTCGGGGCCGATCGTGCTGCTCGCCTCATGGCTCCGCATCCCGGCCGTCATCCTCGAGCAAAACGCCCGGCCCGGTTTCACCAACCGCTTGCTCCGGCGGGCCGTGCGCAAGGCCGTCGTGGCCTTTCCCTCGACCCTGCCGGCCTTCCCAGGCAAGGGCGTTCTGCTTGGCAATCCCGTCCGCGAGGAGTTCTACGCCCTGCCCGCGAAGAAGCGCGGCGCGACGCTCGACGTCCTCATCTTCGGCGGCAGCCAAGGCTCGCACTTCCTCAACACGCGCGTCATCGAGGCCCTGCCGCTCCTCTCCGCCGCGAAGGACCGCCTGCGCCTGACCCACCAGACCGGCCCGAACGACCTCGGGAGCGTCGCCGCCGCCTACCGGGCGAACGGCTTCGTCCCGGCCGAGGTGGCCGCCTATTTCCCCGGCATGCCCGCCTATTTCGGCCGGGCCGACCTCGTCGTCTGCCGGGCCGGGGCGACGACGCTGGCCGAGCTCATCGCCGCCCGCAAGGCCTCGATCCTCGTCCCCTTCGCCGGCGCCGCCGAAGACCACCAATCCGCCAACGCCCGCGAGCTCGGATCTGTCGGCGGCGCGGTGGTCGTTCCCGAAGCCGAAGCTACGGCCGCGGCGCTCGCCGCCGGCGTCCTCCGCTATCTCGACCACCCCGAAGAGCTCGACGCGATGGAGCGGAACGTCGCCCGGCTCCAGACCGAGGACCCGGCCGGCCGCATCGCCGCGCTCTGCCTGTCCCAGATGAAGCACCGCACGAAGGAGACCGCTCCGTGACCAAGAAAGGCTATCGCAAGCTCAACCATATCCACATGGTCGGCATCGGGGGCACGGGCATGAACGGTATCGCCGAGGTCCTCCTCAACCTGGGGTACAAAGTCTCCGGATCGGACCTCCAGGAGAACGACGCCACCCGCCGCCTCGGGCGCCTCGGCGCCGCGATCGCCATCGGCCACCGGGCCGAGAACCTCAAGAACGCCGATGTCGTCGTCACCTCGTCGGCGGTCCGCGAGGACAACGTCGAGGTCGAGAAGGCCCGGGCCGGCCTCATCCCGGTCATCCCGCGGGCCGAGATGCTGGCCGAGCTGATGCGGATGAAGTACGGCATCGCCGTGGCCGGATCACACGGTAAGACGACGACGACCTCGATGACGGCCCTCGTCCTCGAGGCCGGCGGCTTCGACCCGACCATCATCGTCGGCGGCCGCCTCAACACGATCGGGGCCAACGCCAAGCTCGGGGCCGGGGACTTCATGGTCGCCGAAGCCGACGAGAGCGACCGCTCCTTCCTCTACCTTTCGCCCTTCATCGCCGTCCTGACCAACATCGACGAGGAGCACCTCGATCAGTACCAGGGCGTCGACGACCTCAAGACGACCTTCGTCAATTTCGCCAACAAGGTCCCGTTCTACTGCCCGGTCATCCTCTGTCTCGACGACCCCAATCTTCAGAGCATCATCCCCCAGATCGAGCGTCGGGTCATCACCTACGGCTTCTCGGCCCAGGCCGACCTGACCGCCCGGGACTTCGCCTTCGACGAGTTCCGCAGCGCCTCCGCCGTTTTCTCCAAGGGCAAGAAGCTGGGGGCGCTGAAGCTCCAAGTGCCGGGCATGCATAACATCCTCAACGCCATGGCCGCGGTCGCCGTCGGCCTCGACCTCGACATCGCGCCGCGGACGATCCTCGACGCGCTCGAGAGCTACACCGGGACGGGCCGCCGCTTCGAGCTGCGCAAGATCGTCGACGACATCATGATCGTCGAGGACTATGCCCATCACCCGACTGAGATCAAGGCCACGCTCGAGGCGGCAAGACGGGGCTGGCCGCGCCGCATCGTGGCCGTCTTCCAGCCCCATCGCTACACGCGCTTGTCGAAGCTCATGACGGTCTTCGCCACCGCCTTCAACCAGGCCGACGTGCTCGTCCTGACCGAGATCTACCCGGCCGGCGAAGACCCCATCCCCGGCGTGACCGGGCGGGCCCTCTACGAGGAGGTCCGCCAGTTCGGCCACAAGCAGGTCCACTTCGAGCCCGACCTGAAAAATATCGGCGCCCTTCTCAGGTCGATCCTCGTCCCGGGCGACATCGTCCTCGTCCTCGGGGCCGGGAACATCAACCGGACCATCCCGGACATCATCGCCCGGCTGGAGGCGAAAGACTGACATGGCGACGTACGTCGGGGAGCTCGGACGGGAGAGGAAACGGCCTCTCTTCGCCCGCCGCCCGTTCCTCAGTCCGGGCGAGAAGGCCCCGGCCATCCAGAAGAACAGGCGCCGGCGAACTCTCCGTGTCCGTCACGTCCTGGCTTTGCTCGCGCTCCAGGCGGCCTTCTTCCTGGCCCTCCGCGAGGCCTATCTCTTTCTCATCACGTGGGACGAACTGGCCATCCGCAAGGTCACGATCATCTGTGCCAAGGACAACCTCCGTCAGACGCTCGAGAGCTACTTCGCCGTGCCGCGCCTCGGCAACATCCTCCTCTGCGATCTCGAGGCCGTCCGGGCCCAGGTCCGCGGCCTGTCCTGGGTCAAGGACGCCAGCGTCCAGAAGGTCTTCCCGTCGGGCCTCCGTATCTCGGTCGTCGAGCGGATCGGCTTCGCCCTGCTCGAGAGAGACGGTCTGCAGCTCGCCGACGAAGACGGCCGCGCCCTGGAGCCCGTCTATTCCCTCGAGGAGTACCGGCTCCCGGTCATCTCCGACGAGACGGGCTTCGCGTCCGGATTCTATGACAAGTGGCAGGCCGCAAGCGGCTGTCTCGCCAGCTTGCCCCAGGCCGAAAAGGACCTCCTCGTCGGCATCCGCACGAGCGACTACGGGACGCTGGAGCTCGCCTTCAAGGACGATCCCATGAGGATCATCGTGAGCGCGGCCTCGCCGGCGGAAAATCTGGCCGCCTTCCGGGGACGGCGGGCGGAGTGGGAGGCCCTCTTCGGCCCCCTCGCGCTCGTCAACGTGAGCTTCGACGGCCGGGCCTACTTGAGACCCGCGGAGCCGGTCGCGAACGACCTCGCCCAACCTGACCAAGGAGACTGAGCCATGCCCAAGAACAGCTACATCGTCGGCTTCGACATCGGGACGCGAAAGGTCGTGGCCATCATCGGCGAGGTCACCGAGGAGCGCAAGATCGAGATCATCGGCATCGGCACGGCCGACTCGCACGGCCTGCGCAAGGGTGTCGTCGTCGACCTCGACGCCACGACCACGGCCATCAAGAAGGCCCAGGAAGAGGCCGAGCTCATGGCCGGAGTCGAGATCGACTCGGCCTTCTTCGGCATCTCCGGGGCCCACATCAAGAGCTTCAACAGCCGCGGCGTCGTCGCCATCTCGGGCAAGAACCGGGTGATCACCCGCGAGGACGTCCGCCGCGTCGTCGACCAGTCCAAAGCCATCCCCATCCCTCCGGACCGGGACATCATCCATATCATCCCCCAGGAGTTCATCGTCGACGACCAGGACGGCATCAAGGATCCGGCCGGCATGAGCGGCATCAAGCTCGAGGTCTGCGTCCACATCATCACGGCGGCGTTGACATCGCTCCAGAACCTCAAGAGCTGCGTCGAGCGGGCCGGCATCGGCATCGAGGAGGTCGTCCTCAACCAGATCGCCACAGCCCAGGCCATCCTGACCCAGGACGAGCGGGAGCTCGGCGTCGGGCAGATCGACATCGGCGCCGGGACGACCGAAGTGGCCATCTACGAGCGCGGCAGCCTCTGGTACACTTCGACGATCCCGATCGGCGGCGACAACTTCACCAACGACATCGCCGTCGGCCTGCGGACGCCCATCCCCGAGGCCGAGCGGATCAAGAAGAAGTTCGGCTGCATCGCCGGGCCGCCCGTCGAGGAGCAGGAGACGATCGAGGTCCCCTCGGTCGGCAAGGGCCGCAAGCCCCGGGTCCTGTCGCGCCAGCTCCTGGCCGACATCATCCAGCCCCGGGCCGAGGAGATCTTCCGCCTCGTCGACTCCGACATCAAGCGCATGGGCTACGACAAATCGCTGAACTCCGGCATCGTCCTCACCGGCGGCACGGCCCTCCTCGAGGGCCTCGAGGAGGTGGCCGAGGAGATCTTCGACCTGCCCGTCCGCCGCGGCGACCCCAGCGGCGTCGGCGGCCTCGTCGACCGCGTCTCGACCCCCGACTTTTCCACGGCCGTGGGGCTCATCCTTTACGGCTTTCATATCTGGCAGGACCGGGGTCTTGCCAAGGACCGGAAAAAGGGGGCCCTCGCCAGATTCAAAGATTGGTTCAAGGAAGGATAAGGAGGATAACATGAGCGACGATTCCAGCCGGCTGAAATTCCACCTGGTCGACGATGCCCTCGGGGCCAAGATCAAGGTCATCGGCCTCGGCGGGGGCGGCGGCAACGCCGTCAATCGGATGATCGAACACGGCGTCCAGGGCGTCGAGTTCATCGCCGTCAACACCGATCTCCAGGCCCTCAACAGCAACCGGGCCCGGACGAAGATCCAGATCGGCCACCAGCTCACGAAGGGGCTGGGCTCCGGCGGCCGGCCCGAGACGGGGCGGCAGGCGGCCATGGAGGACACGGAGCGGCTGCTCGAGATCCTCCAGGGCGCGGACATGGTCTTCCTGACGACGGGCCTCGGCGGCGGCACGGGCACGGGCTCAACCCCGATCATCGCCAATATCGCCGCCGAGCTCGACATCCTCGTCATCGCCATCGTCACCCTGCCGTTTGGCTTCGAGGGGCGGGTCCGGATGCGGCAGGCCGAAGAGGGGCTCAAGGAGCTCAAGACGGCCGTGGACACGGTCATCGCCATCCCCAACGAGCGGCTCCTTCAGACCGTCAACCTCAACACCTCGGTCCAGGACGCCTTCCGCTTGGCCGACGACATCCTGCGCCAGGCCGCCCAGGGCATCTCCGATCTCATTACCAAGCCCGGTCTCATCAACCTCGACTTCGCCGATGTCAAGTCGGTCATGAAGGGCATGGGCATGGCCTTCATGGGCACGGGCCTGGCCACGGGCGAGAACCGGGCCCTCGAGGCGGCCGAGAAGGCCATCTCGTCGCCGCTCCTCATCGACACGTCGATCGAAGGGGCCCACGGCGTCCTCATCAATATCACCGGCGGCAAGACGATGACCCTCCACGAGGTCTCCAAGGCCTCCCAGCTCATCCACAGCATGGCCGACCCCGACGCCAACATCATCTTCGGCACGGTCATCGACGAGAGCATGAAGGACACGGTCAAGGTCACGGTCATCGCCACCGGGTTCGACCAGCCCGTGGAGAAGGGCATCGCGGTTGCCCCGGCCCCGGTCCGGGAGGACGAGACCATCCACGGGCCGGCCCGCAAGACGCCGGCGCCCTTCCCCGTCCCTCAGCAGACGCCTCCGTATCTCTTCGAGGGCCGTGGCGCGAGCGCTCCAGCCTGGGAGCCGTCCTCGATGAGCGACAAGCAGTGGGAGTCCTACGAGACGCCCTCGTTCATCCGCCGGACCAAGCACTCGACGTTGAGAAAGGCGCCGCATGAGATCAGCTGACCTCGTCGTCGCCGGCTGCCGCGAGCTCGTGACCTGCGCCGGGCCGCTGCCCAAGCGCGGCAAGGACCTGCGGCAGATCGGCCTCGTCGAGAACGGCTGGGTGGCGTCGTCCGAGGGCGTCATCGTCTTTGCCGGGACCGAGGACGAGTTCCTGGCCCAGGTGGAGCCCGGGCCGGACGCGGTCACGATCGATGCCCGCGGCATGCTGGCGATGCCCGGATTCGTCGACGCCCACACCCATCTCCCCTTCGCCGGGGACAGGTCCAGGGAATTCGGCCTCAGGATCCAGGGCTGGACCTACCGACAGCTGGCCGAGCGCGGCATGGGCATCCAGACGACGGTCAAGGCGACGCGGGCGGCCAGCCTCGACGATCTCGTCGGCCTCTCGCTCGAGCGTCTCGACCGCATGCTCCTCACGGGCACGACGACCGTCGAGGCCAAGAGCGGCTACGGCCTCAACCTCGAGGACGAAGTCAAGCAGCTCGAGGCCCTCCGGGACGCCGCCGCCCTCCATCCCGTCGAGGTCGTCCCGACCTTCATGGGCGCTCACGAGGTCCCACCCGAGTATCGGGACAGGCGCGAGGATTACGTCCGTCTTCTCATCGACTCGATTGTCCCGGAGATCGGGCGGCGCGGACTGGCCGAGTTCTTCGACGTCTTTTGCGAGCCGGGCGTCTTCTCGATCGAGGAGACGCGGCGGCTCGTCGAGGCGGCCAAGGCCGCCGGCTTCAAGATCAAGATCCACGCCGACGAGTTCGTCTCCCAGGGCGGGGCCGAGCTCGCCGCCGAGGTCGGGGCCGCGTCGGCCGAACATCTCATCGCCGTCTCCGACGAGGGCATCGCCCGTCTCGGAGCGAGTGACACGGCGGCCATCCTCCTGCCGGGCGTGTCATTCTTCCTGATGATGGACAAGCGGGCCCCGGCGCGGCGCCTTATCGAGGCCGGGGCCGCCGTCGCCTTGGCCTCCGACTTCAATCCCGGGAGCTCCCACATCAATGCGATGCCGTTCGTCCTCCAGCTCGGCGTTTTCACGCTGGGGCTGACGGTCGAGGAAGCCATTACGGCCTGCACCGGCAACGCGGCCTACGCGATCGGACGGCACGGCACGGTCGGCAGTCTCGAGCCGGGGAAGAAGATGGATCTTCTCGTCTGTGACGTCCGGGACCACGTGTCCCTGGCATACGAGGCCGGGCGCAACCCGGTCCGGACGGTGATCAAGAACGGCCAGGTCGTTGTCGAGGACGGCCGCAGGGTCGGCGCGCGCTCATGACCCCCAGGATCAGCCCCCGTTTGTACGTCCTCCGCCTCGCCTGGCTCGGCCGGCGGGCCGCCTATTCGGCCCTGACGGTCAGTCTTCGCCCGGTTCGAGTGCGAGCTTCAAGAGGCCGGAGGCCCCGTCCTTCTTCCTTCCGATATCGTCCTTGAACCGCGTCAAGGTGACCTCGCAGGTCACCGAGACGACGGCTTCCTTGAGATGCCCCCCTCGAACGGCAAGGGTGTTGTCGCCGAGCGCGATGTGGGCGTGGACGAAAGGCCGGCCGTCGACTTTCGTGATGTTGCCGTAGAGGGAGACGATCTCGAAGGGACCGGAGAGCTTGGCCCAGGTGTAATCGTTCGAGCCCGGGTCGAAGTGGCCGATCTCGGCCTCGCCAACAGCGCCCAGACCGCTGAAGTGCCCGCCGCCGATCGCATCCCTCTCGCAGATCGCCTTCAGCGTCTCGACGATCTTCTCCCCCGCGTCCAGCCGGACGATATAGGTCGGACCCAAGACGAAATATTTCACAAGCTCAGGCCTTTGGCGGCGTCGCCTTGTCGAGCTTTCCCTTCCAGTACAGGTAAGCCGGGATGCCCAGACAGATGATGAGAAGGCCGAACATGGCGTTCTTGAAGGAGCTGAGCAGTGACCCGACCGCGACAAAGACCGCGGCCAGGACGAAGAGGATCGGCGTCACCGGGTAGCCCCACGTCTTATAGGGCCGCTCGAGGCCCGGCCTCTTCTTGCGCAGGACGATGACCGCGGCCACGGTCATGCCGAAGAAGATCCACTCGCCGAAAATGACATAGGTGAAGAGCTGCTTGAAGGTCCCGGTCAGGGTGAGGATCATGCTCCAGCAGGTGATGGCCACGATGGCGACGTGCGGAGTGAGGAACTTGGGGTGGCACTCGGCGATCTTCTTGAAGAACATCCCGTCGCGGGCCATGGCGAAATAGACGCGCGGCGAGGTCAGCATGTTCTGGTTGGCCGCGCCGAGGATGGAGAAGAGGATGAGGAGGGTGATGAGCGAGGCCATGAAGGGGCCGCCGATGACCTGCATGACGTCGAGGGCCACCCGGCCTTCCGACGCCGCGATCTTGCCGACGGGCATGATGTAGAGGTAGGCCAGATTGGCCAGGACGTAGAGGACGATGACGGCGATCGTGCCGATGAGGATGCCGAGGGGCAGATTCTTCTTGGGGTTCTTGACCTCACCGGCGCTATAGGTCGCCGCCTCCCAGCCCTTGTAGGCCCAGAGCGAGGCGACCAGGCCGACCCCGAATGCGCCGAGCAGAGGCAGGTTGAACGGGCCCGGGCTAGGCTCGACGAAGTTGCGGACGTTGCCATGGCCCTTGGCGAAGAAGAAGACGCCGATGACGATGATCCCGATGGCGCTCGTCTTGAGGTAGGTCGTCCAGTTCTGGAGCTTCGATCCCCAGCGGAGACCGACGTAGTTGACCGCCCCCAGGAAGGCGACGAAGGCGGCGGCGATGAGCTTTTTCACCAGGGGCGTCATCTCGACGAAGCGCGGCAGGATGTTGTGGGAGAAGGCGACAGCCAGGGTGGCGATGGAACCCGAATCGATGACCAGGAACAGGGTCCAGCCGAAGAGGAAAGAGAGGAGCGGGCCGTAGGCTTCTCTGAGGTAGATGTAGATGCCGCCGGCCTCGGGCATGGCCGCGCCGAGCTCGGCGAAGGCCACGGCGCCGAAGAAGCTGAACAGGCCGCCGATGACCCAGACCGCCAGCATCAAGAGCGGGGAGGGCACGGCGGCGGCGATCTCAGACGGCGACAGGAAGATGCCCGAGCCGACGACGCCGCCGATGACGATCATGACGACATCCCAGAGGCTGAGGATCCGAGGCAGGGCGATCTTTGTCTTATCGACGGAAGGACAGGCCGGGACGTTCTGATCCATGCGGTTCATCTCCTTCGGACGTGCGCAATCATTGCGGGGGATTCTAGCAGGAGCCGGTGAAAAGGGCAATCCGCAAAACGTCGGCGGAGCCGGCCCGCCCTTAAATGAGGAGAACGAGCTTCGCATGCCCTCCTTTCAGGATTAGCGAAGCCGGTCCATCATCCGGTACTGGACGGCCTCGGAAACGTGGGCCGTGGAGATGCTTTCGCTCCCTTCGAGATCGGCGATCGTCCGAGCGACCTTGAGGACCCGGTCGTAGGCCCGGGCGCTGAAGCCGAGCTTGGTCACAGCCATCTCCAGGAGCTTTTCCGCCTCGGCCGGGAGGGGGCAGAACTGCTTGACCTCCTTCGGGCCCATCTGGGCGTTGGCGAAGATGCGCCGGCCGGCGAAGCGCTCCGTCTGCCGGTCACGGGCCCGGGTCACGCGGGCCCGGATGGCCGCGGAGCTCTCGGCCGGCGTTCGCGAGACGATATCGCGGAACTTGACCTCGGGGACCTCGAGCTGGATATCGATGCGGTCGAGGAGAGGCCCGGAGATCTTCGAATAGTAGCGGGCCTTCTCGCTCTCCGTGCAGTCGACCTCCTTGCCGAGCAGGCCGCGCCGGACATCGGCGCAGGGGTTCATGGCCGCGACCAGCATGAAGGCCGCCGGGAAGACGACCGAGTAGCCCGACCGGGCGACCGTGACCCGGCCATCCTCGACCGGCTGGCGCAGGTCCTCGAGGACCTTGCGCCTGAATTCGGGCAGCTCGTCGAGGAAGAGGAGGCCGTGGTGGGCCAGGCTGACTTCGCCCGGCTTGGGCACGATCCCGCCGCCGATAAGGCCCGCGTCGGTGACCGTGTGATGGGGCGCGCGGAAGGGCCGCGTCCCGATCGCGCCAGCTCCGGCGACGAGGCCGGCCGCGCTGTAGACGCGCGTCACCTCGAGCATCTCGTCGTAGGACATATCGGGGAGAATGGTCGGCAGGCGCCGGGCCAGCATCGTTTTCCCCGCCCCCGGAGGTCCTACGAGGAGGACGTTATGAGAGCCGGCCGCGGCCACCTCGAGGGCCCGCTTGACGTGTTGCTGGCCCTTGACGTCCTCGAAGTCGACCGGATAGGCGGCTGGAGCGACGAGCTCGCGCTCGTCGAAGCGGCAGGGCGCGACCTCGGCCGGCTCGCGGAGCAGTCGGACGACCCGGACGATGTCGTCGAGGGCGTAGACGTCGAGCTCGCGGACGAGGGCCGCCTCGCGAGCGTTCGCCCTGGGCACGACGAGGCCGCGGAACCCGGCCCGGCGAGCCATGAGCGCGATGGGCAAGGCGCCGCGCACCGGCTTGAGACGCCCGTCGAGGGCCAGCTCGCCGACAAAGAGATATTCGCGAAGACGCGCCGCCGCGACGACCTCGAGAAACGCGAGGAAACCGAGGGCGATGGGCAGGTCGAAGGCCGAGCCCTCCTTCCGCCTGTCGGCCGGAGCCAGGTTGATGGTGATCCGTTTGGACTCCAGGTCGTAGCCGCAGTTCTTGAGGGCCGCCCGGACCCGCTCCTTGCTCTCCCTGACCGCGGCGTCAGGAAGGCCCACGGTGACGAATGTCGGGAAGCCGGCGCAGATGTCGACTTCGACCTCGACGGGGTACGCTTCGATCCCGTGAAGAGCGGCGCTCGTGACCTTGACCAGCATGGGGCCCGCAAGATGAGACGAACGGGCGGGCGGATCTCTCTCAGCGGGGCGAGGCTATTTGCCGACGTACTCTTTGGACAGCTTCTCGAGCTCTTCCTCGATCTCCTTGCGGGACTTGACTACGACCCGGGTCGTGGGGCCGGTCGGCCGGCGCGCCGGTTCCGGTCCGTTGCCCCGGTTTTCGTCCTGGGGGGCGGGGGCGATCGGGCCCGTGCCGGTCTCCGAACGGGCCCGGGCGCCGAAGAGCCTGTCCCGGACGATCGGTACGGTCAGCTTGGAGATCTCGCGCAGCGTTTCGAAGACGCCGACCCCGTTGACGGCCACGGCCTCGACCCAGGGCGAGCGGCGGGGGTTGAGGAGGTTGTTGAAGGTCTCGACCGGAATGAGGTAGTTGAGGTCCCGCTTGTTGTACTGGAAGACGAGGGGGATCTTCATCAGGTCGATGTCGTTCTGAAGACAATTGCGACGCAGCCCGTCGAAGCACTCGAGGTTGGCGTCGAGCAGCGGGATCTGCGAATCGGCGACGAAGATGATGCCGTCGGCGCCGCGCAGGACGCTCTTGCGGGAGGCCTCGTAGAACACCTGGCCCGGGGCGGACATGAGCTGGAAGTGGACCTTGAAGTCGCCGATCATGCCGGCCCGGATGGGCAGGAGGTCGAAGAAATAGGTCCGGTCGGTCTCTGTCTCGAGGGAAATGAGCTCGCCGCGGGAGGCGCTGTCGAGCTTATAATAGATGTAGCGGAGGTTGGTCGTCTTGCCGCTCAGGCCGGGGCCGTAATAGACGATCTTGATGGCGATCGATTTCGTCGCGTAATTGATGAACGGCATGCACAACCCTGCCTGAGGGCGTATTATGCCCCAACCGACTGTTGTCAGCAAGTCGGAGCGGCCGAGGGCGAGGGCCGCCCTCCCGAAGGCCTGGGCTATGGTAAAATGGGGCCCGAAACGCTCAGACAGAAAGGACGGGCCATGAAGGACATCCGCAAGAGGACCCGCATCGCCGTGATCGGCGGCAGCCGGCCCGGCCGGCGGGCCGTCGAGAACGCTCTTGAGGTCGGCCGGCTCATCGCCCGGGCGGGCGCCGTCGTCGTCTGCGGCGGGCTCGGCGGGGTCATGGAAGCGGCCTGCCGCGGCGCCCGCGAGGAGGGCGGCCTGGTCGTCGGCATCCTGCCGGGCGGTTCCCCCGCCGACGCCAATCCTTGGGTCGACGTTCCCATTGCGACGGGCCTCGGCTATACGCGCAACGCGCTCGTGGTCATGAACGCCGACGCCGTCATCGCCGTGGACGGCGAGTACGGCACGCTCTCGGAGATCGCCTACGGCAAGATCCACGGCAAGATGGTCGTCGGTCTCGGCACGTGGGACGTCAAGGGCATCGTCGCCGCGACGACGCCGGAAGAGGCCGTCCGGATGGCCCTCGAGGGGCTCGTCGGATAAGATGAAGAATTACAAGCTCGTCCTTGGCTACGACGGCACGGATTTCCGCGGCTGGCAGCGCCAGCCCGAAGGCCGGACCGTCCAGGGCGTCCTTGAAGAGGCCGTCGGGAAGATCACGCAGAAGCAGACGGCCGTCCATGGCGCGGGCCGTACGGACGCCGGCGTCCATGCCCTGGGCCAGGTGGCCGGCTTCCGAGGCGCCTTCAAGCTCTCCGACGCGGTTTTCCTGAGGGCGCTTAACGCCGTCCTGCCCCAGGACGTCCGCATCTTTTCCCTCGAGGAGGCGCCGCCGGATTTCCACGCCCGGCGATCGGCCCGCTCGAAAGTGTATCGCTATCGGATCGTTCATGCGGCCCAGCCGAGCCCGCTCGACCGGCGCTACGTCCTCCATTGGCCCCATCCACTGAAGCTCGGGAAGATGCGCGAGGCCGCCGGGCTCTTCGTCAGAACCGCTGATTTCAGCGCCTTCTCCTCGAACCGCGACCGTTCCCCCGTCCGCACCGTCACCCGCTCAGAACTGAGGAAGTCGGGCCAGGAGATCGTCTACACGATCGAGGCGGCGGGATTCCTCCGTTCCATGGTCCGGACGATCGTCGGGACGCTTCTCGAGGTCGGGCGCGGGCGGATCACGCCGGAGCAGGTGGAGGAGATCTTCCGGCTCAAGGACCGCTCTCTCGCCGGGGCGACGGCCGCGGCCAAAGGCCTGACGCTCATCCGCGTCGACTATTGATCGAGGACGAGGGCCATGACATAGGCGTCCTCATCCGGCTTGGTGTAATAGTTCTTCCGCGTGCCCATGACCTCGAATCCCAGCTTCTTGTAGAGGGTCACGGCGGGAGTGTTCGACTGCCGGACCTCGAGGGTCATGAAGGCGGCCCCCGCCTCGCGGGTTTTGGCGATGGCATACCGCATCATGGCATCACCCAGGCCCTGTCCCCGGCAATCGGGGTGAACGGCGACGTTGTTGACCTGGACGTCGTCCCGGATCTGCCAGAAGATGATGTAGGCCACGACTTCCTCGCCCGGCCGGCGGACGACGACCATAGGGAACGAGACCGAGGTGTTCTGGATCTCGCCGCGAAAGGTGTTGTCGCTCCAGGGGTTGGAGAAAGACAGGAGCTCGATCGCCCGGACCGCGGTGAGGTCGCTCTCCCTCATCCGACGGATGAAGTAGCGGTCCTCGCCCTCGATCCGGAGGATCATTTCTCCTCGGCCTGGGACCGCCTAAAATAGAGGGGCTCGAGCGCGGCCGCGTCGAGCCCCTTCCCCGAACGCAAGAGGCCGGCGCCGATACGGCCGATCTCGGCGGCGATGAATGGCGAGCGGACGGGGAACCTGGCCCAGTCCCCGACGCGGGGCATGAGCTTGGCTCGATAGGCGGCCAGGCCGCTCCCGGCGAAGGCGATGACGCGCTGCGCCGGCAGGCGGGCAAAGAAGGCGTCCGGATCGTAGGCGCCCTGGGGGATGATCTCGACGAGCCCCTCATCCCGGGGCTCGAAGAGGGCGGCATAGATCTCCTCTTTCTTGGCGTCGAGGAGCGGGCAGACGAGCGGGGTGCCGTTGGCGGCGAGCTTCGTCGCCAGGGCCAGGAGGGTCGATACGGGGACGACGGGCTTGCCGGAAGCGAAGGCGAGAGATTTGATCGCGCCGACCCCGATGCGGATACCGGTGAACGAGCCGGGGCCGGCCGCCACCGCGAAGGCGTCGACGTCCCTGATGTCCTTCCCGAGCGCCCCGACGAGGAAGTCGATGGATCGGAAGAGGCGGGACGAGTGGGTCGCCGCCGACTCGACGTTGGCCTCGCCGAGGAGGGTTTCGCCATCGAGGAGGGCCACGGAGCCGCCGGGCGTCGTCGTATCGACCGCGAGGATAAGCACGGCGTGTCGCCTAACTTGGACTATTCACGAGCCGAGGCGGTTGCAGATGCGAGGCGTCAAAGGGTGAAGCTGTACTCGGAGTACTGCGAACCCTTAGCAACGAAGCAGATGCGACCGGATCGGCTCGCCCGAAGGGTGAAAACGCAGGTCTTAGTTTTCCTTGTCTGATGGAGAAATATGGCGTTTTCATGAATAGTCCAAGCTAGAGCTTGGCGGCGACGGCCCGGCCGATGTCGAGGCTCGTCGACGTGCCGCCCATATCGTAGGTCCGCTCCGTCCCTTCCTTGATGACCTCGGCGACCGCGGCTTCGATGGCCACGCCCTTGGCCGTCTCGCCGATCCAGTCGAGCATCATCTTGGCGGCCAGGATCGTGGCGATGGGGTTGACCTTGTACATCCCCGTGTACTTCGGTGCTGAGCCGTGCGTCGGCTCGAAGACGCCGTACGTGTCGCCGATGTTGCCGCTGCAGGCGAAGCCCAGGCCGCCGACGAGCTGGGCGGCCAGGTCGGAGACGATGTCGCCGAAGAGGTTCTCGGCGACGAGGATGTCGTAGTCATGGGGGTTCTTGAGCAGCCACATGCAAATCGCGTCGACGTTGGCGTCCCAGAACTTGATGTCGGGATAGCCCTTGGCGACCTCGCGGGCCGTGTCGAGCATGAGCCCGCCGGTCTCGCGGAGGACGTTGGGCTTCTCGATCAGGGTGACCGACTTGCGGCCGTACTTGCGCGCGAAATCGAAGGCCGCCCGGACGATGCGGGCGCAGGCCGGCTTGGTCATGATGCGCGTGGAGATGGCGATCTCGTTGGCCGGGACGTCCTTGAACCGTTTCATCTTGGGGTTGGTCAGGAGGGCCTCGCGGACGACCTGGGGCAGGGGGAAGAACTCGACCCCGGCGTATAGCCCCTCGGTGTTCTCGCGGAAGATGACGAGGTCGATCCCTTCCTTATAGTTAAGGGGGTTGCCGGCGTAGGCCTTGCAGGGCCGCAGGTTCTGGTAGAGGTCGAACTCCTGGCGCAGGCGGACGATGGGGCTGAAGTAGGACAGGCCCTGGCCCCGGAGCGACGGGTCGAGCTCGCGGTCGGCGTCCTCCTTGGGCTTGGACGTGATCGCGCCGAAGAGGCAGGCGTCGGTCTCGCGGAGGAGCTTGAGGGTGCGGTCGGGAAGCGGATCCCCTTCCTTGCGCCAGAACTCCCAGCCGATGTCGCCGTACACGTAGTCGGCGTCGAGGGCGATCCTGTCGAGGACGATCCTGGTCGCTTCGACGACGTCCTTTCCCACCCCGTCCCCGGGGAGAATGGCGATCCTGTACTTGGGCATGGTCACTCCTGTTCTTGTTCGAGCTTTCGTTGGGTGTAGGCGATGAGGCCCCCGGCCTCGATGATGCCGATGACGGACGCCGGAAGGGGCGAGAAGCGGAAGGTCCCTCTGGCCGAGCGGATCTCGCCGCGGGCCAGATCGACGTCGACAGGGTCGCCCGTCTCCAGGTGATCGACGGCTTCCTCGCTCTGGAGGACGGCCAGGCCGAGGTTGATGGCGTTGCGGAAGTAGATACGGGCGAAGGACTTGGCCACGACGGCCTGGATCCCGGCGGCCTTGAGGCAGGCCGCGGCCTGCTCCCGGGACGAACCGCAGCCGAAGTTCTTGCCGGCCACGATGACGTCGCCCGGCTTGACCTTGGCGGCAAACCCGGGATCGAGGTCCTCCATGGCGTGCGGCGCCATCTCCTGGGGCGTCATGATCTGGTAGGTATAGCGGCCGGGGAAGATGACGTCGGTGTTGACGTTGTCGCCGTATTTCCAGACGATGCCGTGGCTCATGCGAATTCCCTCGGGTCGGTGATCTTGCCGGTGACGGCGGAGGCCGCGGCGGTGGCGGGCGAAGCCAGATAGATCTCCGAATCGCGGTGGCCCATCCGGCCGCGGAAATTTCGGTTCGAGGTGCTCAGGCAGACTTCGCCGGCGGCCAGGAGCCCCTCGTGGGCGCCGAGGCACGGCCCGCAACCCGAGTTGAGGATGACACAGCCGGCCTCGACGAGAACCGCCAGGGCGCCGGACTTGAGCGCCTCCCGATAAACCTGCCACGAGGCCGGGATGACGAGGACGCGAACGGACGGGTGGACCTTGCGGCCCCTGAATATCGCCGCGGCCGCTTCGAGGTCCTCGAGGCGGCCGTTCGTGCAGGTCCCGATGAGGACCTGGTTGACCGGCTTGCCGGCGACGGAGGCGACCGGTTTGACATTGTCGACGGTGTGGGGGCAGGCGATCTGGGGCTCAAGCCCGTCGAGGTCGCAGGCGATCACGGATTCGTAGCTGGCGTCGGGATCGGACGAGACGGCGATGAAGGGTTGACGGGCCCGGCCCTCGAGCCACTTCAAGGCCTTGTCGTCGGGGGCGAAGTAGCCGTTCTTGGCGCCCATCTCGGCCGACATGTTGGCCAAGGTCAGGCGCGCGCCGACGCTGAAATCGTGCGCGGACGGGCCGGCGAACTCGACGGCCTTGTAGTTGGCCATCTCGGCGCCGTGATCACCGATGAGCTTCAGGCTGAGGTCCTTGGCGGAGACCCCGGGCGACATCCGGCCGGAGAGGTCGATGCGCATGGTCTCGGGGACACGGAGCCAGATCTCGTCGGTCGCCCAGGTGCAGGCCGTCTCGGTCCGGCCGATGCCGGTGGCGAAGGCGCCGAGCGCGCCGTAGCTCGGCGTGTGGGAGTCGCTTCCGACGATGACCAAGCCTGGCAGGGCGAAGCCCTGCTCGGGCAGGACCTGGTGGCAGATCCCGGCGTTGATGTCGAAGAAGTTGGGGATGCCCTGCTCGGCGACGAACTCCCGGATCGATTTATGGTTCTGGGCGTACTTCTCGTCGGCGGCGGGGACGATGTGGTCGAGGACGATGACGATCTTCCCGGGGGCCTTGACCTTCTTGACGCCGAGCTTGTGGAACTCCTTGATGATGGCCGCTGAGTTGTCGTGGGACAGGACGTAGTCCGGCGATACGGTGACGACCTCGCCGGCCCGGACATCCTGGCCGGCTTTGCGGCTGAGGACCTTTTCCGTCAGCGTTTTGCCCACGATCGACCTCCTGGCCTCCCCATTCTATGGGCGCCTCAAGGTCTTGTCAACGGAACCAGCCTCGTCCCGGCCCGCACAAGGCACGCAAGGGATAGGGCCAGGAGGCGAAAGGGCGGTGACGCAACGGCGTGGGGGGCCCCCCACACGCCCGGAGCCGCTGATGCCGAAGAGCGCTTTAGAGCGGCGAGGACGGATGGGGGGTGACGCCGAGGGAGGAACTGCCCTGGAGCCGACGGAATGGCCCGCCCCGAGTGTTCGAGAGCGGGCCCTATCGAGGCTATTCCAGCCAGACCTTGACGACGGCCCCTTCGTCCTCGATCTCGATGAGGGCCGTGGGTCCGGCCTTCTTCAATTCCATCCAAAGGGCCTTGAGGTCGACCTCGCACGTGCCGTATTTATCGTCATCTATCTTGACGTGACGGGTGTCGTCGCAGCTGAGGATAAGCTCGATCAAGGCGACAGGCAGGGTCAGCTTGACCTTCGCCTGGCTCGACTTGCTGTCCGTGATCAGGACTTTAAACCACCTGACCTCGCGGCCCTCGACATATTCCGGGTTCGGGCTCTTCTTGACGGCCGCCTGGATGATCTTGAAATCGTTCCGGTTGGCGGCGGCGGCCGGAGCGGTCACGGCGCCGAGCAAGAACACGGCCAGGATGGCGATGATGGTTTTTTTCATGGGGTCTCTCCTCTCCAGGTTGTTCAATCGATCCAGATCTCGATGACCGTGCCGTCGTCGCCGGCGATGCGCAGGATGCTTTCCTTGGACTTGGCCAGCTCGTTCATGATCTTGTTGATGTCGTAGCCTTTCTTGCGGATGGCCGCCTTGTCGTCCTCGTCCATGGCGCTCAGGGCCAGGTCGGCCAGGGCGAAGGGGATGTTGAGCGAGAACGCGGGCTCCTTCATCCCCGCCTTCCGGACACGGATCCGGAGCAGCCGGGCCGTGGTCACGGTCCGGGGCTTCCGCTCCTCGGCGGACT
This sequence comes from Candidatus Aminicenantota bacterium, assembly GCA_963809345.1. Classification (GTDB taxonomy): domain Bacteria; phylum Acidobacteriota; class Aminicenantia; order Aminicenantales; family Saccharicenantaceae; genus RBG-16-66-30. The sequence continues at coordinate 210,651 of CAWEJF010000002.1, read as the reverse complement.
TCAGGCTTTCCGGCGAGACGCGCAGGAGGGCGATGCGGGCCCGGTCGAGGAGCTCGGGGTCCTTCTCGGTCTCGACGATCCTCGACAGGACGGGCGCGGCCTTGGCCGCCTCCTTCTTGTCGGAGACGAGGCTCAGCTTGTAAGCCGCGTAGTAGCGGACAACTTTGTTCGGGTGGTCCAGCCGGTCCAAGATCTCCCGAAGGGCGGCGTCGTTGCCCTCTCCGTAGAGGTCGAAGGCCAGGTCGACGATCGCGCCTTCGGAATCCTCGACGAGACTGGGCTTGGCGTCGTCGAGCTGGATGTAGCCCTTGTAGGCGCGCAGGGCGTCCCGCTCCCGGCCGCCGAGGCCGCTCAGGCACTCTCCTTTATAGAAGAGGGCCTGAGCGGCGAGCGGGCTCGAGGGGAAGCGGTCCATGAGCTCGTCGATCTTGTCGAGCGCCTCTTTGAAGCTCTTGTCGAAGACGAGGAGCTTGGCCTCCCGGAAGAGAGACTCGTCCGTCGCGGCCTGCGGATAGGCCGGGACGGCCGCCGCCCCCAGTCCGAGGAGGAGGGCAAAACAGATGGTCAGGGCGATTCTTCTCATGTCAAACCCCGCTTTGCAGTTCTTTTTTGACCAGGTTGATCTTGAGGAGGAGCTGGCGCTCCTCGATGTAGCCCCGGATCCTCCCGAGCTCGGCGGCCGGCAGCTCGTCGTCGATCTGGGCGAGCTCGCGGAAGAGCATCTCGATCTGGTCGCAGATGGCTTTGGCCTTGGCCATCTGGAACCTCTCGAGCTGGCCGTTGAGATACTTCTTCTTTTGGAGGAGGTCCCGGGCCCGTTCCGAACGGAGGGAGGCGGCCACGACGGATCCTTCATCGGCCGATTCGAAGACATCGAGGATCATGTACTGGCTCTTCTCCAGGTAATCCACGGTGTTCCGGCGGGCCATCTCCAGCTCGGCCCGGTCCAGGAATTCGCCGGACGCGTAATAGGCATCGTTGCGGCTTCCGCCGGGCCCCGGGGCCCGGAGCAAGAAATACATGGCCGCGGCGCCGACGACGAGGCCGGCGGTGAGGCCGGCAAGAACGGGCTGCATGCGGAACGCGGCCAGCCCATGCCACCGACGGGAGGCCGGGACAGGTCGCGCGGCCTTGCGGTCGGCGGCGAAGGCCCGGTCGGCGATGACGGCGGGCAGAGTGTCCCAATCCACCGAGGCGGACACTTCACGGATCTCGGACCGGACCGCCTCCGTCTCCTTGAGAAGCCGTTCGATCGCCTCGGCCTCGGTCCGGTCTTCCGGATGCTCCTTGAGATATGCGTCCATCACCCGTCTCCTTTCCTCCCCGGCATGTCCCGAGAGGAGGTCCGCCCAATCCGCTCCCCTATTCTTGTTTCGGCTCATGATTCGATCCCCAATACCGGCGCCAGCCGTTTCCTGAGATTCTGGACGGCTTTGAAATGGAGCGATTTGGCCGTCCCGATCGAGATCTTCAGCGTCTCGGAGATCTCGTTGAACTGGAGCTCGTTGTAGTGCCTCATGACAAAGACCAGCTTCTGCCGCTCGGCCAGGGAATCGACGGACCGGGCGAAGGCAGAGCGCAGGTCCGAGGAGGCCGAATCGCCGTCACGGGCCGGCTCGGCGGCGACGGGGATCTCGTCGAGGGGCGTGGTCGTCTCCCATTGCCGCCGCTTCCGCTGGTGCTTCCTGTAGCTGTCGATGCTGATGTTCTTGGCCATCTGGAGAAGCCAGCCTTGGAAGGAGTTCCCCGGTTTGTAGAGCCCCGCCTTCTGGTAGAGCCTCAGGAACGTCTCCTGGACCGCGTCCAGAGCGTCCTCGCGGTCGCGGAGGATGGAATAGGCCATGACGAACACCTTCTGCTGATAGAGCCTGATGATCGTCATGAACGCTTCCCGGTCCCCCTCTTGGATCTTCTCGAGGAGAGAGGCGATCTCGGCCGCCTCGACCTCCCGACCCGCAGAGACTTCAATCATGGGACCTCTCAGCAATCAACGAACAGATCACCCCTAAAGTTTACTCCTGCCGGCAAAAATGTCCGCGTTTTCCCCTGGATGAGCTGGAATGGTCGGAGATGTAAGGCCGGAATCACCTCTTCAGGTATTTCCCAGCACCGCTCCTCCGAGCCACTTCGGAGCGGTGCTGATGGTCGTTGCCGGGAGTCCGCTCCCCGCCGGTCAGTAGCGCGGGAAACCCCTGGGGTCGCCGCCCCCCCCGCCGCCGTTGAAACGCCGGTCGGAACCAGGCCTCTCGGCCCGCGGCCGGGCGTCGTTGACGATGAGCTTACGGCCGTCGAACTCGGTGCCGTTGAGCTTGCCCTTGGCATCCTGGGCGGCCTCCGGCGTCGCCATCTCGACGAAGCCGAAACCGCGGCCCTGCAGGACGTTGACCGAGGCAACCTCGCCGTGCTGCCCGAACAGCTGTTTCAGGGCGTCTTCCGTGGTCCTGTAGTTGAGGTTACCGACATAGAGCTTTGAAAAAGACATTCCCCACACCTCCTGTGTCCTCCCCATTGTCCATATTTCAAAGATTGAAATCAAGCCTGATTCTGCTATAGTTTGGGGACCGGGAACGAGGAGCCGCCATGAAGAAATCCACCTACGTCGTCCTGATCATCGTGTTCTTTGTCGTGCTGGCAGCCGTGGGAACGTTCTTCGTCCTCCTCGAGGACCTCGGGGGACGGGCCGTCCAGGTCCCCGCCCGCGGCTATCTCGAGGTCCCGCTCTCCGGCGCCGTCGCCGAGGTCGCCCCGCCCGACGCCCTGGTGGCCTTCCTTATGGGAACACGGCCTCTCGCTGTCCACGACTTCTGGGCGAACATGCGCAAGGCCAAGGTCGACGACCGCATCCAGGCCGTCCTCCTCCGCCTCGGCCTCCTCCAGTGCGATTGGGCCAAGGCCGGAGAGATGCGCGAGATCATCCTCGATTTCCGCCGCTCCGGCAAGAAGGTCTACGCCCTGATCGAGGAGGCCCCCGACTTCGACATGGAATATTACGTGGCCACGGCCTGCGACAGGGTCATCCTCCACCCCCTGGGGTGGCTCGGCGTCAACGGCATCGGGGGCTACGTCCCGTTCCTGAAAGGCGCCTTGGATAAGCTCGGCATCCGGGCCGAGTTCGAGCACGTCGAAGAATACAAGACCGCCTACAACATGTTCACCGAAAAGGGGTTCACGCCGGCCCACCGCGAGGAGATGGAGTCCCTTTATGCCGACCTGTTCACCCAGTACGTGGCCACGGCGTCCAAGGCCCGCGGTAAGACCGAGGCCGAGTTCCGCGCGCTCATCGACCGGGGCTTCTTCCAGGGCGACCAAGCCAAAGAGGCCGGCCTCGTCGACGACTGCCTCTATGAGGACGAGGTCCTCGCGCTCCTGCGCCGGGACGGCCGAACGGTCTCCCCGGTCCGGTTCGACGATTACACGCGCGTCAAGCCCACGTCGGTCGGCCTCGAGACGGGGGCCCACCGGATCGCCTTGATCTACGCCGTTGGGACGATCATGACCGGCGAGAGCGTCGCCCCCGTCATGGGCGGCTCCACGGTCGCCCGCTGGATCCGGACGGCCCGCACGGACCCCTCCATCAAAGCCATCGTCCTGCGCGTCGATAGCCCCGGGGGATCATCGGTGGGTTCGGACGTCATTTGGCGCGAGGTCGCCCTGGCCAAGAAGACGAAGCCCGTCATCGTCTCCATGTCGGACGTGGCCGGTTCGGGCGGCTACTGGATTGCGATGTCCGCGACCAAGATCGTCGCCCAGCCGCAGACCCTGACGGGGTCCATCGGGGTCCTGGCCGGCAAGTTCAGCATCGACGGCCTCCTGGCCAAGCTCGGCGTGACCTCGGAGAAGCTCGTCTTCGGCGAGAAGGCCGACGTCTTCTCGCCCTTCCGGCCGTTCACGACCGACGAACGGAAGGTCCTCAAGGACCAGATCCTCTGGACCTATGAGCAATTCCTGAGCCGGGCGGCGGAGGGCAGGGGCCTGACCCGTGATGAGGTCGACACTGTCGGCAAGGGCCGCATCTGGACGGGACGCCAGGCTAAGGACCTCAAGCTTGTCGACGAGCTCGGCGGGCTGACCATGGCCCTCGGCATCGCCAAGAAAGAGGCCGGCATCGACGCCGACGAGGACGTCCGCCTCGACGTCTGGCCCCGGAAGCGCTCGTTCTGGCAATCCTTCTTCGGACGGACGGGACTCGGCCTCGATCTCAAGAGCGCGGCGGGGCGCAACGCGGCGCTCGAAACCGCCCGGATGATGAACCAGATGAAGATCTGGGCGGTCATGCCGTTCTGGGTCCGCCCTCAATAGGGAGCTTCTCCCCTAGCGAGTGAACGGGGGAGACGTCCTCCTAAAAAGCGAACGATGAAGGGCAGATCGTCTTGAATTCGCAGTTCGAGCAGCTGTGCCAATCCGGCCGCGCCTTGAAGTCGCCGGCCCGGATGCCCTCGGCCGCCTCCCGGATCTTCTCCGCCGCCCGGGCGAGCTCCTTCTGCCCCTTGACCGCGCGCCCAATGATGTCGGATTCGAGGAAATGGAGCCTCGTCTCGAACGGCAGCATCCCCTCGGTCTTCAGGAAAGATAGGGCGTAAACGTCCATTTGCAGGCTGTCGGCCGCGGCGCGGTCGGCTTCCTTCTGTGACGCCGCCTCGGTCGTCTTGAAATCGATGATGACCGCTCCGGCTTCCTCAAAATCGATCCGGTCGAAGCGTCCCGAAAAGCGCAGGCCGCGGTCCTGCCAGCGGAAGGGCCGTTCGAGGAAGGCCGGCCTCCGCCCTGATTCCTCCTCGCGCTTGAAAAAAAGCCGGAGGGCCCTCTCCCCCGCCGCCTTGCGCAGCTCCTCGTGTTCCCGGCTGAGAAAGCCCTCGTTGACCCAGTTCTTCCGGTAGTCCTCGAGGACGCTCTCGACGTCGACGGCGTGGCCCGTCGTCCGCCGCTTCAAATAGCTGTGGAGGGTCTCGTGGAGGACGCGGCCGAAAACGATGGCGTGGTGTGGCAGGACGGGAACGCGCATGTCGTGGCGGAACTTGTACTTGAGCGGGCAGACAAGGTAATCCTCGACCCGGACGAAGCTCAGCCGGAGCGTCCCGGCCGGCCGGACCGCGGCCGGCGTCTTCGTCCGTCCCGTCGCCAGCGCGTAGCGCCGGATCTCTTCGAGGACGGAGGCCTTGAGGACGTCCTCCGGCATCTTGGGGATGTCGAGGGCTTCGAGGACGAAGGGGCTGACCTTCTTGAACCGCCGGGTCCCGTAATCCCTGGCCCAGGTCATATAGAGAGCCCGGCGGGCCCGGGTCATGGCCACATAAAAGAGTCGCCGCTCCTCCTGGAGGTAGTTCTCCCGGCCCGGCAGGGCTTCCTTGAGGACGCCGTCGGGGACCGGGACGCGGTCGCGCCTCTCCCGGCCGGGGAAGCGGTCCTCGATGAGGCCGACGAGGAAGACCGTCCCGAATTCGAGCCCCTTGGCCTTGTGGACGGTCAGGACGTTGACGGCATCCTCGTCGAGCTCCGCTTCCGAGGTCGCGGGATTGTCGCCGACCTCGGCGAGGAGGTCGAGATACCGGGCGAAGGACCGTAGGGAGTCGTCTTCGACGAGCTCAGAGAAGCCCTTGATCTTGTCGAAAAAGAGGCGGACGTTCTTGACCCGGACCTCGGATTCCGGGGTCATCGGGCAGACGAGGGACTTGAGGTAACCGCTTTTTTCGAGGAAGGCGTAGACGACGGCGCCGACGTTCTTCGTCCCGGCGAGGTCAACGAAGGCCACGATGTCGGCGAAGATGCGCTTGACCGTCACCTCGGTCTCCGGGCTGATCTCCACGGGGCTCGGGCCCTCGGCGACCGTCCTGAAAACGGCATGCAGGCTGAGGTTCTTCTTTTCGGCGTACCCCGCGATGCGGCTCATGTCGTACGGGTCGGCGCTATAGACATCGGAGAGCGCGAGGTAGAAGAGGTCGCGGCTGTTCTCGAAATCCGTCAGGGCCCGGATGAAGGCGACAATAACCTTGATCTCCTCCTGCTGGTAGAGTCCGCGGCTGCCGGAGAAGCGGTAAGGGATCTGCTTCATGTTGAAGGAGCGCAGGTACGGGTCGGCGTCGGCGTTACGGCGCACGAGGACGGCCATGCCGCGCCAATCGGCGCCGCCGGCCCGGATCTCGAGGACGCGGTCGGCCACGGCGTCGGCCTCGTGACCGACCGTGTCGAACGACAGCATGTGGATGCTCTTGCCGCGGCCGCGGACGGCCGCCCGGAGCCGCTTGTCGACCTTGTCCTTGAACTCGAGCCGGTTCGGGTTGTTGTGCTGGATGAGCCGGTACGAGGCGTCGAGGATGGGCTGGGTCGAGCGGTAGTTCCGCGTCAGGACGATCCGCTTCGCCTCCGGGAAGACCTCCTCGAACTCGAGGATGTTGCTGAGCGAGGCGCCGCGGAAGCGGAAGATGCTCTGGTCGTCGTCTCCGACGACGGTCAGGTTCCGATGCTCCGCGGCGAGCATCTTGACGAGTTCGAACTGGACGAAGTTGGTGTCCTGGAACTCGTCGACGAGGATATAGCGGTAGCGGCGGCGGAGTTCGTCGAGGACGGAGGGCCGGCGCCGAAGGAGGTCGACGACGAGCGTTACCTGGTCCTCGAAATCGATGAGCCCCTGCGCCTGCAAGAGCTTCTCGTAGGCCGCGAACACGCGGGCGATCTCGAGGTGCTTGCGGGCCGTCTCCGTGTCGGTCTCGCTCGCGGCCTTGCGGCCGAGGTTTTCGGCGTAGCGGATGTAATCCCCGGGCCGGACGTCCTCCTGCTTTAGCCGGCGGATGGCCTCGAGGACCTCCTGGATGTGGCGCGTCGGCTGGCCGAGAGGCCGGTAGTAGTCGAGCGGCAGGCGGAAGAGGTTCTCGCGGAAAAAGATGGCCTGGTCGACATCGGCCAGGAGCCGGAAATCCGGCGGGTAGCCGGCGTCGAGGGCGTAGTCACGGAGGACGCGCTCCCCGAACGAATTGAAAGTGCTGATCTCGGCGAAGGACGACGTGTAAGGGACGAGGACGTCCACCCGGGCCTCCATCTCGTTGGCGGCCTTTTCCGTGAAGGTGACGGCCAGGATCTCGTCGGGCCGGGCCGCCTTGGCCGCAATGAGCCGTGCGATGCGGTGGGTGATGACCTTGGTCTTCCCCGTCCCGGCGCCGGCGACGATGAGGAGCGGCCCCGTGCCGTGCAGGACGGCCCGGCGCTGGGCGGGGTTGAGCCCCTCGACAAGGGCCCGTTCCCCGGGCTGGCGTCGGATCCTGGCGGGCCGGGGCATCTACTTCTTGACGGGGGGGGCGGGATCGACGACGACCTTTTCGCCGGGGGCAGCCAGCCCGAGCTTCTCCCGAGCGGCCTTTTCGACGGCGCGGGGATCGGTCTCGAGCCGGCGGATCTCGGCCTCGAGACGGTCCCTCTCCGCTTCGAGGGCGCGGATCTGTTCCGAGCGCGCCGCCAGCGTTCGGCGGGCCTGGCGGAGCTCCATGACGCCCTTCTTTCCGAACAGGGCGGTGACGATCAGGATGAGCAAAAAGCAGGCGGCGGCGATGATGACGATCTTCTTTTTCACCGGACCGCCTCCAGCCCCTTTTTCAGGAGGGCTTCGACCTCGTCGCAGGTTTCGGCTTCGGCGTAGCAGCGGATGAGGGGTTCGGTCCCCGACAGGCGCACGACAACCCAGCGGCCGCCCTCGAAATCGAGCTTCAGGCCGTCGAGCGTCTCCGCCGCCTCGACCTTGCGGCGCCCCAGCTTCGACGGCGGGTTCTGGATGAGGGCCTTGAGCTTCTTGGCCCGCTCCGGCGTCAGCGGCAGGGTCCTCTGGCCGCTGGTCACGGTCCCGTATTCCTTGAAGAGGTCGTCGCGCAGGGCCCCGAGGCTCCGGCCCGTCGCCGCGATCATCTCGGCGACGAGCAAACCGGCAAAGATGCCGTCCTTTTCGGGGAGGTGGTCCTTGACGGCGATGCAGGCGCTCTCCTCGCCGCCGAACATGATCCGGCCCTGCAGGTAGAGCTCGGCCATATACTTAAAGCCGACCTTCGTCTCCATCAGGGGCAGGTCGCGCTTGCGGGCGATGCGGTCGAGAAGATGGGTCGTCGTGAATGAGCGGGCCACCCCGCCCCGCCATCCCTTGACCTCGACGAGATAGCGGAGCAACAGGGCCAGGATGATATTCGGGTGGACGAAACCGCCCTTCTCGTCGATGATCCCGAAGCGGTCCCCGTCGGCGTCGGTGGCCAGGCCGAGGTGGCAGCGGGCCTTGACGACGTGGGCCTTGAGCTCGGCCAGGTTCTCCTCGGTGCAGGACGGACTGACCCCGCCGAAGTAGGGATCGACGTATCCGTGGAGGCCCTCGATCTCGACCCCGTTCTCCTCGAGGATCTCGTCGAGGTATTCGCGGCTGGTGCCGAACAACGGGTCGGTCACGATCCTGAGGCCGGCCTTGCGCATGACCGCGAAATCGATCTTGCCCTGGAGGTGGGCGAGGTAATCGGCTTGGAGGTCGATGCGCGAAATGGCGTCGTCGAGGAGGTGGGTCGTCAGCGCGGAGAAGTCCGGCATGATCCGGCGGACCTCCTCTTCGATGGCGTCCGTCACCTCGGGCAGGGCCGGCGCGCCCGTCGCGGAGTTGAACTTGAGGCCGTTGTAGCGCGGCGGATTGAACGAGGCGGTGAAGTTGATCCCACCCTGGCACTGGCGCTTGATGATCTGGCAGGCCAGGGCCTGGGAGGGCGCGTCGCGGTCGGAGAGGAACACCTGGATCCCGTTGCTGGCCAGGAGCTTGGCCGCCTCGAGGGCATAGCGGTCGGAGAGGAACCGGGTGTCGTAGCCGACGACCACGGCGATCGGCGTGTTCCCGTGCTTGGCCCGGAGGTAATTGGCGGCGGCCTGGATAACGACGCGGACGTTGTGGAAGGTGAAGTCTTCACCCATCACCCCGCGCCAGCCGGAGGTGCCGAATCGGATCATCATCGCCCAAAAACTAGCACAGTCCCCCCCGAAAAGCAACGGAGGAGGCCGTCTTATCGGCTCGGGTGGCAGACTCTCCCTCCTGGGAAAGTTTAAAGACGCCGATCCGTGCATCGGACTCGGCGCCAAAACAACTCACTCGGCGTGCGCTACGCCTCGCTCAAACACGTTTTGTCGGTTTCCCCTGAAACTACCCTCGTCCGCCGCGCGGCTCGGCTAAACTTTCCCAATGTCGGGTTCGCCTGCCCTCCTCGCCGATTGGTCATGGTCTCCTTGAGATATTGCAGAGAGTTATTTCTTTATCTTCAGGATCTCGCCGGTCATGGGGACGAAGCGGACGTCGAGGACTTGCTCGATCCGGGGCTTGCCGTTCCGTTTCGTGACCACGGTCAGGCTTTGGTAGGTCTGGACGTCTCCGACGGGGATGACGAGGCGGCCGCCCTCGGCGAGCTGGGCGAAGAGGGCCGGCGGGATCTCGGGAGCGGCGGCCGTAACGATCACGCCGTCGAACGGCGCTTCTTCGGGCCAGCCGAAAAAGCCGTCGCCGGCGCGGACGTGGACGTTCCCGAAGCCCAGGCGCTCGAGTGTCGCCGCCGCCTGGCGGGCCAGGGTCTCATGGATCTCGATGCTAAAAACGCTCTGGGCGATACGGCCCAGCACCGCGGCCTGGTAGCCGGAGCCCGTGCCGACCTCGAGGACTTTCTCGCTGCCCTTGAGGGCCAGGCACTCGGTCATGAGGGCGACGATGTAGGGCTGGGAGATCGTCTGCCCTTCGCCGATCGGAAGGGGATAATCCTCGTAAGCTCGGCCGGCGACATCGGCGGGAACGAAGAGGTGGCGAGGGACTTCCGACATGGCTTTGAGGACCAGGCTGTCTCGGATCCCTCGGGCCGCGATCTGACGGGCGACCATGGTTTTTCGCTTGGCGGCAAAGGCCGCGCCGTCCTGGGACCAGCCCGAACAGCCCAAAACGACGATTCCCAGGCCCAGGAGCATCACCCCCAGCGGTGACAACAGGTTAACCCGGCGATGAATTTTGGCCCTCTCTTTCGGCCCCCCCTCGCCTGCCAGAACGCTCATGGAGCCTCCCTTCCCCCCCGATTATGACATATTTCGGCCCCGTCGCCTAGGCCACGAAAGGGTCCTCCGCCCCGAGAATTTTCGTTGACAAGCCTCTTTTTTTTTGATATTTGGATAATCAAGCGTGATGAGGAACTAACTAAGAGTCCAGATGCCGGAAACGAGCGCCATCTACCCTGGATCCTTCGACCCCATCACCAACGGGCATGTCGATATCATCGAGCGGGGGCTCCAGGTCTTTGACCGGGTCGTCGTGGCCGTCCTGAAAAACCCCAAAAAGCGCCCTCTCTTCACGACTAAAGAGAGGGTAAGAATGATTCAAGATATTTTTGCCTCGAAAAAAGAAGTCGAGGTCCGGGCCTTCGACGGCCTCCTCGTCGACTTCGCCCGGGCCCAAGGGACGCGCGTTGTCATCCGGGGCCTGCGGGCCGTCTCGGATTTCGAATACGAGTTCCAGATGGCCCTGATGAACCGGAGCCTGGCCCCGGACATTGAGACGTTCTTCATGATGCCCAGCGTCAATTATTCGTTCCTCAGCTCGAACGTCGTCCGCGAGGTCGCCGGCCTCGGCGGCTCGGTCGAGGGCCTCGTTCCCGGGCTGGTCGCCCGGAAGCTCCGGAACAAGGTCAACGGGTCCAAAAAGATCGCAAATCCATAAAGGCAGGCAAACATGTTCGGACTCTCTCGAGAAAAAAGCGTGGTCGGGTTGGACATCGGTTCCTATTCCGTCAAGGCCGTCGAGCTCCGTCCCAGGAAGAAGGGCGGCGAGGAGGCCTACGAGCTCGTCAAGATCGGCTACGAGCCGCTGCCCCACGACGCCATCGTCGAGGGGACCATTATCGATTCGGCCGCGGTCGTCGAGACGATCCGCCTCGTCTTCGAGGAGAACAAGATCTCGACCAAGGATGTGGCCATCTCGATCTCCGGCAACTCCGTCATCATCAAGAAGATCTCTCTCCCGGTCATGGAGAAACAGGAGCTCGCCGAGAGCATCATCTGGGAGGCCAAGCATAACATCCCCTACCCCTACGAAGAGACCAACGTCGACTACGCCATCCTCAAGCCGTCGCGGACGACGGACGAGAAGAACCTCGACATCCTGCTCGTCGCGGCCAAGAAGGACAAGATCGCCAACTACAGCAACGTCATCAACCAGGCCCGCAAGAACCTCCAGAGCATCGAGGTCGACGTCTTCGCCCTCCAGAACGTCCTCGAGGTCTGCTACGCCGACATCTTCTCCAGCAAGACGCTCGCCCTCATCAATATCGGCGCCAACATCACCAATGTCGTCATCGTCGAGCGGGGTACGCCCCAGCTCTTCCGCGACCTGTCCCTGGGCGGCTTCTTCTTCACCGAGAACATCCGCAAGGAGCTCGGCATCTCCTTCGAGGAGGCCGAGAAGCTCCTCAAGGGCATTCCGGGGAAGTCGACGACCCCGGACCAGTTCGCGACGCTCCTGTCGATGAACGTCCGTGACCTCCTCGACGAGATCGAGAAGACCTTCTCGTTCTACGAGGCCTCGGAGAAACGGGAAAGGAAGATCGAGCAGATCGTGCTCAGCGGCGGGCTGGCCAACGTCATGAACATGGTCAGCGCGTTCGAGACCAAGTTCCGGATCAAGACGGAGATCCTCAATCCCTTCCGCAATATCCGGGTCGACGACAAGAAGTTCGACGCGGTCTACTTCACCGACATGGCGCCGATCTTCGGGGTCGCCGTCGGTTTGGCAACCCGAAAGCTGGAGAAGTAACCATGATACGGATCAACCTCCTCAAGCCCGAATCGAAGGACATCAGGGAGCAGGTCACCGCCCCGGGGGTCGCCGAGGAAGCGGGAGGCAAGAAGGGACCGAACATCGGCAACCTCATCTTCCTCGTCCTCGTCATCGCCCTCGGCGCCATATTCTTCTTCCAGAAGAAGGCCTTCGACCGTGAGAACGCGCTCCTCGCCACGGCCAAGCAGGAAAAAAGCAAGCTCCAGTACGTCGAGGCCAAGCTCGAGGAGCAGCGGAAGGCCCGGGCCTCGCTCGACCAGAAGATCACGCTCATCGAGACCCTCAATGCCCAGCGCGACCTGGCCCCGCGGCTCATGGACGAGTTCAGCCGGCGGCTGCCGGAGTGGGTCTGGCTGACCGAGGTCGTCTACGACGCCAAGGGCATCCAGATCAAGGGGCGGGCCCTCTCGAACAATCTCATCGCCGACTACATCTCCGGCCTCGAGACCAGCCCCCAGATCATGAACGTCAACCTCATCTCCTCGACGCAGCGGACGGCCCAGGGCGACCAGTACCTGGAATTCTCGCTGCGGGCCGAGGTCGAGAAGAAGCCGGAGCCCGTTCCGCCCGCGACGGCGACGGAGCCAGCCGCGAAAGCCGCGGACAAGAAAGGGGTGCAGCCATGAAAAACTGGCCCTGGTACGGCTATCTCATCTTCGCCGTTCTCATCTTCGCCGTGGCCTTCTTGTTCTACTTCAAACCCCAGAACGCCAAGCTCAAGGTCCTGACGGCGGAGCGGGTCAAGGTCGAGCAGGAGGTCCAGAACCTGAAACAGAAGAAGCGGGAGCTGGATAAGATCGAGGCCGACATCACCGCCATGACCGCCAAGCTCAAGACCCTCGAGGTCAACATCCCCCAGCGGAAAGAGACGGCGGATATCCTCCGGCAGATCCAGGCCCTCGCCTACGACTCCCGGCTCGACGTCCTCCGCTTCGCGCCGGGGACGGAGATCAACAAGGAGTTCTACGCCGAGTGGCCCATCCCCATCCAAGTCTCCGGGAATTACCATAATCTCGGGCTCTTCTTCGACAAGCTGAGCAAGTTCGCCCGGGTCTTCACGATCGAGAATTTCACGCTCAAAGCCCTGACCCGCCAGACGGACCTGAACACGGTCTCCGCCAACTGGACGGCCAAGACCTATTTCTTCTCTGAAACGCCGGCGGCCGTGCCGGCCAAAAAACAAGCAGCGAGGCCCAAACGATGAGAAAAGCCGCGTACCTCCTCTGCATCGCGTTGGTGGGTTTGGCCCCTCTCTTGGCCCAGGAGACGACGGCCCCGCCGCCCCAGACCGCGGCGCCGGCCCTGACCGTCCAGACGGGCTTCACCTACGTTCCGGGAGACCGCCGCGACCCGTTCAAGAACCTCTTGTCCGGGCGCGACCTGAAGGAGAAGGCCGCCATCGGCGATGAACAGATGTTCATCGACGATCTCGTCCTCTTCGGCATCGTCAAGGACAAGAACGTCTATACCGCCCTGATCGGAATGCCCCAGGGCTTCCCCATGTTCGCCAAGGTCGGCGACAAGTTCGCGGACGGGTTCGTCCTGTCCATCAGCGACACGCAAGTGGTCCTGCGGAAGACCCACGAGCGGGGGATCCCCCTCATGAGGCCGAGAGACATCATCAAGGAAATCACGGAGGAGCTGTAACATGAAAAAGAGAATCCTTCCGGCCGCACTTGCCGGGCTGTGTGTGCTCATGCTCTCCGCCCTGCACGCACAGGGACCGGCCCCCGCCGTTCACATCAGCAAGATCCAGGTCCAGCCCGGCGTCCTGGCCACGAAGCTGGTCTTGGAGACCGACGGGCCGCTCGCCGTCGATAGGGCCTACTACCCTGCCGAAACGCCCCGGACGCTCATCCTCGATATGGCCCGGGCTTCGACGGCCGCCGTGCCGGCCCTCCCCTCCTCCGGGTCCGGGCTCGTCCGCGACATCCAGGTCGAAAAGGCCGGCTCCGGCGCCCTGCGGTTCCTCGTCCGGTTGAGCGAGCGCGTCCCGGCGCGGATCGTCCGGGAGACCGGACGCACCGTCATCGAGCTCAATGGCATCCAGCGGGGCCAGACGGGCTACGTCATCGACGCCGCGACCCAGGCCGCGCTCGATGGCAGGGCCAAGAGCGAGATCTTGCTCAGCCAGGTCGACACGGCCGCCGGTCCCGAGGCGCTCTCCGTCAAGGCCGCGCTGAACGGCGCCGCGATCACCCAGGTCTTCGCCCTGGAGAACCCGCCGCGCCTCGTCGTCGACCTTTTCGACACGCTCCTCGCCGCCAAGTCCGATGTTTGGCCGATCGACGATCCGCGGTCCACGGTCCAGCGCGTCCGGGTGGCCCAGTTCCAGACCGCCGGCCCGCGGCCCATCACCCGCATGGTCTTCGACCTCAAGGAGCCCGGGCTCTACGCCCTCGACTCCCGCAGCGACGGCCTCGTCGTGTCCTTCTTCCCGGCCGCCGCGTCGGCCCCGGCCGCCCTGGTCCAGCCGGCCCCTCCGGCGGTGCCGGCGCCCGTGCCAGCGCCCGTCCGGACCGAGCCCGCCGTGGTCAAGAGCGAGCCCGCCGCGCCCAAGGTCGAACCCAAGGCCGAGCCGAAGGCGGAGCCCAAGGCCCCGGCCAAGGCCGAGGCCAGGGACGTTCCGGTCACGACCATCTGTCCGCCCGCCCCGGCCGCCGCGCCGCCGCAGGCCGAAGCGCAGGCTGTCGTCGTCGATGACAAGAAAGTGAAGTTCCAGCCCCGCACGATCGCCGGGGCAGAAGAGAAGTACTCCGGCGACATCATCAGCCTCAAGATCAAGGACTCCGATCTCAAGGACGTCGTCCTCTACCTGGCCGAGTTCGCCGGCCTGAACGTCGTGTTCGACCCCGACGTCCGCGGCACGGTCACGGTCAACCTCCAGGACGTTCCCTGGGACCAAGCCCTCGAGATCATCCTCAAGCAGAACAAGATGGGTAAAACGATCGAGGGCAACATCCTTAGGATCGCCCCGGTCACGGTCCTGACGAGGGAGGAGGAGGAACAGCGCCGGCTCATCGAGAGCAGGGAGCTCTCCGGGCCGGTCATGGTCAAGACGATCACGCTGTCCTACTCGAAGGCCAAGGACGTCGCCGCGCTCCTCCGGTCCAAGATCTCGACCCGCGGCGAGATCATCGTCGACGACCGGACCAATACCCTGCTCATCTCCGAGGTCCGCGACAAGCTCGACCTCCTCGAAAAGCTCATCACCGTGGTCGATACGCCGACGCCTCAGGTCTCGATCGAGGCCCGCGTCGTCGAGGCTTCGGCCACGTTCGTCCGCAACCTGGGCATCCAGTGGGGCTTCCGGGGGATCGCCGACCAGTTCTACGGCAACGCGACCAACCTCCAGTTCCCGAACAGCATCGCCGTCGATGGCGCCATGATCCCCCAGGGCATTGTCACCAAGGGTATCGGCGGGCCCCTCGGCGGCTACGCCGTCAACCTCCCGGCGCCGGCCTTCAATTCGGCCCTGGGCTTCTCCTTCGCCAACGTCCTCGACACCTTCCGCGTCGACATCGCCCTGTCCGCCCTGGAGACGGGCGGCGACGGCAGGATCATCTCCCGGCCCTCGGTCGTCACCCAGAACAACCAGCAGGCCGAGATCATCCAAGGCCGCCAGATCCCCGTCCAGACGGTGGCGAATTTCACCGTGACGACCCGCTATGTCAACGCCGCCCTCGAGTTGAGAGCGACCCCCCAGATCACGGCCGAGGGAACGATCATCATGGCCATCGAGATCCAGAACAACGCGGCCGACTTCGCCAACCTCGTCAACGGCATCCCGCCGATCACGATGCAGAGCGCCAAGACGACGGTCATGGTCCCCGACGGCGGCACGACGGTCATCGGCGGCATCTACCGGACGGAGGATTCGGTCACGCGTGAGCGCGTGCCCTTCCTCCACCAGATCCCCATACTGGGCAACATCTTCAAAAACTTCGCCCGGACCAAGCAGAGCCGGGAGCTGCTGATCTTCATCACGCCCAGGATCATCAAGTAACAGGAGAGAACGAGCCATGAAAAAGATCACACCGACTCTCAAAGTCCTCACGGTCGCGGCCGCCTTCCTCGTGCTGGCCGGATGCAACAGCATATCGAAGACGACCCAGTCCAGCAGCATCATCATCATCCAGAGCATCACCGGAACGGACCAGGACGGCGGGACCGTGGCCTATCTGCAATCCGACGTCATCGACAGCGACGGCCTCGTCCGGGTCAACAACGCCACGGCCAACATCATCGTCCGGCTGGTCAATCCCGACCCCATCGACCCCCCCTCGCAGTTCAACGACGTCGTCCTGACGAATTACCGCGTGACCTACGAGCTGCCGACGGGCCCGGGCACCCCAGGCACGGACGTCCCGCTGCCGTTCGACGGCAACTTCTCGACGGTCCTCTGCCAGGTGGATGATGAAACCGCCGTGCCGTTCGTGGTCGTTCTCGAATCGGCCAAGCTCGCCGCGCCCCTCGTTGGCCTCGTCGGCACGAACACGGTCCTCGAACGGAAGGCCAAGATCGAGATCTTCGGCCATGACCTGACCGAGCACGAGGTCACAGCGACCGGCTACCTGACGATCTACTTCTCCGATTACCAGGTCGCCGCTCCGGTCAAGAAGTAAGTTCTATTTCAGCGCCGCGTGCGGGCCCTTCCTTCGGGAAGGGCCCTTTTTTTTGAATTATGGGGCTGTCCCTTAAGGGCGAGGCCGGTCAATCACGGAAAGGGGAGGAGGAGAAGACGACCGTCTTCTTCAGGTGGATCTTAGGTAAGGCGACACGGAGAGCTTGGTCGATCGTCTCCCGCTCCGCGGCCTTGAGGATGAACTGGACCCGGGAGATGTCGCGGACACGGGAGACCGGCGCGAAGGCCGGGCCGAGGACTTCCAGCCTCGGCGCGCATTCCTGGAAGAGCGCCCGAAGTTCGCGCGACCTGGCGCCAAGTGAGCGGACGTCGCGTCCTTGGAGCAGGACCTCCGCCAGGGCCGCGAACGGCGGGTAGCCCAGGACGCGGCGGAACTCGATCTCTCTCTCGAAGAACGCCCGATAGTCGCCCGCGGCGGCCGCGGCCACGGCGAAATGGGTGGGCGCCGCCGTCTGGATCACGCCTTCCCCTTCGAGGTCGTCGCTGAGGAGGTCCAGCATGGCCGACACGGCCTCATAGGTCTTCTGAGCGGCGCGGTAATCGGAAAAGCCGAGCAGATACTCGGGCCGGAGAATGGCCACGAGTCCGGCCTTCGGCACCCCCGCCTGGTGGACGAGAAGCTGTGTCGCGACGAGGAGAGGGATCTTGCCTTTGGCGAATTCGCTGAGAATGCGCTCGCGGTCCCCGGACTTCGAGGCCGTGTCGGCGTCGAAGCGGGAGACGCGGGTGCCGGGGAAGAGCCGGCCGACCTCCTCCTCGACGGCCTGCGTCCCGGCGCCCCGGCGGACGACGGCCTCGCCGCCGCATCCGGCGCACCCGTGGCGGGCGTCAACCGAATAATTGCAGTAATGGCAGACCAGGCGGCCGTCCGCCTTGTGGTAGACGAGGGCGATGTCACAGCGGGGGCACCGGGGCGCACGTCCGCATCCGGAACAGACGATCTGCGCGGCGTAGCCCCTCCGGTTGAGGAAGAGGATGGCCGGCCGGCCCTTCTCCAGGTTCGCCCGGAGCTTGCGCTCGAGCTCTTGAGAGATGATCGGACGGTCCCCGGTGTGATCGACGATCGTCACCGCGGTCTGTCTCGGCACGGTCCCGAGCTCGATCAGGATCCCGCGCTCTTGTGCCTCGGCGAAGGCTTCGACGGTGGGCCGAGACGATCCGAAGACGGCCACGGCCCCCTCGGACCTGGCCCGGAGCAGGGCGCCCCGGCGGGCGTCATAGGAGGGGTTCTCGGCCTGGAAATAGGATCCCTCCTGCTCATCGTCGACAGCGATGAGGCGGAGCGATCCCGTCTCCAAAAAGAGGGCCGAGCGCGTCCCGGCGACGAGCGCAGCGCGGCCGCCCCGCAGGGCCCGCCAAGCGTCCTCTCTCTGTTTCTCCGTCATCCGGCCGTGGAAGACAACGGCGGTCCGCCCGTAGTCCGCCTTGAAGGCGGCGACAAGCGTTTCGGAGGGCGCCACTTCGGGGTGGAGGTAAAGGACGCGGCCGCCGCCCCCGACGGTCCGGCGGACGAGGGACTGGAAGGCCGCACGCTTTTGATCCTCGGAGCCGAAGAGATACCAGGCGCCGCCGCGCCCATTGACGATGGCCTTCTCCACGGGTTCGAGCGCCCCGGCCTCGCGAAGCGTATCGGGGAAGGCCAGCCCGAGCTGGACCGCCCTTTCGGCGCCGACAGCCGGCTGGCGCGGCCGCGGAGGCGACGCGGTCTTCCTGACGATTGCGACGAGGCCCGTCTTCTCCATCCGCGAGATCAGGCCGGCGACGTCGCGCACGTCGAGCTTTCTTTTAAGGAAGAGTGGGCTCCGGCCTTTCGGCGCGCCCGCCAACACCTCGGCCAGGAGCCGGGCTTTCGGACCCAATCCTGCGTTGTCCAGTGCCTGCCGCCCGGCGGAGGTCAAGACGACCGTGACTCTGGTCTTTTCCGCGAGCGATGGAGGGAGGGCGGTCTGGAGGATTTCGCCCCAGGAGGAGTGGAATTCGGCGCTCAAGCGGCCGGTGAACTCGAGGAAGCGCTCGTCCCGGAAGGGCCGGTCGTCAAGGACCTGGATGAGTTCCTTGACTTTGACCCCGGCGGGGGGCGGATCGGCCGTGAGGGCGACGATGAAGCCGTTCTGCCGGCGGGCGCCCAGCGGGGCGATCACCCGCGAGCCCGGCCGGGCGGTGGACCGGAAGGCCTCGGGGACGGCGTAGAGGAAGGATGGAGCGAGGGGGAGCGGAAAAACGACCCGGGCGAACACGGTCATTTTCTGCCGAGCAGGACCATGACCTTTTGCATGTCCTCCCAGACCATGCGCTTGAGCTCCCGATTGCCCTCGTTGCGGACGAGGTAGGAGGGGTGGAACGTCGGCATGACCGGGATGCCCCGATAATCGCCGAAGTGCCCGCGCCGATCCGTCATGCCCTCGCGGCCAGGCGCGAAAGAGTCCGTCGGCGTCCGCCCCAGCGTGACGATGACGCGCGGCCGGATGAGCTCGATCTGGCGGATGAGATAGGGCGAGCAGGCCTCGATCTCCTCGTGGTGGGGCACGCGGTTTTCCGGCGGACGGCACTTGACCATATTGGTGATATAGACCTCGTCCTCGCGGAAGGTCATGGCGGCGATGATCTTGCGCAAGAGCTGCCCGGCGCGGCCGACGAACGGCCGGCCCTGGGCGTCTTCGTCGCGGCCCGGCCCCTCACCGATGAACATCAGCTCGGCCGAGCGGTTGCCCTCGCCGGGCACGGCATGCGTCCGGAACCGGTGGAGGGCACAAAGTGTGCAGGCGAGGACCTGTCGGTCGATCTCCTCGAGGGCCTTCTTCTCGGCGCCCGTTTGGGGCCGGCGTCCGGCGAGCGACGGCAGCCCCGTGGCGGGACCCGGTTGGACGGTCGGCGGGCTGGATCCGCGGACGGCGAACCCCGCCCCGGCTTCGCTCAGGAAATCCACGTGGGCCTTGAGGTCTTCGCGGATATCAGCGGCGCTTCTTTTCAAGCAGAGCCTCGATGCGGTCGAAAATGACGCGGCTGACTTCCCGTTTGCTGAGAAGGCCGCTCTCCTGGATAGGCCCCGCCGCGGCGATGATGCGGACCGCGTTCGTGTCGGTCCCGAAGGCCTGGCCGTCGCCGACGGCGTTGGCGACCATAAGGTCGGCCTTCTTCGCGGCCATTTTTCTCCGGGCGTGGGCCACGACATCGTGCGTCTCGGCGGCGAACCCGATGAGGAGCTGGCCCGGCTTCTTCTTGCCGCCGAGGAGGGCCAGGATATCCGTCGTCTTCTCGATGGCCAGAGTGGATCCGATCTCGTCCTTCGCGGCCTTGCGTTTGCAGATGTCTCTGAACCGGAAATCGGAGACGGCGGCGGCCATGAGGACGATGTCGGCCTTGGGAAAGGCCTTGAGGACGGCCCTCTCCATCTCGGCCGCCGTGACCACCATTTCCGTCCGCGCGCCGCACGGCGTGAGGAGCGATGTCGGCCCGGAGACGAGGATCGTTTTCGCGCCGCGGGCGAGGGCCTCGCGGGCGAGCTCGTAGCCCATCTTCCCCGACGAGGGGTTGGAGAGGAAGCGGACGGGATCGAGGTGCTCGCGCGTCGGGCCGGCCGTGACGAGGACGGTCTTGCCCTCGAGGCTCGCGGAGCGCGCCAGGATCCTCAGCCCTTCCTCGACGATGGCCTCCGGCTCGGCCAGGCGCCCCCAGCCCGCGTCTCCACACGCGAGGTAACCCTTGTCCGCGTCGACGAATTCGGCGCCCAGGGCCTTGAGGCGGGCGATGTTGGCCTGGGTCTTCGGATCGAGGTACATGGCCTCGTTCATGGCCGGAGCGATGAGGACGGGCGCCGGCGTCGCCAGGAAAAGGGTCGATAGGAAATCGTCGGCGACGCCCCAGGCGAACTTGCCGACGACGTTGGCCGTGGCCGGGGCGACGCAGAGGAGCGAGATCTCCTTGGCCAGGGCGATATGCCGGATCGTCCGCGTCTCAGGCTCCTCGAAGAGGTCGACGATCGTCTTAGTCCCGGCCAGGCTGCTGAAGAGCAGGGGCGAGACGAGCCGGGAGGCGTTCGGGGTCATGACGACCTGGACGCCGACCCCCGCTTTCTGGAAGCCGCGGACGATCTCGCAAGCCTTATAGATCCCGATCGACGATGAGACGCCCAAGGCGATCTTTTTCGTCATGGCCGGCCTTTCGCGAAACTTCTCAGGATGGGCTTGATGTCCGCGGCCATCGCCTCGGGGCGGTGACGGGCAGCGCGGATGACGGTCTTGAGGTCGGCCACGGCCCGGTCGAGGTCGCCGTTGACGACGACGAAGTCGAACTCGGCGTAGGCCCGGACCTCGGCCCGGGCGTTCTTGAGGCGACGGGCCACGGCCTCCCGGCTGTCCTCGCCGCGGGCCAAGAGGCGGCGCCTGAGCTCGGCCGCGACCGGGGGCATGATGAAGATGAGAGTCGCTCCCGGCACCCTCGCCCGGACCTGGCGGGCGCCCTGGACGTCGATGTCGAGGACGATGTCGGAGCGGCGGCCCTTGGCCTCGACCTCGGCCCGGGACGTCCCGTAGAGATGGCCGTGGACGCGGGCGTGCTCGAGGAACCGCTTCTCGCGGACCATGCGCTCGAAGACGCGCTCGGAGATGAAATGATAGTCGACGCCGTCCTTTTCCGAGGGGCGGCGCGGCCGCGTCGTATGCGAGACCGAGAACTCGAGGTTGCCGAGGCTCCGCCTGACCTTCTTGATGAGGGTCGATTTCCCGCAGCCCGATGGGCCGGTGATGACGAAGAGCATGGCGTCGACTCCCCTATTCGATGTTTTGGACGTGCTGGCGGATGCTCTCGAGCTCGTTCTTGATGGCCAGGCTCTCCCGGGTGATGGCGATGTCCTGGGATTTTGAGGCCAGGGTGTTGGCCTCGCGGTTGAGCTCCTGGGCCAGGAAATCGAGCTGGCGTCCCACGGGCTCGCCGGCCTTGGGCGCGAGGAACCCCTCGAACGTATCGAGGTGGGTCTTGAGCCGGCCGATCTCCTCAGCCAGGTCATAGCGCTGGGCCAGGAACGAGGCCTCTTCGGCCAGCTTGCCCTGGGAGACGGGCACCCCGCCGTTGAGATCGGCCAGGCGCTTCTTGAGCTTGGCCTTGAGCAAGGCCGGCTGACGCTTGAACCGCGCCTCGGCCCGGGCGGCATAGCGGCGCACGGCGTTGAGATGGATCCGCAGCTGGCGGGCCGTCTCCTGCCCTTCACGGCGGCGGAGGGCGACGACGTCGTCGAGTGTCCGGGAAAAGCTCCGCTCGATGAAAGGCATGTCCTTTGGGCCGGGGGCCTTGCGGCCGACCTCGACGAGCTGGGGCACACGAAAGAGGCTGTCGAGAGAGATCTCGAGACGCATGGCCGTCCGTCGCGAGACGCGGTCGAGGGAGGCCAGGATCTTCTCGAGCAGCCCTTCGTTCAAGGCGAAATCCCAGCCTTCGGGATCGAGAGGGATGAGGTCGATGTAGACCTCGACCCGGCCTCGGCGGATCCTCTTCTGGCAGAGGGCCCGGAGGCGGGCCTCGGCTTCTCCGAGAGGTGCACCCTTGTAGGACCAGTCGAAAAAGCGATGGTTGAGCGTCTTGATGCTGATCTTCAGCCGCAGCGAGGGCGACGAGAAATCCCGCTCGGCGAAACCGGTCATTCCCAGGATCATGGAACGTTCTCCTTGCTCTCTCCGCTCTCCCGCCCCGCGTCCCCTCAGGCGTCCCCGAGGAGGGCCCGGGCGATGCCGTAGGCGTTGAGCCCCGACCCGACAGTCAGGTTGTCCGCGACGGCCCAGATCCAGAAGCCCTTGGCGATCGCCGGGTCCTTCTTGACCGGCCCGAGATGGATGCGGTCCTTCCCGGCCACGGTCGCGGGCGTGATCGCGGCCGCTTCGCCGGCCGTCGCGGGCCGGAAAATATCATTGGCTTTCAGGCAGTCCTCGACGTCGGCCGCGGCGGCTTCGCGTTGGAGCTCGAAGTGGGTCATGATCGAGTAGGTGTGGAAGACGGGGGCGAGGACGATCGATAGAGAGAAGGGCGGCGGCGCCGGCGCGAGGACCCGCCGGACCTCGGCGGCGACCCGGTTCTCAAGGGGCGAGAAGCCGTTGCGCTCCGGCTTCGTCGTGTGGGTCAAAAGGTTGAAAGCGACTTGATCGCGAAAGACTTTCTTGGACAGGGCCGAGCTGCCGAGCAGGGCATAGCTTTGTTCGGCCAGCTCCTGGATGCCCTCTTCGGCGTAGGCGGAGACGGGCTCGAGGACGACGGAAACGGCCTTGGCCACGCCGAACCCGGCGCCGAGCGTCGAAAGGAGGTGCGCCAGGATGATCGTAGCGGGGTGCGGGTTGGCGATGAGGGCCGGCTTGTCCTTGCGGAGCGTCGCGTCGTTGACGCCGGCGACGACGAGGGGGACCTTGGGGTCGGCGTTGAAGCTCTCTCCGAGGTCGATAGCCGTGTAATCCTTTTCGGCGGCCATCCGTCCGTAGCGGAGGTCCGTTTTATCGTCGGCGGCCAAGAACACGAGGTCCAGCCCCTCGAGCGAGGCCGGCGTCAGCGCGTGAACAACCTTGGCCTCGCCGCGGAACTGGCCAAGCTTGCTGTACTCCTCCTCGACGTCGGGATCGAAAAGCTCGAGCGAGGCGAGGGGGAATTTCTTGGCCGTGAGGACGCTGAGGATCTCCTTGCCCTTGAGGGAGTCGGAGCCGACGACAGCGAGACGGGGCCTGCGGGACTTGGCCGGAGCCATGAAGGTCCTTATCGCGTCCGGAGATAGTCGGCCATCAGCCGGTACATCCGGTCCTTGAGGATGAGCTTTTTCTTCTTGAGCTCCCGTTCCTCGTCGTCATCGGCCGGCGCGGGGTGGCTCTTGCCGCGGAGCGCGTCGAGGGCCTTTTCACAGACCTGGTGGTCGTCGTGGGCCCGGCGGAATTCCGCGTTTTCCCTGAGGAGAAGCTCCTTGATTTCCTGTTCGTCCATACGGCGGGTCCCTCCGTGGCCAGAATAACATATCGACTTGTCAGATTCAATTTGGCAGGGTCTGTCCCCGGAGAAAGCTTTTCCCTCCTGAGGCTCATGGGTCATCGGCTCCTGACGGGGGATGACAGCCCTGTCCGGGACTTTTTCCAAGACGGACCTGCCCCCCCTCGGGACCGGGGCAGGATGCGCCTGCCCGTTGACTTCCAGGAGGCGGATTAATATACTAGTTGCGCCGTCGGGCGGTCGCCGGACGGGCCATGGCTAGGTAGCTCAGTTGGTAGAGCGAAGGACTGAAAATCCTTGCGTCGGCGGTTCAATTCCGTCCCTAGCCATTTTTTCTTTTTCCCCCCTCTAAAAGAGCACCCCTCCCCGGGAGCTCGTCGTCTTTTCGTCTGCGAGAAGGCTAGAACTTGTAGCTGACCGAGGCCGTCGGGACGACGATGCGCATCCTGTAGACCCCAGGCATTGCGTCGGGAAGTCCGAGCTCGACGGTGCGCTCGTTTCCGCTAAGGTACTCCAGGCCGAAATCCAGCTGGAGGTCGCCGTAGGTCTTGCCGACGCCCGCGGAAAAAGCGTTGAAGGTATGGCTGGGAAGGAGGACGTTGAGCGTCTCCAGCGGTCCAGGCGCCGGATCGTTGGTGTAGCCCGCCCGCAGGGCCGTTGTCGCATTCAGCATATATTCGGCGCCGAAGCGGATCTGCGTCGCGTCCCTCCAATCAAGGACCCGGACGTCCTTGCCGCTCCTCTCCATGAGACCCGCCCAGACGGTGTCCAGGTATTCCGTTGTGATACGGTCGAGCTTGGACCACTGCGTCCAATGAACATCGACGCTCAGGAGAAGACGCTCGACCGGCTGGAAGGCGATGCCCCCCGCGATCCAGAGCGGCCACGTGATCTTGCGCTTGAGGTCGGAGCTTCCGGGCAGATCGTACATCGAGAGATAGGACATCAGGGCCGAGCCCTCGAAGGTGAGGGTGGAGGGCGTTCGCACGGTCAGGCCGATGCCGAGCTTATCGATGGGCTTGACCAGGACGCCAAAGGTGGCCCCGATCCCCCAGCCGTTCATGTTCTCCTCGTACTGGCCGAGGTCCGCCGGTCCCTCCCCCAGATCGGCAAATCCGGCCGGCATCTTTAAGTTGAAGTTCCCGCACTGGATGTTGACCGCCGCCCCGACAGACAGCCGCTCGTTGAGCTTGACCGCGACGAGCGGGGAGAACGAGAAGATCCCGACCTTGCTCGACCAGTCGTACGCCGTCCCGCCGGAAACGTCGGAGAAATCCGCGCCGACCCACCTCGTGCCCAGGCCGGAGGGCGTGCCGACGCCCAGGCCGATAACGACCTTGGGGCTGATCGGCTTATAATAAGCCCCTAGAAAGCCCAGGTAATTGGCCTTCTTCGTCTTGGCGTCGACAAAGGGGACCTCGGGGATGGCCGACTCCAGGCGATAGGTCGCCGTCGGGACGAGGTCGGTCGCGAAAAAGCCGAACGTCGGCTGGCGGAAGCCCGCCGCGCCGGCGGGATTCCAGAAGACGGCGCTGAAGTCGTTGGCCACGCCGACGAACGCGCCGCCCATGCCCTGGGCCCGCGAGCCGAGGCCGTTAAGATTCAAGCCGTTCGCCGGCGCGAAAGAGGGCAACAGGAACAACGCGGTCATGGCCGCGATCATGATCTTCTTAGTCATCTTCCGTATCTCCAATGATTGAACGTGCGACCTATTATATACGAGTTGGGCGGCTTATTTCTTCCCGAAGGTGAACTCGCCCTTTGTATCGACGCCGATCAGGGCCGTATCCCCTTCCCCGTAGTCCCCGGCCAGGATCTTCATGGCCAGGGGGTTCTGGACGTCCCTTTGGATCGTCCGCTTGAGCGGCCGCGCGCCGTAGACGGGGTCGAAGCCCCTCTCCGACAGCAGTTCCTTGGCCTCCGTGGTGACCTCGAGCCCGATCTTGCGCTCGGCCAGCCTCTTCCCAAGCAGGGTGAGCTGCAGCCCGACGATCTCGAGGATGGCGCTCTTCGGGAGCGGCTTGAAGATGATGACCTCGTCGATGCGGTTGAGGAACTCGGGCTTGAAATGCCCTTCGAGGACCTTCCGCGCCTCCTTCTCCATGGCCTCGTAGTCGCGGCTGAGCCCCTTGATGACCTGGCTGCCGAGGTTCGAGGTCATGATGACGAGGGTGTTCTTGAAGTCGACCGTCCGGCCCTGTCCGTCGGTCAGCCGGCCGTCCTCGAGGATCTGGAGCAGGACGTTGAGGACGTCGGGGTGGGCCTTCTCGATCTCGTCGAGGAGGATGATCGAATAAGGCCGGCGTTTGACCGCCTCGGTCAGCTGGCCGCCTTCCTCGTAGCCGACGTAGCCGGGCGGGGCGCCGACGAGGCGGCTGACGGTATGTTTCTCCATATATTCGGACATGTCCAGCCGGACCATGGCCTTTTCGTCGTCGAAGAGGAACTCGGCCAGGGCCCGGGCCAGCTCGGTCTTGCCGACGCCGGTCGGGCCGAGGAAGATGAACGAGCCGATGGGCCGGCCGGCCTCCTGGATGCCCGCGCGAGACCGGCGGACCGTGGCCGCGACGGCCCGAATGGCCGACTCCTGGCCGATGACGCGCTGGCCGAGGATCTCCTCCATGTGGATGAGCCGGTCGACCTCGCCTTCGAGCATTTTGGAGACGGGGATGCCCGTCCACTTGGAGACGACCTGGGCGATGTCCTCCTCGTCGACCTCCTCCTTGAGCATCCGGCCCTTGGCCTGAAGCGCGGCCAGGTCGGCCGCGGACTTGTCCATCTGCTTCTGGAGGTCGATGAGCTTGCCGTAGCGGATCTCGGCCGCTTTCTCCAGGTCGCCCCGCCGCTCGGCGCTCTGCTCCTCGATCTTGAGGGCGTCCCGCTTTTCCTTGAGCTTTCCGGCCGCCTCGATCGTCTCCTTTTCCTTCTGCCAGCGGCCGCGGAGCGCCGACGATCTCTCCTTGAGATTGGCGAGCTCCTCCTCGATCCCTTGCAAGCGCTCCTTCGAGGCCGGGTCCTTTTCCTTCTTCAGGGCCTGGCGCTCGATCTCGAGCTGGAGGGTCCGGCGGTCGAGCTCGTCGAGCTCCTCCGGCAGGCTGTCGATCTGGATGCGGATGCGTGACGCCGCTTCGTCGACGAGGTCGATGGCCTTGTCCGGGAGAAAGCGGCTGGTGATGTAGCGCGACGACAATGTCGCCGCGGCGACGAGAGCCGAATCCGTGATCCTAACGCCGTGGTGGACCTCGTACTTCTCTTTGAGCCCGCGCAGGATCGAGATCGTCTCCTCGACCGACGGCTCACCGACATAGACCTGCTGGAAACGCCGCTCCAGGGCGGCGTCCTTCTCGATGTGCTTCTTGTACTCATTGAGGGTCGTCGCCCCGATGCAGCGGAGCTCGCCCCGGGCCAGGGCCGGCTTGAGCATGTTCGAGGCGTCCATCGCGCCCTCGGCCGCGCCGGCGCCCATGATCGTGTGGAGCTCGTCGATGAACAGGACGACCTCGCCGCCGGACTCGCTGATCTCCTTGAGCAGGGCCTTGAGCCGGTCCTCGAACTCGCCGCGGAACTTTGTCCCGGCGACGAGGGAGCCCATGTCGAGGGCGAGAAGGCGCTTGTTCTTGAGCGATTGCGGCACGTCGCCGTTGGCCATGCGTTGGGCCAGGCCCTCGACGACGGCTGTCTTGCCGACGCCGGCCTCCCCGATGAGGACGGGATTGTTCTTGGTCCGGCGTGACAGGACCTGGATGACCCTCCGGATCTCGTCCTCGCGGCCGATGACGGGGTCGAGCTTGCCCTGCCGGGCCAGGGAGGTCAGGTCCCGGGTGTATTTCTCGAGGACCTGGTACTTGCCCTCGGGCTCGGGGTCCGTCACCCGCTGCGATCCGCGGACGGCGGCCAAGGCTTTGAGGACGGCGGCGTCGTCGACCCCGTTCGCGCGCAGGATCCGGGAGGCCTCGTTCTTCCCGTCCTTGAGCATGGCCAGGAAGAGGTGCTCGGTCGAAACGTACTCGTCCCTGAGCTCGTCGGCGACTTTGCGCGCCTCGTCGAGGATCTGGCGGAGCGCCGATGAGAGCGTCGCCTCCCCTCCCCCGCTGACCTTGGGCAGCCGGGCGAGCACGGCGTCGATATCCGCGCGGATCTTGGCCGCGGGCGCTCCGATCTTGGCCAGGACGGCGTTGACGATGTTCTCGTCCTGGGCGAGAAAACTCGCGAGCAGGTGCTCGGGCCGGATCTCCTGGTGGCCCTTCTCCTCGGCCAGGCCCTGGGCCTTTTGGATGGCTTCCTGGGACATGACGGTGAACTGATCCCATCGCATCGGACGCTCCTCCCGGGGTGACGGCCCTTTCTATTTAAGTCTCCCGGCGGACGACTGTCAAGGCGGGCGCGGGCGCGCGTGAAGGTCGCGTCGGCCCCTCTTGACAAGCGGAAAAAAATGCTTATCTATTGTCCGTAGAGGCGTGTCATGGAAGAGATGGAAGTCACGAGCTGGATCACGCTCGACGCGATCAAGAAGTCGAAGAGCGCGGACGTCGTCGAGACCGTCGGCAATCTCCAGACGGGGCACTCGAAGTCCGTGTTCCTCGTCATCGAGGACGACTACCTCGAGCTCTGCTACAGCGATTCGTCCTCCAACACCATCCGCCGCTTCGAGGACCGCGACGAGTTCGACGAGGCCCTCGAGGAACGCAAAGCGGACGACGGCGAACTGCACTTTGACGGTAACGGCGACAAAGAATTCGACGAAGACGGGGACGAAGAGGACAACGAGGACATCGAGGACGGGTTCACCATTGAGGACGAGCCCGAGACCTATTGACCTGGCCTATTCATAAGAACGCCCCGCTTTTCCCCGTCTCTTTTATCGGGCGTTCTTACCCTCCGGGCGAACTGATCCGGCCCCATCTGCTTCGTTCTCGGGGTTCGCAGTACTGAAGAGTACAGCTTCACCCCTCGGGCCTCATATCTGGGGCCGCCTCGATTCTTGAATAGCCCAGGCTAGCCGGACGGGCCGGGACCGATCCGGCCCTTGAGCCCGGCCAGGATATTCAGCGCTTCGAGGGGGGTCAGCGATGCGAGGTCGAGACCGTCGATCTCCTCCCTGAGCTCGCGCAGCAGGGCGAATTCCCGGTCCTCGGCGAAGAGCATGAGCTGATCGCGGTCGCCCGACGGCCGGTCCCGGCGGGCCAGGCGCGGCAGTCCGGTCTCGTCGAGCTCCTGCTTTTCCAGGTTGAAGAGGATCTCCCGGGCCCGGTCGATGACGTCCCGGGGGATGCCGGCCAGCTTGGCCACGTGGATGCCGTAGCTCCTGTCGGACGGGCCGGGGATGATCTTGCGCAGGAAAACGACCTCGTCCTTCCACTCCCTGACCGACACGTGGTAGTTCTTGATCCGCGGCAGGGTCAGGGCCAGCTCGGTCAGCTCGTGGTAGTGCGTGGCGAAGAGGGTCTTCGGCCGGACGTCCTCCCGTTCGTGGAGCCTTTCGGCGACGGCCCAGGCGATGCTCAGGCCATCGAACGTGCTCGTGCCCCGGCCGACCTCGTCGAGGAGGATGAGGCTGCGGGCGGTGGCGTTGTGGAGGATCGCCGCCGTCTCCAGCATCTCGACCATGAACGTCGACTGCCCGGCGCTGAGGAAGTCCATGGCCCCGATGCGGGTGAAGACGCGGTCGACGAGGCCGATCGTCGCCGCCGCGGCCGGGACGAAGGCGCCCATCTGGGCGAGGAGGACGATGAGCGCGGCCTGGCGCAGGAACGTCGACTTGCCGCCCATGTTCGGGCCGGTGATGATGAGGATCTGGTTCGCGGCGGCGTCGATCTCGAGGTCGTTGGGGATGAAGGGCTCGGCCTGGCTTGTCTCGATGACCGGGTGGCGGCCGGCCTCGATACGGATCGCATCGCCTTCGTCGACCACAGGGCGGACGTAGCTGCGGCGGGCGGCGCACTCCGCCAGGCCCATGAGGACGTCGAGCGCGGCGACGTCGGCCGCGATCCGCTGGAGGCGTTGGGTCTCCCGGGCCACGGCCTCGCGGACCTCGAGGAAGAGGTGGTGTTCGAGGACGCCGATGCGCTCCTCGGCGTGGAGGACCTTTTCCTCGTATTCCTTGAGCTCGGGCGTGAGGAAGCGCTCGGAGTTGACCAGCGTCTGCTTGCGCATGTAATCGGCCGGGACCCGGTCCAGGTGGGGCTTGGTCACTTCGATGTAGTAGCCGAAAACCCTGTTGTAGCGTACCTTGAGCGAGCTGATGCCGGTGCGCTCCCGCTCGCGGCTCTCGAGCTGGGCGATGAAGCCCTTGCCGGAACGGCTGACCGCGCGCAGGTCGTCGAGCTCGGCGTTCCAGCCGTCCTTGATGATCCCGCCCTCGGTCAGGAGGAAGGCGGGTTCGTCGAGCATGGCCCTGCCGATGAGGTCGGCGACGTCGGCGGCATTGTCCCATCGCTCCGACATGTCCCTGAGGAGGGCGGAGGAGAAGGCGCGGATGTCGCGCTCGATCGCCGGCAGCGGGGCCAGCGACAGCTTGAGGGCGACGAGGTCGCGCGGATGGGCCGCGGCCAGGGCGATCTTCCCGATAAGACGCTCGAGGTCATGGACGTTCTTGAGCGTCTCCCGGATCTCGCGGCGGGCGATCGTCGCGCCCAGGCCCTCGGCGACGGCGTCCTGGCGGCCGGTGATCTCCGCGACGTCGCGCAGGGGCCTGAGGAGCCAGGAGCGGAGCAGGCGGCCGCCCGGCGCGGTCATCGTGAAGTCGATCACATCGAGGAGCGTCCCCTTGGTCTTCCCGTCGCGGAGATTGCGCACGAGCTCGAGGTTGCGGACGGTCGTCGCGTCGAGGACGAGGTGGCTGGCCGCATTGAGGTAGGAAATGCGGTGGAGGAGGGCCAGGGAATCCTGCCGGACCTTCTTGATGTAGGCGATGAGGGCCCCGGCGGCAGCCACGGCCCGCGGCTTGTCTTCGAGCCCGAAACCGGCGAGGGACTTGGCCCCGAAGTGCCCGAGGACGACGCGCGACGCCTGGGGCGGGTCGAAGAGCCAGCCCTCGGCGGGACTGAGGGCGGCGCCATTCGATGCGTCGGGCGGGAGAACCCGGCGCAGCGCGTCCTCGGCCCCCTCAGGATAGAGGATCTCCTTGGGGCCGGCCTTGAAGATCTCGTCGGCCAGCAGCTTGACCTCCGTCCAGGCGCCTTCGAGGGTGCGGACCTCGCCGGCGGCGAGGTCGACGAGGGCCATTCCCCAGCCGTCGTCGGTGAGGGCAAGAGAGACGATAAAGGTCGATTCCTTGGCTTCTTCGAGCTCGATCTCGACGGCCGTCCCGGGGGTCAGAACCTTGATGACTTCGCGCTTGACGACCCCTTTGGCCGCCTTCGGGTCCTCGACCTGCTCGCAGATGGCGACCTTGAAGCCCTGGCGGAGGAGCTTGGGCAGGTAGGAATTGACGGCGTGATAGGGCACGCCGCACATCGGCACCTTCTGCCGCGAGGTCAGGGCGATGTCGAGGACGGGCGCCGCGACCTTGGCGTCCTCGTAGAACATCTCGTAGAAGTCGCCCAGGCGGAAGAAAAGAAGGGCGTCAGGATGGAGCTCCTTGATACGGAAATACTGCTCCATCATCGGTGTCAGGGACGTTTCGTTGGCCATCGGCGAATGTTCACTATACCCACGGCATCCCCCTTTTGCAACTGCCTGCCCTTCTGTTCGGTGTCCCCGTTTCGGTTGACACTACAGGGACGGTGATATAATCTCGGGGTCGTGAACATCCCCAACTACATCAGCCTGGCGAGGATCTTGGCCATCCCGGCCGTGGTCGCCGTCATGTTGACGGACTTTCAGGGCCACGACCTCATCGCCTGCGTCATCTTCACGCTCGCCTCGCTCTCCGACTGGCTCGACGGATGGCTGGCCCGCAAGAAGGGGATGGTCACGGTGCTCGGGCAGCTGCTCGATCCCACGGCCGACAAGCTCCTCATCGCCTCGGCCCTCATCTCCCTCGTCGCGCTCGGCCGGGTGCCCGCCTGGGCGGCCATCGTCATCATCGGCCGGGAGATCGCCGTGACGGGGTTCC
Source organism: Candidatus Aminicenantota bacterium (assembly GCA_963809345.1). Taxonomy (GTDB): domain Bacteria; phylum Acidobacteriota; class Aminicenantia; order Aminicenantales; family Saccharicenantaceae; genus RBG-16-66-30. Next base: position 179,184 of record CAWEJF010000002.1, on the reverse strand, counting down.
GGGCCATGGCTTCGTCCAAGGGGGTCAATATCCCCGCTTCGGCCTTCGGCAAAGCCAAGATGGGCAGCGAGTCCTGGATCATCGGGGCCCTCGTCCTGGGCCCGATCTATCTGGGGAAATTCTACGTCGTGGCCAAGGTCGGGCTGTGGCTCGTCGTCGCCCTGGCCATCATCTCCGCCGTCGAATACTTTATCCGCTTTGGCCCGCGGGTCATCTCACAGCAGACCGAATAGGGCCGCCCGCGCCTTGTCCGCCCCTTCAAAACCCTCGACGTTATGGATCGCCGGCGGCTTGGGCCAGCCCCGGGTAATGCGCTTGACCAGGCCGGCCAGGACCTTGCCTGGCCCGCACTCGACGCAGGCCTCGACGCCGACGTCCTTCATCACGGCCATGGACTTCGTCCAGAGGACGGAGCGGCTGACCTGCCGTTTGAGGGCGTCCCGGGCCTCCTCCCCCGTCCTGATGAGCCGGGCGTCGACGTTGGTGACGATGGGGAATCGGGGGTCGGCGAAAGCGATGGCGTCGAGGTCCGCGGCCAGCCTCTCCTCGGCGGGTTTCATCAGCCGTGAGTGGAAGGGTGCGCTGACGGGGAGCATGACCGACCGCGGCGCCTTGATCGCGGCCAGGGCTTCTTCGACCGCCGCCTTCTCCCCGGAGATGACGACTTGATCGTCGCTGTTCCAATTGGCCACCTCGACAACACCGGAACGCACCCCGGCGAGGCGGCGTTCGACCTCGTCCCCCGGAACGCCGAGGACGGCGGCCATCGCGCCGATGCCGACAGGTACCGCCTCCTGCATGTAGCGGCCCCGCTTGTGCACGAGGGCCACGGCGTCCTCGAAGCGCAGACAGCCCGCGGCGACGAGGGCCGAATACTCGCCGAGGCTGTGGCCGGCCGCTACGGCGGGATCGCGGCCGATCGCCCGGCAGGCGGCCGTGCTGACGACGAGGAGCGCGGGCTGGGTATTCGGGGTCAGGCGCAGTTCCTCCTCGGGGCCTTCGAAGCATAATCGGGAGATGGAATAGCCCAGGATCGCGTCGGCCTTGTCGAAGAGGGCCCGGGCCTCCGTCGACCGTTCGTAGAGGTCCTTGCCCATGCCCACGGCCTGGGATCCCTGTCCGGGGAAGAGGTAAGCGATGGTCATTTCAGGCAGTCCTTCTTGATCTGGATGTCGGCGCGCTTCCTCAAGTCCCGGACCCAGTCAGCCATCTGCTGGGCCCGCCGCTCGTCGCGGATCCTCGCTTCGATCGTCCCGGCGACCCGCTCGATCGGGTCGGCGGCGAGACCGAGGCGGGTCTGCCCGGGGACGTAGATGTCCCGATAGCTCCGCTCGACCTCCGTCAGCGAGACGGGGATCGATTGGCTGAACCGCAAGGCCAGGGCCCGCTCGAAGAGGATGCGGTCCTCGAGATAGGCGACGAGGTCCGCGGCCGTGAGCCCGAACTTGCCGAGCTTGGCGGCAAAGGCATCCTCGCCGACGGACTGCCGCATTTCGGCGACGGCCGCGTCGAGTTCTTCCCCGCTCACCCCGCGGACGTCGCTGGCCAGGTCCAGGACGACCTTGCGGTCGATGAGCGCGTCGAGAGCGGCCAGCCTCGGGTCTCCGGCCGGACCGGCCGCCGGATCGCGGCCCAGGCCGAACTCGGCCGCGACCTCGACGTCGAGGAGAGTGATGATCTCGCCGTTGACGATCGCGACCACGCAGTTGACCGTCTGGGCCAAGCCCGCGGCCGCCGCCAATAACGTCAAGAGAAGGATCCTTTTGGCCATGATGCTATCCGTTCCGCTAGAAGATGTTGCCGATGGTCAGGAAGATGAGAGGCCTGCCCTTCTTGTCCTGAACGTCGAACCCCCAGAGCTTCCAGGCGATCTCCACGCGGACCGGCCCGAGCGGCGTCCGATATCGGATGCCCGCCCCGGCGGCCCCGAGAAGATCGAGTGGCCGGAATTCCCTGAGGGTCGGGTAGACGTTCCCGAGGTCGAAGAAGGAGGTCAGGCGCAGCGCATTCCATGACGGAAAAATGGGGAAGGTGAGCTCCGTGTTGATGAGAAGGACGGCTTCGCCCCCGTAGGGCTTGAGCGTCCCCGAATCGAGGGGCCCGAGCAGGTCGAACTCCTCCCCGCGGAAAGTGTTGCTGCCGCCGGCGAAGAACCGCTCCGGCAGGTGGCTCAGCCCGTTGCCCAACCCGAGCCGGGCCGTCAGTCCCAGGTTCAGCCCGGTCGTGAGCGGCCGCAAGGCCTGGCCCTTGAGGAAGAGCTTCTGGTAGTCCGATTCCGTTCCGAAGACGGGCAAGCCGAGTTCGCCGACGGCGCTGAAGAAGTAGCCGCGGGTCGGGTTCAGCGTGTCGTCCCGCCGTTCCCAGCTCATGCTCACCGAGGCCAGGGCCGCCGAATACGGGAGGAAGCGGCGGTCGATATCCGGAGGGAGGTTGTTGAGGTCGACGTCCTTGAGGGCCGTCCGCGTCACGCTCAGCGAGCCGAGGAGGAGCCGCGAGCGGGTCAGGGCCTTGACGGCGCTGAAACTGATGCCGCGGCGGTCGAGGGTGAAGTTCTGGCTCGGCCGCTCCTCGCGCTCGGCCCAAGCGAGGACGGTCGTCGGCAAGGACAGGCCCAGAAGGTGGGGCTGGTTCCAGGAGACGACCGCCCGCCGCTCGATCGTGCTGAGCTGGCCGAGGACGCCCAACTGGGCGCCCAGGCCGAGGACATTGTTACGGATATATTCGGCCGTGCCGCGCGGCCGGAAGTCGCTCGGCCAATCGGCCAGCGATCCGCTCAGAGGGCCCTCTGATGCGAATCCGAGGCCGACCCCGGTGTAGTTCTTCTCGCCTTCGCGGACGGTCACGACGACGACCTCGTCGCCGGGCCCGGTTGGGACCTCATCGACGCGGACCTCGGAGAAGATCCCCAGGTTCTCCAGACGCCGCTTGGTCTCCTGGACCAGCGAGAAATCGGCCGCCCCGCCTTTGGCGATGCGGAGCTCTCGTTTGATGACCTTGTTATGGGTCGTCCGGTTTCCGGTGACGAAGACGTCCTTGACCGTGACCGGGCTTCCCTCGGCGATCTCATAGATAAGAGAGACGCGGTTTTCCGACGGGCGCTCGACACGGGCGACGACATCGCTGCCGCGGAACCCGCGGTTGAGATAGAACGATTCGATCTGACCCACATCCCGCTGGACGTTGGGCGGAAAATAGGGCCCGCCCTCCCGGCTCACGAGGCCCGCAACGAGGGTCGCCGTGGGGACGAGGGCCGCTCCTTCGATGCGGATGGCCTCGACCGTTGTCCTCGTTCCCTCCCGGATATCAAAGACCGCCCTGACGCCGGCAACCTCCAGGACCCACTCCAGCCGGACCAGGACGTCGGCGAAGCCGTTTTCCTTGTAGAAGCCCTCGACTTCGCGGGGGACGGTGAAAAGACGGTCGTATTTGAGGAAAGAGAACAGGGGAACACCCTCACGGACGGCCAGGCGGCTCTTCAGGTCGAGGCTCGAGTAAGCGGTGTTGCCGCGGAAGTCGGCTCCGACGATCTTGGACTTCTCGCCGCGGGTGACGTCGTGGACGATGCGGATTTCGTCCCGGCCCTTCTCGACCCGGCTCTGGACCGTTGCGAACAGATAGCCCTGCCGGCGCAGGTGGATGAGGACCCGGGCCTCGCCTTCAGAGAGGCCCCACTGTTCGAAAACCCGTTCTTCCCAGATCGGCTCGATGAGCCGGAGGGGGACCTTGGCCCCGTTGATGACGATGGCGATCTTCTCCTGGGGCAGGATCTCGATGCGAAGGTCGACCCGGCGATTCTCGTCGTCGAAGCTCTCGCCGGCCAGGCGGACCTCAGCCCGCCTGTACCCGGCCCTGCCCAGACCCTGCGACAGGGCCTGGAGATCGGCGGCCAGGCGGTTGGGCACATAGGCGTCGCCGACCCTGCTTTTCATCTTCCTGAGGAGCGCGCGCTCGGGGATCTCGCCCTTCCATTCGACCTCGAGCCCGCCGATCCGGAACGTCTTCCAGTCGATGGCCTTGAAGACGAGGTCGGCCGTGGACCCGTCCTTCTTCCTCCGGACCTCGCTCACGACGACGGCGTCGAAATACCCCGCTTGCTTCAGCCCCTCGCGGACCTCCCCGACGGCCTCGGGGAGGCGATCTTCCTGGAGATAGGCCCCGGGTCGCTGGGACGTCAGGCCCTCCCGCAGGCGGGTCGCGGAAACCCGGGGACCCCGGAAGCGGACGGCGTCGATGAACACTTTTCGGACGAGCTCGAAGATGAGGTCGAGCCGCCCCTCGCCTTGCCGCGTGACCCGGACGTCGGCGAAGAGGCCGGTGCTGAAGATCTGCTTGACGGCCTGGTCGACGAGCCGCGGCGAGAACGCGTCACCGGGACGGACGGGGATAAGGTCGAGCAGTCCCGTTTCCCCCGGGCGCCCATCGACGCGGACGACGATGCTGTTGACGACCGCGGGTTCCTGAGCCGCGAGGGCCTGCGAACCGATCCAGGCCAGGGCGAGGGCGAGAGCCCCCACGGCCCCCATCCGGCCGGCCCGGCGCCGGGATCTAGAAGCGCTTGCGGAACTTGACATCGAATCCGATCTTTCCCCGGTCGTCCCGCCCGCCCACGAGCGAGAATCTCCGGCTGATGTCCCACTCCATGCGGAAGATGGGGACCTCGTCGATCGTGGATCTGACGGTCGAATTGGCCAGAATGGTCGAGTACAGGACCAGAACGTTCTTGGACACCTTCTTGCCCACGGTGATCCGCGCGGCGATCCCCCCCGGGGTGCCTTCCGGGATAAAGGGGTCGATCCGGAAGCGGTCCAGTGAGAGCAGCCCGCCGGTGCGCTTCTTGGCCAGGTCGGCGATCTGGTAGGTCAGCAAGGAGGCCGTGTTCAGGGCCGTGCTGCGGTCCCCGGCATAGGCGATGTACATGCGCCGGAACGATTCACCGAGGGCCAGGAGCGACAAGATCTCCTCGGGCGGCAACGGCGGCGAGGAGGTGAATTCCGGCTTGAGGCGGCTGACGGGGCCGCTCATGCTCAGCGTCACCCGGTAATCCTTGACGTAGGTCTCGCCGCGGAAATCGAAATAGGGCTCCGCGTTCATGGGATCGGTGAAGCTCAGCCTCCCATGGAGGACGCGGAAGCTCCGGTCCTGGAAATAGAAATCGCCGCTGAGGATGTCGATCTCGCCGAGGAGGACGGGCTCGGCAAAAGCGCCCGTGGCGGTCAGATTGAAGAGGGCGGCGAAGCGGCCCAGGGAATTCTCGATGAGTCCGGTCTCGTCGGACCGGAGCCGGATGTTCAGCGTCATGCCGTCGAAGAACGACGGCCCGGAGGCCGGTGTCCCCGTCTCCGTCGAGAAGCCAAAGGCCTCATAGATCTCGCGCCGCCACGTCAACTGCTTGAACTGGATCTCCCCTTCTGTCACGAAGCGCTTAGAGTCCTTGAGGATGCGCAGCGAGGCGTCGGCCTGGGCCCGCATCCGCTCTACGGGCGAGAGGACCATGTCCTTCCCCTGAAGACGGAGGTCCATCGAGGCGATGCCGCCGTCGCCGATGCCGACCTTGCCGGACCCTGTGACTCCGCCGCCGCCGAGCTTTCCCCCGATCGAGGTGATGTTCAGAACGCCCTCCGCAAAGCTCATCGCGGAGGTAAAATCGGTCACGGCGTAGGCGAACCCCGGCAGGGGCATGACCGGGGCCAGCACGTCGAGCGCCACGACCACGCGGGCTTCTTTTTCGGTCTCGGTGATGTCCGCCGTGTAGTCGACCCGGCCCTGGGCGCCATCCCAGGGTACGATGAGGTCGAGATCCGTGATGCGACCTTTGAAGACCCCCGTGAAAGGCTCTCCGGAGAGGGGAAAGTCGAAGGTGCTTTCAAAGGGATTGTCTCCGGGCACGAGGCTGCCCTTCAGGCCCAGGCCGATCCTGCCGCCGGCGACCCCGAGCTCGAGCTCGCCGCGAGCCTCGGTCTTGTCGAGGGGGGAGAACATCAGGTCCTTGATGGCGAAAAGCCCGGGGAGCTTGTCCCGGCCGAAAACGCCCTTCCCGGCCAGGGACAGGGAGACCCGCCCGGCCGCGGACGGGACGATGCTGGCGAAATCGAGCTCCTCGCCGCGGGCCTCGATATCGAACTCGCCGCTGACCGTACCGACGAGGAGGCGGCCCTCGACGCGGCCGCCGTAGAAATCCATGGCCAGCTCGGGGAACGACAGGACGCCTTCCTTCCAGGCCAGGTTGCCGGCGACGCGGGCCGCCGTCTGTCCGTAGCCCTTGATCTCGGGGCTGGTGAAGGTCCCCGAGAACTCCTGGACGCCGTCGGCCTTCTGGACCATCGTGAAATCGCCCGCCGCCCGGCCGGAGAGGGCGACGGGGATGTCGAGGACGGGAAGGAGATGGCCGAGCTCCCCCTCCCCGCCTTTGACGTTGACCTCCAGGTCCCCCTGCGAGGTCTTGACCCTGACCTGACCCTTGAGGGTAGGGTCCTCGACGTCGAATCGGCCGTCGAACACCCCCGCCGAGAAGACGGCGTCCGCTTCGACGAACGCGGCGTTGAAGAGGTCGTAGCCGCCGGGCGACAGCGTGGCCTTGATGGCGACCGAGGGCGAGTCCGAGCGGCCGTAGAGCCGGACGTCGGCGTACCCCTGGCCGCGGATCTCCCCGAATTCGAACGTCTGATCGAGGACGCGCGAGACGAATTCCCTCGTCCGCTTGACGTCGGCGACCGGTCCCCGGACTGTCGTATCGATATCCCCGCGAAGGTCGACCTTGGCCGTCGCCTGGAGGCGGCCGAAATCCGATTCGAGGCCGGGAGTCTCGACGGTGACGAGGCTGTCGGCGAAATCGACCCCTATCTTGACCGCGCCACGGAAGGCGAAAAGGTCTCCCTGCCGCTCGACCGACGCGTCGCGGAATTCGGCCTCGGCGGCGAGCTGGCGGTCCGCGATGGTGAAAGTCCCCCACGCGGGCGACATGACCGGCCACGGGATCTTGATCTCCGCGAAGACCGGGTCGAGGAAAAGCGGCGCGGCCCGGCCGGCCACCTTGCCTTTAAGGAATGACAGGGTGAGGCTTTCGGCGGGCCTCCCCGGCTTCTGGATGCCGACCTCGAGACGGCCACCCTGCTCCGGAGTGAGCTCGAACCGGCCCCGGATGGTTCCCATGGGCACGGCGCTGATGGCCAGCGTGTCCGAAGCGACGCTGGTCGAGAAGGTCAGTCGGCCGTCCTTCCGTTCGAGCCGGCCCTCGCCCGACGCGCGTCCCGTCCAGACGAACGGCAGGCGCAGGGCGTCGTCGAGGATATCCGTCTGGACGTCCAGGCGGGTTTCGAGCTCGACCGCCGGGTCGAGGAAATTCCGGACCTGGCCGGCCGCCGCGAGCGTGAGGCCGGGGCCCTCGACCGAGAGCCGGCTGATCGTCACGTTTTCTCCCTGCCCCGAAAGAAGGACGCTCAGCGCGCCGATCGCGGTCAGGCCCCGCCGCGGCGACGAATATTCGCTCGCAACAGCCGTGGCCCGGACGGCGAAATTCTCACCGTCCTGCGTGATGAGGGCCTTGACGCCCCGGGCTTCGATCGTGGCCTCCCCCGTCTCGAGGATGACGACGCCGTCCTCGATGAGGCCGCGCCCGACGACGAAGGGCATCTGGAGGAGGGACAGGGGCGGGCGGGCCTTGCGGCGCGGCGCGCCCGCCGCGGCCGGCCTGATGTGGATCTCCGGGCTATCGAGGACGACGGACAGGACCTTGCGGTTCCTGAGGAGAGAGAGATAAGGGACCTCGATCCGGACGCGGCGGGCCCGAAGCGTCGGTGGATCGGTGAGGGATCGGGCGTTCTCGAGGACGAGGGCCGGCGGGAAGTAGGACACCTTCAGGCTGTCGTACGCGAATGATTTGTGGATCCCCTTGCCGATCTCCCTCAGCAGGACGTTCTTGCCGACGATCAGGCTGACGACGAGGACGGTCAGGATGACGACGAACACGGCCGCCCTCCGGGCCTTCTTGGCCAGGGCCCGGGCCTGTTCGCGGGCCCTGAGGATGGAGGTGATCCTCACTTTTTGACTTTCCTCCAATCGGCGAGGAAACGCTCGATCCCGATGTCCGTCAGCGGGTGGCGGGCGAGCTTTTGCATGACGCCGAACGGCACGGTGGCGATGTCGGCCCCGATCCGGGCGGCCTCGATGACGTGGCGGGGATGACGCACGCTGGCCACGATGACCTCGGTCTTGAACCGGTAGTTCTCGAAGATCTCGACGATCTCCTCGATGAGAGCCATGCCGTCCTCGGAGACGTCGTCGAGGCGGCCGATGAAGGGGCTGACGAAGCGGGCCCCCGCCTTGGCCGCGAGGAGGGCCTGGCCCGCGGAAAAGACGAGGGTCATGTTGACCGCGATGCCCTCGCCGTCAAGGGCCTTCGTGGCCTTGAGCCCCTCGAGGCCCACGGGGATCTTGACGGCGACGTTCGGCGCGATCCTGGCCAGGGCGCGGGCCTCGGGGACGATCTCGTCGGCCTGGAGCGAAACGCATTCGGCGCTGACCGGCCCGGGCGTGAGGGCGCAGATGGCCCGGATGTTGTCCTCGAAGGACACGCTTTCCTTGGAGCAGAGCGAGGGGTTGGTCGTCACGCCATCGAGGACGCCCCACGCGGCGACCTCGCGGATCTCCTCGAGGTTGGCGGAATCCAGGAACAGCTTCATGGGTTCTCCTCCTGTGCGCTGGGGCGCGTGAATGTGTTCGAGAGCACACCGATCCCCTCGATCTGGACGTCGACCCGGTCCCCGGGCGAGGTCGGCCCCACCCCGGCCGGCGTGCCGGTGGCGATGATGTCGCCGGGGTTGAGGGTCATGATGCGTGACAGGAATCTGATCAGGAACGGAATGGGGAAGATCAGGTTCGCGGTCGTCCCCGACTGGACGAGCTTGCCGTTGAGGAAGGTCTTCAGGCGCAGCCCGGCCGGGTCGAGCCCCGTGGCGATGCAGGGGCCCACCGCGGCGAACGTGTCGAACCCCTTGGCCCGGGTGAATTGGACGTCTTTCGTTTGCAGGTCCCGGGCCGTGACGTCGTTGAAACAGGTGTAGCCGAGGATCGCGTCGGCGACGGGATCGTCGTCGCGGAGCGAGCGGGTCTTCTTGCGGATGACGACGCCGACCTCTCCCTCGTAATCGACGCGGGAGGACGCGAGCGGCTGGACGACCGGGTCGAGGTGGCCGATGACGGCCGTCGGCGGTTTGAGGAAGATGAGCGGTTCCTCGGGCAGAGGGTTGCCCAGCTCTTTCGCGTGCTCCCGATAGTTGCGGCCGATGCCGATGATCTTCGAGGGCAGGACGGGGGGCAGGATGCGGACGTCGCTGATGGGGACCGGGCTCGTCCCGATGCGGAAGTCGCCGAAGACCGATCCCACGACGGGGAAGAGAAACTCCTCCTTGAGGACGCCTTGGAGGATCCTCTTGCGGTATCGGAACCGGTAGATCTTCAAACGTTCCCTCCCTCCATCAGGATACACCTTCGGCCGCCGGCAGGTCGAACCCCGCGTTTTTGCGGGTGAGGTCGACGGCGGCCGGCGCGGCGAAATCCGAGGCCCGCCCCTTCCGGTCGAAGACCCGGACGGTGAAGGCCAGCTGAGAAGGCGGACCGGCGATGGCGTACGAAAAAGTCATGGTCCCGGAATCTTCCCTTCCCGTTCCAGCGTAGGCCTCGAACTCCTGCCGGGGGATCTTCCGGACGAGCCGGGCCGACTTCTCAACATCACCCGGCATGAGCGGCCGGCCTCCGGTCGGAAGCCCCTTGTCGAAGACCCAAACCTCGACGGTCTCGAGCGGCCCGACGGGCTTTCCGGAAACGGCCTTGACGGGGTTCGTCCAGCGGAGAATGACCGCACCGTCGCCGGGAACGGCGGTCAGCGCTGCGACGGGCATCGGCCCCCGCCCCGGAGGGAGCTCGAGCGGACCCTTGCGTCCGCAGCCCGGCGCGAGGGCGAACCACAGCCCGATCGTGAGCGTCGCGAGCGGCTTGGTCATCACAGGATGAAGCGCCGGAGGTCCTGATTGACAAGGATGTCTTTGAGATGGTCCTGGACGTAGTCGCGGTCGATCCGGAGGAATTTCTCGGCGATATCCGGGGCGGCGAAGGAGATGTCCTCCATGACCTTCTCGACGACGGTGTGGAGGCGGCGCGCCCCGATGTTCTCGGCGTCGGCGTTGACCTTCTCGGCGATGTCGGCGATCTCGTCGACGGCATCCGGGGTGAACTCGACGTGAACGCCCTCCGTGCCCATGAGAGCCTCGTATTGGCGGATGAGGGCGTTCTCCGGTTCGGTCAGGATGCGGACGAAGTCGTCCTTGCTGAGCGGCGTGAGCTCGACCCGGATGGGGAAACGGCCCTGGAGCTCGGGGATGAGGTCCGAGGGCTTGGAGACGTGGAAGGCCCCGGCGCCGATGAACAGGATGTGGTCGGTCCGGACGAGCCCGAAGCGTGTGTTGACGGTCGTGCCCTCGATGATCGGCAGGAGGTCACGCTGAACGCCCTCGCGGCTGACGTCGGGCCCGCGGCCGGACTCGCGGCCGGCGATCTTGTCGACCTCGTCGAGAAAGATGATGCCCGATTGCTCGACGCGCTCAACGGCCAGGCGCGAGACCTGGTCCATGTCGACGAGGCGCTTCTCCTCCTCCTCGAGGATGAGCTCGCGGGCCTCCTTGATCTTCATCCGCCGGCGTTTCGTCCGGCCGCCCAGGAAGCCGGGCAGGAACTCCTGGATCTGGAAGCTGATATCCTCGATGCCGGAATTGGAGACGACCTCGAGGGGCGGTGTCGTCTTTTCCTTCACCTCCATATCGACGATCCGGTCGTCGAGAAGCCCGTCGCGGAGCTGGGCCCGGAGCTTCTCGCGGGTGTCGTGGAACCGCGTCTCCTCCTCGGCCTCAGCGGACGCATCGTCGCGTTTCTTCGGGGCCGGCAGGAGGATGTCGAGCAGCCGCTCATCCACGACGGCCCGGGCCTTGCCCTCGATCTCGGCGATCTTCTCCTGCTTGACCATGTCCACGGAGATGCGGACGAGGTCCCGGATCATGGATTCGACGTCCCGGCCGACGTAGCCCACCTCGGTGAACTTGCTGGCTTCGATCTTGAGGAAGGGCGAGCAGGTCAGCTTGGCCAGCCGGCGCGAGATTTCGGTCTTGCCGACGCCCGTCGGCCCGATCATGAGGATGTTCTTGGGCGCGATCTCGTCGGCGAGGTCGGGAGGGAGCTTGCGCCGGCGGTAGCGGTTGCGCAGGGCGATGGCCACGGCCTTCTTGGCCGCCTTCTGGCCGATGATGTACTTGTCGAGTTCGGCGACGATCTCCTGGGGGGTGAGCTCGGCCTCGGGGACGTCGGCCGCGGGCCGGTCCAGCGATTCGGGCAGGATGATCGGCATCAGAGCTCCTCGACGGTGATCTCAGCGTTGGTGTAGACGCAGATGTCGGCGCTGATCCTCAGGGCTTCCTCGGCAATGGCCCGCGCGGAGAGGTCCGTGTGCTTGATGAGGGCCCGGGCCGCGGCCAGGGCGAAGGAGCCGCCCGAGCCGATGGCCAGGATGCCGTCGTCGGGCTCGACGACGTCGCCCGTGCCGGAAATGAGCAGCGCTGTCTCGGCGTTGGCCACGATGAGCAGGGCGTCGAGCTGGCGAAGGGCTTTCTCCATGCGCCAATCCTTGGCCAGCTCGATGGCGGCCCGGGAGAGGTTGCCGCGGTACTCCTCGAGCTTGGATTCGAAGCGGGTGAACAGGGCGAAGGCGTCAGAGGTGGACCCGGCGAAACCGGCCAGGACGTCCCCCTTTCCGAGGCGGCGGATCTTCACGGCGGTCTTCTTGAGGACGGTCTGACCCATGGTCACCTGTCCGTCGGCGGCCATGGCCGTTCTTCCCTTGTGGCGGACGCAAATGACGGTTGTCGAACGGATCATGGGCTCACCTCTGTTAATGAATAAATAATATAGGATGGGCAGGGACAAGTAAAGGCGGGGCGGCCTTGTTTGACCTATCCCGGGCGATTCCGTTACTATGGGGAAAATCGGTCCCGCAAGAGGAGACGCGATGGCATCCCTGACTCTGGTGGTGATGGCGGCCGGGATCGGCAGCCGCTACGGCGGCCTGAAGCAGGTCGACCCCGTCGGGCCGAGCGGAGAGGTCGTGCTGGACTACTCCGTATATGACGCCCTGCGGGCCGGCTTCGACCGGGTCGTCTTCATCCTCCGCAGGGACATCGAGACGGCCTTCCGGGAGAGGATCGGCCGCCGCGTCGAGCGCGCCGCGGAAACGGCCTACGTCTTTCAATCCCTGGACCAGCTGCCGCCCGGTTTCGGCGCCCCCGAAGGTCGGACGAAGCCCTGGGGCACGGCCCAGGCCATCCTCGCCTGCACAGACGCCGTCGGGACGCCGTTCCTGGCCATCAACGCCGACGACTATTACGGCCGGACGGCGTTCGAGGCCATGGCCGGTCATCTCGGCCGCGTGTCCGGCGCCGGCGAAGGCATCGCGGAGTTCGCCATGGTCGGCTACAGGCTCGAGAACACCCTGTCCGAGCACGGCACCGTGGCCCGGGGCGTCTGCGAGGCCACGGCCGACGGGTACCTCGTGGGCATCCGCGAGCTGCTGAAGATCAAGCGTTTCCCGGATGGCATCAAGCACACGGAGAATGACGCCGACTGGACGTCCCTCGACCCGGCCAGCTGGACATCCATGAATTTCTGGGGCTTCACACCCGTCCTCTTCGGGGAGCTCGAGAGCCGCTTCCCCGAGTTCCTTCGGAGGAACGCGGGCCGCCTGCTCAAGGCGGAATTCCTCATCCCCGAGGTGGTCGGCGAGCTTCTCCGCGAGGGCCGGGCCCTGGTCAAGATCCTGCCGACGAAGGAGCACTGGTTCGGCGTGACCTATCCCCAGGATCGGCCCCTGTTCCGGTCGGCTATCTTCGAGCTCGTCGACGCGGGCGTCTACCCAAGGGACCTCTGGGCGGCGACCCCCGGCAAATAAGGGCATCCATCAAGGAAGAACCATGAAAAGACCGGCTGTCCTGATCGCGTGTCTCTGCTTCCTGGCCATCTCGACGGCGCCGTCCCGGACCGGGCCCGAGGATTGGGAGAATCCCGCCGTCACTCACGTCGGCACAGAAGCCCCGCGGGCGACCTTCGTCCCCTACCCCGACGCGGCCTCGGCGCTGCGGCTCGGGCCCAAGGAATCGCCCCGATACCTTTCGCTCAACGGGACATGGAGATTCCACTGGTCGCCGCGGCCGGCGGACCGGCCCCTCGATTTCTGGAAGCCGTCGACCGACGTCAGCGATTGGGCGGAGACGCCCGTCCCCTCGAACTGGATGTTCCAGGGCTACGACATCCCGATCTACGTCAACTCATCCTATGAATTCGCGCCCAATCCCAAGCCGCCTCTGGTGCCGCACGACCACAATCCCGTCGGCTCCTACCGCCGGACGTTCGTGGTCCCGGAGACCTGGGCCGGAATGGACGTCCACCTTTACTTCGGCGCCGTCAAGTCATTCTTCTATGTCTGGGTCAACGGCGAGAAGGTCGGTTTCAGCAAGGACTCGAAAACGCCAGCCGAATTCGATATCACCCGGCTCCTCAAGCCGGGGGAGAACGTCCTGGCCGCGGAGGTCTACCGCTGGTCGGACGGTTCCTATCTCGAGTGTCAGGACTTCTGGCGGCTGGCCGGCATCGAGCGCGACGTCTATCTCTATGCCACCCCGAAGGTCCGAATCCGCGACTACGAGGTCCGGGCCGGCCTTGATGCCTCTTACCGGAACGGGCGGCTGGACGTGACCGTCGAGATCGGCGGAGACGCCTTGGCCGGGCCGCGGCCGGCATCACTATCCCTGACGCTTCTCGACGCCGCCGGGAAGAAGGTCTTGGGGGAGAAGCGGCCCGCCGCCGCTGCCGGTAACGGTCCGGCCGTTGTCCGTTTCGAGTCGGGCCTCATGAACGTCGCGCCATGGAGCGCCGAGACGCCCGCCCTCTATCGCCTCGTGCTCGAGCTCAAGGATCCCGCCGGCAAGACGCTCGAGGCGGTCACATCGAAGATCGGCTTCCGCACGTCCGAGATCAAGGACGGGCACCTCCTCGTCAACGGCGCGGCGGTCCTGCTCAAGGGCGTCAACCGCCACGAGCATGACCCCACCACCGGCCATATCATCTCCGAGGGATCCATGCGCCGGGACATCGAGATCATGAAGCAGTCGAACATCAACGCCGTCCGGACCTGTCATTATCCGGACGACCCGCTTTGGTACGAGCTCTGCGATGCGTACGGCCTCTACCTCGTCGACGAGGCCAACATCGAATCCCACGGCATGGGTTACGGCCCGGAGAGCCTGGCCAAGGACCCAGCCTGGGGCCCGGCCCATCTCGACCGCGTCGTCCGCATGGTCGAACGGGACAAGAACCATCCCTCGGTCATCATCTGGTCGCTCGGCAACGAAGCCGGCGACGGCGTCAACTTCGAGAAGGCCTATGCCTGGCTCAAGAAGCGCGACCCCTCGCGGCCGGTCCAGTACGAGAGGGCCGAGCTGCGGCCCCACACCGACATCTTCTGCCCCATGTACGATTCGATCGAGAGCATGGTCAAGTACGCCTCGGTGAAGCAAACGCGGCCGCTCATCCAATGCGAATACGCCCATTCCATGGGCAACTCGACGGGAAATCTCCAGGACTACTGGGACGCCATCGAAGCCCACGACCAGCTGCAGGGCGCGTTCATCTGGGACTGGGTCGACCAGGGCTACGCGGCGAAGAACGCCAAGGGCGAGCTTTTCTGGGCCTTCGGCGGCGACTACGGCCCGGCCGACGTCCCGTCAGACCAGAATTTCTGCTGTAACGGTCTGGTCGCCCCCGACCGGACGCCCCACCCCGCCCTCTTCGAGGTCAAGAAGGTCTATCAGTTCGTCAAGTTCATCGCGGTCGATCCGGCCGCGGGAAAGATCGAGCTCAGGAACCGCTACGACTTCATCGGCCTCGACCGCTTCGACCTTGTCTGGGACCTCACGGCGGACGGCCAGGTCATGGCGTCGGGGATTGTCCCGAAGCCCGCCGCCGCGCCTCACGGCAGCACGGTCGTCCGGCTGCCCCTCCCCCGCTCCGTGTCCGCCCTTGGGCAGGAGGTCTTTCTCAATCTCTCGCTCCGAACCCGAGAGGCCTCATCGGGTATTCCGAAAGGGCATCTCATCGCCTCGGAACAGTTCGCGATGCCCGCCGCGGTCAAGCCCAGCCCCGCCGTGACGCCCGCTCTGCCGCCGCCCGCCGTCGAAGACGGGCCGCGCTTCCTCCGCGTCGCCGGCCGGGATTTCTCCGTCCGCTTCGACCGTCTGACCGGAGACATGGATTCGTTCGTCTTCGACGGTCATGAGCTCATCGCTTCCGGCATCGAGCCGAACTTTTGGCGCGCCCCGACGGACAACGACTTCGGGAACGAGATGCCTCGCCGCCTGTCGGTGTGGCGGCAGGCCAGCCTCTATCGCGACCTGAAGTCGCTCGGGGCCCGGGAGTCCGGCGACAGAAGCGTGACGGTTACCGTTGTCTACGGCCTGGCCGGAGGCCTGGCGACCCAAACACTTGAATATGCAATCAAAATCGACGGTCAGATCATCCTGGGCTCGACACTCGATATCAAAGAGGGAGCCAAGCTGCCCGAGCTCCCTCGTATCGGATTGAAGATGGCCCTTCCCGCAGAATTCGACAGGATCCAATGGTTCGGGCGTGGGCCCTTCGAGAATTACTGGGACCGAAAGACGGCGGCCTTCATCGGCCTCTGGACGACGACAGCCGGCGAGAAGTTCCCATACGTCAGCCCGCAGGAATACGGCAACCGGACGGACACACGCTGGGTGGCCGTCCGCGACGCCGACGGCTGGGGCCTTCTCGCCGCCGGCGACCCGGTCTTCGAGTTCTCGGCCCACCCCTACTGGCCTGAGGATCTGACCCTGGAGAGCCGCGGCTCGAAGCATCCCCCGGAGGTACAGCGCCGTGACTACGTCTGTCTGACGCTCGACTCCGCCCAGATGGGCGTCGGCGGCGACGACTCCTGGGGGGCCCGCATCCACCCCCAGTACACGCTCCCGGCGAAAGACACCAACTTCGTCATGACGCTCCGTCCTCTCAGGCCCG
Organism: Candidatus Aminicenantota bacterium; assembly: GCA_963809345.1. Taxonomy (GTDB): domain Bacteria; phylum Acidobacteriota; class Aminicenantia; order Aminicenantales; family Saccharicenantaceae; genus RBG-16-66-30. The sequence continues at coordinate 163,059 of CAWEJF010000002.1, read as the reverse complement.
GCGACGACCCCGGGGCCAAGGCGGCGCGCTGACGGGCAGGCCGGACAAGGAAACCAAGTCCGGCCGCCGGGCGTATTTTCCTATGGGTTTGATATAATAGGCCCGAATTGATATTCTTGTTTTTGATAGGCATACGGTTCGTCCCATGAAGTGCCCGCGCTGCCAGAACGACAACCCCGAGGGGACACGCTATTGCGGCCGCTGCGGCCGGGAGCTTCCGGGGTCGGGCGAGACTGTCTCTTCGGGGACGGCGACCTTCCAGACCCCGACGAAAGGCCTCGAGCGCGGCACGACGTTCGCCCGCCGCTTCGAGATCATCGAGGAGATCGGCCAGGGCGGCATGGGCACCGTCTACAAAGCCTACGACAGTAAGATCCGGGAGGTCGTGGCCCTCAAGCTTCTCAAGCCCGAGATCGCCTCAGACCCCGAGGTCATCGAGCGCTTCCGTAACGAGATCAAGCTGGCCCGTCAGGTCTCCCATCGTCATGTCTGCCGGATGTACGACCTCGGCGAGGAATGGCTTTCGATCTACATTTCCATGGAGTACGTCCCCGGCGAGGACCTCAAAAGCTTCATCCGCCGCTCGGGTCACCTCAACGAGGCCAAGGCCATCGGGCTGGCTAGGCAGATCGCAGAGGGCCTGGCCGAAGCCCATCGTCTCGGGGTCGTCCACCGCGACCTCAAGCCGCAGAACGTCATGATCGACAAGGACGGCAACGCCAAGATCATGGACTTCGGCATCGCCCGTTCGCTCCACACGCGGGGTGTCACCGGCACCGGGGTCATCATCGGGACGCCAGAGTACATGGCCCCCGAGCAGGCCGAGGGCCGCGACGTCGACAAGCGCGTCGACATCTACGCCTTGGGGGCCATCCTCTTCGAAATGGTCACCGGCCGGGTCCCCTTCGAAGGCGCGACGCCCCTCAGCATCGTCCTCAAGCACCGCAGCGAACCCCCGGCCGACCCGCAGACGATCAATGCCCAGATCTCAGACGGCCTGAGCCGGATCATCCTGAAGTGCCTGGAGAAATCGAGGGACGACCGGTATCAGTCTGCGGCCGAGATCCTCGAGGATCTGAGCGCGGTCGAAAAGGACCTGCCCGTCCCAAGCCAGGTGACGGCCCGGACGCGGCCGGCCACGGCCCCGACCAAGCCCATCACGGCCCGCGAGATCACGGTCAAGTTCAGGCTCAAGAAGATCCTCGTCCCCGCGCTCATTGTCGTCGCCCTGGTCATCGCCGGGATCGTTTCGCTCGTCAACCGGGGCGGAAAGGGCGAGCCGGAAGGCCGCCGCGTCCGCTCCATCGACTCCCGGACCGGCGGCGGAGCCGCAAGAGATCTCAACGTCGAAGCGAACATTCCGCCGGAACCGCAGCCGCCCGGTGAAAAGGGAGCCGCGCCGGGGCTTGGCCCAGAGAGCGGCGTAGGCTCGGCTATCATGGGCTATCTTGCGCCGTTCATGAAGGACCCGTCCAAATTCATGAACGAGCGGGACGCCCTGGAGTTCGAGAAGGCGCTGGCCGCGATCAAAGAGAAGTACCCGGCCGAGACCTCAAAGCTAACCCAATGGATCGACAGCATCCAGAACCGGATCACCGAAGGGAAAAAGCAGAAAGAGGCGGGGAACCTCACGGCCTCGAAACGGAGCTATGACCGGGGCGAATCCGAGATGCGCAAACTCCTGTCCCAGGTCAGCGAGCGGGAGAAGGCCGAAGCGGCCTTCAAGGAGCTCCAGGAAACAAAGCAGAAGATGTCCCGCGGGGCGCAGGCGCGGCCAAACCTTCTCGCCTGGATCGCCCTCGAAAAAGAGAAGGACGCCTCGGACGCCTTCGCCAAGAACGATTTTTCCGGGGCCCGGATCCTGTGCGGCATCCTGACCCGGGTCCATCTCCTGAGCCTCAGGGCGACCGACGAGGAGCAGGGGCTGGCCCTGCTGCGGGAGCTGGCGGGCACGGGCCGCAAGGACGCCGAAGCCGCGCTCGCGCCCTCCAAGCAGGCCTGGCTCTATGAGCGGGCCGTGACGGAGGAGGAAGGCGCCCGCCAGATGGTCCAGGACGGCCTCGTCCCTCAGGCCGCCGAGCAGTACATCCTGGCCGCCTTCCTCTATGAGAAGGCCAAAGACGTCTCGCTCGAGAGCGCCCAAGCCGGGCGGAATTGACGGCCGGAACGATGAACCAAAGGAAAAAACGCCTGCTCTTCGTCTGCTACGGGAACATCTGCCGCAGCCCGATGGCCGAGGCCATCGCCCGCAAGCGCCTCGGCCCGGCCGTGGAGGTCGCCAGCGCGGGGATCGGCGCGACCGGGGGCCCGGCGACCGAGGAAGCCGCCCTGGTCATGAAGCTCGTCTACAAGCTCGACATCTCCTCGCACATCGCCCGTCCCGTCGGGACGTTCGATCTCGGGAGCTTCGATTATATTGTGGCCATGGACGTCTCGATCTACAGCCAGCTCAGAGATATCTGGGGGGTTGCGGAGGACGTCCTCTACGGCTGGGACATCGAGGACCCCATCGGCTCGGACTACGATACATATAAGGAAACGGCGCTCAAGATCGAGCGGCGTCTCGAGCAGTTCCTCGCGGCCGTCGATCTCGAGGCCTGACGCCCCTCCTCCGCCTCACCGGTCCATCATCGTCCCGAGGAAACGCAGGGACGGGACATTCTCGAAGAAGATCCTGGCCCCCGTCAGGATCGGGACCGCCAGGATCATGCCCGGGATGCCCCACAACCAGGCCCAGAAGAACAGGGAAAACAGGACGAGGAGCGGGGACAGGCTGATCTCCTTGGCCATGAGCTTGCGCTCGAGGACCCTGTGCAGGACAGCGTGGATGCCGGAAAGAAGGATGAGGACGAGCAGGACCTTGAGGGTCAGGCCGCCTTCGAGGAACAGGGTCAGGAGCGTGGGGAGGGCGACGGAGACGACGGCGCCGAGAGTAGGCACGTAGTTGAACAGCATGGCCAGGACGCCGAAGAGCACGGCAAAGCGGACGCCGAAGAGAGCGAGAACGGACGCCACGAGGATGCCGATGAGGACATTGGTCAGCGTCTTGACGGCCAGGTATTTCTGGATCTCGCAATCGATCCTCACGGCCGTCCGGCTCAGGGTCGAGGCCTGGCCCGGCGGGAAGGCCTCCTCGAACTTCCGGGTCATCCGGCCTCGGCCGGCCAGGATGAAGATCATGAAGACGAAGACCAGGAGAAGGTCGGACATGAAGGAAAAGAACGGCCCGAGCGCGGACAGGAGGAAGGCCCCGGCATTGCCGATATTGAAGCCCTGGATCCACTCGGTGAGGCCGACCTTGAGGCGCGGGTCCGGCACGAGGCTGTCGATCTTCCCGAGGAAGGCCCTGACCATTTCCGTATAGGACGGGAGCTCGTCGGCCAGGGACTTGCCGCCGGCGTAGAAAACGGTCCCAATGAGATACAGGACGGCGAAGGAGAGGATGAGGATGATGACCAGGGCGAGGGCCTTGGGCACCTTCCGGCGGACCAGGAAATCGAGGGCCGGCGAGATGGCGAAGGCGAAGAGCAAAGCCAGGGCGAACGGGACGAGCATCGGCCGGGCCAGCTTCAGGAAGACGCCGACGATGAACAGGACCAGGATGCCGACGCCGGCCCGGAGCCACTTGTTCTTGTCCACGCGCTCTCCCTTTTCTTCATCATAGCGAAATTCCCATATAAAGGGAATGGGCTTCCGTCGGGTCGCGGAGGGACCTCGGGGATCATCCCTTCAGCCCCTTCTCCCGCGACCCGGTCCCCAGCGTTTCCTCTCCTCTCCACTCCGAATGCTCGATACGCTTCGACTCCTGTTCCTTAGTGCGTTTGACGATAAGTCCAGGGCTGTGATAATGGGTATGGCGCGGGGATAGGGGGAGGAAGGAGGACAGGATGGCGCACCGTGTCATGAGAACCCTGGGGCTGGCGGCGGCGCTGGTCTGTGTCGTCGCGACGGCTGGAGGGACGGACCTTAAAACCCTGACGAAGGACCTCTTCGCGGTCCCGTCGACGACGGGCAACGAGGAGATGCTGGCGGCGAAGATCTGCGGGCTCCTGCCCAAGACCCTCACGGTCGAGGAAGCCGGGCTGGGCACCATCGCCGTCCGGCTCAGCGGTACGCCGGGGCCCACGCTCGTTCTCGGGGCCCTCGACGGCTACGGGCACATGGTCAGCGGCATCACGCCCGAAGGCTTTCTGACCGTTGACCGGCCGGGCCCGCCGCCGCACGCCCGTTTCGACGCCTTCCTTCTCGGCCAACCCGTCGTCATCTCGACCGCGAAGGGGCCGATCCAGGGCGTCGTCTCCCAGCCGGCGATCCATATTCTGACCCCGGAACGGCGGAGGACCCAGGTCGAAGGATTCTCCCTGGAGATCGCCTATGTCGACATCGGCGTCCGGTCCGAGAAGGACGCCCGGGCCAAGGGCGTCGAGCTCCTCGACGCCATCACCTATCCGGCCGTCTTGACGGAGATCGCCGGGGACGAGTGGGCCGGGCCGGGGCTTGGGATGAAGGCCGTGGCTGCGGCTCTCGTTTCTGTGACCGAAGCCTTGGCCGGCCGGACCGGCGGTGAAGAGACCGTCATCAGCTGGGCCGCGCAGACCAAGTCCGCGGCCCGCGGTCGGGGCGCACGGCCGGCCATCGGGGCCGCGAGGGCCAAATCCCGGTGGCAGCCAAAGAGGACGATCGTCGTGGACGTCATCGCCGCCGGCAAAGGCGACGGCTTCCCCTTCCCCGGAGGCGGCCCTGTCCTCGTCCAATTCAAATCCGGTCCTTCCGACCTTCGCAAGGCCTTCGAAACGGCGGCCGCCGAGGCGGGCGCATCCTTGCAATTCCTGACGACACCCGATTCGCCGATGTCGCTGCCTTTCGAGGTCCCGCCCGCTGAGGTCGTGACGCTGGCCTTGCCCGTCCGGTTCCTCAACACGCCCTCCGAGGTCGTAGCGCTTAAGGACCTCCAGGCCTTGCGCGACATCCTCGAGCGCTTTCTCCAGCCGGGAGGTACGAAATGATCCAGCGGCTCATCATAGGGATCCTGGCGCTTCTCGTTTCCGTCTCTTCGATGAGCGCCCAGTCCAAGGCCTGGGACATCCTCCGCGAGATCGTCCTCGTCCCGGGCGTTTCGGGCCACGAAGGGCCCGTGTCCTATTTCATCCAAGGGCGCCTGCCGGCCGGGCTCAAGGCCGAACGCGACGGTATGAACAACGTCTGGTTCACCGTCGGGTCGGGCCGTCCTCACATCCTGTTCGTCGCCCACGTTGACGAGCTCGGCTGGATCGTCGACACGATCACACCCGAGGGGCGCGTCAAGGTCAAGCCGGGCGGCGGCATCCTGCCCCAGACGATCGAAGCCCGGCCCGTGCTCATTCATACCGGCAAAGGTATTGTCGCCGGGATCGTCGCGCCGCGGCAGGGATACGACGAACGCCCGTCCGAGACCGAAACGCAGGAACCCCCGTTCACCGCCGAGCGTTTCGACATCTATCTCGGCGCCGCGACCGAAGCGGAAGCCCGCGCGCTCGGGGTGGCCGAAGGCGACACGATCACGGCGAAGAAGATCATCACCGATCTCGCGCCCGGGTTGATGGCGACCCGGGCCGTCGACGATCGGGCCGGCTGCGCCGCCCTGCTCGACGCGGCCCTCCGCCTCAAACCCGAGACGGTCAAGGGGCGGACGATCACCTTCGCCTGGGACGTTCAGGAGGAAACAGGGCTTTTCGGCGCGTCCGAGCTGGCCAAGACCATGAAGCCAGACTACGTCTTCGCCATCGACACGTTCGTCTCGACAGACTCGCCGCTCGAATCGAAGCGTTTCGGCTATCTTCCCGTCGGCAAGGGAGCGGTCATCCGGGCCATCGACTCGAGCAACGTCACGCCCAAAACGGAGATCCTCAAGGTCCTGGCCATCGCCAGGAAGCGGATGATCCCGATCCAGGTCGGCAACTCCCGGGGCGGCAACGACGGCTCGGTCTTCCTCTCCGGCGGCGCCATCGACATTCCTCTCTCCTGGCCCGGCTCCTACGCCCACTCGCTCATCGAGAAGATCGACCGCCGCGACCTCGAGGCCCTGACGAACCTCATCCTGGCGATCATCTCTGATTGGAAATAGCCGATAGGTCAAGCCCTCGCAGCCGCGGCTTTATGACCGCTTCTTGGGCTTGACCTGGATCGCCTTGAGCCCCGGCTTGGCCTCGCACTCCTTGACGAAATCCTGCTCGCGCTGGGAGTTGACGTAGTCCGGCGACTGGAAGCGGTAGGTGAAGTGGGTGTGCTCGTCGTACTTGCCCTCGAGGATGGCGATGACGTCCTCGATATTGACCCGCTCCTCGTCGGTCGGGATGACGAAGATCTTGACCTTGGAGTCGTCGGCCGAGATCTCGGTCTCGGCGTTACGGGTCTTGGCCAGCTTGTTCTTGGCCTTGTCGAGCTTGATGCCCAGGAACTCCAGGCCCTCGCACGACTTCTCCCGGATGAGGTCGGACATTTCGCCGACGCCGGCCGTGAAGACGATGGCGTCCGCGCCGCCGATCGCGGCCGAGTAGGCCCCGATGTACTTCTTGATCCGGTAGGACTCGACCTCGATGGCCAGCTTGGCCCGGGCGTCCCCCGCCTCGGCGGCCTTCTGGACGTCGCGGCGGTCGGTGTACTTGCCGGTGATCCCGAGCAGGCCCGACTTCTTGTTGAGGATGTCGCTCATCTTGCCCGGGGCGGTGCCCTCCTTCTCCATGACCATGAGGTCGATGGCCGCGTCGTGATCGCCCGCCCGTGTGCCCATGACCAGGCCCTCGAGGGGGGTCAGGCCCATGCTCGTGTCATAGGAGACGCCGTCCTTGATGGCGTTGGCCGAGACGCCGTTGCCGATGTGGAGGCAGACGAGATTGCACTTGAAGGGGTCTTTGCCGAGGAGCAGCGCGGCCCGCTTGGCCACGTAGAGGAACGAGGTGCCGTGGAAGCCGTAGCGGCGCACGCCGTACGTCTCGTACCACTCGTACGGCAGGGCGTACATGTAGGAGCTCGCGGGCATCGTCTGATGCCAGGCCGTGTCCATGATGGCGACGTGGGGAACGTTCGGCAGGACGTCGAGGGCCGCTTCGATGCCCAGGACGTTCGGCGGGTTGTGGAGAGGGGCCAGGCTGAACAGGCTCCTGAAGGTCTCGAGCGTCTCCGGGGTGATCTTGACGGATTTGGTGAACTTCTCGCCGCCGTGCACGACACGGTGGCCGACGGCAGAGATCTTGGCCAAGTCGTCGAGAACGCCGATCTTGGGATCGAGCAGCGTGTCGATAATGAGCTTGATGGCCTCCCGGTGGGTCGGGCATTCGTGGTCGATCTTGATGGGCTCCCGGCCCAGGCCCGCCTGCTGGATGTAGCTCTTGCCGATGGTCACCCGTTCCACGATCCCGGTGGCCAGGGTCTCTTTCTTGTCGTAATCGTAAAGACGGTACTTGGCGGACGAGCTGCCGCAGTTCAGGGACAGGATGATCATCGATGGCTCCTTATGATTTCTCGGTCCATCGGCCGGAGAGAAGGCCGAATTTTTAAGCCCCATTCTCCCTCGGAGCAGGGGAAAAGTCAAGGCAGAGGACGGCTTTCCGGGGACCCCGCCGGGGTTGACAGCCTCGAAGCCCGTAGGGTATAACCGCACCTTACCCTCAACATTGAAAAGGAGTCGTCCATGGGCAATACCTTCATCTCCGACATCCGAGACAAGGCCGCGAAAAGGTTCCTCAAGGTCGCCTTCCCCGACGCCGAGGACGTCCGGACCCTCAAGGCGGCCCTGACCCTCAGGGAGAAGCATATCGCCGAGCCGCGGCTCGTCGGCCCGGCCGCCGCGATCCAGAAGATCGCCAAGGACAACGGGCTCGACATCGCCGGCATCCCCATCATCGACCCCCAGACCGACGCCGCGAAGGACGATCTCGTCGGCCTCCTCTTCGAGAAGAGGAAGGCCAAGGGCTGGACCCTCGAGCAGGCCACCGAAGCGGCCAAAAGCCCTCTCTACTACGCCGGCCTTCTGCTCGCGACCGGCAAGGTCGGGGCCGTCGTCGGCGGCAACCTGTCCTCGACCGGCGATGTCATCCGGGCCGCCATCCACACGGTCGGCACCGCCCCGGGCATCTCGACCGTCTCGAGCTATTTCATCATGGTCTTCCCGGAGAAGCTCCTCTGCTATGCCGACTGCGCCGTCGTTCCCAACCCGACCGACGCCCAGCTGGCCGACATCGCCATCACCTCGGCCAAGAACTTCCAGGCCGTGACCGGCGAGGAGCCGCGCGTGGCCATGCTGTCCTTCTCGACCAAGGGCTCGGCGGCCCACGACGACGTCGACAAGGTCGTCCGGGCGACGAAGATCGCCAAGGAGAAGGCCCCCGCCCTCCTCCTCGACGGCGAGATGCAGGCCGACGCCGCCCTCGTCCCCTCGATCGGCGAGCGCAAGTGCAAGGGCAGCCCGGTCGCCGGCAAGGCCAACGTCCTCATCTTCCCCGATCTCGACGCCGGCAACATCGGCTACAAGCTGACCGAGCGGCTGGCCGGGGCCGAGGCCGTCGGGCCGATCGTCCAGGGGCTCAACAAGCCCTACTGCGACCTCAGCCGCGGCTGCTCGCCCGACGACATGGTCAACGTCGCCGCCATCTGTAGCCTTATGGCCTGAGAGGACAGCCCCCTTCGGGGCCGTTCCCTTTTGAAGGATCATCTCCCATTTCCGGGAATCCCTCGCGAGGCGGCGAGGGATGTCGCTCCAAGGCCCCCGTGAGGGAAGGGGGACCGGCGGGAAGCGGAGTCTTCGAAGCGACCTGCAGAATTGCGGCCGAGCACTCGAGGCCGCGATTCTGATAGATATCTGAGTCGAGTGTTTTCTTAAGATGTTTCTTAAAAGCACGGCTCCGAGTCGCTCCGCCGCGCTTTTAATGGTCGCTCCGGGGCTCCGCTCCCCGTAGGCGGGGGCAAGGAGCGATATCCGAAGCGAAGCCGGAGAGAGGGGACTCCCGGAATCGGGAGATGAACCCTTTTAAAGGGAGAGGGTGTATTTCTTCACCAACCGGACGGGCTGGTAGGACAGTTTCGCCTTCCTGAGACCTTCGACATTCATGTCCTGTTCCCGGTTGATGAGTGAGTAGGCCGCCCATTCCCGGAGGACGAACTCGCGGTTGATCCACTGGGCCAACCCGACGAGCCCGGGGTTGGCGATCTCGATGGGGATGACGGCCATGTCGGCGGTCAGCCGTCCGCCCATGGTGAAGGCTTCGACCCGGCCTCCGACCTTGACCACCCCCCCCTTGAGGTCGAGGCGCTCGAACGAAGCCAGGGCCTGGATGATGGCCACTCTCTCGGCTCTCATGTAGAGATCGCCGTTCCTCTTCTCCTCGAACCAGTCCTCGAGGAGCCGGAAGCAGCCGGGGACATCGGCCCGCGTCAGGGCATGGTACTCGTGGACGAAGGTCGATTCGAACTTCCGGATGCGGTTGCGCTTGCCGTCGAATTTCTTGCCTTTGAGCTCGGCCAGCTCCTGCCGGAGGTAGACGTAGTCGAAGTTGCCGGGGTCCTCCTCGACCTTGAAGCCGGCGCCGTACCGTTCGATGAAGCCTTCGGGGACGCGCGAGAGTCGAGGCGCGTGCCGAAGGCAGGCCGAGATCGTCTCGGGGACACGCTCCCCGCCGACGGGCGGAAGAATGTACGGATCCTCGAAATCGGGCTCCACGAGAACGCAGAGGTTGCCGTTGAGGATGGTCCAGCTCGGATGCTCGGAGTCCTTCCACATGAAGATGTTGGCGAAATCGAGCTCGCAGACCTCAGACGGTTCGCGCCCGAGATACTCGGCGAAGATATCTTGGTCCTCGAGGCCGACGGGTTTGAAATCCGGATAGGCAGGACGGCTCAAGGCTTGTTCCTCATCATGACCGTGCAGCGCTCTTGAGGGCAGCCCTCGCACCAATCCGTCTTGCGCCTGGCCGGAAAGGTCGTGGGGATCGCTTCCTTGATGATGTGGAAGCCGCAGCTCTCGAAGAACCCGGGGATGGTCGTGGCCAGATGCACGTCGCCCGGCGACGTGGCCACCAGGGCTTCGACAAGGGCTTTGGCGATCCCCCGGCCGCGGAACCGGTGATCGACACCGAGAGCGCAGAGCTCGAGGCAGTCCGTGTGCGCCTTGAGGGCGACGACGCCGACGATCCGGCCATCGTCCTCGGCCACCCAGAGTTCGTCGGCTTCCATCCCGGGGTAGTTCAGATCCAAGCTCCGGGCGAGCTCTACGGCGGGAGCGGCTTCCCCCTGTTCGATCTTGTGGACGCGCATTTCAGGTCATTATACCATGCTCGCATCCGGCCCCGAAGAGGCGGGGACGGCCGGGAAAGCCTCCCCGTGTCGTCTTGACACAACCCTTTACGGGCAGTAAGATTCCCCCTCGTTCCCGCGGGCGACGGAGGTGGGGAATAATGCTACTCTTGATCATCAACCCGGGTTCGACCTCGACCAAGATCGCCGTCTACGACGATGAGCGCGAGGTCCTGTCCGTGAACATCGCGCATTCCGCCGAAGAGCTGGCCCCCTTCAACAAGATCGTGGAGCAAAAGGGCTTTCGCAAGGATATCGTACTCAAGACGCTGAGGGAGAAGAGCGTCGAGCCGGCGGACCTGACGGCGGTCGTCGGTCGCGGGGGGCTCCTCGATCCCATCCCGAGTGGTGTTTATCGCGTCAACGACAGGATGCTCGAGGATCTCTACAAAGGAGTCCAAGGGGAGCACGCCTCGAACCTGGGCGGCCTGATCGCCGACGAGATCGCCCGTCCCCTGGGCATCCCCGCCTTCATCGTCGATCCGGTCGTCGTGGACGAGCTCGACGACTGGGCCCGGCTCTGCGGTATCCCGGAGATCCGGCGTCGCAGCATCTTTCACGCTTTGAACCATAAGTATACGGCCCGTCTGGCCGCCCGCGAGCTCGGCAAGAGCTATGAGTCCGTGAACCTCATCGTCTGCCATCTCGGCGGCGGTATCACGGTCGGCGTGCACAAACAGGGCCGCGTTGTGGACGTCAACAACGGCCTGAACGGCGAAGGGCCCATCACCCCGGAAAGGGCCGGGACCGTGCCCGCGGGCGATCTCGTCGCTTTGGCCTTCTCTGGCAAGTACGAAGAGAAGGATCTCAAGAAGATGCTGACCGGCCGGGGCGGGATGGTGGCTCATCTCAGGACGAACGACCTGCGGGAGACCCTCAAGCGCGTCGCCGAGGGCGACAAGCAGGCGGAGCTCGTCTTCTCGGCCATGGCCATCACGGTGGCCAAGCAGGTCGGGGCATGCGCCGCCGTCCTCAAGGGCCAGGTCGACGGGATCGTCCTGACCGGCGGGTTGGCTTTCTCGCCCGAGTTCATCGACCGGATCAAGGAGTGCGTCCGATTCCTCGGACCGGTCTTCGTTTTCCCCGGAGAGAACGAGATGGTCGCGCTGGCCCAGGCCGGCCTGCGCGTGATGCGGGGCGAGGAGAAGGCCCGCACCTATCCGTCATCATTTCCGTTGAACCGAAGGGAGTCATCATGATCACCACCTTGGACCAGATCGTCGACAGGGTCAAGGGCACCCCCATCAAGCGGCTGGCCGTCGCCGTCGCGGAGGACCCGCATACCATCGAGGCCGTCGGCCGCGCCGTCAAGGAGAAGCTGGTCCAGGCCACGCTGACCGGGGACAAGAAGGCCATCCAGAAGGTCGCCGACGAGAACAAGGTCGACACCGGTCTTTTCGAGATCATCCATGAGCCCGACAAGGCCAAGGCCCTGACCCTGGCCATCGACAGAGTCCGCTCGGGCCAGGCGGATTTCCTGATGAAGGGCTTGCTGGACTCTTCCGTCTATATCCGCGGCATCATCGACAAGGAGAGGGGCCTGCTTCCGCCCGGCAAGCTCCTGTCCCATGTGACGGTCATCCAGGTGCCGGCCTGGAAGAAGCTCATCATCTGCGGCGACGTGGCCGTCATTCCCGCCCCGGACCTCGAAGCGAAGATCGCCATCCTGAACTATGCGATAGCCGTGGCCCACAAATTGGGGATCGACAATCCCAAGGCCGTCCTCCTTTCGGCGGTCGAAAAAGTGAACCCCAAGATGCCATCGACGACGGAAGCGGCGATCATCTCCAAGATGGCCGAGCGCGGCCAGATCAAGGGCGCCATCGTCGACGGGCCGCTGGCCCTCGATATCGCCTTCAGCGAGGAGAGCGCCCGGATCAAAGGCGTCAAGTCCCCGGTGGCCGGCGACGCCGACATCCTCATCTTTCCCAATATCGAGTCGGGCAACATCTTCTTTAAAGCGTCGACCTACCTGGCTAAAGGCGAGCTGGGGGCCGTCGTGACCGGGGCCACCTGCCCCTGCGTCCTGACCTCGCGCGGGGATTCGGACGAGACCAAGTTCTACTCGATCGCCCTCGCATCGCTCCTGACCTAGCTCGCGAACGACAAGACGGCTTTCTGTCACCCGTGCGCACGGGTGATTGCGGGTGCCTCTGTCCGTTGACAGGCCGGAGGAGATTTCAATATAGTGTGGCCACAAGATCCCCCGAGGAGGTGTCCGATGTTCTCTCTCCGCCGATCCCGCATCATCAGGCCGCTCGTTATCGCCGCGGCCGCGCTTTTCGTTCTGACCGCCCTGACCCTCGCCCAAACGAAGACGGTCAAGCCCAAGGTCCTCCAGTCGACCGACCCCGGCCTTCGGCTCAAGGGTTTCGAGGAGCACACGGCCATGCAGGCCGCCTCGAAGTTCAAGGACCTCAAGTGGCAGTTCATCGGCCCGACGAACGTCAGCGGCCGGGTGACCGACGTCGCCGTCGTCGCCCCTAAAGGCCGGAACTACACGATCTACGTCGCTTCGGCTTCCGGTGGCGTCTGGAAGACGGAGAACGAGGGCACGACCTGGACGCCGATCTTCGCGAACATGGTCACGGCGGCCATCGGCGACATCGCTCTCGCCCCGTCCGACCAGAGTGTCGTCTGGGTCGGGACCGGCGAGCACAACATCTTCCGCAGCTCCCAGGCCGGGGTCGGCCTCTTCAAGTCGGCCGACAGCGGCAAGACCTGGGCGCACATGGGCCTCGCCGACACGAACACGATCTCGCGGATCGTCATCCACCCGACCAACCCCGACGTCGTCTACGTCGCGGCCGGCGGCCATGAGTGGACGAAGAACGCCGAGCGCGGCGTCTTCAAGACCGTCGACGGCGGCAAGACCTGGGCCAAGGTCCTCTTCGTCAACGACGAGACCGGCGCTTACGACCTGGTCATGGACCCTCGCTCGAGCGACACTCTCTACGCCGCGATGTGGCAGCGGACGCGCAAGAAATGGAACGATCCGCGAAACGACGCCTCGTCGGTCGGGAGCGGCATCTTCAAGACGACCGATGGCGGCACGACCTGGACGCCCGTCAACACCGGGCTCCCGGAGGCCCGCTGGCGCGGCCGCGTCGGGCTCGACCTTTGCCTGACGAGCCCCGACACCCTCTACGCCCTCGTCGACAACTACGAGGTCTCCCGCCAGCCGACGCCCCAGGAGATCACGGACTCCTACGGCGTCCCCTCCTCCGGTTTCATCAAGGGGGCCACGGTCTACCGCTCCGACGACGCCGGCGCGACCTGGACCCAGGTGAGCGGCCTGACACCGCAACAAAAGACCTTCATGGAGCGCCACTCCGGGACTTACGGCTGGGTTTTCGGCCAGATCCGGGTGGATCCCAATGACCCGAACACGTCCTATATTTTGGGTGTACCCTTCAGCGCCTCGACCGACGGCGGTAAGACCTATACGGCCATCCGCAGCCCGGGCGGCGACAATCACGCCTTATGGATCGACCCGGCCAACTCGAATTACCTCCTCAAGGGCTTCGACCAGGGCGTGGCCGTGTCCTACGACAAGGGCAAGAGCTGGCATTATTTCCAAAATGAGATCAACGTCTGCCAGTTCTTCGACCTCAATTACGACATGGCAACACCGTTCAAGGTCTATGGCTCGATGCAGGACCACGGCAGCTTCAGGGGCAAGGTCGACATCAGCCAAGGACGGGACAAGATCCCGGCCCAAGAGTTCGAGAGCGCCCCGGGCGGCGAGGGCTCGAATCATGCCATCGACCCGACCAACCCCGACGTCGTCTACTCGGCCGGCTTCTACGGGATGATCTCCCGGGCCGAGTACGACAAGCCCGGCCCGTTCCCCGGCCGCCCGTTCACCAAGATGATCCTGCCCGTGCTCTACGAGAACGAGCCGCCCCTCCGCGGACAGTGGCTGGCCCCGTTCATCCTCTCCCCCCACAACCCGAACATCCTCTATCACGGCATGCAGTACGTCTTCCGCTCGCTCGACCGGGGCGACACCTGGGAGCGCATCAGCCCCGACCTGACAACGAACGACCCGGCGACGCGCGGCGACATCCGCTACCAGACGCTCTTCACGATCTCCGAGTCGCCCATCAAGTACGGGCTCATCTACGCCGGGACCGACGACGGCCGGCTCTGGGTGACCAAGGACGGCGGGAAGGCCTGGGCCGAGATCACGGCCGGACTGGCCCCGGGCAAGTGGATGTCCCGGGTCGTCGCCTCCGCCTACGAGCTGGGCACGGTCTATCTCACCCAAAACGGCAAGCGCGACGACGACTTCACGGCCTACGTCTGGAAGTCGACCGACTATGGCAAGACGTGGACGAGCCTGGCCAAGGGCATCCCGGTCGGGCCGGTCAACGTCATCCGCGAGGACCCCGTCAACGGGAATATCCTCTATGTCGGAACCGATATGGGCGTGTATGTCACGACCGACGGCGGCAAGACATGGATGGTCCTCGGCGGGAACCTTCCGACCGTGTACGCCCACGACCTGATCATCCACCCGAGAGACAACATCATCGTCGTCGCCACTCACGGCCGCGGCATGTGGGCCCTTGATGCCAACACCGTCAACAACAAGGCGTCCCGGAGGCGGTTCAATTTTGACGACTAACGCCGGACCGTGCCCCCGTGGCGCGAGCCGCGGGGGCATGTCCCGGACGATCGTCCTGGACGGCGTCGGGCCCGTCCTCTTCGAGAAGAGCCGGCGGGCCCGCCACATCTCCCTGACGGTGAGGGGCTCGCGCGGAGTTCGGGTCGCCGTGCCGTGGCGGGTGTCCTTCGACGAGGCCCAGCGCGTCGCCCTGTCCAAGCTCGCATGGATCCGCCGCACGATGGCCCGGCTCGACAGGGCCCGCGGCCGCTGCCAAGAAGCGGTCGTCGCGGTCGAAGGCCTCGACCGGCACACCGCCCGGGCCTTCCTCGCGGGGCGCCTGGACGCCCTGGCCCGCGTGTATGGCTTCTCGCCCGGGCGCTTGAGCATTCGCGGTCAAGGCACGCTCTGGGGCAGCGCCTCCCGCTCCGGCCGCATCCAGCTCAACGCGTTCCTGGCGGCCATACCGCAGGACCTGAGCGACTATGTTATCCTCCACGAGCTCGTCCACACCCGCGTCCGCGGCCACGGCCGGGCCTTCTGGACCGAGCTCGAGCGCCGCATGCCCGATGCCCGGCGGCGGCAGGCCCGCCTCCGGGAATATTCGCTGGCTTTGTTCTAGCCGCCCCTCCTACAGGCGGGGAAGGCCGACGAATTGACAGCCATCGCGCCTATGGTATGATTCGGTACCTCCGGGCCGGAACCTCCCGGCAAGCTCAAGAGCCTCTCCCGGGCAAACAGGCTCGGCAACAGACGAAAAACGCTAAGGAGTGATGGCCATGAGGGACGTTTCTTCAAGGCGAGGGGCATTCCTTCCGATCCTGGTCCTGGCGGGGTTCACCCTGATCCAGAGCGCGGGACGCGCCCAGGACGTCTCCCGGAGGGCCGGGGAGGACGCCTCCCAAGTCAGGACGGCGGACCGCTCCGATCCCCGGGGAGAGGAGGCCAGCCTTCGCCGGCTGGCCCAGAGATTGAAACATTTCCGGGCGATCGGCGACGTCGAGGGCGCCGCCCAGATCTTCGAACAACTGTTCCCCCCGGAGCCGGCCGGCAGTCCCGGCGCCGCCCTCAAAACTGGGGGCGTCCTTCCATCGAGCCGGATCGACGGAGACGACGGGATCGCCAAGCCGGTCGTCGCCGCGGAGGGGGCGTACCCCGTCTTCGTCTCGCCCAAGCGCGAAAAGAATCCCTCGGCCGGTATAAGCCGCTCGAATGGCGGGGCTTGGACGATCTTTTCGGCCGCTGAGCAATGGGCGGGAGACCGGCCCGGGGATATCCGGGTCCGGAAGAGCTCGGACCTCGGCCTGACCTGGGCCGAGACGCTCCTCATCGGCGACGGGCGGGCGTCGACGCATCCCGCGCTCCGCGAGGTCGCTGACGATACGATCGGCGTGGCCTATGTGAAGGAATGGGACGACGCGGACGGCGACATCTATTTCGCCCGCCTCGACGGATCCATGGCTTCGTCCGCCGAATTCCCCGTCGCCCTCAGCCTATCCGACCAGAGCAGCCCGTCCTTGGCGACGGACCGCCAGGCTTATGGCTCCCCGTACGTCTATGTCGTCTACGCCGAACGGGAAGGCGCATCCGGCGCGATCAAGTTCAGGGTCAGTCAGGATCTCGGGGCGTCCTGGAGCCGGGGCAGGACGATCGACTCGTTCTCGTGGCCTCGCGGGGCGGCCATCGAGACGACTCTGGCCTTCGATCCCGGCGAGAACGCCCTGCACATCGCCTATACCCGTCCCCAAGGCCTATCGTCCGGGATCGCGACCGTGACCTCCACGGATTTCGGCGCTTCCTGGTCCAGACCCGTCTTCCTGACGCCTTTCGATCACAGGCCCGATTCTTCCCCGGCCATCGCGGCCAAGGGCGGAACGGTCATCGTCGTCTATGAACACGGGACCGGCGTTTCGGGCGGGGACATCGGGCTCGCCTGGTCGACCGATTCCGGGAGGAGATGGTCGGTGGGAGCGAGCCTGGCGGCCTCCGCCGCTTCAGAAGGCTGCCCGGACGTCCAAGCTTCGGAAGGGGCCGGAATGCCCAGATTCTTCGCCTCCTATGTCGAGGGGAACAGCCGCGTGCGCGTGATGAGCGCCCAGGGCTCCGCGCCGGGCTCCTGGGTAGCGGAAGGGACGTTCCCGGACCGTGACGGCCTCGTCGCACTCGGGTCGGCCATCGTCCTGCCGATGCCTTCCCCGGACGGGCGGGAATCTGCCGGCATCCTCTGGGCGGAAACGTCCGCCGATGAGGACATCTTCTTCAGTCCCGCGACGGTCATTCTCAATCTGGCCGAGCTCGTCGTGACCCCGGGGAACCAGGCCGTGTCCTACTCGCAAGGGACCACGTCGTTCTCGGTGACAAGGACAGGCGACGGACAGGTTGACTGGACGGCCGCCGTCACCTCGGGAGGGACCTGGCTGTCGATCCAATCCGGCGCCTCCGGGACCGACGCTGGGACGATCGTCGCCGCCTATGCGCAGAACGCGACCTCCGCCGAGAGGATCGGCTCCATCCGGGTGACACCCGCCGACATCGGCGTGCCCAGCGTCACGGTCACAGTGACCCAGGAAGGCGCCCCGGTGGGGACACTCTCCGTGACCCCCGACAGCGGGCTCACTTCGACGGGCTTCGAGGGCGGACCGTTCACGCCGTCGAGCCAGGCCTATGTCCTCCGTAACGTCGGAACAACGGCGATCAGCTGGAGGGTCGCCAAGGTCGAGGTGTGGACGACGCTGTCAGCGACATCGGGCAGTCTGGCTGCCGGAGCTTCGAGGACGATCACGGTCTCGATCAATGCCTCGGCCGGGGCCCTCGCGGCGGGGACCTACAACGATACCGTGAGCTTCATGAATACGACGAACGGCAACGGGAACACGACGCGGCCGGTCACCCTGGCCGTCTCCTCTTCCGCGGGTTCCCTTTCCGTGACTCCCGCCGAGGGGCTCACCTCGACGGGCGCCGTGGGCGGGCCGTTCGCCCCATCGAGCCAGGGCTACACGCTCCACAACCCGGGCGCGACTTCGATCGATTGGACGGCCTCGACGACCCAGACTTGGACGGCTCTGTCCGCGACGGCCGGCGCCCTCGCCGCCGGGGCCTCGACCACGGTCACGGTCTCGATCACCTCCGCGGCGGATGCGTTCACCGCCGGAGTCTATGGCGACACGGTCACCTTCACGAACACGACCAACGGGAGCGGCAACACAACTCGCGCCGTGACGCTGACGATCACGCCGCCTCCGGGTTCCCTCACGGTGACCCCGGCAGGGGGGCTCACGTCCACGGGGCCTGCAGGCGGGCCGTTCACCCCCTCGAGCCAGGCCTATACGCTCAAGAATACAGGCGGGACGTCGCTGGCCTGGACGGCCGCGGCCTCCCAGACATGGGTCACGGTCTCTCCCGCTTCCGGCGATCTTGCCGGCGGAGCATCGGTCACGGCAACGGTCTCGATCAACAACTGGGCGAACGCCCTTGCCGAGGGGGCCTACACGGACTCGGTCGTCTTTACGAACACGACGAACGGGATGGGCAACACATCCCGGCCCGTCGCCTTGACCGTTGCCGCCGGGCCCACGCTGGCCGTCGCTCCAGCCGATAGGGACGTCACCTTCCCCGCCGGCACGACGACCTTCGCCGTCTCCAATGCGGGCGGCGGGATCTTGACCTGGACGGCCTCTGTCATCGCGGGCGGAGGATGGCTGACCATCGCCTCAGGGGCCAGCGGCACGGACAGCGGAACGATCACCGTCACGTTCACCGAAAACCGGACATCCGCGGAAAGGGTCGGCCTTATCCGGGTCGCCGCGTCCGGAGCCGCAGGCAGTCCGAAGGACGTGACGGTCACTCAGGCCTCGGGGACCATCACCCTGAGCCTCACCGCCCAGCGGCTGGTCGAGAAAGCGTGGATCATCCAGCGTGAATACGGCGGGCTCACGGTTTCGATCGGCAATCCCGCCGCCATCCCCATCGACCACTATGTGATCTACAGGAAGGTCGGCTCGGGGGATTTCCAGGTTCTGGCGACGGTATCGGGATCGAGCATCGAAGGCGCGCAGTTTGCCTATGCCGACACCTTCCTGGAGCCCGGCACGAGCTACACTTACAAGGCCCTCGCTTATGACGCGCTGGGGACCGCGATCGTCGGGTCGAACGAAGTCACGATATAGGGTGAGCGTCATGAAAAAGCTCCTGATCATACCGGCCGTTTTGATCTTCGTGGTCACCGCTACGGCGGAGAACCGGTTTTTCCTCTCCGTGGGAGCGAACTTCCTCCGCCCCGCGGACGAGGCCTACCGAGGGATCTACGGGAATCAGGCCATCTACCCGGAGCTCGCCACAGCCATCCGTCTCGTCGGCGGCCTCTGCCTGACCGGCAGCCTGGGGAGATTCTCGAGGACCGGCACGACGCCCGACCTCGGGCTCGAGACCCTCGGCAAGCAGAGCTATATCACCGCTGGCCTCGGGTACATCCTCCGGGTCTCCCGGCTGGCGTGCCTAGAGGCGGGAGGCGGGGCGGCCTTCATGAGCTTCCGCGAGGACGCGCTCGGCACCTCCATCGAGGGCAAGCGGAACGGGCTCATGGCGGAAGGGGGGGTCCTGATCGTCCCGGAGGATGAACGCGTCTTCATGGGCGTGAAGGTCGGCTACTTGTCCGCCCGAGTCGACGACCTCGATAGCGGGCTTGGGGGCCCCCAGTCCATCCGGCTGGGGGGTCTCCGCGTCACCGTTTCCGTGGGCATCCAGCTGTTCGGCAACGATTGACGCTCGAGGATCGCTTGGCCCGTTGCCCCTCCTCATCCGCGAAAGTGCTATAATCGCCACCTCGTGCGTGGACCCTTATTCATCTCTCCTTAAGGAGGACCAGCCCATGTCGTTCCGGATCACCTCTCGCCCGACCGCGCTCATCGCGGCCGCTGCCGCCTTCCTTTTTGTCACGCTCGCCGCGGGCCCCGGACACGCCGCCGGGACCGAGGCTAAAAAGGCCAACTACGACCTGGCCTCGCGCTGGACGCCGGCCAAGGTCGGCAAGCTCGTCTTCGATACGTCGGTCACGCCCCATTGGCTCGAGACCGGGGACCGCTTCTGGTACTCCTTCGAGACGAGCCAGGGCCGGAAGTGGTTCCTTGTCGACCCCGCCGCCAGGTCCAAGAAGCCCCTCTTCGACAACCCCAAGATGGCGGCCCAGCTGACCCGCATCCTCCTCGTCCCCTACGATGCCCAGCACCTGCCCATCAAGACGATCAAGTTCATCAAGAAGGACACGGCCATCCAATTCGAGGTCGAGGTGCCCAAGGACAGCGACATCTCGGTCAAAGGCAAGATCGTCAAGGCCTCCGAGATCGCCAAAGAAGAAGAGGTCGCCCAGGACAAGGACAAGGAAAAAGAGAAGGAAAAGGAGCAGGACACCCAAAAGAACAAGGAGGCCGAGAAGCCCAAGGAGCCGGAAAAGAAGACCAAGGTCCTGGCCTTCACGTACGAGCTGGCCACGGGCCAGCTGGCGCTCATCGAGGACTACAAGGAGCCGCTGAAGCGGCCCCGCTGGGCCTCCGTCTCCCCCGACGAGAAGACGGTCATCTTCGCCCGCGGCGAGAACCTGTTCCTGATGGACGCGGCGAGCTTCAAGCTCGCTCAGAAGAAGGCCGACGACAAGGCCGTCAAGGAAGAGCAGCTGACGACGGACGGAGAGGAGCACTTCTCTTACGCCCGATCGCTCAATGACGAGGACAAAAAGGAGTACCAGAAGGACGAGAAGGACCGCAAGGACTTCCGCACGCCCGCCGGCATGGTCGTTTGGTCCAAGGACTCCAAGAGGATCGCCCTCGTCCGCAACGACGAGCGCAAGGTCGCGGATCTCTGGGTCATCAATTCGCTGGCCAATCCCCGGCCGACCCTCGAGACCTACCGCTACGAGATGCCGGGCGAGGAGAACCAGCCCCAGCCGGAGCTCGCCGTCATCGACCTGGCCACCAAGGCCAAGGTCAAAGTCAAGTCCGAGAAGTTCAAGGACCAGACCCTGAACATCTTCATGGCCCCGCGCCTGGCCCTTGACCGCGAGCGCGAGTTCCCGCCGCCGGCCCAGTGGCTGAGCGACACCGCGGACAAGCTCTATTTCGGACGTCAGTCGCGCGACCTTCACGGCTACGAGGTCTGCCTCGCCGACACGGCGACGGGCGAGGTCAAGGCCCTCATCGAGGAGCGCCTCAACACCTACGTCGAGTTCCAGCCCCTCCGGCTCCTCGGCGGGGGCAAGGAGATGATCTGGTGGTCCGAGCGCGACGGCTGGGGCCACTATTATCTTCATGACGGCGACGGCAAGCTCAAGACGCAGCTCACGTCGGGCGAGTTCGTCGGCCAGGGGATCGAACAGGTCGACGAGAAAGCCCGCGTCCTCACCTTCGCGGCCTGCGGCCGGGAACCCGGCGAAGACCCGTATTACACTCATCTGTACCGGGTCAATCTCGACGGCACGGGCCTGAAACAGATCGACAAGGGCGACGCCTCCCATGCCGCGGACATGAACGACCCGGGCCGGTACTTCATCGATAACTTCTCCCGGGTCGACGCCGCTCCCAAGTCGGAGTTGCGCGACGCGGCCGGCAATCTTCTCCTCGAGCTCGAGGCGACCGACGTCACGGCCCTCCTCGCGGCCGGGTTCAAATACCCCGAGCCGTTCAAGGTCAAGGCCGACGACGGCATCACCGACCTCTACGGCGTCGTTTACAAGCCCTTCGACTTCGACCCGAACGCGAAGTACCCCGTCATCGCCTACGTCTACCCGGGACCCCAGACAGAGAGCGTCTCCAAGACGTTCGTGCCCCGCAACGCCAACGTCGCCCTGGCCCAGCTCGGCTTCGTCGTCATCGAGGTCGGCAACCGCGGCGGCCACCCGTCCCGGTCGAAGTGGTACCACAACTACGGCTACGGCAACCTCCGCGACTACGGCCTGGCCGACAAGAAGCGGGCCATCGAGGAGCTGGCGACGCTCTATCCCTACATTGACATTGACCGGGTCGGCATCTATGGCCACTCGGGCGGCGGGTTCATGTCCACGGCGGCCATGCTCGTCTACCCCGATTTCTTCAAGGTCGCCGTCTCCTCCTCCGGCAACCACGAGAACAACGTCTACAACCGCTGGTGGAGCGAGAAGCACCACGGCGTCAAGGAGGTCGTCGACAAGGACGGAAACGTCAAGTTCGAATACACGATCGAGAAGAACTCCGAGATCGCCAAGAACCTCAAGGGCCATCTCCTCATCACGACCGGCGATATCGACAACAACGTCCACCCGGCCAACTCCCTGCGTCTGGCCGCGGCCCTCATCAAGGCCAACAAGCGTTTCGACTTTTTCATCTTCCCCGGCCAACGCCACGGCTACGGAGACATGAACGAATACTGGTTCTGGATCCGGGCGGATTACTTCGCCAAGTGGCTCCTGGGCGATTTCTCGCAGACGGTCGACCTCATCGAGCTCCAGCGCGAAAAGGAGCAGACGGGGGATAAGAAGCCAGGATAACCCGCACCCGGCTTGAGGGGGCCCCCTGGGGCCCCTTTTTTTTGGTTCTTCTCCGGATTTCGGAAGATCCCTCTCCACGGACGGGGATCTTCGAGGCAACACCCCTCGCCGCCGCGAGAGGGAATCCCGGAGATGGGAGAAGAACCTTTTTTTCCGCCCCGATTTGAGATAAAACATTATGCGAAAGGCGGTGCCTGGCATGAACGACAATACGCCCAAGACCCCGGCTGCCCCGGTATCCCGGCGCTCGACCGGCATGGTCGCGCTCGTGATGCTGACCTTCTTTGTCATCTCACTCATCACCAACGTCATCGGCGCCATCAACGCCGACGTCGGCCAGAGCTTCGGGCTCAGCCTGACGTTCGTCGGGCTCTTGGCCTTCGCCTTTTTCATCGCCTACGGCGTCATGTCCATTCCGGCCGGCATGCTCCTCGAGAGGACCCGGGAAAAGCCGGTCATGATCGCCGCGTTCGCTTTAGCCTTCCTCGGGGCCATGCTCATTTCGCTCGCCCCCAGCTACCCGGTCTTCCTGCTGTCGCTCTTCCTTATCGGGGCCGGCATGGCCGCCCTCCAGGTGGCCATCAATCCCCTCCTCCGCGTTTCGGGGGGAGAAGAGCACTACGCCTTCAATTCCGTTCTGGCCCAGCTCATCTTCGGCGGGGCCTCATTCCTGAGCCCGTTCATCTATTCCTACTTCGTCCGGAACATCGGCCAGCCTGGGGCCGAGAACAAGCCGTTCATCGGGCTGATGTCGAAGCTCGTGCGACCCAACCTCTCCTGGGTCTCGGTCTATTGGGTCTTTGCCGTCATCATCCTCCTCATGATCGGCGTCCTCCTCCTGGCCCGTTTTCCCGTCGTCGTCCGGAAGGAGGACGAGCGGGCCGGTGCGTGGGCGACACACAAGGCGTTGTTCAAGAGCCGGACGGTCATCCTCTATTTTCTGGGCATCTTCGCATACGTCGGAACAGAGCAGGGCGTGTCGTTCTGGATCTCCAAGTTCCTCAAGACCTATCACGGCTACGATCAACAGACGGTCGGCGCCCACCGGGTGGCCCTGTTCTGGCTCCTGATGACCATTGGCGGCGTCCTCGGCCTCGTCCTGCTCAAGTTCCTGGACAGCCGTAAGGTCCTGCTGGGATTCACGACCGCGGCGCTCGTCTTCCTGACCCTGGCCCTGTTCGGGTCCGGACCGCTGGCCCTGGTCATGTTCCCTCTCATGGGCTTCGCCGCTTCGGTCATGTGGCCGATCATCTTTTCGCTGGCCTTGAACTCGGTCGCGAGCCACCACGGCTCCTTCTCGGGCATCCTCTGCACGGGCATCATCGGGGGAGCCATCATGCCGCTCATCGTCGGCCGCCTGGGCGACCTCCTCGGCCTGCGGCAGGGCATGTTCGTCATCTACTTGACCCTCGGCTATATCCTGTCGATTGGAATCTGGGCCCGGCCGCTCATCGCCAACGAGACGATCGCAATGAAGAAAAAGAGGGAGGCGGCTTGAGCGCGCCCGGCGTCATCGGCGTCGACCTCGGCGGGACGAACGTCCGGGCCGGCCTCGTCGTCGAAGGGCGGTTGGCCGAGGTCCGGTCCGTCCCGGTCAGGGGCCAGGGAACGGAGAAGGAGGTCCTCGCGGACCTGTTCAGCGCCATCGACCCTGTCATGCGGCCGGACGTGGCCGGCATCGGGGCCGGGGTCCCGTCGATCATCGACCTCAAGACGGGCACGGTCTATGACGTCCAGAACATCCCGGCATGGAAGAAGGTCCCCCTCAGAGCCATCCTCGAGGAGCGCTATCGCCTCCCCGTTTACGTCAACAACGATGCCAACTGTTTCGCCGCCGGGGAGAAGCACTTCGGGAAGCTCGGGTCGTACGACAACGCCGTTGGGCTCATCGTCGGGACGGGACTCGGGGCCGGGATCATCGCCAACGGCCGGCTCTATTCGGGCATCAACTGCGGCGCCGGCGAGTTCGGCATGCTCCCCTACCTCGATCGGAACTTCGAGGCCTACGCCAGCGGCCAGTTCTTCCGGCGCGTCCACGGGATTTCGGGACGCGAGGCCGCCGAACGGGCCGGGCGCGGGGACGGGAAAGCGCTCGAGATCTTCTCCGGGTTCGGCCACCACCTCGGCGAGGCCGTCAAGGCCATCTGCTACGCGGTCGATCCCGAGATCATCGTCCTCGGCGGGTCCGTCAGCCAGTCCTATCGCTTCTTTCAGGCCGCTCTCTGGGAGACCTTCCAAAGCTACGCGTATTCCCTGGCCAAGGAGCGGTTGAAGATCGGGGTCTCGGAGACCGAGAACATCGCTATCCTCGGCGCCGCGGCCCTCTATTTCGACGCCGCCCGCGGCTAACTGGCAAGAAGACCTATGTCCGGGACGGAAAAACGCTTGACAGCGTTTTGGCCGGAGGGTTCTAATAATCTGTTAGGGCATTCTTCAAAGGAGACCTGAACATGATCAAGACAGAAACGCCTTCAGCCTCCCGGGTCTCAGCCGTGGCCATCGGACTGCTGGTCCTGTTCGTCGCCGGGCCCGGAGCTCTTTCAGGCCGGGAAGAGAAGAAAAATGGGCTCTTCCACCCGTGGGCGGCCACCGCCGAGGTCAGCTATGTCGTCACGGGCGGCAATACGGCCACCTCGGCCCTCAGCCTCGGGACCTCCTTCTCCCGGAAGTGGACCAACGACACGCTCCTGTTCAAGGGCTATATCCTGACGAGCAACGCCACGACGACGACGCGGACCGCCCAGGGGACGGTCGACGATTTCTCCATCATCGAGGACAAGGTCACGCGCCAGGTCGCCGAGAATTATGTCCTGGGCGGCCAGTACGACCGCCACATCTCCAAGAGGCTCGTCGGCCAGGCCGGGCTGAGCTGGGACCGCAACCGCTTCGCCGGCGTCGACGACCGGGTCATGGTCACGACCGGCTTCGGCTACGGCTGGGTCGAAGATCCCCGGACGCAGATCAAGACCTCGGGCGGCCTGACCTACACGGTTCGCCAATATGTGGGACAGGACACTGAGTCGTTCGCCGGGTTCCGCCTGACCGTCGCCGGCGATCAGAAGATCCTCGATAGCTCCGCATTCTCGACCCTGTTCGTCTTCGACGACAACCTCAACCGGTCGTCCGACTGGCGGTTCGATTGGGCCAACTCGGTGACGGCCTCGATCTCCAAGTCGCTCGCCCTGAAAGTCATCCTGCGGACGCTCTACGCCAACGTCCCGGCTCTCCAGAACCTGCCGCTCATCGATCCCGTCGGCGACCCGACGGGACTGTTCGTCCCCTTTCCGCTGAAGAAGCTCGACACGTTCCTGACGACCTCCATCGTCATCAATTTCTAGGCTGGCCTCGGGGGCGGTCCGTCGGCCGCGGAGGACCTCGGCGATCCCCTCCGTTCGCTGCGGTGATTCTTCACGCCTTCCCGTTCCGGAGCCGAGCTAAAGACTCCGCGTCTCCGTCCCGTAAAGGCTAAATCACCGCTCTATGCTCACTCCGGGGATCGTCTCGGCCCTTCTTTCCGCGGCCTCCAATCGACCCGCGCCCTCGGCCGGGACGAGCATCATGGATTTGCGTCAGTCGTCATTTCCTAGTAATATTGTAAGGAATACGGGATGGAGGGAGCCGATGAAGAAACGCTATTGGCGCTGTTTCGTCTGTAACGACATCCACTACGGCATCGCCCCCCCGGAGCTCTGCCCCACGTGCAAGGTCCTTCACGCCTACGTCGAGATCTCGGCCGAAGAGGCCCGCAGGATCCTCGGCGGCGGACCGGACACGGCCATCTCCAGGGAGGACTTCCGGGCGGCCATCGAGAGGTTCACGGTCGGCAACGAGTTCGAGGTCAATCCCGACCCCGGCAAGGTCGAGCTGCTCCTCACCGGGATCTTCGAGAACGAGAAGAATCACGGCTTCAAATACTGCCCCTGCCGGCTGCGCACGAAGAACTGGGAAGAAGATCTCAAGCTCATCTGCCCCTGCAATTTCCCGATCCATGAGACCTACAAGGGCGTCAAGGGCGGGGAATGCTGGTGCGGGCTCTTCATCAGGAGGAAATAATGGCCCGACTTGTCATGTTCTACGGCCGCGAGTGCCCCCACTGCAAGAAGATGCTACCCCTCGTCGACAAGCTCGAACAGGAGACCCCCGTCCGCATCGAACGGCTCGAGGTCTGGCACGACGAGAAGAACGCCGACCTCATGCGCAGCTATCGAGAGGCCATCGCGCCCAAGTGCGGCAACCAGCTCCGCGTCCCGACCTTCCTCAACTCCGACACCAAGGACGCCACGTGCGGCGAGGTCGATTACGAGAAGCTCAAGGACTGGGCGCTGAAGCAGGCCTAGCGCCCGCTCCGGGCGGGCTCTGTCCCCGCCCCGGCGGGAGGCGAGATGGCGTCACGGTAGGGAGGTTTGCATGATCGAGCGCTTTAACCCTCTCAAGGGCGAGAGGCTGCGCGTCCTCGACGACGAGGGCCGGGCCGCTCCCGATCTTGATCCCGGCTTGGCCGACGCCGAGCTTCGGACGCTCTACGAGCGGATGGTCCGGACCCGGGCGGCCGACGCCAAAGCCCTCAAGCTCCAGCGCCAGGGCCGTCTCGGCACCTACGCGCCCAGCCTCGGTCACGAGGCCGCGCAGGTGGGCCTGGCCTCGGCCATGGCCCGCGACGACTGGTTCTTCCCCTACTTCCGGGACCTCGGCGCCTACATCACGCTGGGCTATCCGCTGGCCGACTATTACCATTTCTGGATGGGGAACGAGGCTGGCATGCGGACGCCCGAGGGGCTGAACATCTTCCCCATCGCCATCCCCGTCGGCTCCCAGGTCCCCCAAGCCGTCGGGGCCGCGATCGCGATCAAGCACCGGAAGCTCGGCGCCGCCGTCGTCACGACCTTCGGCGACGGCGCGACCTCGGAGGGCGATTTCCACGAGGGCCTCAATTACGCGGGCGTCTACCGGACGCCCAACGTCTTTGTCTGCATCAACAACCAGTTCGCCATCTCCGTGCCCCGGTCCCATCAGTCGGCCGCGGCGACCCTGGCCCAGAAGGCCATCGCCTACGGCTTCCCCGGCGTCCAGGTCGACGGCAACGATGTGCTGGCCGTCTTCGCCGCGACGCGCGAGGCCCTGGCCACCGCCCGAAGCGGCGGCGGGCCGACCCTCATCGAGGCCTACACCTACCGGATGGGCGATCACACGACCTCGGACGACGCCGCCCGCTATCGGACAAGAGAGGAGGTTCAGGAGTGGGAGCGCCGAGACCCGATCGCCCGTTTCCGGCTCTACCTCGGGCATAAGCGGCTTTGGGACGAAGCCTACGAAAAGGAGGTCCAGACAGCCGCCGCGGCATTTATCGAGAAGGCCGTCGCCGAGGCCGAGGCCCGGCCGGCGGCCACCGTGGACGACGTCTTCGCCTACACATACGAATCCATCCCGCCAGACCTCGATCGCCAGCGGACCGCGCTCAAGGCCTCTCTTCCAGAGGGACGCCGATGATCATGACCATGGTCCAGGCCATCAACCGGGCCCTCGCCGGCGAGCTCGAGAGGGACGACCGGGTCATCGTCTTCGGCGAGGACGTCGGCCGCGACGGAGGCGTCTTCCGGGCGACCGAAGGGCTTTTCGACAGGTTCGGCCCCGAGCGGGTCATGGACACGCCGCTCGCCGAGTCGGGGGCGATCGGCGCCGCGATCGGCATGGCCGCCCTCGGGCTCCGGCCCGTCGCCGAGATCCAGTTCATGGGCTTCATCTACCCGGCCTTCAACCAGATCGTCTCCCACGTCGCCCGGCTGAGGAACAGGACGCGTGGCCGCTTCACCGCCCCTCTGACAATCCGAACCCCCTACGGGGCCGGGGTCAGGGCCCTCGAACACCACTCGGAGAGCACGGAAGCCCTCTTTTGTCATATCCCGGGCCTCACGGTCGTCGTCCCCTCGAGCCCCTACGAAGCCAAGGGCCTCCTCACCGCCGCGATCCGCAGCGACGATCCGGTCATCTTCCTGGAGCCGACCAAGCTCTACCGCGCCGAAAAGCAGGAGGTCCCCGAAGGGCCCTATGAGATCCCCCTCCGCACGGCCGCCATCGTCCGCGAAGGCCGGGACCTCACCATCGTCGCCTGGGGGGCGATGATCCCGGTGGCCCGCGAGGCCGCGGCCTCCGCCGAGGCCGAAGGCGTCAGCGCGGAGATCGTCGACCTGCGGACGCTCTCGCCCATGGACCGCGAGACGATCCTGACGTCGGTCAAGAAGACAAGCCGGGCGCTCGTCCTCCACGAGGCGCCGAAAACGTGCGGGCTGGGGGCGGAGATCGCCGCCACGATCGCCGAAGCGGCCCTCCTCAGCCTGAACGCCCCGGTGGCCCGCGTGACCGCCCCGGATATCACCGTGCCCCTGCCGAAGAGCGAGGACCTTTATTACCCCAACGCGGAGCGCGTCCTGCGGGCGGTCCGCAAGCTCATGGAGTATTAACATGGCCAAAGAGTTCCGTTTCCCGGATGTCGGAGAAGGCATCACCGAGGGCGAGATCGTCCGCTGGCTGGTCAAGGAGGGCGACGAGGTGCAGGTCGACCAAGCCCTGGCCGAGATCGAGACCGACAAGGCCATCGTCGAGATGCCGTCCCCGTACGCGGGTACGGTCCTCAAGGTCCATTTCAAGGAGAAGGACCTGGTCAAGGTCGGCCAGGCCCTGGTGACGATCGGCGAGAAGGGCGAAAGCCTGGCCGAAGCCGAGCCGGGAGCGCCCGCGGCTCCATCACCGGCGGCCCGCCCCGCAACCGCAGCCCCAACGCCTCCATCGGGTACCGGCGGCGAGATCCTGGCCACGCCCAAGGTCCGGGCCCTGGCCAGGGAGCTCGGCGTCGACATCGCCGCCGTCCGGGGCACGGGCCCCGATGGACGCGTCACCGAGGACGATGTCCGCGCCCCCCGGCCGGTACCGGCCGAAAAGAAGCCCGCGGTCAAGATCAAGGCCAAGTACGATCTCTACGGGAACCTGGAGCGGATCCCCCTGCGCGGCGTCCGACGGGCCACGGCCAAGAAGATGCGGGAGTCCCTCGACCACGCGGCCCACGTGACGCATTGCGACGAAGCGGACGCCGGGCCGCTCGACGCCCTGCGCGAGAAGATGAAGCCCGAGGTCGAGGCGGCCGGCGCCAAGCTCACCTATCTTCCGTTCATCGTCAAGGCCCTCATCGAGGCGCTCAAGCTCCACCCGACCCTCAACGCGACCCTCGACGAGGAGGAGGACGAGATCGTCGTCAAGAAGTACTACAACATCGGGATCGCCGTGGATGTCCCCGACGGCCTCATCGTGCCCGTCGTCAAGTTCTCCGATCAGAAGTCCCTCGCCGACATCGCGGTCGAGATCCAGACCCTGGCCAAGGCCGCCCGGGAGCGGACCCTCGACCTGGCCGACATGAAGGGCGGGACCTTCTCCATCACCAACGTCGGCGTCATCGGCGGCGATTTCGCGACGCCGATCATCAACTACCCCGAGGTGGCCATTCTGGCCACGATGAAGATCGCCGACCGGGCCCGCGTCGCCAACGGGGCGGTCGTCATCAGGAAGACGCTGCCCCTCTGCCTGGCCTTCGACCACCGCGTCGTGGACGGCGCCGAGGCGGCCCGATTCACCAAGGACCTCATCCGCTTCCTCGAGGCGCCCGAGAGCCTGCCGCTCAAGGGCGAGTGAGCGGCGCGAGAGCATCCATGACCAAGACGACCTCGAAGACAGATAAGCTCAAGGCGATCATCCGGGAGCGGCCGAAGGCCCTCGTGGCCTTCTCCGGGGGCGTGGACTCCACGCTGCTGCTGAAGGTCTGCCGCGACATCCTCGGGCCTGAGAACGTCGTCGCCGTGACCGGCATCTCCCAAACCTACACGGCCGAGGAAAAGCGGACGGCCGGGCGGGTCGCCCGCGAGTTCGGCGTCCGTCAGGTCCTTATCGAGACGGACGAGCTCACCTGCGCGGCCTTCGCGGCCAACCCGGCCGACCGCTGCTACCACTGCAAGCGTGAGCTCTTCGGCCGGATCGCCGAGCTGGCCAAGGCCCTCGGGATCGACTCCATCTATGACGCTTCCAACGTCGACGACCTCTCCGATTACCGCCCTGGCCGGCGGGCGACCGAGGAGCTCGGCGTCGTCAGCCCGCTCGTCCGGGCCGGTTTTACCAAGAAGGACGTCCGGGCCTTTTCGAAGAGGCTCGGCCTCGCTTCGTGGGACAAGCCGGCCAACCCGTGTCTCGCCAGCAGGATCCCCTACGGCACGCCGATCACGCAGGAAACGCTGGACCGGATCGGGGCCGGCGAGAAGTACATCCGGGGCCTCGGCTTTCCCGTGGTCAGGCTCCGCCACCACGGCGACCTGGCCCGCGTCGAGGTCCCAGCCGGCGACTTCGCCCGGCTCCTGAAGCCCGCCGCGGCCCGAAAGGTCGCCGCGAAGCTCCGGTCCCTCGGCTACCTATGGACCGCGATCGACGTCGAGGGCTATCGCATGGGCAGCCTCAACCGGGCGGTCCAAGGCCGGGGCCGGGCGGTGAAGAAGGATCGATGAGGATCGCCGTCGGCATGAGCGGCGGGGTCGACTCCTCCGTCGCCGCCTGCCTTCTTCTTCGCGAGGGTCACGACGTCTCGGGCGTTCTCATGAAGCTCTGGCCCGGGCCCGAAGCGCCGGCCCCCGTGAAGAGCGCGTGCTACGGTCCCGGCGAGGCCTTGGACATCCAGGCGGCCGAGGGTGTCTGCGCCCGTCTCGCCATCCCCCTCCGCGTCATCGATTGTTCCCGGGACTACGAGGACCTCGTGCTTCGCTATGTCCGCGACGGGTATACGACGGGAACGACGCCGAACCCCTGCGTCCGCTGCAACCAGCTGGTCAAATTCGGCGTCCTGCCGGAGGTCGCCCGCGCCTCCGGCCTCGCCTTCGACCGCTTCGCCACCGGCCATTACGCCCGGGTCGAACGCGACGAACATCTCGGGAGGCACCTCCT
The DNA here is from genome assembly GCA_963809345.1 of Candidatus Aminicenantota bacterium. Classification (GTDB taxonomy): domain Bacteria; phylum Acidobacteriota; class Aminicenantia; order Aminicenantales; family Saccharicenantaceae; genus RBG-16-66-30. Next base: position 131,638 of record CAWEJF010000002.1, on the reverse strand, counting down.
GAAGCGGGCGGCTGACGAACCCAAGGACCAGTCCTATTTCCTTTATCGTCTCACTCAGGCCCAGCTGGCAACGGCGATGTTCCCCCTGGGCGGGCTCACGAAGGCGAGGGTCCGGGCGATCGCCCGCGAGGCCGGGCTGCCGGTCCACGACAGGAAAGAGAGCCAGGATTTTTACGGCGGCGACCTCGGCGACATCGTGGGCCAGGGCCCCGGCGAAGGCGACATCGTCGACCACGACGGCCGCGTCCTCGGCCGCCACCGGGGCGTCCGGCACTACACGATCGGCCAGCGCAAAGGGTTGGGCATCGCCTCGCCTGTCCCGCTCTACGTCGTCGGCATCGACGCCGCCGGGAACCGGCTCGTCGTGGGCCCGGAGAGCGAGACCTTCCGGCGGTCGGCGACCGTCCGGGACTGCGTCTGGGGACCGTTCGAGGCCCTGGCGGCACCGGCCGAGGTCCGGGTCAAGGTCCGCTCCGGCGGGCGCTCCGTCCCGGCCACGATCACTCCGCTTGACGGCGGACGCTACCGCGTCGACTTCGCCGAGCCCGTCGCCTCCGTCGCGCCGGGCCAGTCCGCCGTTTTCTACGGCGACGATATCGTGGTCGGCGGCGGCATCATCGAATCGGCCGCCTAGCCGGCCTTCCCGTCCTCCCCCGATTCGGGATATAATCGCACCTGTCCTTTATCGGCGCGGGGGAGATCCCGTGAAAATCCGTCAGGAGGAACATCCATGGCCGGTTATTTCATTGCGTTCGTTTTCGGCATCTTCATCATGGGCGCCCTGATCGCCCAACGCGACAAGCTCGGCTCGGGCGGCTTCAACGCCTGGCTCAGAGGCAAGAAAGGGCTGCTCGTCGGGGCCCTCATAGGCCTCGTCGCCATCGCGCTCCTCGTCCAGTCCCTCGTCACCATCCAGGCCGGGACGGTCGGCGTCGTCAAGCGGCTCGGGGCCGTGCGCCAGGAGTTCAACCCCGGACTGCACGTGATCGTGCCGTTCATCGACCACGTCGTCATCTTCCCGACCTTGAAGAAGACGTACGAGGCCTCCGACGCGCCGCAATCGAGCGAGGCGGACTACCCCGACATCATCATCACCGCCCTGACCTCTGACGGCCAGCAGATCCGGGTGGGCATGACGGCCCGGTTCATGATCGCGCCGGGCAAGGCCGCCTGGATCGTCCAGAACCTCGGCACCGAGCGCGAGTACGTGGAGAAGGTCGTCAAGACCGAGATCCGCGGCTCGGGCCGCCGGGTCCCGACACGGTTCGCCGCCTACGACCTCTACACCAAGAAGAGCTACGAGGCCCAGCAGGCCCTCTTCGACGAGATCGCGCCCAAGTTCGAGAAGAACGGCCTCATCCTGGACGAGATCATCATCCGCAACATCATCTTCACACCCGAATACGCCAAGACCCTCGAGGAGAAGCAGATCGCCCTCGAGAACATCACGACTGAAAAGAACAAGCTCGAGCAGGAGAAAATCCGTAAGGAGCAGAAGATCGTCGAGGCCGAGGGCGACGCCAAGAGCATCGAGATCCGCCAGGCCGCCCTGACCAAGAACCCGACGATCATCCAGTGGGAGTTCGTCCAGAAGCTGGCCCCGAACGTCCAGTGGGGCATCATGCCCGACAAGGTCATCCCGATCATCGACTTCAAGGCGATGTCGGGACAGCAGAAGTAGCCGCGGCGGCCGGTCAGAAAAGCGGTCAGGACCGGCCGCTCACGAATTCGATCATCCGGGCGATGGCCCGCTGGCAGACCCTGCAGAACTCGTTCTTCGGGTTGCCGATCATGATGCAGTAGATCATGGGCCGGTAGAGCCCCTTGGCGGAGTAGCCTGCCCCCTCGAAGACGCCAACCTTGTCGACGAGCGGCGCGTACTCCGCGCGGACAGCCGCGATTTTGGCGTTGAACGCCTCCCCGGCCGTCTTGAACCGGGCTTCGATGTCCTTGATCTCCTTGTCGGAGGCGCCTTTCTTTTTCGCCGCATCGAGGGCCTGGCCCAAGGCGGCGCGGTTGTCGCGGAGGCCGGCCTGGAGGCTCTCGATCCGGTCCTTGCCGTATTCCGTCGGGACGGCGATCCCCGGCGAAAGCAGGTCCGCCCATTTCATGTGGGCCGGATCGAGCAGGGCGGTGATGTTGGGTTCGAGGGGCTCGACGCCCTTGGGATAGAAATCATTGTAGGAAACCTCGGACTGATAGTACTCGTCGGCGAGGTAGGCGAAGGAGTGGCCGAGCTCGTGGACGAAGACCTGGGCGCTCACGGGATGATCGACCGTCGTCACGCAGTAATCGAGGGCGATGCTGCCGCCGCCGTAGCGCGGGCTGTTGACGAGGACGGCCAGGACGTCGTACGGCACCTCCGCGGCGATGTCGTGCATGAGGTGGTCCTCCTCGATGAGCATGTAGCGGTCGAGATCGAAGGCGTTGAAAGAGGCGCTCAGCAACGTCTTCTTGTAGGACCGCTGGCGGGGCTCGTCCATGCCCCGGTCGGCCGAGGCCCGGAAGACCGCGCGGACATTGAACAGGTCCTTCATCGACTTGTAAGGCTCGATCGCGAAAAGGGCGGCCGTCATCCGATCGACGTCGGACTTGAACTTGTCCCTGTCCCCGGCCAGGTAGCCTTCGGCCAGGAAGACGAAGTCGACCCTGTCGTGCGGATCCCCCGTGATGAGGGCCTCATAGATCCAGTCCGCCGTCGCGGGCTTCTCGCGGACGATGTGGTAATCGGCCGGGTCGATGATCTTGTCGAGGACGGGATGGAAGAGGTTACGCTTGTCGCGCTGCTCGACCACGAAGAGGACCGGGCGCTTGGGCAGGGGGAACCTGACGGAGCGCTCGAAGACCCGGACCGTTCCGGCCAGCGCCGGCGAGGTCGTCTTGTACTCCGCGAACATCGTGTCGAAGCCCCGCGAAAAGACGAGACGATTGGAGGCGGCGTCATAGATCCTGCAGACATAGCGGCCGTAGTCGAAGGGCGGAATGAGGCCGGCCTTCGATTCGGGCCAGAGCGCCTCCTCGACGATCTGGTGGATGGTGATCGTCTCGGACTTGGCATCGCCGGACTGGTAGAGGTCGACCCGCAGGGCCTTGTCGAGAAAGAACTCGTCGAACGACGGCTGAGGCTGGGGGGCCGACGCCGCCAAGGCCGCGGACGGGAAAGCGAGGATCAGGACGGCCAGGGCCAGGATGGGTCTTCTCATGGGAGCTCCTTCGGTCTTCCGAGGGATTATAGGTCGGTCAGGCCGGGGACTCAACCCTCGCGGGCCGGGAAGGCCTGAGCGTCGCCGAGGACCCGGGAGTCCCCGGCGGATCCCCCTTAGCTCAAGCGTTATCCGCGAAGGCCTTCCGCCTCAGCGGCTCTTCCACTGGAACTGGTGGGGCCAATTGGTAGCGGTCGCGGAAGGAGCGGCCGTATGGCACACGGAACAAGCCGTCGCCCGGCTGCCGCCGTGGGCCTCTGCGAATCCGTCGATGCCCTCGCCTCGCGAGGAGCCATGGCAGACCTTGCAATCCCCGATCGGCGCGATAGTCGTTTGGTATTGGACGGCCTGGGCATTGTCCGAGGCCTCTGAGGACGGGACCATGGCGTGGGGGCTGCTGTGGCAGGCCGGGCAGGACATCCCCTTATGACCGCTGGCGTTCCGATACAGAGTGGTCCCCGTATTGACCTCGGCGACACCCGAGTGGCAGGTGGCGCACATGGGCTCGTTCACCCACGGCACCCGCCCGCCGGTCGCGATGGAGCTGGCCACGTCCTGCATCGTGCCGTGGCAGGTGATGCAGTTGCCGTCGGCGGCCGTATGGGCGACGCTCCGGCTGCACTTGGCGATCTGACCGGGATGGCAGTCATAACAGGCCGCCCCCCGCGAGGCATGGAAGCCATGGATGGCCCGGGACAGGTAGAAGCCCGAGGTGCCCGGCCCGGTCTGGCCGAGAGCCGGACTTCCATGGCAGGAGGCGCAGAGAACAGGTCGGTTGGCCACCAGTGTCGTGCCCTCCTCGTCGTCATGTTTCTGGAGGACGTCGAGGAGCGGATCGGCGGCACCGTGGCATTTGGCGCAGTTGAATTCATCGGAGGTCGGAACGGTCGCGCTCGTTTGGACGAGCACGGCGTTCGTCCCGGAGTCCCTCACCGTGATATCGGCGATCTGGTAAGGATTAAAGATCCCGGCATCGTTGACGGGCACGACCGGGATGCCGTTGACCTGGAAGTGGTCGCCCTTCACGACCATCGTGCCGGAAAGGCCGTTGTGGATGCCCGGGTCCTCCAAGTTCAGGCCCTGGTCGTGGGGCAGAGACACGCCGAAGAGGAGCGGCATGTTGTCCCAGAACTGGCCATAGCTGCGCTTGCCGTACGAATACGTGTTGCCACGGATGGCGTACTCGACCGTGATCCCCGCCGTGACGATCTGCGGCGGGTCGCCTCTCTTGACGACCTGGACCCAGACCGTGTTGTAGGGTGGCAGTATCACCGCCTTGTCGTAGGTCGGATTGAGGCAGTGCATGCCCAGGTCGTTCCAGGCGAAGGCGACGTAGGTCATGCCAGCGGCCGGGATGGTCTTGCCATTGACGCCATCGCCACCGCCACCGCCCCCGTTCCCACCGCTCGTGCCGCAGCCGATGGGCATCAGCAAAGCGAGAACAACGACCGCGATCTGGCCCGTCCTGAGTGCCTTCAAGCGTCCCATGTTCCCTCCTCCCTCCGATCGGGGCGTCCTCGGACTTTGGATATGGTCAGTACTATAGCCGACCTGCTGGTAAACAGCAATTTTCGTGCCGATATCGGACAGGGGGAGAGAAGCGGCGCCAGGGCATCCCGCCCCCCGCCCATGCTCCCCGGCAGGACGGAGTTCCGGAGAACGGGATAGGGGCTCCGCCCCCGGCGATCCGACTTGAGGCGGCCGGGGCTTTCCGCTATAATAGAGCTTCGACTGTTCGATTTCGGACCCTTGGGTGCCCCGCCGGCAATACCCCGAACATCCCGACAGGCGTGATTTTTCATTTTCGTCCCGAGTGAGCTGTCCATGACGACCGACATCGCCCGCATGCGCAACATCGGCATCAGCGCGCACATCGACTCCGGCAAGACGACGCTGACGGAGCGGGTCCTCTTCTACTGCAAGAAGATCCACAAGATCCACGAGGTCAAGGGCAAGGACGGCGTCGGCGCGACCATGGATTCCATGGACCTCGAGCGGGAGCGCGGCATCACCATCGCCTCGGCCACGACCGCCGTCGAATGGGCCGACCACTCCATCAACATCATCGACACGCCCGGCCACGTCGATTTCACCATCGAGGTCGAGCGGTCGCTTCGTGTCCTCGACTCGGCCATCCTCGTCCTCTGCTCGGTCGGCGGCGTCCAATCCCAAACGATCACCGTCGACCGCCAGCTCCGCCGCTACAACGTGCCGTTCATCGCCTTCGTCAACAAGGCCGACCGGGTCGGGGCTAACCCGACGAAGGTCCGCGACCAGATCGCCGAGAAGCTCGGCCACGACGCCGTCCTCATGCAGATCCCGATCGGCCTCGAGGCCGCCTTTCGTGGCCTCATCGACCTCGTCGCCATGAAGGCCCTTTATTTCGACGGCCCGGAGGGCGAGACGGTCCGCGTCGAGCCCATCCCGGCCGAGCTCGCGGCCGAGGCCGGCAAAAGGCGCGAGGAGCTCCTCGACGCCGCCTCCCTCCACTCCGACGAGCTCACGGAGGCGCTGCTCGACGGCCGGGCGACCGAGGCCCTCATCCGCTCCGCCATCCGGAAGGGCGTCGTATCCCGCAAGCTCGTCCCCGTCTTCATCGGGTCGGCCTACCGGAACAAGGGCATCCAGCCCCTCCTCGACGCCGTCGTCCACTACCTGCCCGATCCCGGCGAAGTCGAGAACCGGGCCATCGACCTCGATGCCGGCGGGGCGGAGCGCGTCCTCACGACCGATCCGGTCGCCAAGACAGTCGCCCTGGCCTTCAAGCTCGAGGACGGGCCCTACGGCCAGCTGACCTACGTCCGCATCTATCAGGGCTCGCTCCGCAAGGGCGAGGAGCTCGTCAACACCCGCTCGGGCCAGAAGATCAAGGTCGGCCGCCTCGTCCGTATGCACGCCGACACCATGGTCGAGATCACCGAGGCCGGTCCGGGCGACATCATCGCCCTCTTCGGCGTCGAATGCGCCTCGGGCGATACCTTCTGCAGCCCCGGCCTCAACCTGGCCATGACCGCGATCTACGTCCCCGAGCCGGTCATCTCCCTGGCCATCGAGCCCGTCGACAAGACCGCCGCCGACCGGGTGGCCAAGGCCCTCAACCGGTTCACCAAAGAGGACCCCACCTTCCGCACCCACGTCGACGCGGAGTCCAACGAGACCATCATCCAGGGGATGGGCGAGCTCCACCTCGACGTCTACGTCGAGCGCATGAAGCGGGAGTACCGGGCCGAGGTCAAGACGGGCATGCCCCAGGTCGCCTACCGCGAGGCCATCAGCCAGGCCGTCGATTTCGACTACACCCACAAGAAACAGACCGGTGGCGCGGGGCAGTATGCCCGGATCATCGGCCGGCTCGAGCCCCTGGCCAAGGGGACGTTCGAGTTCGCGAACGAGGTCAAGGGTGGCCGCATCCCGCGGGAGTTCATCCCCTCCTGTGAAAAGGGCTTCCGGTCGTCCTTGCGGAAGGGCCCGCTTATCGGCTTCCCGGTCATCGGCGTCCGCGTCGTCGTCAACGACGGCCAATACCACCCCGTCGATTCGTCGGACATCGCCTTCCAGACGGCCGCCCAGGGCGCCTTCAAGCAGGCCTACGCGAAGGCCAAGCCCCAGATCCTCGAGCCGGTCATGAGGGTCTCGGTCGAGGGGCCGACGGAGTTCGCCGGCAATATCTTCGCCACGATCAGCCAGAGGCGGGGCGTCATCGTCAGCTCCGTCGAGGACGGGAACTTCTCCCGGGTGGACGCCGAGGTGCCGCTCGGTGAGATGTTCGGTTATTCGACCGTCCTGCGGTCGCTCACCCAGGGCAAGGCCGAGTTCACCATGGAATTCCTTAAGTACGGCCGCGTGCCGGCGTATGTCGCCGAGATGCTCATGGAGCAGCACCTCGAGCGCGAACGGAAGAAAAATTCGAGATAGCGGAGGAGCCGCCCATGACGCTCACGGTCAAGGAAGAACTCATCAAGCGCAGCCCCCTGCGGGTGCTCGAGAAGTCCATATCGGGGGGGCTGGGCAAGGGCAACATCGGCGTCCTCGCCAGCCGCAAGGGCGTCGGCAAGACGGCCTGTCTCGTCCACATCGCCGCCGACAAGCTCCTCCAGGACCAGCATGTCATCCACGTTTCCTACGCCAGCCGCGTCGACCACATCGTCACGTGGTACGAGGACATCTTCAAGGAGATCGCCAAGAAGCCCAAGATGCGGGCCGCGCTCGACGGCTTCGACGAGCTCATCCGCCACCGGGTCATCATGAACTTCAAGCAGGACGGGGCCAAGACAGAACAGGTCCTTCGCAGCATCGAGGCCATGATCGTCCACGGCAATTTCCGGGCCGAGACCGTCATCGTCGACGGGCTCGACTTTGCCCAGGCCGGGCCCGAGGACCTGGTGAAGTTCAAGGACTTCGCCGGCCGCCTCGGTCTCGAGGTCTGGTTCAGCGCCTCCCTCAAGAAGGACGATCCCCTCTTCGACGAGCAGGGCATCCCCTATGAGCTCAAGGGCTATCTCGGCGCGATCGATGTCCTCATCTCCCTCCAACATCACGGCGATCACGTCCACTTCAACCTGGTCCAGGACCACGGCCGGCTGGCCCCCAAGGACCTCGGGCTCAAGCTCGACCCGACGACCCTCCTCATCGCCAAAGAGGTCCGCTCCCGGGCCTGAGCCTCCGGACCCGCTTTGACTCGCCCCGGCAGGTGTGCTATATCTCACCCCTTGTCCGGCGGCCGCACCAAGATCTGCCATGATGCCCGTTGAAGCTGTGAAAACCACTTTTCCGGCCGGGACCCGTCTGGCCGTCATCGACCTCGACGGGACACTCCTCAAGGGCATGAATGCCGAGAGAATGTTCTATCTCCATCTCCTGGTCCATGGCCACGTCGGGATCTTCCGGATGTCCGGCTTCCTGCTCTCCCTCCTCCCTGACATCGTCCGGCTAGGATTCCGGATGGCCATCGGCTCCAACGCCCGCATCGTCAGGGGCAGGACTCCCAGCGAGGTCAGGCAATGGGCCAACGCCTTCGGTCAGATCTTTCTCCGGGACGCTGTCCCCGAGGGCCTGCGCGAGAAGATCCTCAGCCTCAAGAGGGAGGGTTGCCGTATCGTCCTCCTCTCCGGGTCCCTGCAGCTCCTTGTCGATCAGCTCAGGGAGCGGCTCGAGGCCGATATCCTGATCGGAAACGATCTCGAGGTGATCGACGGAAAGCTCTCGGGCCGGAAAACGGGGATCTTCCCCTACGGCCGGATGAAGCTCGACGCGCTGTTCCACAGGATCGACCCCGAGGGTATTGATTGGGCCGGCTCTTGGGCCCTGGCCGATCGGATCTCGGACCTGCCCGTCCTCGAGCTCGTCGGCCATCCGGTCGCCGTCCACGCCGACCGCAGACTCAGGCGCCTGGCCATCACGAGGGGTTGGGAGAACCTCAGCGGCCGCTAGACCCGTCGGTCAAAAAAGATAGCTGAGCCCGGCGAAGGTACGGGTTTCCTGGCTGCCGTCACGGATATCCCCGATCCGGCCGTAGCGATGGATGCCCTCAACGGCGACGAAGGCCCTGAGAGGGACGGACGGCAGCCGCCAGCCGGCCTTGAGAAGGAAGCGGGTGCGGGAATCGAAAGCGGAGACGTTGTTCGTGAGGTCGGCCTCGAACCGGTCCAGGCCCTCCCAGGAGTCCCAGACGTGGCCGCTGACGAGGCCGCGGAACCATAAGTCCCCCCAGTCCACGTCGACGCGCCCGGACACGCTCGCCCCATAAGCGTAATAGTAGCCGTAGTAGTTGAGCGTCGTCTTCATGCCCTCGATCGGGTTTACCGCGGAATAGGCATTGAAGGCGAAGGCGTTCATCATGGCGAAATCGACATAGGCGTCGGCCACCGCCCGGACCTTCAGGCGCCGCCCGAACCTCGTCCAGTCGACGACCGGCCCGATGAGGTGGGTCACCGTCATCTTGTCCCGGAAATCGGTCGGCGTCGCCGGCAGGGGCTCAAAGCGGGCCCGATAGGAACGGGAATCATAGAAGACCGGCCTCTTGCGGAGATACGTGAGGGCCGATCCCAACCCGATCGAGAGCGCGGAGCCCCGCCCCAAGGCGTCGATGTCCTGGCGGTACCAAGCCAGTCCAACGACCCGGGCGTAGAGGTCCACCTCTTCGGACAGCTTCTCCCTGAGCTGGACATCGGCCACCGGCCGCGGCCGCAGGGCCACTTCCGCGGACAGCTCGCTCAGCGATGTGTCCCGCAGGACCTTCTTAAAGGTCCCCTCCCGGCCGTATTCCGGGGTCCTGATGATCTGGGTCTCGAGGCTGAGCAGGCCCGCGTCGAAGGCCCCCCGGCCGGTTTCCGATGAGTGCCGCAACCCCGCGGAAAGAACGAAGTCGTGCCAGCCCGGCCTAGGAAAGACCTTGGACGCCGGGTTCTTCCGGTCCAGGAACTGGTTGACCTTGTTTATGGGGTTCATGAAGCCCAGGAGCTTGAGGACCGGCGATTTGCTGTGGTGGAAGTAATCCGAGAGCTGGAACCACGATTCGCCGAGGGACCAGCCGGAGAATGTCGTTACGAACTGATCGTTGACCGAGATGACCTCCCGCCACTCCGAAACGTATTCGTAGATGGTCGAATTGGCGAAAGTGGCCAGGAGTGATTGCCCCCAAGTGAGATAGTTGGTCCGGGCCATCTGATAATAGAGGGCCCCGCCCATGACGTGCGAAAAATTGGTCTGATAGGAGTTCGAGTCGAAGCGTATGGCTTCGGTCGTCAGGAAGCGGCGGTATTGGTCGGCGAAGGTCAGCTCGAACTGCCAGTCCTCGACCCACTGGTGATAATTGCTCCAGTACTGCTCCGTGGCGTAGACCGCCAGAAGCCCCATCTGGACCAGGGCCCGCCGCCATTTACGGGGCATTCGGTCGACGCTCGAAGGGGCCGGGGCCGGGCTCTCTTCGGCGGCGGGGTTCGGGGCGGCCAGGCTGAAGGCGATAGGGACGGACGTCCCGGCGGGGAGATTGGCCGGACGGAAGCCACCGAGGGAATCGCTGATCGGCGGCGCCAGGGAGAAGCTCTGAAGGACGGCCGCCTCTGCCGGACCGGCGATGGCGCCGGCGAGGAACGTGGCCAGCCCGGCGGTCAGGGCCTTCTTTATCAGGGGACGGTACATTCGTTCCAGCTTTGTTTTTCCCAAAATAGGGAATAAAATAAGCCATTCTCGGAGGAGAGTCAAGAAGTGTTCAGGGTGTACCGGGCCGACAGAGAGGGACGGCTGCCGCCCTCGCGCCAAGCCCGCATCCGGACGCTCGCTTTCCGGCTCATCGGCTACGCCGGCGTGGGCCTTTTCATCTTCCTCGTCGTCAAGACAGGCCCGAAGGAGATTATGAGGGCCCTCGGCAGTCTCAGCCTCCTCGAAATCGCCGCCCTCATGGGGCTCAGGCTTCTTTACTGGCTCATCCGGGCCGTCAACTGGCGGGCCCTGCTCGTCTCGGCGGGCGAGCGCGTCCCTTTCCGCGAGGTCCTCGGCGCCCGGATCGCCGGATATGCCGTGAGCTACTTGACGCCGGCCGGGAACCTCGGGGGCGAGACCGTCCGCATCTTCTGCCTCGATAGCGTCGACCGCAACAAGGCTTTGGCCACGGTTGTCGTCGACAAGACCATCGAATTCCTGGCTGGGCTTTCGACGATCGCCCTGTCGGTCGTCTTCCTCATCACCGAGTTCGCCCTGCCCCGCCACCAGAAGATCGAGCTCTTCGCCGCCATCGCGGCGCTCATGCTCCTCCTCCTCTTCCTCATCCTCAAGCAGAAGCAGGGGCTCTTCACCTGGGCCCTGGACACCCTGAAAAAGATCAAGATCCGTATCCCCTTTTTCGAGAACCGGCGGGACAAGATCCTGGAGACCGACGCTCACATCTCGGACTTCTACGGCCGGAATAGGGGGCTTTTCCTGGCGCTCTTCGCGTCCTATTTCATCCAGGCCTGGCTCTGGGCGGCGGAGATCTACCTGACGTTCGTCTTCCTCGGCGGCTCCCACCCGACCTTCTTCAAGTGCTTCCTCATCGTCACCCTGGGCTCGTTCTATTCGTTCCTGCCTGTGCCGGGGTCGGTCGGGGTCTACGAGCTGACCTACGTCTCGCTCTTCGCCCTTCTCCGGATCGAGATGTCCGCCGGCATGGCCGTCATCCTGATCCGGCGGTTCATCGGGATGGCTTGGGCGGGGCTGGGCCTCATCCCCCTCATCCAGAAAAGATCGCGGCGGGCGGTCAGCGGAACTGAGCCGCCGCCGGGTCCCGGCCCTTCCGCAGGAACCGAATGAGCTTGAGGATCGTGCCGAGGAGGCCCAGCAGGAAGATGCCGGCCAGGAACCCGTCCGGGCGGCCGATGATCGAAAAGGCGAAGATCAGAACGACAGCCAGGCTCTTGGCCTCCGCTCCCTCGCCGCTGTTCTGAGCGCGGGTAAAGACGTTGTTGATGTAGTAGAGGTTGAGCTGGAGGAGATAGAGCGCGACCGTCACCAGCCCGAAGGCGAGAAAGCCAACGCTCTTCGTGTACCAGTAATAGCCGAAAGAGGCCCCCGTCAGCACGGCGAAATCGGCGATGCGGTCGAGGAAGAGATCCAGGAAGGCGCCGTAGCGGCTGGTCATCTCCTTCGCCCGGGCGAGCATGCCGTCGGCGGCATCGAAGATCGTCGACATGAGCGCCAGCACCCCCCCCAGGGCGAAATAGGAGGGCCGGGCGCCGAGGAAGGCCAGCCCGGCGATCACGGCGAAGAAGAACGAGGTCAAGGTCAGCTGGTTGGGGGTGATCGAGGTCGGGAAGACGACCTTGACGATGAGGGAGGCCGGCGGCCGAACCACGTACCGGTCGAACGGCAGATATTTCTGGATGAATGGGTAGGACGAGACGTTCTTCATCGACTTCCGGAAATCGAATCCGTTGTCAGGAGTGCTCATGGGGGACCTCAAATGGTTCGGATAGTTATATCCCACGCGGGGTCTAGCGTCAAGGAGAGGGCGGGAGGCCGGTTCAGCGCCGGCCCCGGAAGGTGGTATAATCAAGGTCTGACTCATGGAGGTGACCGAATGAGGAAACGATCCTGGCTCCTGGTCGCGGCCCTGGCGGCCCTGTCCCTGTCGCTCCCGGCGGCCTTCAAGAAGGAGGACGTCAGGGTCTACTCCCTCGACAACGGCCTCAAGGTGCTGCTTCTCGAAGACCACAATATTCCGAGCGTCGCCCTGTACACCTTCTTCCGCGTCGGATCGCGCAACGAGCGGCCCGGACTGACGGGCGTCTCGCACTTCATCGAGCACATGATGTTCAATGGGACCCCCGCCATCGGGCCGGGCGAATTCGACCGCCGCATGGAGTTTCAGGGAGGGCGCAACAACGCCTACACGGCCGACGACATGACCGCCTACACGGACTGGTTCCCACCGGCCGCCCTCGAGGCCATGATCGCCATGGAGGCCGACCGCATCCAGGGGCTGGCTTTCGTGCCCGAGGTTTTCGAGTCCGAACGCGGCGTCATCGCTTCGGAAAGGCGGCTCGGCGTCGACAACGACAACGACGCCCTGCTCTCGGAGACGGTCCGGGCGACGGCCATTATGGCCCACCCCTATCATTGGGACGTCATCGGCTGGATGAGCGACATCCTGAGCTGGCGCCGTGACGAGGTCATGGCCTACTACCGCACCTACTACGCGCCGAGCAACGCCGTGCTTATCGTCGCCGGCGATATCGATCCGGCCCGGACTCTCGAGCTTATCCGCAAGTACTACGGCCCCGTCAAGGCCTCCCCTCCCCCGCCGCCCGTCAGCACGGTCGAGCCAACCCAGCTCGGGACGAAGACCGTCCTCATGCGCAAGGAGGCCCAGACGCCATCCTTTGTCGCCGTCTGGCACGGCCCGAGCGCCAAGGACCCCGATTTCCTGCCGCTTTCGATCCTGGCCAAGCCGCTCCTCGAGGGCGAGAGCAGCCGGCTCTACCGCCGCCTGGTCCGAGAGGAGGAACTGGCCATCGACGTGGGTGGAGGAATCGGGGAGACGATCGATCCCCAACTCTTCACGATCGACGTCAAGCCCCGGCCGGGGGCCGACCTCGACCGGATCGAGCGGGTCATCGAGGAGGAGCTGGCCAAGGTCCGGACGAGCGGCATCACCCCGCAGGAATACGAAAAAGCCATCAACATCGTCCGCACCGACTTCTATCAAGGCTTGCAGACGGTCGCCGGCAAGGCCAACCAGCTCGGCGCGACCGAGCTCGTCTTCGGCGACTTCGGCAAGCTCTTCACGATCATGGACGACTACGCGGCGGTCAAGATCGAACGCGTCAAGGAGGCCGCCGGGAAATACCTCATCGAGTCGAACAAGACCGTCGGCAAGCTCATCCCCGAAGGAGGCGCGCAATGAGAAGCGACAACCGCACGGTCCCGGCCCTCGTTCTCGCCGTCGCGATCGCCGCGGCGGCCCTGCCTCTCCAGGCGGCCCGGCAGCTGCCGGCGCCCGAAAAGCTCGTCCTCAAGAACGGCCTCACGGTCTATCATCTGCGGAACGCCGACGTGCCCCTCGTCAGCTTCCGGATGTTCATCGGCGGCGCCGGCTCGGCCGCCGAGCCGGCCTCGGCTGAGGGGGTCGCCGGCCTGACCGCGGCCCTGCTGATGAAGGGGACGTCGAAGATGGATGCCGATGCCGTCGCCGAGGCCCTCGACTTCATGGGCGCGAACTTCGGGATCGGCGCCGCGGAAGAGTACGCCCAGGTCTACGGCGACAGCCTGGCCGGGCATTTCCCGCGGCTTCTCGAGATCGCCGCGGCCGTGCTCATGGACCCCGCTTTCGCCGCGGAGGAGTTCGAGAAGGAGCGGGACCTCCGGATCGACGGCCTCAAGGCCGCGAAGGACAACCCGGGCGCGGCCATCCGGTATTATTTCCAGAAGGCCTATTTCGGCGGCCATCCCCTGGGCCACCTGGCCTCCGGCACGGAAGTCACGCTGGCCAGGATGACCGTTCAGACGGTCAAGGATTTCTATAGGTCACATTATCGGCCCGACCGGGCCATCGCGGCCGTCGTCGGCGACATCGACCGGGCCAGCCTGGGTGCGCTCCTGGAAAAGACGCTCGGCCGCCTGGCCAGTCCGGCCGGGCCCGCGCCCGCGGCGACCGTTCCCGCCCTTCCCCGACCCGCGGGAAAGAAACTCGTCCTCGTCGACAAGCCCGACGCGACCCAGGCGTACTTCTCGCTCGGAGCGCCTGGCTACGCCATGGGTGACAAGATCACAGCCGCGGCCTCGGCCATGAACACGCTGTTCGGCGGCCGGTTCACATCCTGGCTCAACACCGAGCTGCGGATCAAGAGAGGCCTGACCTACGGCGCTTCGAGCTCGGCCCGCAACTGGGGCGTCGGCGGCATCACCGTCCTCAGCTCCTACACCAAGAACGACAAGATCGGCGAGATGCTCGACATCGTGTTCGATCTCCTGAAGAAGGCGAAGGGCGGGTTCGGCGCAGAGGAAACGGAAAGCGCCCGCAATTACATCCTCGGCCAGTTCCCTCCGAGCCTCGAGACCAACGCCAGCAAGGCCGGCGCCTATGTCCGGCTGGCCTTCTACAAGCGGGGCTTCGACGAGTACGACAAATACCTCGCTGAGATCGACAAACTCACCCCTGAGGCCCTCAAGTCAGCGGCGGAGAGGCTCCTGCCCCGCGAGGATTTCGTGCTCGTCATCGTCGGCAAGGCGGCCGAGATCCGGCCGCTCCTGGCCAAGTTCGGGACCTGGCAGGAAAAGAAGATCACCGATCCCGGTTTCTAGGGAGCCGGCCGGCAAGCGAAAAGGAGAGAGATGCCATGACGACGCGAAAGGCCCTCGCCGCGGCGGCCCTCGTGGGCGCCCTGGCCGCGGGACCGGTCCTCCTCCCCGGTCAGGACAAGATCGCTCTCCGTTTCGGCCCGGCCGAAGGCACCGTCCTGACCTACAGCCTCTCCAGCGTCATCAACGTCGATGGCAAGAACTTCCTGGGCGTGGATCTGGCCCTGAACGCCGATTCCCGCGGCGAGATCCAACTCCTCGCCAAGCCCTCGGCGCGCGACACCGTCCGGGCCGACCTGACGAGCCCGGGCATCGACGTCAACATCCGCCTGCCCGAAAAGGTCATCTCCCAGAAGATCGGCGCGACCAAGGGGGAGGCCCTGGAGGTCGTCTTCAACCGGACCGGCAGGGTCGAATCCATCCGCAACCCCGAGGTCATCGGCGGCGGAAACCCCTTCAACATCTCCATCCCCCAGATCCTGCGCGATTATTTCCCGGCCTTCCCGGCCGAGCCGGTCGGCCGGGGCGAGAGCTGGCTGGAGAGCCGGCGATTGACCATCCCCTTTCAGGGGCTCGATATCCAGGTCAACCTGGCCATCACGTACACGCTTGATGACATCCTTCCGGCCGACGACGGCCGGCTGGCCCTCATCTCCGCCGTCTATAAGGTCTCCGTGTCGGGCACCAAGGACCTCGGCGACTCACAAGGGGTTTTCGAAGGCGAAGGGGCGGGCGCGGGCTCGCTCCAGGTCCATGCCGACAGGGGCTATTTCTCGGACTACCGCATCGACTTCAAGACGGACGCCGCGTTCGTCATGAAGAAGGGCAACGACCGGCTGGCCGAGTTCCCCTTCTCGTTCTCGGCCTTCGCCGAGGTCGTCATGATCAACGTCCAGGCGCCCGCTCCGGTCATCCGCCAGCTCCCTCGATCCTGACCCACCGGCCGAGGGCGGTGAAGTAAAGCCCGGATTCCTTGACCTTCTCCCCGGAGATCTTCGACCAGAAGCGGGTATAGAGCCGCACCTGGGGCCGATAGTGGTCCACCAGCACGGCCAGGGCCCTTCCCTTGTCTTCCTCCGCGGCGCCGGCGAGCACCGCGGGCAGCCGGTCGGTTTTGTAATCGGCGATGACCCAGCCGTCGGCTTCCTTGAAAAGAAGGTCGACCGCGCCTGAAAGAAAGACGGGTACCCCAGGAGCGGTGGCCACGGGCTTCCCGCCGGCGACGGGGACGGGCCCGACCGCGGCGACGAGCTCCCCATACTCGGCATCCGCGGGCCCGACCTTGACCGAGAAGGGCACTTCATAAAGCCGTCGGCCGGCCCGCATCGCTCGCAGCCAGAAGGGGCTGCCGATGATGCTCCCGACGTGGGCGGCGAGCTCGCGGAAGGACGCGGGATCCCGGTCGGAGGCGACGAGGACGTCCCGGGCCAGGCCAAGGAGGCCCTCCTCGCCGCCGGAAAACCCTTTCTCTCCCCAGGATTCGCCAAGCGTCTTCAGCATGATGTGGACTTCGGAGCCCCAGAGCCCGAGCCCGCCCTTGGCCCACTCTGGCGTTTCTCCGGCCCTCCGGGCCAGGGCGGTCACCGTCTCGTGGAGCGACGAGGCCCGCGACGCGCCGGCCATCTTCCGCCTCAGCTCCTCCCGCCCCTTGGCCACTTCGGCAGGCTTGACGGCGGTCTTCTTCTCCCGGGGAGGCGCGGCGCATGGCCTTCCTCCGCCCGGCGAAGGCCGGAATTCCGGAAGCTCTTCCAAGCCGATCAGTCCCTGCTCGAGCGGACCCCAAGCTCTTTTCGTGCCGAGGTTGCCGGCGTAGCCGCTGATGACGAGAAGATCCCGGGCCCGGGTCGCCGCCACGTACATCAGCCGGTTCTCCTCGGCTTCCTCATATTTCAATTCTTCGGCGGCGCTCTCTTCCCAACCGATTGGCTGAGACACCTTTCTCTTCTGGTAGCCGGTCGGCTTGGTGAAGCGGAAATGGCCGAGGGGGGTCTTTCCCGTCCGGCGGACGTGCTTGTCCGGCTCGAAGTCGCCGGCCCCGGCCGGGTTGGCCAGCCACACGACCGGCGCTTCGAGCCCCTTGGCCTTGTGGAGGTTCATGAGGCGTACGGCATTGCGCCGGCCCGGCGCCAAGCTCATCTCCTCGACGGGCTGGGCGCCCACCCATTCACCGATGAACGCGACCGCGGCGGCGAACGAGGTCATGTCCTCGCTCTCGCGGCCGCGCAGGACCTCGACGAGCTTGAGGACGTTGCCCGCCCGGCTGCTGCCCATTTCCGCGGTGACGAGATGGTTGAGAAGGCCCGAATTCTGAAGGATGATCTCCAGGGCCACCGACGGCGGGACCCGGGTCGTGAGTTCCCTCCAGCCGCGAAGTACGGCGAAGGCCCCTCGCACACGGGCCGATCCGGCTGCCGCCGCGGCTTCAGCGAGGTAGCAGAATCCCCCGCCGGCGGCGCGGTGCTCGATAAGGTCCTGGTCGCTCAGACCAAAGAAGAGCCCGCGCAACGCGGCCACCGCGGCCACGGGGTCGTCGGGATCGTCGAGGGCCAGGAGAAGGTTCTTGATCTCCATGATCTCGGCATTCTCGGAGAAGGCGTCGCTGCCGGCGATCTCGAAGGGGATGTCGAGCTCCTCGAGTCTCCGGGCGTACTTGCTCATGCGGTCCTTGTAGCGGAAGAGGATGAGGAAGTCGCCGGGCTGGGCTGGCCGCGTCCCGCTCGCGCCGTCGTCGAGGAGAAGGTTCCCGGCCAGGGCCCAGGCGACGAACCCGGCCACCCGCGCGGAGTCGATCTCGGTGATGTCCTCCTTGCGGTGGTAGGGCACGACGGGAACGGTGATCTTCCGTACGCCGGAGAGCGTGCCGCGGCCTGGGCCGCGGACCGTATCGAGAGGCATGAAAGCGGCCTGGTAAGCGTCCGCGCGGGCCGGGAACGCGCCTGCGGTCGATGGATCGAAAAGCGGATTGACCCAGTCGGCGATCGGACGCAAGGAGCGGAAATTCGCGCTCAGGGACACCGTTTCCCCTCCGGACGCCCTGATCCTGTCCTTGACGAGATTGTAGATATCGATGTCGGCCCGCCGGAAGCGGTAGATGGACTGTTTGGGATCGCCGACGAGGAAGAGCGACCCGGGCGCGGGCGCGAGCCGGGTCCAGTCCTTCTCGATACCGGACGTCCCGGTGAGCAGGAACAGGATCTCGGCCTGGATGGGATCGGTGTCCTGGAATTCGTCGACGAGGATCGGATGAAAGCGCTTCCGGAAGTAGCGGCGGACCTCGGGGTTGTCACGCAAGAGCTGGGCGGTGAGCATGAGCTGGTCCTGAAAATTGAGCCGGGCTACGGCCCGCCGCTTCTCGGCATAGAACCGGATGGCCGGCCCGAGGAAGGCCAGGGCCCGCGTGTGCCGGAATTCGCGCCATTCGCGGATGGCCGGTCCGGCGACCTTTTCCTGGAAGGACTCGGCCGCGGCGAGAAGCCGGAGCCCGTCTTCCTTTTTTGCCCAGTAGGTCTTCTTGCAGCAGAGCGCCTTTTCGAAGAGCTCGACCGATTCCATGAGCCGCCGGCCGTCGGTGAAGCCAATGTTGCGCCGCCTGCGGAAGAGCCGGACGAACAGGCCCTGGAGGGGGTCCCGGCCCTTCTCCGGCCGCTCCCTGGGGACGAGCTGGGAGGCCAGGTCGATGAGCTTCTCGAGGTCCCGGCGGATGGCCCCAAAGTCCGGCGGCTGGGAGCGCCCCGGGGCCGCCTTGACGTCGGGGAACTCGGCGATGGCCTTGAAGGCTGCTTCGAGGTCGCCGGGGTCGAGCCCGGCCTCGTCAAGGCCGCGCAAGGCGGCTTCGTTCTCGAGCCTGGCCTTGGCTTGGTATTCGTCCCAGCTCTTCTCGAGCAGGACGCGGTCCTCGTGCTCTTCGAGCTCGCGAAACTCGGGGTCGATGCCCGCCTCGACAGGGCGCTCCCTCAGAAGCCGGGCGCAGAACGAGTGGATCGTCCCGATGAAGGACCTTTCGAGGCGGGTCAGCGCGGCATCGAAGCGCTCCCGGACCTCGGCGTCCTTCTCCCCGAGCCGGGCCTGCTCGAGGGCGACCTGAAAGCGGCCGCGGAGCTCGGCCGCGGCCTTTCGGGTGAAGGTCACGGCGGCCAGAGTGTCGATGGACGCGCGGCCCGTGGCGAGGAGAGCGATCATCCGGTCGACCAGGCTCTTCGTCTTGCCCGACCCGGCGCCGGCCTCGACGAGGAACGTCGTCTCGAGATCGCGGCTGATCCGGTCGCGGGCGGCCTGGTCGGGCGGCGGCGTTCTTTTCGCGGGCGTCATTTGTATTCGTCCAGCTTGTCGTAGGCGGCGAAGATCTCGGGGTTCGCGTCGCGCTTGGCGGCGGAGGAGCCGGGGCCGCCGGACACGCACACATTGCAGTAGTCGCAATAGGTGCACCAGGCGTCGGGTCCGGCGAAGAAACGGCCCTTCTCGATAAGGGCGAGAAGGTCGTTGAGGAGGAGCCTCAGCCGGTCCCGGTCAAAGTCCCGGACCATGATCTCGTGGCCCTCGCCTTTTCGCGACGGGAAAAGATAGCCGCTCTCGGCGACCCGCGGCGTCCGGCCCGGCCGTTCCCGGGACAGGATCTGCTCGAGCGCGATCGCGTAGAGGGCGGGCTGGAGCGTCCGGCCGCGGCCGAAATGGACGAGGTCCTCGTAGGGCCTAGAGCTCCCTGTCTTGTAGTCGATGATCCGGTAGGTGTCCTTCCCGATCTCGTCGACGCGGTCGATGAACCCCCGGAGCCGGAATGAGCGCCCCTCTCCGAGGGAGATCTTTTCCCGGTCGATCTCCTTCTCGAACTCGAGCGGCCGCCCCCTTCTTTCCTCGCGCTTTTCCTCGGCGGCCATGAAGATGTCGAGGGTCTCCAAGATGTCCCGACGCTCGCTTTCGAAGATGCCGTCGGAGGGAGGCGGGATGGCCCGCTTGGTTTCCGCGATCTTTCCGCCGGCGATCCGGGCCATAAGGGAGGCATGCCGGTCGGCGCCGACGTCCTCACGATTGGCCGCGACCCCGGTCATGAATTCGCAGAGGATCTCGTGGATGAGGCTGCCGCGCTGGAGCGGGTCGAGCCAGCGCGACCGGTCGAACGAGACCTCCTCCGGGGGTTGGACCTTGAGGACATGGCGCAGAAAATAGCCGAAGGGGCATTTGGCCAGCAACTCGAGGCGCGTCGCGGACATGACGGCCGATCGCCCTGACACGGGGTCGACCTCGGCACGCAGGGGACCGATGTCGACGAGCCCATCGTAGGCCGTCAGTTTTTCACCGTCCCGGGCGTCCAAGGCCGCGAGGCCGGCGGCGAGGTCGGGGAAGTTGGCCGCGACGGTGCGGGGACCGTCGGGCCGCGGCTCGGACATGAGCCGGTCAAGCCACCAATCGGTCTCATCGAACGCCCGAGCGGCCCCGCCGGGCAGGAAGCCCGATGCTTCGGCGAGGGCCTTGTCGAGTGCGGCGTAGTCGAGATCGGCGTCGCCGCGGAGAAGACGGAACGCCTGAAGCACGACCGAGGAGGGAAAAGACTCGCGGCCCTCGACGACGTCGAAGGAGGGATAGCTCAACACGACCCGGCCCCGGAGCGATGCGAGGACGGCGGCCAATCCGTAGAGACGGGCGCGGAGGACGTCGGCCGAGGTCGGGAGGGCGCTCGAGATCGCGGCGCGCTCCTCGTCGAGCAAGATGGGGTCTTGGAGCCCGCGGCCGGGGAAGGTCGCCTCGTCGAGGCCGGCGACAAATGTGACCGGACGGCCCGAGAATCCGCCCGAAGACAGGCCGGCGACGTGAAGGCGGCCGGGCAGGGGCGGCGACGTGCCCACCCGGAGCGAAGCGCCGGTAGTACGGATGAGGTCGAGGGCCTCTTTCAGGGACAACGCCGGGAACCGGCTCTCCTCGACGAACTCGCCGAGACGGTCGAGAAGGACCTGGCGGGCCGTGCCGTCGAGGTCCGATTCGGCCCGCGAATATTCCCGGATGAGCCGGGAGAAGGCCTCACAAAGGAGCCGGAGGTCGTGTGTGCCGGCGGCGTCCGGCTGCGGAATAAGCCCCAGTATCCGGCTGATCGCGGACGAAAGCTTTTCGATCTCGGCGACCGCCGCGAGATACCCGGCCCGCCGCCCTTCCGCTTCCTCGCCGGCCTCGCCGCCCTCTCCCGCCTTGAGGGAGGCCAGGTCGGCCTTCTTCAAGTCGCGAAGGGCCGCGAGGCGCTCGATATACCGGTCCCGGCCCCAGCCGATCATGGCGTTGCGGATATGGCGGCAAGCCGTCCGGGCCGGGAGAGGCCCGACCGACACGCCCCCCGGAAGGGCGAGATCGCCGGTCTCGAGAAGCCGACAGAACTCGTCGCTCGAAAAGTCGTTGGCCAGCCACGCGGTGAGACCGAAGAAGAGCCGGCCGGGAGAGGTGAAGCAGACGGGGATGCCGTCCCCGAACGTGACGGGCAGATTCGTCCGGGCCGCGAGAAGATAAAAGACGGTCGCGTGCGGCGACCCCGCCGGCGTCAGGACCTCAGCCTGGTCGAAGGGGATCTTCTCGTCATAAAGGCGTCGCAGGATCTCCCGGCACTCGTTGGCCGGCCCAAGCGCCCTGAAGATCTCGATCCCGGCCCCTTTTCCGGCGGGAGGCGCCTGACGTGGCTCGAAGAGCCAAGACAGGCGTCCGGCGGCGGAGAGATCGGCGGGCCCGGGAGCGGGCCAGCACTGAGGAGGCCGCTCCAGGCCGATGACAGGGTCGCCGGGGACGAGGATGAAGCGCCCGCCGGTGGCCGCCGTTCTGACGAGGTCCGCTTCGAGGCGGCAGAGCCGCATGTCCGTCGGACAGAGGACCCACGCGGAATCGCCAAGCGGCCGCGAGGAAGCCTTGACAGCGGCGCCGAGGAGCCCGGGAAGATCGAGCAGGCCGTCCGCGGCCAGGGCCCGCTCGTAGCGGTCGAGGATAAGAGCGAGCTCGCGGCCCTTCCGTTCGACAAGAAAGCTCGCGGGCCGGATGTCGGCGCTCGTCAGGCCGTCGAGCCGGAGCTCGCGGATGGCCCGGTGGAGCGAGCGGGACAATCCGGGCGAGGCCCCGGCCGGAACGAAATAGTCGAGCCTTCCCTCGGCCAGGAGCTCCCGGAAGAGCCTGTCTGTCAGGGCGAGCTCCGCCGAAGAGGTCATCGGGTTGCCCGCGCCGGCCACACCGCTCTTGGCCATGACTTCCGCGGCCAATGCGGGGACCGTGACGAAGCGGAGGTTGATCCACGATCCGGCCTCACGGGCCAGCGCCTCCCCGATCTGACGGCCGGTCACAAATGAGCGACTGACGAGGATCTTCTCGTCGAGCGGATGATCGCGGCAGAAATCCGCGAGAAAGCGGACCGTCTCGCTCATCGCGTCCCCGGCATGCGATAGAGGATGACCCTGTGGTCGCGGCCGTTCTCTCCGGGCAGGACCTCGGTCCGGACGATGCGGGCATCCCAGCCGGGGATCTTGTAGTCGTGCGAGACGATGCGGGCCCCGGGACCGAGGTCTCTATCGAAGACAGGAGCCAGGGTCTCGAGCGATTCCGGCAGGAGATAAAGGGCGAGGACCGTGGCTTCGGTCAGATGGGCTTTGGTCGCATCCAGGCGCAGGAAACGGACGAGCGGGGTGACGCCTGCCTCTTCCGCGGCGGCCTGGCACTGCTCGAGGAGCGCGGGGTCGAGCTCGATGCCGACCGCGCGGCAGCTTCGGGTCTTGGCGGCGGCGATGACCATCCGGCCGTCGCCGCAGCCGAGGTCGTAGACCACGTCCTTCGGGCCGACGGCCGCGAGCTCGAGCATCCGGGCGACCACCTCCGGAGGGGTCGGCACGAAGGGGGCCAGGTCGGCGGCGTCCTCCCGTCCATGGGAGCCGGGATAGACCCTGATGACGTTCGTCTCGTCGTAGCGGAAGGAATAGGGTCTGCCCGGGTGGATGAGATAAGTCATCATGCGCCGGCCACTGTCGAACGAGATCTCGACCGGGAGGTCCGTCGCGAGCTTGTCCACGGCGCCAACGGCAAGGGTCCTTGTCCTCGGGACCCGCACGTTCGGGCTCGGCAGGATCGTGTATTCGACCGGCTTCTTGGTCACGTTGCGGAGGGTCGCTTCCTCCCGGACCACTGGCTGAGCCGAGGGCCGCGGCGCAAGGTCGACCCGGTTCTCCGCCTCCCGCTCCGGCCGCCCGACGAACAGGGCCAGCACGGCGAAAACAAGGAACGCGACGGCGAGCGCCGCCTGAATGGCGCGCTTCACGGCCATCTCTTCGACTGGGATGGGATCCGCATCGGCTCAAACTTAGAACACCGGGCGCTGTAAGTCAACGTCCGGGACGGCAGAAGAATATTCTCGCTAGAAGAGGATGAGGAGAAGGGCGATCACGGCCAGGGTCGCCAGGAGCAGGATCCTGACAACGGTCTTCATTTTCGGTCCTCCCGTCCTTCGCGGAGGCGTCCGGCCTTCCGGACCGCCTCCTTGAGGACATATTCCATCTGGGCGTTGATGCTCCGTATCTCGTCGGCGGCCCACTTCTCCAGGGCGTCGTAGAGCGCGGCATCGAGCCTCAGAAGGAATTTCTTCTTCTCGCTCACGGCTTACGATCCGTCAGGTGTAGAGCGACCCCGTATTGACGATCGGGTGCATCTCGGTCTCCGAGACGAGGGCCACGAGAAGGTTGTTGACCATGGCGGCCTTCTTTTCCTCGTCGAGCTTGACGACGCCCTGGGATTCGAGGCTCCGCAGGGCCATCTCGACCATGCCGACGGCGCCGTCGACGATCTTGGCCCGGGCGGCGATGATGGCCTCGGCCTGCTGACGGCGGAGCATGGCTTGGGCGATCTCGGGCGCGTAAGCCAGGTGCGAAAGCCGGGCCTCGACGACGTGGATCCCGGCCACGTCGAGCCGGTTCTGGACGTGTTCCTTGAGCTTGCCGGCGATCTCGTCGGGATTGGCCCGCAGGGACTCCGTGTCCTTGTCGTGGGCGTCGTAGGGATAGTGCGTGGCCAGCTGCCGGATGGCCGTCTCGCCCTGGATGGCCACGAAGTTCTGATAGCTCTCGACGTTGAAGATGGCCTTGGCCGAATCGACAACGTGCCAGACGACAACGGCGGCGATCTCGATCGGGTTGCCCAAGGCGTCATTGACCTTGATCGTCTCGCTATTGAAGTTGAAGATGCGCAGGGTCACTTTCTTCTTGACGACGAAGGGATTGGTCCAGAAGAAACCGGCCGTCCTGGCGGTGCCGACGTACTTGCCGAGGAAGGTGAAGACCTTGGACTCGTTCGGGTGGATGAGGAAGAAGCCGCCGAAGGTCAGGAAGACGAGGATGCAACCGAAGACGGCGACGATCATTCCCGCCGGCGAGCCCGCCCGGTCCACGTGGGTGACGAAGTACCGGGCGCAAAAGAAGAAGACGATGAGGTCGATGGCGGCCATGACCAGGCCGTTGATGGTGAAGATGGTCTTTTCCTGGATGTCTTTCATGTGGGCCTCCTTGAATAATATCACTATAATATCATTACGATATTAATGTCAAGAAGTTTTTAGGGCAAGAAGAAGGGTTCATGTTACGGGAAGCTCCTCTCTCCGGCTTTGCTCGGGATTTGCCTCTGGCTCCCCGGCCCCCCGGGAACCAGTCGTCCGGTTCCCCCCGCTGCGCGGGTCCCCCCTCCACGGACGGGGATCTTCGAGGCAAAATCCCTCGCCGCCTCGAGAGGATTCCCAGAAAACGGAGAAGAACCAAATAGACAGGCCTCGGAGGGAGCCCCCGAGGCCCGAAACAACGATATTTCTCTTGAGATTAGGCGAAGAAGTCGCCGGGGACGGCCCGGAGGCGGTTGATATCCCTGACCCGGTCGGCGATGTCGAAGCCCTTCGCGCAGACGGCCGTGCAGGAGGCGCATGAGCCACAGGGCTCCCCGGGGATGTCGAGGGAGCCGACGAGCTCATGGGCGGCATGAAGGTTCTTGTAGCCATAAGCGTACATGTAGCTTCTCATCAGGTCCGGGATGGGAAGGCCCTTCGGGCAGCCGGCGAGGCACTGCCCGCACTGCTGGCAATAGAGACCGGCCACCTGTTCGCCCAGCCGGAGGTCCTTGAGGTCCTGAGGCGTGAGGGTAATATCGGTCACGACCGAAAAGTCCTCCTTGAGCTGGTCGAAGGTCGTGAAACCGGGAATGGCCGTCGTGACGTTCGGATCGTTGAGGACCCACTTGAGGGCGGCCCGCATGTTGATCGGCTGCTGTTTTTCCTTGTCCCAATAGGCGCCGGCCTGGGTCTTCATGGCCATGATGCCCAGCCCGGCCGCGGTCGCCTCGGCCACGGCCTTGCGGAGGTCGGCACCGTAATCCTGCCGGAAGTTGTAGGCCGTCAGGATGACGTCGTAGGCCTTGGCCTCGATCGTCGCCCGGATGACCGCCGGCTCATTGCCGTGGGTCGTGATCCCGATGAAACGGGCCTTGCCCGCCTTCTTGGCCTTTTGCAGGGCCCCGATGATGGCCGGATTCTGGACGTGTTCGGGCGAGGTGTTATTGTGAAGGTGGAGGATCTCGACGTGGTCGGTCCCCAGGCGTGTGAGACTCTCGTCGAACTTGGCCAGGAAGGCCTTTTCGATACCGGCGTCGTCCAAGCCCTGCATGGACTTATCCCTGTTGGGGCCGGGGACCTTGGTCGCGATCATGTAGGAATCGCGGGGCCGCCCGGCGATGACCTGTCCGATCATCTTCTCGTTCTGGCCGCGCTGGTAGCCCCAGGCCGTGTCGAGCAGGGTGATACCCGTGTCCAGGGCGGCCTGGACGACGGCAGGGTTGTCGGCGTTCATGACGCCCATGCTGACGACAGGGACCTTGAGCCCGGTCTTGCCCAACGTGCGGATGATCGGCTTGGCGCCGGCCGGCGCAGGGGCGGCCTGGGCCGTCCCGCTGGCGCCGAGGGCCGCGGCCTTGACGACTCCGGGCAAGGCCCCGACCGCGGCCAGCCCGGTCAGTCCCTTCTTGATGAATGCGCGTCTCTTGAGTTCAGCCGTGTTGTCCGTCATTCTCTTCTCCTCGTCCGAAGATTCATGGGCCCACCGGGACGACCATCGTCCTGGCGTCCATTGTAGCGGAGGACCGCCGCTTGTCAACGGCAGACCCTCCCCTGCGACGTTTGACATTTCCCGCTGCGGGGTTATATTCTGGTCGAACATGAGACGAATGACGCTCCGGCTCGGATCGGCCGTTCTGGCCGTTTTCATCCCTGGTCTCCCCTCGCGCGGCCAGATCACCGCTCCCGCGGCCGAATTCCCCATGAGGACGTTCTTTTCGGTGCGCTCCGCGACCCCCGATAGCGCCGTCCCGGCCGTTCTCCGCGAACAGTTCGAGAAGGACGATGGCGGCCCGCTGCGGTCCGTCTCGATCGACCTCAACGGTGACGGCCAGGAGGAGAAATTCGTCCTCTGCGGGGTCCCCTCGGCGGCGGGAGGCTACCAGTGGCTCGTCTTCGATCAGGTCCGAGGGACGGGCCGGGGCATCATCATCGGGGCCATGATCTTCGTCGGCCGCCAGGCCGAGGGGGGCTATCCCCGGCTCGAGACGTACTGGAAACAGGGCGGGGACATGTCCGTCGTCTCCCGCTATGCGTACACCAACGGCCGGTATGTCCGCTCGGACACCCGGGCCCTGACCCTCTGGGAAGCGAGCGAGTTCTTCCGCGCCAAGGGGCCGCTCGATCTCGAAAGGGAGCTCGCCGAGATCAAGGCGCCGAGCGATAGCCCCCGGACGGGCTGAGAAAAACCTCGGGCCCCGCTCGTCCTCTCTCATGACAGGACATGAAGGGAGGAATTTCATGAAGAACAAGCTCAGTCCGGAGGAATTCGTCAAGCTGGCCATCGGCCGCTTGCGGCTCGAGAACTATAAGGGCATCCACTCGGTCTACAGCGGCTTCAACGACGCCTTTAAGGGCTATTTCGACGGCGCTAATCCCATCGACGCGACCGGCGAGCTCGCCCGGCTGGGCAGGATCATGCTCCGGCCGGTCAAGGGCGGGGTCATGCTCTATCTCCCGGGAGACGGGCCGGAGATGAGCCGCGGCGACATGGCCCTCAAGAAGATGGGCCTTCTCGAAAAAGGCTGACGGCCCTGGCCCGGCGCCGGCTATTCCGGCAGGACCTGGCCGAGCCCGGCCGTGAGGTCGTCGATGCTCCCGGATATTTCGGCCAGGGACGATTCTATCTCCTCCTGCGCATCGGGCCAGGCCGCGTCCGACACCGTCTCGAGCTCCTCCGACCTCGACCGGGCGGCTTTCAGCTTCATCCTGAGGTCGTCGAGCTGGCCGCGAAAGTCGCCGATGTCGTCCCAGCCGGACGATTCCATGTCCGCTTCGATCTCGTCCAGCCTCTCTTCGAAGGCGCCGATCTGCTGGAGGAGGTCCGCGACGTACTCCTCCCGCGTTTGCCGGGGCAGGTTCAACCCCTCGGGGCAGGCCGGCTCCTCCACCGCTTTCGTCTTCTTGGTCATGTCTTTGGTCGTGGCCATTCACTCCTCCTCGAGGTCCAGCTTGAGGGCGATATATCCCAGAATATCCTTGAGCGCGATCACGCCGGAGAGCTTCTCGCCCTCGGCGACGATGAGCCGGCTGCGGCCCGTCTTCTGCATCTGGGCCAGGGCCTTCATGACGTCCTCATCGGGGCCGATGCTGTTCTCCGGGGAGCAGCCGCGAGAGAGCTCCCCGACGTTGTGCGAAGCCCATTCCTCGCGGCCGAGTTCCTTGACCTGGTCGAGCGTGACACAGCCGACGAGCTTCCCGCCGTCGACCACGGGATAGAGCTTGAAGTGATACTTGTAGATGTAATCCTCGACGAGTTTCTCGATCGAGGTCGAGGGCTCCAGCGTGACCGCGTCCGCGGCCATGAACTTCCTGACCGGAACGCCTTCGAGGGCCCGGCGGAAGAGCAGCTGCCGATAGGACGACCGGGCCGCGCCGCGCACGAACATGCCGATGACGAGGGTCCAGAGCCCGCCGATGGAGCGGCCCATGAAGAACTGGACGGCGCCGAGAATCATGAGGGCGGCCCCCAGCCCGGCTCCGATGGAGGAGGCGGCGCGGGTCGCCCGGCGAAGGTCATTCCAAGTCCCCCAGAGCACGGCCCTCAGGACGCGGCCGCCGTCCAGGGGAAAGGCGGGGATGAGGTTGAATCCCGCCAGGACGAAGTTCAGGTAGCCGAGGTAGTTGAGGACGCCGGTGACCGGGGTCATGGGTCCCGAGCCGGCCAGGAGAAAGCTCGACCCAAGAAGGGCCGCGGCCAGCACTACGCTCGAGATCGGCCCGGCTATGGCTAGGAAGAACTCGGCTTTCGGACTGGCGGGCTCATCGCCCATCTCTGATACGCCGCCGAAGAGGAAGAGCGTGATGCCGCGCATCTCGACCCCGTAGCGGCGGGCGACGAGGGAATGCCAGAGCTCATGGAAGATGATGGAGAGGAACAGGCCCAGCGCGCCGGCGACGCCCATGACCCAATAGTCGGCCGGGTCCAGGCCCTTGTACCACGTCGGGAAGAGGCCCGTGGCCAGGCTCCAGACGATCAACGCGCCCAGGATGAGCCAGCTCCAATCGACTTTGATCTCGAAGCCGAAAATGCGGAACAAGGTCACCGTCTTGCCGAACATGGGTCCCTCCCAAGGGGTTCTTTAGCCCTTTTCTCCCTATCCTAATCCAAAAAGCGTGCCAAGGCCCTAAGTGCGGGGAAAAGGGGCCCGCCCCCGAGAGAATGCCGGGTTCGCGCCTGAGGGTCCTGGCCGGACATCCGGCCGGGCAGGAAAGAATCCCGGGGAACGGGACGAGGTCACATCCCGGCCGGAGCGGCAGGCGCCGTTGCCGGCTGTTCCTCCATGTACTGGATATAGAGGTCGGTCAGGTCCTCGTGGGCCAGGTCCTGGACCGTCTTCAGCATGACCAGCTTGCCCTTGCGCATGAAGCCGATGCGGTCGGCGATAAGCTTGGCCCGAAAGATGTCGTGGGTCGACATGAAGACCGACTTGCCCTTATCGCGCATCTGGACGAGGATCTCCAGAAACTCCCGGCCCGACTGGGGGTCCAGGCCCGAGGTCGGCTCGTCGAGAAGGACGTTCGCGGCGTCCTTGACCAGGGCGATGGCGATGCCGAGCTTCTGCCGCATGCCTTTGGAGAAGTTCTTGATCCGGCGGTCGAAGGCCTCCTTCTGGAGACCGACCTGCCCGAGGACCTCGCCGTAATCCTTTTTTGTCAGGTTCCGCTTGCCCGCCAGCTTGCTGAAGTAGTCGAGGTTCTGGATGGCCGTGAAGTTGCCGTAGAGCATGACGTTCTCGGAGACGAAGGAGACATGGCGCTTGGCCTTGAGGGGGTCCTTGGCCACGTCGATCCCCTCGACGAGGGCCGTCCCGGACGTCGGCGGAAGGAAGCCGAGAAAGAGATTGATGGTCGTCGTCTTGCCGGCGCCGTTGGCCCCGAACATGCAAAAGATCTCGCCCGGCTCGACCTTGAAGCTCAGCCCGTCGAGGGCCAGCTCGCCGTCCTCGTAACGCTTGGTCAGATTGATGGCTTCGAGCATGGGATCCTCCTTAACGGACGTCGTAATGCAGGAACGAGACGTAGGCGCCGACGAAAAAGACGATGATCATCACCAGGAGCAGGGCGAAATCGGGGATGGCCCGGAGGAGCGATTTGCTGAGCCACTCCGGCTCGTAGACGTGCTGAGGCATGTCGTCGATATTGATCTTGGACTGCTCGCCGGTCTGGAAGTTGATGCTTTCGCCGAGCTTCGAGTTGATCCACTTGGTATAGATGGGCTTGTAGGCCCGGACCGAGGCCAGGAACCGGTCGAACTCGTCGACCCCGGTGCGGGCCAGGGTCATCGAGCCGAAGGTCAGGGCGGAGGCCGGCGAGATCCGCGAGAGGTTGACGGCCAGATTCTGCTGGGCCTTTTTCTTCTGCTGGTAATCCCGCTCGAGGGCGGCGTTGTTCTCGTCGATCTTCGACGTCAGCTCCTGCTGGTAGTCCTGGATGAACTTCCTGAACTTTTCTTGCCAGGCTTTGGGGTCCTTGGCCGCCTCGGCTTGGTTCTTCGTGACCCACTCGCGGGCGCCTTTCTGGCCCTCGGTCTGGACCTGCTGGAGGAAGGCGTCCTTTTTGGCCGTGATCTCATGGACCGATGGGATCGGCTTGACCTGGCCGGCGGTGATGACCGCGGCCTTGGGGATGACCATGACGATGATGACCCAGACAAAGAGGAGGACGAGGAAGCTCGTCGACGAGCGCGTCGTCCGGGCCGAGACGAACAGGCCCAAACAGAAAAAGACCGAGAGGTAGAGGAAGAACATGAGGAAGATGAGCATCAGCCGGGCCCAGTCCTGTCCGCCGAGCGAGACATCGGGCGCGATGAGCAGGAAGAGAAGGCTGAGGAGGAGCGGGATGAGCAGGGGCAGGAGCAGGCTGATGTAGCCGCCAATGGCCTTGCCCAGGATGAGCCGGTCGCGGGGGACGTCGTTCGACAGGGCCAGCTTCAGCGTCCCTTTCTCCTTCTCGCCGACGATGGCGTCATAGGTGAAGAGGATGGCGAAGAGGCTGAGGACGATCTTGACGATGAACATCAGGTCGAGCTCGCCGAAAACGGCGAAGACGGGGCTGCTGCTGTACTTGGATTCGATGAGGTTCGGGTCGGCGGCGATGTTGACCGGGGCGACGCGGCCGACGGCCTCCTCGATGCCCGTGACGACGGTCCCGAGCACCTGCGGCGGTTTGCTGACCTTGACCCCGATCCCGGCGAGCGAGCCGTAGTTCGGCTGGCTCTCCATGTTCTTCTTGTTGAGGGCCAGCGACGCCGTGTACTCCTTCTTCTCGGCCCGGTAGTTCGTCACCCCGGTGTAGACCGAGAGCAGGATGAGGATGGTGCAAAGGAGAAAGGTAAAGACGAATTTCGGGCTGGTGATGTTGTCCAGGATCTCTTTTTTGATGATGTCTCGGAGCATGCCGACCTCCCTCGAAAGATAGGCGAATGGGGGAACACGCGTACAAGTTCCCGCGGTATTATACGTCAAAGGGGCCTCCCGGTTCAGAAAAAAGGGGCCGATGTCCTCTTGACCAGTCCCCGGTGGGCGTTTATCATGCGGCCATGCGCAGGAATTCCCCTATCACATTCGGACACCTCATGCTCGTCGTCTCCCTGGCGGCCGTCGCCGGGACCGTCTCCGGCTGCCGTCAGGCCCCGCCGCCGCCGGCACCGGCCCTGGAAAAGCCCTTAGCCATCTTCGACGGCCGCGGCGATCTTGGCGCCGTTTTGAAGCCCGGCACGGTCGTCGAGGACGCCGCGAAGAGGGCGCTGGTCATCGAGGGAGCCGGGGCCAACATGTGGTTTGCGGCCGACGAAGGTTATTTTCTCTGGAAGCGCCTTAAGGGCGACTTCATCGTCAGCGCCCGCGTCGCGTTCATCGGCGAGGGCGTCGAGGCCCATCGCAAGATCGGCTGGATGGCCCGCTCGACCTTGGACACCGGGTCGGCCCAGGCCAGCGCCGTCGTCCACGGCGACGGATTGACCTCGCTGCAGTACCGGCGGTCGTCCGGGACGGATACCGAGGAAAAGCAGCTCGCCGTCTCCGGCGCCGACCAGATCCAGCTCGAGCGGCGGGGCTCGACCTTCATCATGTCGGCGGCCCGCTTCGGCGACCCGTATGCGAGCGAAAGGGTCGAGGGCATCGGCCTCGGGAGCGAGATCCTCGTCGGCCTCTTCGTCTGCTCGCACAATGCCGATGTCGTCGAGAAGGCCAAGTTCACGAACGTTCGGGTGACCCTCCCGGCTATGGAGGACTTCGTCCCATATCGAGACTATATCGGCGGGACGATCGAGCTTCTTGACGTCGACTCGGGAAGGCGCACGGCCGTCTTCCGCTCGGACCGGCCGATCCAGGCGCCCAACTGGACGAGGGACGGACGCTTCCTGATCTATAACGTCGACGGATCTCTCTATCGCTTCGAGCTGGCCACAGGGAAGACCTCGAAGATCGACACTGGGTTCGCCACGGCCAACAACAACGACCACGTCCTGTCGTTCGACGGAAAACAGCTCGGCATCAGCCATCACAGCGCCGAGGATAAGGACGAATCGATCGTTTACACCCTGCCTATCAAGGGCGGGGCCCCGAGGCGCGTCACGTCGAAGGCGCCGTCCTACCTTCACGGCTGGTCGCCGGACGGGCGGTCCCTCGTCTATACGGGCGGCCGGGGCGAGAATTATGACGTCTATAAGATCCCGGTCGGAGGCGGGGAAGAGGTCCGGCTGACCGACGCTCCCGGGCTCGACGACGGCCCGGAATACACTCCGGACGGCCGCTTGGTCTATTTCAATTCCGCCCGGACCGGCGACATGAGGATCTGGCGGATGGCCCCGGACGGAAGCGGGCAGGAGCCACTGACTGACGGGCTGTATCATGATTGGTTCCCGCACGTCTCTCCGGACGGCCGGCGCATCGTCATCCTGTCATTCGGAAAGGACGTCGCGGCGGACGACCATCCGTTCTACAAGCAGGTCTATATTCGGATGTTGCCGACGGACGGCTCAAGCGGGCCCAGGGTCATCGCCTATGTCTACGGCGGCCAAGGGACGATCAACGTCCCATCGTGGTCGCCTGACGGAAAGCGGATCGCCTTCATCAGCAACAGCCGTTAGGGGACGTTCCCCCGACACCTCACGGCCACACCTTGACAAGCCCGCGGGCCCCCACTAAAGTACCCCGGCCGATTTTCGATGGAGGTCGATCATGAGAAGGACCCTGTTCATCACGATCATCGCGGTGGCATTACTGTCCCTCCTGTCCGGAGGCGTACAGGCGCAGAGCAGGAGCGCCGTCGAAGGCACCTGGGCCGGCGAGGCCTCTGCGGGCGAATCCAGCACCAAGTTCGTTCTCGAGATCACGAGCGAGGACGGCCTCCTGTCGGGCACCATCCGGCTCGATAGTGACGCCGCGAGCGAGGCCTTCGACCTCGAAGATATCGAATTCAAGGCTGGCCAGCTGTTCTTTGATTACAGCGAGACCGAGGGACTAGCGGACATGACCCAGGTCGAGCTCAAGCTCGAAGGGGATAAGCTCGAAGGGACCTGGCGCAATTCCGAAGGCGAATCAGGCGCGATCAAGTTCATCCGGAAGCCGAAATAGGCCCCTGCCCGCAGGCCTTTCTGCTCAGTCACTTTCCCGCGACGGGTATGCGGCGGCCGGGGCCGCCGGTCCGCGTCCAGCGGCCTATCCGTTCTAGAGGAGCTGGACTTCGAGCACCCGAACCCGATCGTGATGACGACGACGGCAACCACCTCAAGAAGGGCTTTTCTCGTCCGATCCCGTTCTTTCATGGCCTCGCCTTTCCCAAGGGTACATGACCCCCGTTGGCTCCGCAAGAGGGCCTGTCCCCCTATGCGCCCGCCGGGCCCGGCGTTGACAACCTCCGGGGCGTGAATTATGCTCCTTCGCGAAAAAGGACCGCCGCGGCCCGGACGAAAGGAGAGCCCGATGGATCCCGTCATCACCCTCAACGCCATCGATTACCTCATCATCGGCGCCTACATCACGGTCATGATCCTCGTCGGCTACTCGCTCAAAAAGTACATGAAGACGGGCGAGGACTTCTTCCTCTCGGGTCGCTCTCTTCCCGGCTGGATCACCGGCCTGGCCTTCCTCTCGGCCAACCTCGGCGCCCTCGAGGTCATCGGCATGGTGGCCAATTCGGCCAAGTACGGCATCGCCACGGTCCACTTCTACTGGATCGGCGCGATCCCGGCCATGGTCTTCCTGGGCATTTTCATGATGCCGTTCTACTACGGCAGCCGCGTCCGGACCGTCCCCGAGTACCTCAAGCTCCGCTACAACGAGGCCACCCGCGGCCTCAACGCCATTTCCTTCGCTATCATGACGGTCCTCATGAGCGGTATCAGCCTCTACGCCATGGCCCTGCTCTTCAAGATCATGCTCGGCTGGCCCCTCACCCAGAGCATCCTCTTTGCCGCCGTGGTCGTCCTTCTCTATGTCTTCTGGGGCGGTCTCTCGTCCTCGATCTACAACGAGGTCATCCAGTTCTTCCTCATCTGGCTCGGCCTCCTGCCCATCGTCTTCCTCGGACTCAAAGAAGTGGGCGGATTCCAGGGATTCATGGCCAAGCTCCAGGAGCCGCTCCTCCACTCGATCAAGTACCTGGGCACGAGCAACAACCCGCTCGGCGTCGACTGGTTCGGGGTGATCATGGGCCTCGGCTTCGTCCTGTCGTTCGGCTACTGGACGACCGACTTCCTTGTCGTCCAGCGGGCCCTGGCTTCGAAGAACATCAACTCGGCCCGGATGACGCCGATCATCGCCTCGTTCCCGAAGATGCTCGTCCCCATCATCGTCGTCATCCCCGGCCTTGTCGCCTTGCTCGTCCTGCCCGAGTTCGGCCAGGCCGCTCTCCCCACCGCCGACTACAATTCGGCCCTCATCCTGCTCATGAAGCACTACCTGCCCAACGGCGTCCTGGGGCTGGCCATCACGGCGCTCCTCGCGAGCTTCATGTCGGGCATGGCCGGCAACGTTACCGCCTTCAACACGATCTGGACTTACGACATCTACGGGACCTACATCCGCAAGGGACGGCCCGACGCCCACTACCTGAAGGTGGGGAAATACACCACCATCATCGGCGTTGCCATCAGTGTCGGCACGGCCTATATCGTTCAGTCCTTCCCGAACCTGATGGACTACATGCAGCTCATCTTCTCCTTCTTCAACGCTCCCCTCTTTGCCACTTTCCTCCTGGGCATGTTCTGGAAGGGGGCCACGGGTTGGGGCGGGTTCTGGGGCCTGCTCGTCGGTATTCTGACCGCGGCCGGCCATTACATCCTCTACAAGGCCGGCGTCCTGAGCTACCACAGCGATATGGCCGCCAATTTCTATCAGGCCATCTGGGCCTGGTCGGCCGACTTCGTCGTTACGGTCGGGGTCAGCCTCTTCACCGTCAAGCGCAATCCCAAGGAGCTGGCCGGTCTCGTCTTCGGCCTGACGGCGAAGCCCAAGGCCGAGGCCCGTTGGTACGCCCGGCCGGCGGTGTGGGGGACGCTGGCCATCATCGTGGCCGTCATTCTCAATGTCATCTTCTGGTGATCGGGCCCGAGACCCCAAGGAGCGCACCATGAACGACACGATCGAAACCGGGGAGCGGAAAACGGGCATGAGCCAGGGCCACGTCCTCGACCTCAAGCTGCCGATCGGCTGGCTCCTCAGCGCCTACGGCGTTCTCCTCACCGTCTACGGCCTCGTGACCAAGAAGGAGATGTATGCGATCTCCCTCGGCATCAACCTCAACCTGATCTGGGGGATCCTGATGCTCGCGATCGGCGGCGGGTTCCTCCTCACCGCCTTCCTGAAGAAGGACCGGAAATAGGGCTGAGCGCCGTCAGCTGGTCGGGTTCTCCCGCAGACGGATGTAGATCGCCGCGCCACCCCCCTCTTCGCCCCGCGAATGGACGTCGAAGAGGGTCTTCTGGCTGTTGATGAGCTGGGACAGCTGTTTGAAGCCGTACGTGCGGGGATCGAAGCCCGGGTCGAGCTGACGCAGGTAGAAGCCGATCTCGCCGAGGTTGGCCCAACCGTCCTCGTGGACGGCCATGTCGAAGGCGCCCTTGAGGAGCGGGACCGGGTCGAACTTGGCGGCCGCGTCCGCGCGGTCCTCCTTATCCTCGTGTTCCTCGCGCTCCTCTTTCTGCTCCCGGGTCTCCTTGGCGCCGCCCTTGCGGTGGGCCGCTCCGCCTCGCTCGCGGCGCCGCGGCTCCCGCCCCCCCTCGCGGTCCCTGCCTCGGGGGACGAGGTTCTCGGTATAGATGAAGATGTTGCAGCCGTTGACGAAGGACTTGGGGGTCGAGCGCTTGCCGACACCCATGACGAAGAAGCCCATCTCCCGGATCCGGGTCGCCAGCCGGGTGTAGTCGCTGTCGCTCGAGACGATGCAGAAGCCGTCGACGAGGTGGCCGTGGAGGATGTCCATGGCGTCGATGATCATGGCGCTATCGGTGGCGTTCTTGCCGATCGTATAGCGGAACTGCTGGATGGGTTGGATGGCGTTGTCGTTGAGGGCGCTCTTCCAGCCGGACATGTTGACCGTCGTCCAGTCGCCGTAGATGCGGCGAATGGTGACGAGCCCATACTTGCCCGCCTCGGTCAGGATCTGCGCGATGAGCGAGGGCTGGGCATTGTCGCCGTCGATGAGCAGGGCGACCTTGCGTGTTTTTTCTTCGATGAACGGCTCAGCCATGGTAGGTTCCTTTCGTCAGAGGCGGGTTCCGGCCCTATATTAACGTATTCAGCAGGACGGTTCAACTTCCGGAAGGGTTGCCCCTCTTCCCCCTCACGCCTCTTCGAGGACCTGCCAGCCGAGGGCTTCGGCCAGGTCGAAGACCGGCTTCTTGAGGTCGCCGTAAACGGTCACCCGGTGCCAGCCCCATTGGTCCCACTCGGCGAAGAGCTTCTCGATGTCGCCGACCGGCTCGACGGCGAGCTTCGTCCGGCAGGCCCTGTCGTCGGGGGAATTGGCCACGGCCTTGCCCTGGTGGAAGAGGATGAGCTTCTTTTCCGGCGAGAACTCGACGGTCGTGGTCATGTAGCCCACGGGCAGGAGGGAGCGGACGGAGGCGCCTTGGCGGTCTTCCGAGTGGGTCAGGATCTCGAAGGGATTCGTCGAACCGCCGGGGCCGAAGGCGCGGTTCGAAGCGACGCAGTGGGCGTAGATGATCTGGCGCCGGGCCGTATCGATGACGGGGTCGGAGATGTATCCGGGCCGCCCGTTGGTCAGGGCCGTCATGGCCACCATGCTGGCCGTCGACCGGACGTCGCACTCGCAGGCCCCGATAAGACCCTCGTTCAGGAGCTCGTGGAAGCCGAGACAGGGATAGGCGTGGATATGGCCGCCGTAGAAGCCGCCGAGGCAGTTGATGGTGATGGCGTTCGCGCCGCGGGCCCTCAGGACGGCTTTCTGTCCCAGGTACATGGCCGCCGAGGTCACAAGCGTGGCGCGATCGACTCCCTGGATCCTGGCCGCGGTCTTCTCCCAGCGGTCGGCGATGGCGTTGGACTCGTCCTTGTCGGCCGCGGCCCAGGCCTCGTTGACCTCGGCGAAGGGCACGTTGACGACTTCGATGCCCATGCCTTCCTGGACGGCCGGGGCGATGCCCGGCCAATTGCCGCCGACGGCCAGGATCTTCGATTCCTTCATCTTCTTCAGACAATCGCCCGCGGCGAGGACCGACAGATCATCGGCCGCGACGCCGAGGGCGCCGGGAACGGGAGTCGCCGAGCGCCGGGCTGCGGCCACGAGGGCGCCGAAATCGTTCGCCATTCCGCTCTTTTTCACCTGCCCAAAAGCGCGGCAGGCGGCGACGAGGTCCTCGGGCCGCGACGAGGCGACAAAGCCGAGGTTGGCCGTTTTCTGGCGCAGGAAGTCGGCCGTGTAGACGAGGAAGCCGCCGCTCCCCCCGTACTGGAAATCGACGTAGAGCGTGGGTCTTCCCGAGCCGGCGATCGTCTGGACGACGCGGTTCCAGCAATTGAGCTGGACGACGATGGTGCCGTCGAAGGGCGCGGCCGCGTCATCGGCCAGGATCTTCTGGGCCTCTTCCGGCCCCTTGGCCATGGCGGCCGAGAATTCCCAGGCCGGGAAGGCCTTGACCAGGGCGGCCGTGGTCCGGTCCATGACCGGCTGGAAGTCGAAGCCCACGTTGGGCCAATCGGGCCCGGGCTGGACGACGGCATGGAGCGCATAGACGATGCGCAGGCGGAGCTTCTCCGCTTTCGCGCAGGACTGGAATAGCCCGACCGGAGCAAGCACACCCAGGGCGCCGGCCGAGGCGGCCGTCAGAAAACGGCGACGGCTCAGGGGACAGACTGAACAGCCGCGCGATCCGTTTTGTACGCTCATCAGGCCCTCCTTTCCCACGCCTCCGTCGTTTGCGCCGCCGACGTCCACCCGGCGCGGCCCCGATGCTAATGCAGGGCCGAAGAGGTTGTCAAGGAATGGGAGAATTGACCGGACCGGGATAAACCGATTATAGTAGGCTCACATGACGTGCGCGACGAGACGGGGATTCCTCGGGGGTTCGCTGGCCGTCACGGCCGCGGCCATCCTGGGACCAGCCACGGCGGGCGGCGGGCGAAAGGCGGCCACGCCCGGCCCGGCGCCGCGGCTCGAGCTCGGCTTGGCCTCCTACTCCTTCCGGGAATTCGGACTCGAGGAGACGCTGAC
Organism: Candidatus Aminicenantota bacterium; assembly: GCA_963809345.1. GTDB lineage: Bacteria > Acidobacteriota > Aminicenantia > Aminicenantales > Saccharicenantaceae > RBG-16-66-30. The sequence goes on along the minus strand of CAWEJF010000002.1, from coordinate 93,391 downwards.
CATGGCCCGCCGGCTTGGCTTCGTCCGGATCGCCTTGAAGGATATGCACCTGCCTCTCGACAGCACGGACGAGGTCATCCGGGCGACGGTCGACAAGGTCAAGGCCCAGGACCTCATCCCCTACGGCTGCGGCGTCGTCTACATGAGCACCGAGGCCGAGGTCGACCGCGCCTTCGCCTATGCCCGGACCGGCGGCATGGGGATCATCATCGGCGTCCCCGACCATGGCCTGCTCGGCCGGGCCGAGGCGAGGGTCCGGGACACGGGTATCAGGCTGGCCATCCACAACCACGGGCCGGGCGACCCGCGCTACCCCACTCCCCGGTCGATCCTCGACCGGATCTCGAAGCTCGACCCCCGGATCGGCGTCTGTCTCGACGTCGGGCACTGCGCCCGCGCCGGGCTCGATCCTTCCGAAGAGGCGGTCGCCTGCGGCCCGCGCCTCCTCGACCTCCACATGAAGGACGTCACGGCGTCAACCGTCGAGGGCGCGGACGTCGAAGCCGGCCGCGGCGCCGTCAACATCCCGAGGGTCATGCGGACTCTCCTGGCGATGGATTATCGCGGCACGGCCGCGTTCGAGTACGAAAAAGACGGCCGGGATCCGCTCCCGGGGCTGGCCGAATCCGTCGGCTACGTCCGGGGAGTCCTCGCCGGCATGAACGGAGGCGAAGCATGACGACAGGTCCCGGAGTCCCGGGCGCCGTTCCGCCCGCGGCGAAAGAACGACTGACCAGCCTCGACGCTTTCCGCGGCTTCGACATCCTGACGATGGTCTTCGTCAATTACATCGCCGGGATGGCGGCCATCCCGTTCATCCTCCGCCACGCCGGGGCGGATCAGAACATCTTCACCCTGACAGACGTCGTCTTCCCGGGCTTTCTGTTCATCGTCGGCGTCTCCATTCCTCTCGCCCTCACGAAGCGGCGCGCCGAGGGCCGGTCCGGCCCCGCCCTTGTCGGCCACGTGCTCGTGCGGACGTTGGCCCTCCTCTTTCTGGGCGTTCTCCTGGTCAACGAAGACCGCTTCTCCGCGTCGGCCACGGGCTTGAGCCCGGACCTCTGGTATTTCCTGGCCACGCTGGCCGTCTTCGGGCTTTGGGCCGTCGTGCCGAAGGGCGCCTCGGCGAAAAAGAAACGGTCCTTCCTCGGCCTGAAGATCGCCGCGGCTGTCGTCCTTCTCGTCCTCGTCATCATCTTCCGCGGTCAGGGTGAAGACGGCCGCGTGACGATGCTCCAGACGTCGTGGTGGGGCATCCTGGGCATGATCGGCTGGTGCTACATGGCCGGGAGCCTTCTCTTCCTGGCCTGCCGCGGCAACAGGACGGTCCTGGCGGGCGCCATCGGGGTGATGACCGCCCTCTACATCGGGGCCCGGCACGGGGCGCTCGATTTCCTCGGCCCCGTCAACGGATTCGTCAACATTGGCAGCCTCTTCGGGTCCCACGCCGCCGTCGTCACGGCCGGCATGCTCGCCGGGACGGTCTTCCTGCCGGGGACCGACATCGCGGCGCCGGGCCGGCGCATACGCTTCCTGGCCGTGCTCGGGGCGGGTCTCGTCCTGGCCGGCTATGTCCTCAGGCCCCTCCACGGCTTCAGCAAGATCAACGGCACCGAGTCCTATTGCCTGGCCACGGCAGGCCTCTGCTGTCTCGGCTTCCTGCTCTTCTATGTCGGCCTGGACGTCTATAAAGGGAAGAGAGCCGCGGCCTTCCTCCTGCCGGCGGGAAAGAACCCGCTTCTGGCCTATCTTCTTCCGGGGCTCATCGGCAACGCGGCCGGCCTCCTGGGGACGCTCCTTCATGCCGACATCGACCGCCTGCTCTGGCCCTTCTACGGGACGGGCGGGGTCCCCGGCATGCTCAACGCCGCGGTCATGACGGGGATCGTTCTCCTCCTCACGGCGGTTCTCACCCGGGCCGGGCTTCTCCTGAAGCTCTGATCTCCGGCGCTTCGGGCCCGGCCCCGTTCGTGGTAAAATGGGAGGAGTGAGGGATCTCATGACCAAGTCGAAACGCCTCGTCCCACTGCTCTTGGGGATCCTGGTCGCCCTGGCCGCGAAGGACCTCGCCGGGGCCAAGAAGCTCGATCCCGAGAGCGAAAAGTTCTACCAGACCGCCCGCCTCATCATGACCAAGGAGGAGACGAAGATCTTCCGGCTGCTCCCGGACGCCGAGAGCCGCAAGGAGTTCATCGCCGACTTCTGGCTCAAACGGGACCCCGACCCCGACACCCCAGAGAACGAGTACAAGGAGGAGTTCGACGCCCGCGTCGCCTTCGTCGCCAAGCGGTTCAACAAGGAAGGCGGGCCGGCCTACAACACGGACCGCGGCAGGGTCTTCATCTTCATGGGCCCGCCGGACAAGATGGAGGAGTTCCCCCCCATGACCAACGAGACGAGCCAGGGCTCCGTCATCTGGTGGTCCTACTACGACGATAAGATGGCCGTTGAGTTCACCGACCTGAAGGGCACTAATCAGTACCGGATAACCAGCTACCAGGGCGATTTCCTGGGGGCCATGGACCTCTTTAGGCTCCGCTATTATGTCCGGGCCGATGACGTCTTCAACAAGAAGTTCCTCAAGTTCGAGACGGTCTACCATCCGGACTCCAAAGAGATCGAGGTCCGCCTCCCGGCTAAGGGCCTGATGTTCCGGGAGAACGACGAGGGCCGCCTCGAGGTCGATCTGAGGTTCCTCATCTACGTCTACAGCGGCGAAGGCGCGAAAAAGGACACCTTCACCGACGCCCGGTCGGTCGTGGTCACAGACGCCGAGCTCGAGGCCCTGAAGACGGTCGATCTCCGCTTCCTCCATGCCCTCGGGCCCGGGACGAACTACGTCGACGTCGTCGTCACCGGCAAAGAAGGCATGAAGGGCAAGATCCGGCAGATCTTCGAGATCAAGGCCCCCCGATAGCGGCGCTGCGGACGCGCCCCGCGAGTTGACATCCCCCCCGGGCTCCGTTAGTATGAGCCCCTCGAGGTTCGAGACATCACCATGGCCTTTAAGCTATTTCCCAAGGACCACAAGTTCTTCGACCTCTTTCGCGAGGACGCGGCCAACCTCAGGGAGGGCGCCCTGGCCCTCCAGGAGCTCGTCGACCACTACGAGGACGTCGGGAAGAAATACGAGCACATCAAGGCCATCGAGCACCAGGGCGACAACATCACCCACGAGCTTTTCACCCGGCTTCGCGACACCTTCATCACCCCGCTCGAACGGGAGGACATCCACGGCCTGGCCAGCGGCCTCGACGACGTCCTCGACTGCATCGAGGGCGTGGCCAGCCGCATGTGGACGTTCAAGCTGGCCCGGCCGACGCCCGAGCTCAAGAAGCTCGTCGACGTCATCGTCAAGGCCGTCGAGCAGATCTTCGAGGCCGTCGACCACCTCGAATCCTTGGGTCACGTCCACGCCTTCTGCAAGCAGATCAACATCCTCGAGTACGAGGCCGACGTCATCTGCAGGGAGGCCATCGCCGATCTCTTCGAGAAGTCGGAGACGGCCGCGGAGCTCAAGGACCTCATCAAGCTCAAGGAGATCTACACCCGGCTCGAAGTCGCGGCCGACCGCTGCGAGGACGTGGCCAACGTCATCGAGGAGATCATTCTCAAGTCCAACTGACCTGGGCCATTCATGAAAACGCCTTGTTTCTCCATCGAACACAAAGAATCCACGCCGGCGTTTTCACCCTTCGGGCAAGCCGATCCGGCCGCATCTGCTTCGTTGCAAACGGCTCGCGGTACTCCGAGTACAGCTTCGCCCTTTGACGCCTCGCATTTGCAGCCGTCTCAGCTCGTGAATAACCCAGGTTAAGCCTCATGCCCGACGCCGGCTTCCTCTTCGTCGTCTTCATCATCCTCGTCGCGCTGGCGTTCGACTTCACGAACGGCATGCACGACGCGGCCAACTCTATCGCCACCGTCGTCTCGACCCGGGTCCTGTCGCCACGCCAAGCCGTCCTTTGGGCCGCTTTCTTCAATTTCGTGGCTTTCCTCATCTTCGGCACGGGCGTCGCACACACGATCGGCGCGGGGATGATCGACATCTCGGTCGTGACGCCCACGGTCATCTTCGCGGCCCTCATCGGCGCCATCGGCTGGAACATCTTCACCTGGTTCATGGGCCTGCCGACGAGCTCCTCCCACGCCCTCATCGGCGGCTACGCCGGGGCGGCCATCGTCAAGGCGGGCCCGGGGGTCATCATCGCCCACGGCTGGTTCAAGACGGTCATGTTCATCTTCATCGCCCCCCTTCTCGGGATGGCCCTAGGCGTCCTTTTCATCACGGCCACTACTTGGATCGTCCGTAAAGGGAACCCGACCCGGATCAACAAGGCGGCCCGCCGGCTCCAGCTCCTCTCAGCGGCCCTTTACAGCTTAGGCCACGGCGGCAACGACGCCCAGAAGACGATGGGCATCATCGCCAGCCTGATCTACTCCGCCGGCTGGATCAAATCGTTCCACATCCCGCTCTGGATCGTCCTCTCCGCCCACGCCGCGATCGCCTTGGGAACGCTCTCCGGCGGCTGGCGCATCGTCAAGACGATGGGTCAGAGGATCACCAAGCTCCGGCCGATCGACGGGTTCTGCGCCGAAACGGCCAGCGCCATCAGCATCTTCTTCGCGACCCACGCCGGGGTTCCCGTCAGCACGACCCACGTCATCACCGGGGCCATCTCCGGCGTCGGGGCGGCCAAGCGTCTGTCGGCCGTCCATTGGGGCGTGACCTTGAAGATCGTCTGGGCCTGGATCTTCACCATCCCCGGCGCGGCCTTGACCGCCGGCATTTCTTATTTCCTGATCAGCCTCGTCGACAAGTTCATTCTCTAGGAAGGGAAAGGGCCATGCGAAAAACGCTCTCCGTCCTGGCGCTCCTCGCCGCCATGCTCTTCCCTCTCGCAACGCCCGGGCCGGCGGCTGGGGCAATGCGGGCCCGCGATGTCCTCCCCGCCGAAGGTCTGGTCACTTCGAGCGTCGTCTCTCTCCGAAACCAGGCCACCCTCAACGCCCACTATTACCTCGCCGACGAGGCCGTCCTGGGGTTGGGCCCCAAGACGGACGCGGTCTTCGCCCGCTATCGGGCGGGTGCCGGCGAGGCCCTCCTTCTCGTCGTGGTCTATCCCGCCGCGGACGAGGCCGGGAGGGTCTACGAGCGCTTCGGGCGGGACTTCTTCTCGGAATCGTTCGCTCCGGGAACGTCCCGCTTTGTCGAGATGATCGAGACAGGTGACTGGGCCGGGGCCGCGAAGAGGGGCTCCGTCCTCATCGTCGTCCTGGAGGCTCCGGACCGGGCGGCCTGCGACGACCTGCTCCGCCGCTCCGAGGACAGGCTCCCCGCCCCCAAAGTGAAATGACCCGGACCGCGCGTCCGGAAGGAGGACCCCCCGTATGAACGATCAGCCCATCGTCAAGCCGAAATTCCCGGCCACGTTCTGGACGGCCAACACCGTCGAGCTGTTCGAGCGGGCCGCCTACTACTCCATGGCCTCCTTCATGGTCATCTACTTGAAGGAATCGCTGGGGATGAGCCCGGAGTTCGCGACCTTCCTCAACGGCTCCCTCCTCTGGGGCATCATCTACTTCATGCCCATCCTGTCGGGCACGCTGGCCGACAAGTTCGGCTTCAAGCGGTCCCTGTCCGTGTCCTTCGTCTTCATATCGCTCGGCTACTTCATCATGGGCAACGTGCAGCGGCTCTGGCCTGGGCTCATCGGCAAAAGCGCGGCCGAGACTGTCGACTTCACCGTTCCGGTCATCCTGGGCATCGTCCTCATCGGCCTCGGCGGATCGATCGTCAAGCCCTGCATCGCCGGCACCGTCCAGAAGACGGCGGGCACGAGGGCCACGCTGGCCTTCGGCGTCTTCTACATGGTCATCAATATCGGCTCGATCACGGGCCGGAGTGTGTCGTATTTTATCCGCACGAGCCTGGGCATCCCGGCCATCTTCACCTACGCCGCGACGTCGTTCGCCCTGATCGGGCTCCTCGTCACCCTCTTCATCTACAAGGAGCCGCAGTATGTCAGCGACGGCATCAAGGACGGCCAGAAGGTCCAGAAGCGGACGCTCGGCCAGGCGCTGGCCGGGATCTTCGTCGTCCTGGGCAACATCAAGTTCCTCTTCCTGATCCTCGTCCTGGGCATGTTCTGGTTCCTCTACATCCAGCTCTATAACCTCATGCCCCTGTTCATGCGCTACGTCGACCCGAACGCCCCCATGGAGCTCTACACCCTGGCCAACCCGATCATGATCGTCTGCTTCCAGCTCCTCATCACCCGCCTGGTCAAGCGCTGGCTGCCGGTCAAGACCATCATGCTCGGGGCCATCGTCGTGACCCTGGGGATGCTCGTCAACATCCTGCCGCCCCTTCTCTTCGCCGACCCTAACGTCAAGACCAGCCTGCTCGGGTTGAGCCTGCCCATCGCCGGGATCTTCATGATCATCTCCATCGCCTCGATGGCCGTGGGCGAGATGATGGCCTCGCCGCGCGTCTATGAGTACATCGGAGCCATCGCCCCCAAGGGGCAGGAGGGTTTGTACCTGGGCTACCAGAGCCTGCCGATCGCCCTGGCCAGCATCATCGGCGGGCCGATCGGAGGGCGGCTGTTCGAGCGCTACATCAACACGCCGTTCAAAGAGGGCCGGCCCGTCGACACCGTGACGATGTGGCTCATCATCGTCGCGATCGGCGTTCTGTCCGTCGTCGGGTTGTGGATCTACGACCGGGTGGTCGTCAAGGACAAGAAAAAGGTCTGACCCGGGCCCGCCTTATTTCTTCTTCGCGGGCTTGGGCTTCGGATGGACTTGGGTGCCGTCGCTGCAAGGCAGGTCCTCGTCGTAATTGCGGGCCATTTCGGGATGCGGCTGCGACGTGCAGAACGGCAGGGGCTCCATCTCCTTGTTGCAGCACAGGGGAATCGGCTTCTTCTTATCCACCGTGATCTGTTTACCGCATACCGAACACGTATAAGTGATACCGGACATGGGGTTCTCCTCCCGTTCATCGTTTTGCGTCGTTTCTATCTTAGCACCTCGCCCCCTTCCCCTCAAGCCGCCCAAAGTGTCGCGCGGCCCCATTTCCCGTTGACAGGTCCGCCGGGATTCCTGTAGTGTCTTTAAAGGAGTCGAAGCCCATGAACCCCCAAAAGGACCTCGTCCTCGGCAATTATCGCCTCCTCGAAAAGCTCGGCGAGGGTGGCATGGGGGTCGTCTGGAAGGCCCTCGACCTCAAGCTCGACCGCAATGTGGCGATCAAGTTCCTGCCCGAGGGAGCCGTGGCCGACCCCGAGCGGCGGGCCTTTTTTGAACGCGAGGCCAAGGCCGTCGCCGCCTTGAGCCACCCGAACATCGTCACCATCTTCTCCGTCTCCGAGGCGGAAGGCACGAGCTTCTTCACTATGGAGTACGTCGACGGTCAGCCCCTGTCGAGCCTCATCGATCCCGGCGGCGTCTCCCTCGAACGCTTCCTCGAGCTCGGCCTGCCCCTCGCCGGCGCCGTGGCCGCCGCCCATGCCCGCGGCATCATCCACCGCGACCTCAAGCCCCAGAACATCATGATCGACACGACGGGGACGCTCAAGATCCTCGATTTCGGCCTGGCCCGTATCCTCCTCCCTCTCCCCGGGGTCATCGGCCGGGACGAAGGCACCACGGCCACGCTCGACGCCGATTTCGCCGGGACGATCGCCTATATGTCGCCCGAGCAGCTCTGTAGCCAGCCTCTCGACCACCGGACCGACATCTTCTCGCTCGGCGTCGTCCTCTTCGAATGGGCCACCGGGCGCCTCCCCTTCGCCGGCAAGACCGGCCCGGAGAGGATCGCCGCCGTCCTCAAGGACGAACCCCTCTCGGCGGCCGAACTCAATCCGCGCCTGCCGCGGCAGATCGACCGGGTCCTCCGCCGCTGCCTCGAGAAGGAGCCACGCTACCGCATGGCCTCGGCCCGGGACCTCCTGGAGGAGCTCGAAGCGCTCCGCGAAGCCGAGGCCGAAGGCCGCCCCGCCGGGCAGCCGTCGATCGCCGTCCTGCCCTTCGCCGACATGAGCCGGGAAAAAGACCAGGGATATTTCTGCGACGGCATCGCCGAGGAGATCATCAACGCGCTCTGCCGGATCCAGGGCCTCCGGGTGGCCTCCCGGACCGGCTCGTTCCAGTTCAAGGACTCGGCGGCGGACCTCCGCGAGATCGGCAACACGCTCCGCGTCGACAGCATCCTCGAAGGCAGCGTCAGGAAATCCGAGAACCGGCTCCGGATCACGGTCCAGCTTGTCGACTCCGCCCGGGGCTTCCACCTCTGGTCGGAATCGTATGACCGGGAGTTCCGGGACGTCTTTGCGATCCAGCAGGAGATCGCCCGCAACGTCGTCCGCTCCCTGCAGGTCACCCTCAGCCCCCAGGAGAAGGGCGCCCTGGCCGAGGTGCCGACGAGCCATGTCCAAGCTTATGATTATTATCTCCGGGGCCGGAGCTTCTTTTATCGCTACGGGCGCCACGACATCGAGTTCGCCCTTCAGCTCTTTTCGCGGGCCGTCGAACTCGATCCCGAATACGCCCTGGCCCACGCCGGCCTTGCCGATTGCTGGTCGTACATCTATCTCTACTCGGAGCGGAAGGACACCGTCCGCAATCAGGCCGAAGCCGCTGGCCGCCGGGCCGTGGAACTGGCCCCCGAGTCCGCCCAGGCCCAGGCATCCATGGCCGTGGCCCTGTCCCTCGGCAGTCATAAGGAGGAGGCCCAGGCCGCTTTCGAGAAGGCCCTCCGGCTCGATCCGACGCTCTTCGAGGCCTGGTACTTCTATGCCCGCCATGTCTTCGTCGGCGGCGACCTCGCCAAGGCGGCGTCTCTCTATGAGGAGGCCATGCGGGTCAGGCCCGAGGATTATCACGCCCCGCTCCTTGTCGGCAACATCTACGACGAGCTGGGGCGTCATGAGGATGCCCGGGCCGCCCGCGAGCGCGGCGTGGCCCTCGTCGCGCGCCGCATCGACCTCCACCCCGACGACGCCCGGGCCCTCTACATGGGCGCCAACGGGCTGGTCGCCCTGGGCGAGAAGGAGAAGGGCCTCGAGTGGGCCCGGCGGGCCCGGCGCATCGACCCCGACGATCCGATGCTCCTGTACAATCTCGGTTGCATCCATTCCCTGGCCGGCGACGTCGAAGTGGCCATCGATTGCCTGGAGCGGGCCGCCGCGGGCGGGCTTCTTCAGAAGGGCTGGTATGAACACGACGGGGACCTCGACGCCCTCCGAAGCCACCCGCGGTTCAAGGCCCTGCTCGAGAGGATGTAACAGGACAGGCATGGGTATCCTCGTCAAGGCCTCCGGGCTGACCAAGAAATACGGCGACCTCGTCGCCGTCGCCGGCATCGACTTCGAGATCCGCGAAGGCGAGTGCTTCGGCTTCCTCGGCCCGAACGGGGCCGGCAAGACGACGACCGTCCGCATGATCCACTGCGTCTCCCCGGTGACCTCGGGGACGCTCACTGTCGGCGGGATGCCGTCCGGGATCGACAACCGCGCTCTGAAGATGATCACCGGCGTCATCCCCCAGGAGATCAACCTCGACACCGACCTGACCGTCGCGGAGAACCTCATCATCTTCGCTCGCTTCTTCGACATCGGCCACCGGGAAGCCAAGGTCCGCATCGCCGAGCTCCTCCGGTTCGTCGAGCTCGAGGCCAAGGCCAAGAGCAAGATCTCGGACCTGTCGACAGGCATGAAGCGGCGGCTGCTCATCGCTCGCGCCCTCATCAACCGGCCCCGGCTCATCGTCGCCGACGAGCCGACGACGGGGCTCGACCCCCAGGCCCGCCACCTCATCTGGCAGCGGCTCCGCCAGCTCAAGGCCCAGGGCGCGACCCTCGTCCTGACCACTCAATACATGGAAGAGGCGCAGCAGCTCTGCGACCGCATCGTCGTCATGTACCAGGGCCGGATCCTCAAGGAGGGCACGCCGGGCCGGCTCGTCGAGGAGGAGATCGGCAAGGAGGTCGTCGAGGTCCGGACCCCTCCCGAGGACGACGCCAGGATCCTCGGCCACATCGCCGGCTTCGAGTGCGCCCACGAGCGCGTCGGCGACACCCTCTACTTCTACTGCCGCGACGGCCACGGCCTGATGAAGAAGCTCCTGGAGCTCGACCTCGCCAACACCCTGAACCGGCCGGCGACGCTCGAGGACGTCTTCCTCAAGCTCACGGGACGGAGCCTCCACGAATGAGCCTGTCCTACCGTATCTCCTACGTCTTTCTGAGGAATCTCTATTCCTACAAGAGGTTTGTCCTTCCGACCTTCCTGGTGAGCCTGGTCGAGCCGCTGTTCTACCTCATCACCTTCGGCGTGGGCATGGGGGCCTACATGGGGGCGTTCGGCGGCAAGCCCTATCTCAATTTCCTCGTGCCCGGCGTCCTGGCCTCGGCCGCGATGATGTCCGCGTCGTTCGAGTGCCTCTACGGGACCTACGTCAAGATCGTCCACGAGAAGGTCTACGATTCCCTCATCGCGACGCCCGTCTCGGCCGACGAGGCCGTGGCCGGCGACATCGCCTGGGCCTCGTTCCGGGGCCTCATCAGCGGGTCCCTCATGATGGTCGTCGCGCTGTTCATGGGCGTGGGCCCGGCCTCGCTCTGGCGGGCCGGCCTCCTTCTCGTGTTCATGGTCTTCATCGGCATCCTCTTCGGTTCCCTGGCCATGATCGTCACTTCGGTCTCCCCGAGCTTCGACTTTTTCAGCTATTACACGGAGCTCATCATGACCCCGATGCTGTTCTTCTCCGGGGTCTTTTTCCCACTCGACAACTTCCCGGGCTGGATGAAGACCCTGGCCGAGTTCCTGCCCCTGACCCACGCCGTCCGCATCTCGCGCGCGGTCTTCACCGGGGAACCCGCCCCCGGGATCGGCTGGAGCCTGGCCGGGCTCCTGGTGTTCGCCGCGATCATCTTCGCGGTCTCCATCCGCATGATGCGGAAAAGACTCATCAAGTAGGAGCACCCCATGGCATCACGGCCTGTCCGCGCCGCCGCCGCGGCCTCGATCGTTCTTCTCCTCCTCACCGCCACGACCGGTGGGAGCGGCGTTCCGGCGGCCCAAGACAAGGAAACGGTCGGGGCCAAGCCGGACGGCCGCACCGTCGTTCCCGTCAATCAGGTCGTAACGCCATTCGGCCTCACGACGCCCCTGCCCGGGCTCCGGCCCCAGGACCTGGCGCTATCCCCTGACGGGAAGCTCCTGGCCGTCTCCGGCAAGACGCCCCATCTCATCATCCTCAACGCCCTCACCGGCCGGGTCGAGCAGGAAGTTTCACTCCCGGCCGAAGAGCAGGAGGAACAGCATCCCGAGGTCGTCTCGCCGATGATCCTCGACCCCGACGAGGAAGGCCAGTTGAGCTACACGGGCCTCATCTTTGCCCCCGACGGCCGCCGGATCTATATGAGCAACGTCGACGGCAGCATCAAAGTCTTCACGGTCGACCCGGAAGGACACGTCGAGCCGTCCCACACGATCCCGGTCCCGTCGGCCGGCGCGCCGCGCCGGGCCGAGGAGATCCCGGCCGGGTTGGCGATCACGCCCGACGGCCGAAAGCTCTACGTCTGCGGCAACCTGTCCAACCGCCTCCTCGAGATCGATACCCAGACCGCCGGGGTCGTGCGGACGTTCGATGTCGGCGTCGCGCCCTTCGATGTCGTCCTCGCCGCCGGCAAGGCCTACGTCAGCAACTGGGGCGGCCGCCGGCCGCAATCCGGCGATCTCGTCGGCCCGGCCGGTCAAGGCGTCGAGGTCAGGGTCGACCCGGTCCGGCATATCGCCAGCGAGGGCTCCATCAGCGTCATCGACCTCGCTTCGGGCGCGGTCAAGGCCGAGATCCTCGTCCATCTCCACGCTTCGGCCCTGGCCCCGTCGCCCGACGGCCGCTGGGTCGTCTGCGCCAACGCCGCCTCGGACAATCTCAGCGTCATCGACACCGCGACGGACACGGTCGTCGAAACGATCTGGCCCAAGGCCTCTCCGGCCGACCTTTTCGGGGCCTCGCCCAACGCCTTGGTCTTTTCGGGAAACGGCAAGACGCTCTACGTCGCCAACGGCACCCAGAACGCCATCGCCGCCATAACTTTCAATCCGGAAAAAAGGAAATCCAAGCTGAAGGGGCTCATCCCCGCCGGCTGGTTCCCCAGCGCTCTCGCCCTGAATGCCCGGCAGGGGACCGTGTACGTCGCCAACGTCAAAGGCCATGCCTCCGAGAAGACTCCCTACAAGCCGACCGGCGGCTCGGGATTCAATTCCCACCAGTACGCCGGTTCGGTCACGAGCTTCACCGAGCCGCGACAGAAAGACCTTTGGGACCTTACGGACGTCGTCTACGAAAATTACCGCAGCGAGCGGATCAGTCAAGCATTCCTCAAGCCCCGACCCCATCAGCCGCCCCGGCCCGTCCCCGAGCGGATCGGCGAGCCGAGCGTCTTCAAGCATGTCGTCTACATCATCAAGGAGAACCGGACCTATGACCAGGTCCTCGGCGACGTCGCCGAGGGGAACGGCGATCCGTCCCTGTGCGTCTTCGGAGAGAACGTGACGCCCAACCAGCACAAGCTCGTCCGCGAGTTCGTGCTCCTCGACAATACCTACTGCAGCGGCATCCTCAGCGCCGACGGCCATCAGTGGTCGACGACGGCCTTCGGGACGGACTATCTCGAACGGTCTTTCGCCGGCTGGCCGCGGAGCTATCCGGACGGCATGGGCCTGGACGAGATCGACGCCCTGGCTTACGCGCCGAGCGGATTCATCTGGGACAACGCCCTCAAGCATGGCGTCTCGATCTGGAACTTCGGCGAGTTCACGATGCAGACCTGCGGCTGGACGGACCCCGCACGCAAAGACAGCCCTCGGTGGGCTGACTACTGGGACGAGTACCTCAACGGCCGCGGCGCAGTAAGGATCAGCAGCGCCCCGGCCATCCCGTCGGTCGCCCCCTTCTCCCCGTCCGACACTCTCGGATGGAATATGGACGTCCCCGACCAGTGGCGGGCCCGCTATATCGTCAACCAGATCGAAGCCTGGGACAAAGAAGGCCGCATGCCCCAGCTCATCCTCGTCTGCCTGCCGGACGATCACACGAGCGGTACGAGCGAGGGCTCACCGACGCCCGAGGCTTGCGTCGCCGACAACGACCTCGCCTTCGGCCGCATCATCGAAGCCCTCGGGCGCAGCTCTTTTTGGAAGGAGACGGTCGTCTTCGGCATCGAGGACGATCCCCAGAACGGCTGGGACCACGTCAGCGGCTATCGGACGACGGCCTATTGCGCGAGCCCTTACACCAAACGCGGCGCCGTCGTCAGCACCCAGTACAACACGACGAGCCTTCTCCGGACGATCGAGCAGATCCTCGGCCTGCCGCCCATGAACCAGTTCGACGCCACGGCGACGCCGATGTTCGACGGCTTCACCGAGAAGCCGGACTTCACGCCTTTCGCGTCCGTGCCCAACGCCATCCCGCTCGACACGATGAACCCGCCGAAAGAGAAGATCGCCGACGCCCTGCTCCGGCGTCACGCCGTCCTGTCGGGACGCCTCGATTTCAAGAGGGTCGACGCCTGCCCCGAGGACACGCTCAACCGCATCCTCTGGCACGCCGTGAAGGGCAGCGCCGCCCCCTATCCCGTCTGGGCCGTGAGCCTCATCGCGGATGATGATGATTGAGGAACCACCCTAACGTCCATTTTTGATCTATGGGGAACTCTATCGTGAGGCGGCGATGGATGTCGCCCCAAGGCCCCCCCCTACAATCACGGACTTATTCAAGATATTTCGCAGAAGTCCGGCTCCGAGTTGCTCCGCCGAACTTCTGCCGGGTCGCTCCCCGGAGTCCGCTTCCCGCCGCCGGGGTTCGGGGGCTAGGGGCGATATCCTGAGCTGAGCCGAAAAGATGAGTTCCCCATGACAGATCTTAGGCATTAAAAAACCGCTTTTATACGGCGAGGGAGCTGTTGTAAAATCGGCCCCGAACGCCGGCGCGATAAGGAGCTGACATGGGCGTGCTCAAACCCCTTGACTGGATCATCGTCCTCGCGTACTTCGCGATCGTCCTCGGAATCGCCTGGAAGGTCATGCGCGAGAAGCAGAAGACGTCGACCGACTACTTCCTGGCCGGACGCCACCTCGGCTGGCTCATCATCGGCGCGTCCATCTTCGCCTCGAACATCGGCGCGGAACACCTCGTCGGGCTGGCGGGGTCGGGCGCGACGGACGGCGTGGCCATGGCCCACTATGAGCTCCACGCCTGGTGCCTCCTCGTCCTCGGCTGGGTCATGGTCCCCTTCTACATGCGCTCGAAGGTCTTCACCATGCCCGAGTTCCTGGAGCGGCGCTTTTCGCCGGCCGCCCGGACGGTCCTGGCGCTCATCTCGCTCGTCGCCTACGTGCTCACCAAGATGGCCGTCGGCATCTTCGCCGGCGGCATCGTTTTCAGCGTTCTTCTTCCCGAGCTGAACTGGTTTGGCCTCGACAGCTTCTGGATCGGCTCGATCCTGGTCATTCTCATCACCGGACTCTACACCGTCCTCGGCGGGCTCAAAGCGGTCGCCTACACGGAGGCCATCCAGACATTCATCTTCATCATCGGCTCGGCCCTGGTGACCTACTTCGGCCTCAAAGCCCTCGGCGGCTGGGGCGAGCTCCGGCGGATCGTCGGCTCGGACATGTTCAATCTCTGGAAGCCCCTCATCCCGGCGGGCATCGAGGGGACCTGGGCGCCGGTCAAGGAGGCCGGCCGGATGGCCTGGTACTTCAACGTGAATTACCCCTGGATCGGCATGCTCTTCTGCGCACCGATCATCGGGCTGTGGTATTGGTGCACCGACCAGTACATCGTCCAGCGCGTCCTCGGCGCCCCCAACGAGCGCGAGGCTCGGCGGGGCTCCATCGCCGCGAGCTTCTTCAAGCTCCTGCCGGTCTTTCTGTTCATCATCCCGGGCATGATCGCTTTCGCCCTGGCCAAGAGCGGCCTGAACCAGCCCCTTCAGCAGGAACTTTTCGCCGGGGGGACGGAGCTCGTCCGGGCCAACGCCCAGAAGGCTTTCCCCATGCTCGTGGCCACGGTCCTGCCGGTCGGCGTCCGGGGCATGGTCGTGGCGGGATTGCTGGCGGCGCTCATGAGCTCGCTGGCCGGGGCCTTCAACGCCGCCGCGACCCTTTTCACGATGGACTTCTATCGGCGGCTGCGTCCCAAGGTGACCCAGGAGCGCTTGGTCTGGATCGGCCGCGTGGCCACCGGGGTCATGGTCCTCATCGGGCTTCTTTGGATCCCGGTCATCCGCGGCGGCCGTGGCCTCTACGATTATCTCCAAGGCGTTCAATCCTACCTCGCCCCGCCCATCTTCGTCGTCTTCTTCTTCGGTGTTTTTATGAAGCGGCTGAACGCCAAGGGCTGTCTGGCCGCGCTCGGCACAGGCTTCGGTCTCGGGCTCTTCCGCCTGGCGGTCGACACGCCGGTCAAGCTCATCCCGGGCTTCACCTACGCCCAGGGCTCGTTCCTTTGGATCGTCAACAACATCTTCTTCCAGTACTACAGCCTGATCATCTTCCTCATCAGCGTCCTGGTCATGATCGTCGTCAGCTACCTGACCAAGGCGCCGGATTACGAGAAGATCGCCGGGTTGACCTACGGGACGGTCACGGCCGCGCACAAGAAGGAGACGCGGGCGAGCTGGCAGGCCCGTGACGTCATCGCCACGGTCATCGTGCTGGCTCTCATTCTGACGGCCTACCTCTACTTCACGGGCTGAGGGGGACGGAACGCGCACACGGTGTCGGATGCGGCAGCCGGCCTGCGCCAGTGACGGGAACGCCGGCCGTCCCGCCGTTCGGATCCTCCCGGCTTTCCTTCTTATTGTTTTTGCTGTCTCGGCCGCCCACGCCGCGTCCCCCGCAAGTCGTTCCCTCCGCCTCGCCGGAAAAACACCCGAGTCACGGCGTTCGGAGATGGTCGGCCCAGGCATCGAGCGCATCGAGATCCGCCGCGGCGATTTTTCGGTCGGACTCGGGCCGGACCGCTGGGTCATCAACGTCCTCGTCCTCGATCCTTCGAGGACCCGGCTGGAACTCGGCCGGGCCGGCGACAGGATCGCCGGAACGGAAACGACGAGCTCGATCGCCCGGCGGCGCGGCGCACTCGCGGCGACAAACGGCGGCTACTTCCGGACGGACGGGCCGTACCGGGGCGAGCCGGCCGGGATCATCGTCCGCTCGGGCAAGGTCCTGAGCGAGCCGTCCCGCCGGCGGCCGGGACTGGCCGTGGCGAACAAGGGCGCGCGAACACGGCTGGCCGTCGTCGACGTCCAGGTCCGGGCCGAGGTCGTGGTGTCGAAGAGCCTCCGCCGCCGGATCGACGCCATCAACCGTCCCCGCCTCGATGACGATCTCATCCTCTTCACCCCTGAGCTCGGTCCGACGACCATGACGGGGCCGGGCGGCGTCGAGCTGGTCGTCGAGAGAGGACGCGTCTCGGCCCTCCTCGACGGCAAGGGCGGCGCCACGATCCCCCGCTCCGGCTGGGTCCTATCGGCGAGCGGCGCCGCCGCGGCTTGGGTCCGGGCCAACCTCCGGCGCGGGGCCAGGCTCGAGACGCGATTCGATGTCCGGCTCGACCCGAAGCCCGATTTCGTAGCCGAATTTATCGTCGGCGGCGGGCCGCGGCTCGTCCGGGGCGGACGGGCCGTGCTGCCGGCGGACCCGGAGGTCTATAACCCCGGCTTCGCCGACGCCCGCCACCCGCGAACGGCCGTGGGCGTGCGGGCCGACGGCCGCGTCCTCCTCGTCACGGTCGACGGCCGCCAGCCGGAAAGGAGCGTCGGCATGACGATCGCCGAGCTCGCGGACCTCCTCATCGAGCTCGGGGCCGTCGAAGGGGTCAACATGGACGGCGGCGGATCGACGACCATGGTCATCGATAACAAGGTCGTTAACAGCCCCTCCGATCTTACCGGCGAGCGTCCCGTCGGCGACGCCCTGCTCGTCTTCCGCCGCTCGCGTGATTGACGCGTCAGGACGCGGCTGGTATATTCCCGTCTCATGCGTCGACCACGTCCCACCTTCCGAGGAGGCCCCATGGAACGAAAGAACGGAATGACCTTTTTGAGGACGCTCGTCCTGCTCGCCATCGTCCTGCCGCTCGTGAGCGCGGCCGGAGCCGCGGCGGTGAAGAAGCCGCTGAGCTACGACGCCTACAACGGCTGGCGGTCGATCCAGGGAACGCAGCTTTCGCGCGACGGCCACTGGCTCGCCTACGCGCTCGCCCCGCAGGATGGGGATGGCGAGCTCGTCGTCCGCGACCTCAAGACGGACAAGGAGTTCCGGGCCGCGCGCGGACGCCAGCCCGTCATAACCGTCGACGGCAGGTTCGTCGTCTTCACGGTCGCCCCGATCAAGGCCGAGGTCGACAAGGCCAAGAAGGACAAGAAGAAACCCGAGGAACAGCCCAAGAGCGCCCTGGGCATCATGGACCTGGCCACGGGGCAGGTGACGACGGTCGACCGGGTCAAGAGCTTCAAGATCCCCGAGGAATCCGGCTCCTTCGTGGCCTATCTCCTCGAGCCGCCCCTCAAGAAACCCGACGAGAAGAAGGACGAAACCAAGCCCGAGGCCAAAGCGGAAGCCAAGCCGGAAGCCAAGCCTGAAGCTAAGCCGGAGGTCAAGAAAGAGGAAGCCAAGGCCGAAGAGCCCAAGAAGGAAGAGAAGAAGAAGGAGCCCGGCACGGAGCTCGTCGTCCGTGAGCTCGCGACGGGCAAAGAGACGCGGATCGCCGAGGTCGTCGAATACGTCTGGAACAAGCCCGGGACCCGGCTCGCTTACAGCGTATCATCCAAGGTGCCCGCGAACGACGGCGTTTTCTCCTTCGAAGCCGTGACCGGCAAGACCGTCCCCCTTCTCCAGGGGCTCGGCAACTACAAGAATTTTGCCTTCGACGAGAAGGGTCTGCAGCTCGCGTTCACGAGCGATCGGGACGATTATAAGTCCGACAAGTCGGCCTCCAAGCTCTATCTTTGGCCGGCCACGACCACAGCGGCCGTCGAGCTCGTCCCGGCCGCGGCCAAGGGTTTTCCGGCGGGCATGGCCGTCAACGAGAACGGCCGGCTCCAATTCTCCAAGGACGGCGGGCGGCTCTTCTTCGGCATCGCCGAGACCCCGAAACCCGAGCCCAAGGACGCGCCGGAGCCCGTCAAGGTCGACATCTGGAACTCGAAGGACCCCTATCTCCAGCCGATGCAGAAGGCCCAGGCCGAGGAGGACAAGAAGCGGACCCTGATGTGCGTCATGCACCTCGGGCCGAAGGAGAAGAAGTTCGTCCAGCTGGCCACGCCCGAGGTCCCCGACATCACGCTATCCGAAGACGCCAAGACCGCCCTCGGCTCCTCTGATCTCGCCTACCGCCAGCTCGAGTCCTGGGACCAGAGGTACGAGGACATCTCCATCGTCAACGTCAATGACGGGTCGAAAAAGAAGGTCCTCGAGAAGACGCCCGGCGGCGCGCGACTCTCCCCCGGCGGCGCTTGGCTGTACTATTTCAACGATCCGGACAACGCCTGGTACAGCTACCGCATCGCCGACGGCAAGACCTTCAACCTGACCGGGAAGCTCGGCGTCCGCTTCGATGAGGAGGAATGGGACACGCCGGACGAACCGCGTCCCTATGGGGCGGCCGGCTGGACCGAGGGCGACAAGGCCGTGCTCATCTACGACCGCTACGACATCTGGGAGATCGCGCCCGACGGCGCAAAAAGCCGGATGGTGACGAACGGGATGGGCCGCCGTGACAAGCTCGTCTTCCGTTACTCGCGCCTCGATCCAGAGAAGCCGGCCATCCCGGCGAGCGGCCCGCTCATCCTCCAGACTACGAACGACAATACCAGGGCCTCGGGCGCCTATCGCGTCGATCTCTCCGCGCCGACGGCCGATCCGGTCAAGATCGTCATGCTGGACAAGCAGTTCGGCGAATCCCGCCTTGGAGCGTGGCTCCAGAGGGCCAAGAACGCGGAGGTCTACGTCTTCACCCAGCAGCGGTTCGATGAATTCCCGGACCTCTGGGTGAGCGGCCCGGATTTCGCGTCGGCGCGCAAGGTCAGCAACGCCAATCCTCAGCAGTCCGAATACAACTGGGGCCAGGCCGAGCTCATCGAGTACACCAACGCCGACGGCAAGGTCCTGCCGGCCGTGATCATCAAGCCCGAGGACTTCGACCCGGCCAAGAAGTACCCGCTCATGGTCTACATCTACGAGACCCAGGCCGTGGGCTTGCACCGTTACTATGCGCCTTCCCCCGGCACGAACATCAATTTCACCCGTTATGTCAGCAACGGCTATGTCCTCCTCAGCCCGGACATCGTTTACGAGGTCGGCTACCCGGGGCCGAGCTCGCTCAAGTGCGTCATCCCGGCCGTCGAGAAGGTCCTCGATATGGGCTTTATCGATCCGAAGCGCATCGGCATCCAGGGCCACAGCTGGGGCGGCTACGAGATCAGCTACATGATCACCCAGACCGACATCTTCGCCGCCGTCGAGGCGGGCGCGTCGGTCGTCAACATGACCAGCGCCTACGGCGGCATCCGCTGGGGCACCGGCATGTCGAGGGCTTTCCAATACGAAAAGACGCAGAGCCGCATCGGGGCCCCGCTCTGGGGCCGCGTCCTCCAATTCATCGAGAACTCGCCGCTCTTCTGGGTCGAGCGGGTCCAGACGCCGTACCTGACGATCCACAACGACGAGGACGACGCCGTGCCCTGGTACCAGGGGATCGAGTTCTTCTCGGCCCTCCGGCGCCTCGGTAAAGAGGCCTACATGTTCAACTTCAATACCGAGAAGCACGGCCTCAGGGAGCGGGACAACCAGAAATACTGGACCGTCCACCTCGACGAGTTCTTCGACCACTTCCTCCTCGGCAAGCCCAAGCCGGAGTGGATGGAGAAGGGCGTTCCCTATCTCGAGCGGGGCAAGCGCGACATCGACGCGCTCTTCAAGACGGTTGAGGAGAAGAAAGCGGAAGAGCCGAAGAAGTAGCCGGCGCCCGGAGGCCCGGGCGTCCGGTCAACGGACGTCGAGGCCAATGACGGCTTTGGGCGGCACCGTGACCGTCGCCCGTTGAGAATCGATCGAAACAGTGACCGCGACGGCCCCGGAGGCCGCGTCGTACTCGGACGCCCCGAGGCGCCAGCCCGTCACCGTCCGTGGGATGGCCGGAAGGTCCACCCTGACCGCGAGTGACTCCTCGGACTTGTTGACCAGCAGGACGCCCCACGTCGTCCCGGTCTTTCTCACCGCATAGGCCGTCATGACCGAAGGCTCCGCGTTGAGCTCGACCGTCAGGACCTCGACCGTCGCGGCGGGATCCGCGGACGAGAGCGTCTGCGCGGCCAGGGCCACGGGCCAATAATTCTTGGTCGGCACGGGCGGTGTCGCCTCGCTGTCGATGAGGGCGTGAGGGTCCGTCCCGGGGTGGAGATGGATCCATACGTTAGCGGCGTCGGCGCCGACGAGGGAAACGCCGAGGGCGTCGGCCAGCCACAGCCCCTGCTTGATCGTGAACTGGTCCCGCGTAGCGCCGGTGTCCCAGATCGCCGCATTGATCTCATTGACGGCGATCTTGACGCGGCCGAGGCCCCGCGAAGCGAGCGCGGCGCGGATCGTATCCAGCTCGCCGGCCATGTCCTGAGGGTCGTCGAGGTCGATCCCGTTCTGGTTGCTGTTGGAGATCCAGCTCCCGTAGTGGTGGTAGCTGACCCAATCGAGCAGGCTCGTGGCGCCGAGCGTCGCCAGGCGGTCGAGGAAGCCGTTGATCCAGGTCATGTTGAAGCCCGAGACGACAGGCCCCATGGTCTGGGCCGTCGGGTCGGTCAGCTTGACCACCCGGGCGAGAAGGACGAACCGGTCGGTGTAATCGTTGATGCTGAGCATGGGGTTCCAGGAGCCATCGTTCTCGTTCCCGACCTCATAGAAGGCGCCGGGGAAACCCTCCGAAACGAACCGCTGGGTCAGCGCCCCGGCCTCGGACGCGGCGTCGTGCGGCTGGCCGTCGATCGTGTGGTCGAAAGGGATGAGCGAGAACATGGGGACGGCCCCGATGGCCTTCAGGAGGGCGATGAATTGGGCGACGTCCGTGCCCCAGCTCCAGTCCTCCCAAACGAGATGGTCGTTGCCGCTGACTTTCTGTGTCACCCAGCAGTAGTTGTTGGACATGTTCCCGCCGGGGAAGCGGCCGACGGATGGCCGGAGGCCCCTGAGGAGGTCCTGTGTCGGCGTCCCGAGCTTGGTGTTGGAGACCCAGGCCCCGAAGTTGGCCCCGAAGATGCGTCCGGGCACGATCTCGCGGACGACGGAGCCGCCCCGGACCGTCACGACGACATCGGCGCGGGGCGCGGGGGTCGTGTTCGACTCGCAGGCGGAGAAGACCGCCGCCATTATGATCAGCGCTATGACGGCCCTAAATCTTTGCATCTTTTCACCCTCCTGGGGCCAGGGGCCTTGAAGGCCCAGGCGATCATCTGGTCGTCGGGGGCCCGGAGGGGCCGGCCGTCGAACCCGCCGAGGAACGTCCACCGGGCGAACCCCGCTGCGGCGAAGAGCAGCTCGAGCTCGAAGCGATAGACCCAGCGCTGGGCCGTCGAGAACTTATGGACGGCCTTCGGCCGCTCCGACGCGTCGAGCTCCCAGATCTCGACCACCGAATCCTGCTTCTGACCGACGATGTCCTTCTTGCGGTTGTCCCACATTTGGAGCTTTCCTCCGCCGGGGAGGACGGCTTCGTGCTCCAGGACGGCCTTTCCTTCCGGCTCCGACCAGTACGCCGGCCCGGGATAGGACATGTGGATGACGAGCGTCCCGCCGGGCTCGAGGGCGCGAAGGGACGCGCGCAGGCAGGCGAGCTGGTCGGCGATCGTCTCGCAGTGGGCAAACCCATTGAAGCCACAAAAGATGCGGGCGTAGAGGCGGCCCGTGTCGAAGTCTCGCATGTCGGCGACGTCGGCCCGAACCATAAGCCCTGCCGCGCCGGCCTTGTCCTTCAGGCGCCGGATCATCTCCGGGCTCGAGTCGATGCCGTCGATATCGACGCCAGCCTTGCGGATCGGGAGGAGGAGGCGGCCCGTGCCGCAGGCGATCTCGAGCACCGGCCCTCCCGCGGTCCTGGCGGTCTCGACCCAATAGGGGATATCGAAGTCGAGCGTTTCGAACAGGAGGTCGTAGAGCTCGGGGGCCACGTAGGGGGACGGAAGGCGGGCTTCGTCCACGATGACTCCTCCGGGCCATCATAAGGGAGATGAGGCGGTCATGCAAATATGGTATCCTGAGGCCCTCGAAACCGCCGCAGGAGGACGACCATGGCCATCCCCATCTTCCAGGTCGACGCGTTCGCCGAGGAGCCGTTCAAGGGCAATCCGGCGGGGGTCTGTCTCCTCCGCGGACCGGCCGAAGCGTCCTGGATGCAGAGCGTCGCTGCCGAGATGAACCTAGCCGAGACGGCCTTCCCGCTGGCCGATGGCGACGGCTTCCGGTTGCGCTGGTTTACGCCGAAGGTCGAGGTCCGGCTGTGCGGCCACGCGACGCTGGCCACGGCCCACATCCTTTGGGAACAAGGCCTCCTGGCCCCCGATAAAGAGGCGCGGTTCCAGACGCTGAGCGGGCTGCTCACGGCCCGGAGGGACGGCGATCGCATCGAGCTCGACTTCCCTGCCCGGCCGCCGCAGCCCAAGCCGCCGGACTGGGCCGACGCCGTCGTCGGGGCCCTGGGCATCAAGCCCGTCTATATCGGCATGAGCGCGGAAGACATCCTCTTCGAGGCGGCGGACGAGGGGGCGGTGCGGTCCGCCCAGCCAGACTTCGCGACCTTGCGCTCGCTCCCGGCGCGCGGCGTCATCGTCACCAGCCGCTCGGCCGACAGCCGCTTTGACTTTATCTCGCGCTTTTTCGCGCCCGCGGTCGGGGTCGACGAAGATCCGGTGACAGGGTCCTCCCACACCGTTCTCGTGCCCTATTGGGCTCGGCGGCTGGGGAAGATGACGTTCACGGCTTACCAGGCTTCGGCCCGTGGCGGCGTCCTGTACCTCCGCCTCGACGGCGACCGCGTCAAGATCGGCGGGACCGCCGTGACCGTCATCCGGGGCGAGCTCCTCGTCTGACCTCAAGTCAAGCCGATCGCAATGCTCGTTCCAGCTATTCCGCAGGAGTTCGTATCCGGACCGCCCCGCTGGACTTCAACTAGGCGTACTTAGCGGTGCCCGTCGATGGGCGGTGAAGGATGTCGCTTCAAAGCCCCCGTGATGGAAGGGGGGCCCGCCGGAGGCGGGGGAAACCGGATTCGCAGGTTTCCGGGGTACGGGGGCAAGAAGCGATATCCTGAGCTAAGCCTGAGACGGGCGACCTCTAAAGGATTGCCACTCGGACCGGAATGGGCTTGAGGACCCGGGCCAGGTCTTTCGGGTCGAGCCCGACGAGAAATCCCCGCTTCCCGCCGTTGATGTAGATCCGGGGCAGCTCCAGGACGGACTCCTCGACGTAGATCGGCAGGGGCTTGCGCAGGCCGAAGGGTGACGTGCCGCCGACCAGATAGCCAGAATGCCGTTCAGCCGCCTCCGGCGCGCACGGACGGACCGACTTGACGCCCAGCGTCCTCGCCAGCTCCTTCGTCGACACCTCGCGGTCGCCGTGCATGAGGACGACGAACGGCCGCTTCGCCTCGTCCTCCATGATCAGCGTCTTGATCACGATGTGCTCGTCGACCCCGGCTTCCGCGGCGAAGGTCGACGTGCCGCCGTGTTCGACGTAGGTGTAGGGGTGGTCCGTGAACTCCACGCCCGCCTGCCGGAGGACGCGCACGGCCGGCGTCATCGGTGTCTTGTCGTGACCCATCAGCCCCGGAATTCCGGCTCGGTGTGGACGAGGACCTGCTCGATCGAGGGGACCTCGTTCTTCAGGGCCTCCTCGATCCGTGAGGAAAGCTTGTGGGCTTCGATGACAGGCAGATTGGGGTCGAAGCCGCAATGGAGGGAGACCGAGAGCCGGTCGCCTTGGCGCCGGATGAGGATGTTGTGGCAGCATTCCCGGCCGACGATGCCGTTCGTGATCCGCTTGACCCGCTCGACAATGGGGCTCTCGTCGGCCGTGACGTCCCGACCGCTGCCGATGCCGGTGCCCCGCGATTCGATGTGGGTATTGACGCGAGCGATCTTCGGGATATCCGCCCGTAGGTCCTGTTCGATGTGGCTGGCCAGGTTGTGGGCCTGGTGCAGGAGAAGATGGTCGTCGACCTCGATATGAAGATCGACGTGGACCTCGCCGTTATCTTCGTGGACGCTGATATTGTGGACTGGGATCTGGTTCCGTTCGGCGATGGCCCGGATGCGCCGGGCCATGTCCTCCCGCGCGGCCTCGCGGGGGTCCGTGTGGATGACGACGTCGGCGCCCGGGACGAGGGCCTGGATCTTGGCCTCGACGCTTTCGGCGATGGCGTGGGTGCGCTCGAAGGACAGGTTCCGGTCGACCTCGATGGTCATGTCGACGAAGACCCGGGGGCCCGAACGGCGGAGACGGACGTGGCCCGGATTGAGGACGCCCTCGACCTCATCGGCGGCGGACACGATCTTGTCTTTGAGACCGTCGGGGGCGCTGTCGAGGAGGACGTCGATCGTCCGCTTCCCGAGCCGGTAGCTGACGAAAAACACGATGATGGCGACGCCCAGGGCGGCCACAGCGTCAGCCCGGCCGAGGAGAGCGGCGCGGCCGGGGAAGAACTTCTGCCCGGCCCAGACGAGGACCAGGCCGCCGAGGACGACCGTCGAGCTCCAGACGTCGGTCGAGAAGTGCAGGGCGTCGGCCTCGAGGGCCTGGCTCTGGTGCTTCTTCGCGGCCCGCATGAGCATCCGGGAGCGGCTGATGTCGATCGCGATCGATACGATGATCACGAGGAAGGCCCATAAGCTCGGGTCCACATGGACCTCACGGAAGAAGATCCGTTGGATGGCCTCGTAGATGATCCAAGCGCAGGTGATGAAGAGCAGCACGGTCTCGACGAGGGCCGAAAAATTCTCGATCTTGCCATGGCCGTACGGGTGCGCCTCGTCGGCCGGCCGGTCCGATACGCTGACAGCGATGAAGGTGATGAGAGCGGCGACGAGATCGAGCCCCGAATGGGCGGCCTCGGCCAGGATACCGAGTGACCCGCTGAGGAGACCGACGACGAGCTTCATGCCGGTCAGACCCACGGCGGCGATGACAGAGCTGAGGGCCGCCCGCTTTTTTTCGTGCCGGGTCATGTCCATGGTCGTCGTTTCTTCGGCGTGCATCGGTGGTCGGCTCCCAGGCAAGAGCGTATGTTATCACTGCCGGAAGGCCGGAGCAAGACCCGCCGCGGCCGTTGACAGCGCCGCGGGCCTGGTCTATATTTCCCGCGCCTCGCGCCGGCTCCCACCGCCGGGCCGCGGTCCAAAGGAGGGACGTCATGGACGCCGTCTTTCTCTCCAGGCTCCAATTCGGGCTCACGGCCGGTTTCCACTTCCTCTTCCCCCCGACGACGCTCGGACTGTCGTTCATTATCGTCGTCATCGAGGCGCTCTACGCGAGGACGAAGAACGAGGTCTACAAGCGCTTGTCCGTCTACCTCGTCAAGATCCTCGGGACGGTTTTCGTCATGGGCGTCGCCACGGGCATCGCCCTCGAATTCGCCTTCGGCAACAACTGGGCCTCCTATGCCCGGACGGTCGGCGATATCTTCGGCGCGCCCCTCGCCGCCGAAGTCGTCTTCTCCTTCTTCCTCGAATCCGTGTTCCTGGGGATCCTCATCTTCGGCCGCGACCGGGTCTCGCCAAAGACCTACCGGCTCTCGGCCTTCCTCGTCTTCTTCGGGGCCCACCTCTCGGGACTGTGGATCATCATCGCCAATTCCTGGATGCAGACGCCCGCCGGCTTCCGCATGGAGGGGGGCCGGGCCGTTCTCGACAGCTTCTGGCAGGCGGCGTTCAATCCCTCGACGGTCGTCCGTTTCGTCCACACGATCCTCGGCGGCTGGATCACCGGGGCCCTCGTGGCCATGGCCGTCGCGGCCTGGCTCATGTTGAAGGGACGGTCCGGCGCGGCGGCCTCCGCCCTCATGAAGGTCTCGCTCACCGTGTTCGCCTCGGCCGCTATCCTCCAGCTCGGCTCTGGCCACGCCCACTCGATGCAAGTCACCAAGACCCAGCCGGCGAAGATGGCCGCGTTCGAGGCCCAGTGGAAGACCATGGACGGCGCGCCGTTCACCGTCTTCGGCATCCCCGACGAGAAGAACGAGCGCGTCACCCTGGCCGTCCGCATCCCGAAGATGCTAAGCATGCTCGTCTACCTCGACCCGGACGGCCGGGTCCTCGGCCTCAACGAGTTCCCGAAGGACGAGAGGCCGCCGGTCCTCCTGCCCTTCGCCGGATACCATCTCATGATCCTCTTCGGCCTGGTGTTCATCGCGCTGGGCGTGACGGGCGTCTGGCTTCTCAAGAGAAAGAAGCTCGCCACGAGCCGGCGCTATCTCAAGCTGCTCCTCTTCGCCGTCCCCCTCCCCTATCTCGCCAACGAGACCGGGTGGATCGCCGCCGAAGTCGGCCGGCAGCCCTGGGCGGTCTACGGGGTCCTACGGACCTCCGAGGCCGTATCGGCGGTCGTCCCGGCCGGCAACGTCCTGTTCTCGATCATCCTCTTCGCGGCCGTCTACGCGCTCATCGGGGCCGCCGGGTTGACGATCATCCTCAGGACGATCCGCGGCGGGCCGGGCGACGAAACCGCGGGCGGCGGGAAAGGAGGCGCCTGATGGAAAGCTGGGACGTCCTGCGCGACATCTGGTTCCTGATCATCGGCGTCCTCCTCGCTGGCTATTCTATTCTCGATGGCTTCGACCTCGGCGTCGGCGCGCTATTCCCCTTCCTGGCGAAAAGCGAAGACGACAAGCGGACGCTCATCGGGGCCGTCGGCCCCGTCTGGGACGGGAACGAAGTCTGGCTCCTCGCCGGGGGCGGGGCCCTCTTCGCCGCCTTCCCCATGGCCTACGCGACGGTCTTCAGCGGCTTCTACCTGGCGATGATGCTCGTCCTCTTCGCCCTCATCCTGAGGGCCGTCTCGCTCGAATTCCGGGCCCACGACCCGGCCCGGAGAGGGCTCTGGGAGGCGGCCTTCGTCGGTGGCAGCGTCGTCCCCGCCCTCCTTTTTGGCGTGGCGCTCGGGAATGTCGTCGGCGGCGTCCCGCTCGACGCCCAGACGGAATTCACAGGGAGCTTCTTCACCCTCCTCCGCCCCCTGCCCCTCGCCTTCGGCCTCCTTGGCCTCTGCGCCTTCCTCCTTCACGGGGCCGCCTATGCCGCGCTCAAGAGCGAAGGGACCCTGCGCCTGAGGGCCCAAAAGACGGCCCTCGCCTTGGCCGTCGCGTTCGGGGCCGCTTTCGTCTTGTCGCTGATCGCGGTCTGGATCTACCTGCCAACCGCGGTCAAGAGCATCCCGGCCTGGGCTTTCTCGGCGTTCGTTTGGGCGTCGCTGGCCCTCTTCATCGCGGCCACAAAGAAGGGCAAGGACGGCCGGGCTTTCTTTTATTCGACGACGGCCTTCCTGGGCCTGTGGGGGATCGTCGGCGCCATCCAGTACCCGAACATCGTTCGAGCTAAGGACCCGGCCCTGAGCCTGACGATCTCGAACGCTTCGTCGAGCGCGCTGACGCTCAAGGTCATGCTCATCGTCGCCCTCGTCGGCATGCCGCTCGTCATCGGCTATACGATCTTCGCCTTCCGCGTCTTCAAGGGCAAGGCCGGCGCCTCGGGCCCGGGATATTAGCCAAGGGAGCGCGACCTGCGCAGGGTCCGCGGCATATTCACGGTTGAGATCCGGATTGAATTCGCCCGCAAAATCCGTTATGCTGAATGGGAAGTTCCGCCGTTATACGGAGGACCGCATGAAAAAGCTCACCGCCATCGCCAGCCTCCTCCTCGTCGCCACCTTCGCCGCCGCCCAGACGGCCACGGTCCTCTCGGGACCCTTCGACGAGGCGCTGGCCAAAGCCAAGAAAGAGAACAAGCTCATCCTTCTCGACTTCTTCTCGAGTGGCTGAGGGAGCTGCAGACTGCTGGTTCAGCAGTTCTACAACAATCCCAAGTACGCCGATTTCCTCAACAACAACGTCATCCTCTTCCGGGCTTCCCGAGGCGACAAGATCGGGGACACCATCTACGAACGATTCAAGATCAACGCCACGCCGACCGAGCTCTTTGTCGACAAGAACGGCCAGGAGGTCGATTGGATCGTCGGCTACGGCCCGCCGGCCGACAAGTTCCTGGAGAAGGTCAAAAAATCCATCTCCGGTGTCGACACCTACGGCGATCTGAACGCCCGCTACGCCAAAGACCCGAATAATGTCGAGGTCGTCTACAAGCTGGCCGAGAAATGCAGCGAGCGCTATTCGGACGAGCTGACGGCGCGATCCCAGGAGCTCTACAAGAAGATTCTGACCATGGACCTCCAGGGCCGAACAGCCTCCTTCTATGATGAAAACCTCAAGGCCACCGTCCCCTACGTCGAGGCCGCCGAATACGCGATCGGCTCGTCGGCCGTCTACGGCCGCAAGCCCGACCCGGCGCCCCTACGGGCCTTCATTCAGAAGCACCCGGACAGCAGCTTCCTCAAGAACGCCTACGGCAGCCTGTCCTATTACTACGGCTACCAGGCCCCGAAGGACGAAGCGGCCAAATTCTTCGAAGAGCGTACGGCCAAATACCCGGACGACAAGTCCGCGATCAGCGCCTACATCGAGCGCATCATCAAGGACAAGGACCCGCTCGACAAGGGCATCGAGCTGGCCCTCAAGCTCCAGGAGCTGGCCGGCTATCCCCGGAACCCGGACTATCAACAGAACCTGGCCCAGCTCTACGCGCTCAAGGACGAAGGCGCCAAGGCCGACGAGGAATACGGCAAGGATTTCGTCGACGGTTACGTCACGACCGCCATCTACGCCCTGACGGGCTACGCCAACTTCTGGATCGACCAGGACAGGAACCTCGACAGTGTCGAAGAGACGGCCGACATCCTCGCGGCCGCCATCGGAGCCAAGAAAGACGTTCCGTCCTATTACCTCTCCCAAGTGGCCGGGATCTACGCCAAGCTCAAGAAGTCCGACAAGGCCCTGGCCGTCTACGGTCCGGACATCGCCAAGAAGAACTGGGGCGATCAGGGTTCCCTGGCGAGCTACGCCAGCTTCTGGAACCGGCAGGGGACGAACCTCGAAAGCGCCCTGGCCGCAGCAAAAAGGGCCGTCGAGCTCACATCCGACTACTACAACAACTTCACCCTGGCCCAGGTCCTGTTCAAACTGAAGAACTATCCCGAGGCCCTCAAGGCGGCGGAAAAAGCCGTCGAACTCGTCAAGCCCATGGCCGTCAAGTACGAAGGATTCCCGATCCAGCAGTACGAGAACCTGGTCAAGCAAATTCAAGAGGCCATGGCCAAGAAGTGATCTCTGGGGACCCGTGGCACGTGCCCCCCTTTTTGGGATCATCTCCATTTCCGGGAATTCCTCTCGAGGCTGCGACGGATGTCGCTCCAAGACCCCGTGAGGGAAAGGGGACCCGCCGAAGGCGGGGGAAACCGGTTAAGGAGGTTTCCGGGGACGGGGGCAAGGAGCGATATCGAAGTGAAGCCGAAGAGGGGACTCCCGGAATCGGGAGATGAACCTCTTTTGCCTTCTTCACGACAAGGGGCTGTCCCCGCACGGGAAACGTCCCTTGTCGTATCTCCCCCAGGACCAGGGCATGTTTGACAACCCAGGAGGGCTCACCTATGATGCTTTCAGGCGGGTCACGATGAAAAAGGCGGTATGCGTTTTCCTCCTCGGCCCGTGGCTTCTGTGCCTCGCCTTCGGGCAGGCCGTTTCCCCGCAGCGGACTCTCGACGAGCGCGTCCGGCAATTCCTCGAGTCCCAAAAGGACCAGTGGCGCGAAGAAAATGTCACTGAAAACGACGGCAAGCTCCTCTATGACCTCATCCTCAAGAAGGGCTACACGCGCGCCCTCGAGATCGGGACATCCACCGGGCACTCGGGGATCTGGGAGGCCTGGGCCTTGAGCAAGACCGGGGGCACGCTCATCACCGTCGAGATCGAGGAGTTCCGTCATCTCGCGGCGGCCCGGAACTTCAAGGCCTCGGGGCTTGACGGCTATATCGACGCCCGCCTGGGCGACGCCCGCAGGATCATCGGGGAGCTCGACGGGCCGTTCGATTTCATCTTCATCGACGCCGACAAGAACTGGACCCCGAACTATTTCAAGGCCCTCCTCCCCAAGCTCGCCCCGGGCGGCTGCTTCGCCGTCCACAACGTCACCAGCCTGGGCTACATGAAGGGCATCCGCGACTTCCTGGAGACCGTGCGCGGCCTCGGCGATATGGAAACGACGATCGAGGCGGCCGCCAGCGGCGGCATGTCGCTGAGCTTCAAGAAGAAGGCAAGGAGCCGCCCATGAAGAATTCCCACGCCGCGTGTGTGACGCTCGCGGTCATCTTCGCTATCGCCCTGGCCGCCGTCCCGGCTTCCGTTTTCGCGGACGACGCCCCCCTCGGGCAGGTCCTCGAAGGCCTCAAGCTCTCGAGCAAGGTCCTTGGACGGGCCGTCGCCTACGCCGTCTACCTGCCCCCGGACTACGCGACGTCGACGCGCCGCTATCCCGTCGTCTACCTTCTCCATGGCTACACGGATGACGAATCGGGCTGGATCCAGTTCGGCGAGGTCCAGCTCGCTGCCGACCGGGCCATCGCCGCGCGGGAGATCCCGCCGATGATCATCGTCATGCCCGACGGCGGCGTCTCATGGTACATCAACGACCTCAAGGGCAAGGTGCGCTACGAAGATATGCTCGTCAAGGAGTTCATCCCGCACGTCGACGCCAAGTACCGGACCCGCGCCTCCCGCGAATTCCGGGGCATCGCCGGCCTGTCGATGGGCGGCTGTGGCGCGCTCGTCCAATCTTTCCGCCACCCGGAGCTGTTCGCGGCCTGCGCCGCTTTCAGCGCGGCCGTCTGGCAGGACGAGGATGTCGTGGGGATGAAGCAGGACTCTTGGGACGAGCTCGTCGGCCCGGTCCTCGGCGCCGGTCTCTCAGGCCAGAACCGCCTGACGTCGCACTTCCGCAGCGTCAGCCCTCTCGATCTGGCCAAGTCCCTCCCCGAGGACGCGTTGAAGAAGGTGCGCTACTACATCGATTGCGGCGACGACGACTTCCTCATCAAGGGGAACTGCGCCCTTCATCTGGTCCTGACGGACCGCAAGATCCCCCATGAGTTCCGCGTCCGCGACGGCGGCCACAACTGGATCTACTGGCGGACCGGCATCGTCGACGGCCTGAAGTTCATCGGCCAGAGCTTCAACCGATGAGCGCCGGTTTTCGCGGGCGGCTCCTCAAGGGTGACCGGCTCATCGGGACACTGCTCAGCCTGCCGTCGCCGGAGCTGGCCGAGATCGCCTCGGACGCGGGTTTCGACTGGCTTTTCCTCGACATGGAGCACGGCGGCCTCGAGGCGGCGGACGTGCTGCGCATGGTCCAGGCCGTGCGCGAACCGTGCGCCTGCCTCGTCCGCGTCCCCGAGAACCGCGAGATGTGGATCAAGAAAGCCCTGGACTCCGGCGCTGCGGGCATCATCGTTCCCCACGTCAACGACGCCGAAGACGCCGCCCGTGCCGTCGAATGGGCCAAGTTCCCTCCCATGGGCGGCCGCAGCGTGGGCTTCAGCCGGGCCAACCGCTACGGGGCCCGTTTCCAGGAACACGTCGAGACGGCCAACGCGGGAACGGTCGTCGTCGCCCAGGTCGAGCACATCGACGGGGTCCGGGCCATCGGGTCCATCCTCGGCGTCACCGGGGTGGACGCCATCTTCATCGGTCCCTATGACCTTTCGGCGAGTCTGGGCAAGCCCGGGCGGATCGAGGACCCCGACGTCCGCGGGGCCATCCAGACGGTCGCGGCGGCCTGCGCCGTGAAGAAAGTCCCGGTCGGGATCTTCGCCCTGGGGGTTCCGGCTTCCGCCAAGGCCCTCGATGACGGCTACACGCTCGTCTGCTCGGGGATCGACATCGGCCTCTACTCCCGGTCCGCCGCCGACATCGTCAAGGAGCTCAAGCCAAGAAATCCTTGACAGCCCCCGCTGTTATATACTAGATTTTGTGTGGATTAGCATGGGCTCCTACAAGTCTTGGGGCTGGGCGCGCGCGTCTCGGAATCCGACCTGTCCCCCATTTCAGACGGCCCCGGCCCAACTAAGTCCTATCTTACCCAGGGAGGCCGGACCCTAGATGGCCCGTGAGCAGACGGAAAACCCGAAGGCGGGGGCCCTGCCCGTCGTCCTCATCGTCGACGACGACCTCGCCTATCTCGACAAGCTCCAGCGGGCGCTCAGAGATATCTATTCGGTCCACACGACGACGAGCGGCGTCGAAGCCATCCACCTCATCAAGGCCCTCCCGGAGGTCAACGTCCTCGTCGTCAACGAGGACCTGCCCCGGATGAAAGGGACCGAGCTGCTGCGGTTCCTCAACGAGATCTTCAAGAACTCCGACGCCATCATCAAGATCCTGCTGACCGAGGGCGTTTCGAACGGGACGACGATCGATCTCGCGAGCTATGGCCGTATCGACTGCTGCCTGGCCAAGCCGTCCGACCCGGCCGCCATCCGCCGGAAGATCAGCTTCCTCATCGCCCAGCGCTCCCGCGAGAAACGCTCGTCCATGCGCGTCACCCTGGACGCCTCCCACAACATCCGGATCGAGACGGGCCTGTTGGGCGAAGCCAAGCTGGTCAATATCAGCGAGAACGGCATGTTCTTCAAGACCCTGTCGTCCTCCCCCGAGGGCTCGGCCGTGCCCCTGAACATCTCTCTTCCGGACGGGCGGCACTACACGGTCAACAGCCGCGTCGTCCGACGCGACACCGACGAGGGGGGTGTCGCTGTCGAGTTCCTGTCCCTCGATGACGCCAGCCGCCTGTCGCTCCTCCAGTTCATGTCGGATTATGTCGCCATCCGCGACCTCGAGGAGCTCAAGCTCCGCTACCCGTTCCTCCGGACCGACGAGATGGTCCTGTTCACGGATTCGGTCAAGATCGAGTCCCTCATGCGCGAGGCCCTGGCCCGCAATGTCGAGATCGCCGCGGTCCCGGCCAGGTCCGGAAACCCCGAGATCCTGTCATTCGCCGAGGTCCGGCCACCCGCGGTCTGCCTGCTCTCCGGCGAGAAGCTCGACGTCAAGTTCAAGACCTCGGACCTTCTCTTCGTCTCCTACCAGATCGGCTACGCGACCTATAACTTCGAGACCATGATCTCACACATCTCACCCGACGGCCGGACCCTCGTCTGTCTCTACCCGCGGGTCATGTTCTATTCGGAGAAGCGGGCCGAGAGGCGGATCACGCCGGCCGGGGACCTGAGGGTCGAGATCCCGCTGCCGGCCCCGTTCGACCGCAAGGTCCAGGGCCGCATCACCGACATCAGCCCGAACGGCATGAGCTTCGTCGCCAACGGCGAGACCCCGGTCCTACTCAAAGGCACGCCCCTCGAGTCCCTGGCCATCCTCGACGGCGACAAGGTCCTCTGGCGGGAAACCGGAGAGGTCCGCCACGTCGCCCGCGCGGAGAAGGACGAAGGCATCGGGATGAAGTACGGCGTCCAGTTCGGGATCAGCCGCATGAGCATCCAGTCCGTCCACGCCCCCGATCCGGACTTCGCCCGCCGCGGCGACGAGGCGGGGGATGGCGTCGAGGTCCGGAACGAGCCTGGCCCGTCCCCGGATCTGGCCAAGACCGGTCTCATGAACCCGCGTGTTATCCGCCTGGAGAACCGAAGCGGAGAGCAGATCGTCGGACTGCTCAATTCGTCGCTTCCGCTGGACGACACGCCGGTGCCGGTCGTCATCATCCCTCCGGCCTTCGGAAAGACCAAGGAAGTCCTCTTCAGCCTGGCCTTGATACTCATCCAGAATTTCCGGGCCCTCGGGAAGCCTCTGGCCGTCATCCGCTTCGACGGTATCCGCCGGAAGGGTGAGAGTTACAAGGACCCGGAGGCCTCTGAGCAGCCATGGGAAATGCTGAATTCCAGCACCAGCCAGGGGGCCGACGACCTCAAAACTGTCATCGATTGGCTGTCCGTCAATCCCAAGCTCAGGGCGAGCTCGACCATCCTGGTCACGTTCTCGCTCTCGGCCCTGGAGGCCCGGGTCGTCCTGAGGGACCAGGCTTACCGGAATCGGATCAACTACTGGATATCCTGTATGGGCGCGCTTGAGTTCCGGGATATGATGATCCGGATCAATGCCGGTTTGGACGTCCTCGAACAGTATCAGCTCGGCATCAACCTGGATGTCTACCCTATCCTGGGCAATTTTATCCGGCATGCGTTCTACGCTGCCGATGTCCAGGCCAACGGGGTCGGCACGCTCGAGCAGGCCCGGGAGGATATGCGTCACATTGACGTCCCTGTCACCTGGATTTACGGCCAGTACGATCAGTGGATCAAGTCGGAATTCATCCGGGACGTCATGAGTGTCGAAGCCGATGCCCCGCGGGAGGTCATTGCGGTCCCCATCGGTCACAATGCCAGAACATCCCGCGAAGCGCTGCGAATGTTCGGCACGATCACATCCCTCATTCACCGCTTCCTCCACGGTACGATGCTCCAGCCGGTTATGCCCAGCCGCAAAGATCTCGAGGTCATGCGCCGGGCCGAGAAGGACCGCCTCCCTCCCCGCGACCTCAAGAACCGGAAGAGCTACTGGCACCACTACCTCGTCGGCGATGGCAACCTGCTCGGCTTCGACATCATGGCCATGGCCGATGAGTACCAACAGCTCATGGAGGATCAGCGCCGCGCCCTGGACTTGCGGTCCGGTGACAGGCTGCTCGACCTCGGGGGCGGGACGGGAAATTTCGTAGAGCACCTCCTTCGGAGCGGCGGCGAACTCCCGGCTCACATCACCATCGCCGATCTCGTCCCGGACGCCATGAAACAGGCCCGGCAGAAACTGATAGTTCTGCTGGCGGGGGGGACGGCGGCGGGACGCGTCGATCTCCTGGCCCTCGACCTCGAGATGAGCCGCTTTCTGGCTATCCGCCGCTTCCTCAACGGAGAGAGCGGGACATTCGAGGAGATGGCCAACAAGGTCGAAAACCTGGACCTCGATAGCGCCATGAAGATCCAGGAGGATTATTCGCCGCGCCTCCACCGGATCCTCCGGGGAGAGCGGATCACGCCGGACCACGACGATTGGCTAAAAACCCGCTTCGATGTCCATGAATGCCGGATCATCACCGATTTCAACCGGGCGGCCCGCTACGTCCTCCGACTGGACCCTAACAAACCCGATTTCAAGCGGCTCATCCTTCCCGGGACCCTGGAGGACACGTTCCACCTTCCTGTCAAGCCGGGCTGCTATAATAAAGTCCTGATGAGCCTGGTTCTGTCGTATATCTTCAATCCCGCCGAAACGCTTCGCGAGGCCCGGCGGGTCATCGAGCCCGGCGGGCTTCTGGTGCTGTCGAGCATGCGCCCCGACACCGACGCCTCCGGGCCTTTCACCCGCCTGCTGGAGAAGATCGAAAAGATGCCCGAGCATGAGCTGCCGTCCCGGATGCCGAAATCCCTCCTTCTCGACTCCCTCCGGTCTTTCCTCAATGATGCCCAGGCGCTGACGGAGCTCGAAGAAGCGGGGACCTTCGATTTCTTCGAGCAGGAAAAGCTCGACGGCCTGCTCGACGAAGCCGGCTGGATCAGCCTGAGAAAAATTCCCAGCTACGGCGACCCGCCGCAAGGCTACGTCGTTGTGGCCAAACCGAGAAGCCCCCATGACTAAGCCCAAAAACCGGGATTTCGATTTCGAGGAGCGCCTCTACGGGGAATACGGCTTGGAGAAGCGGGCCAAGCTGACCATCATCCTCAGCGCCGTACTCTATGCCTCATTCCTGTTCCTCGATTGGGTCCACGCTCCCCGAGACCTCTTCAGGTTGTTCATGTACATCCGGCTGGCCGTCCTCGGCGCCCACCTCGTCCTCTATGCCCTGCTCGGGCGCGTGAGGACCAAGCGCGGTTACGCCCAGGTCGCCATTGCCGTGGCGCTCTTTGACCTCGTCGGCATCGCCGCCATGATCTTCCTCCTGGGAGGATTCACATCGGCCTACGTCCAGGGGCTCTACATCATTATCATGGCCGCCGTCGTCGCCTTGCCGCTCTCGTTCCGCGATGCCAGCTTCCTGTTCCTGATCATTTGGGCCTCCTACGTGATCCCCAGCGTCATGAACCTGCCGTCCGGGAAGGCGGTCTGGACGGACATCATCACTAACCTTTTCTTCCTGACCTCCCTCTTGGTCATGGGGGGCTGGGGCGTCTACTTCATGGACCGCCTCCGACGCCGTGAGCTCCGAAGCCGCATGCAGCTCGAGGAAACGACGAGTCAGCTCAAAGAATCCAACCTCAAGCTCAAGAGCCTCGACGAGCTCAAGACCCAGTTCTTCGCCAACGTCAATCACGAGCTCCGCACGCCTCTCACGCTGATGCTGGCCCCTCTGAAGACGCTTCTCGAAGGCAAGATGGTCAAGCTGTCGCCAGCGCTCAGGGACACGTTCGAGACGATGCAGCGCAACGGCTACAAGCTGCTCAAGCTCATCAATAACCTCCTCGACCTGAACAAGCTCGAAGAGGGCAAGCTGAGGCTCAAGGTCCGGATCATCAATCTCGTCGAGTTCATCCCGCCCCTCCTGTCCTCGGTCAAGCCCCTGGCGGATCAGAAGCAGATCCGGCTCTATTATCAGCACCCGCCGCATCCCGTCGAGCTGACCCTTGACTCTGACCAGTTCGAGAAGGTCGTTTTCAACCTCCTGTCGAACGCGTTGAAGTTCACGAGCAAGGGCGGCAAGATCACGATCTATGTGGAGGACAAGGACCATACGGTGACCATGACGGTAGAGGACACGGGCATCGGCATTCCGGCCGACATGCTCGAGTCCATCTTTGACCGCTTCTCCCAGGTCGACGGCTCGAAGTCAAGAGCCCAGGAGGGGACCGGCATCGGCCTGGCGCTAGCCAGGGAGATCGTCCTCGTCCACCAGGGGACGATCCGCGCGGAGAGCGAGCTGGGCAAGGGCTCCCGGTTCATCGTCGAGATGCGCAAGGGTGAGGAGCATTTCGACGATGAGGTCCTCGACCGTCGCTCTGAGGACCTGCCTATAGGGCTCAGGCGGCGGCTGACCGATACCGAGGAACCTCGGGTTCAGGACATTGTCACCGATTACCGCCGGCTCCAGCTGGTCGACCTCGAGAAGGTGGACATCGAAGGCGGCCGCGTGGACGAGGCCAAGGTCCACGACGCCCTGGTCCTCTGCATCGACGACAACCCCGAGGTCCTCAAGCTCATGAAGATGCTCCTCGCGGACGAGTTCGACCTCGAGTTGGCGACATCCGCGGAGCAGGGCCTCAAGTTCGTCAAGGAAAAGGACCCCGACCTCGTCCTCTGCGACGTCATGATGCCCGGCATGGATGGCCATGCCTTCTCGAGGACGATCAAAGCCGATGGAACCACCAAGCACATCCCCATCATCCTCGTGACGGCGCGGACCGGGGCCGAGATGTTGAACGAAGGCATCCAGGCCGGGGCCGACGACTACATCTCCAAGCCCTTCGATTCAACCGAGCTCAAGGCCCGGATCCGGTCCCAGCTCCGCCTGCGCCAGATGGAATCGGAGCTGACCCTGGTCAACAAGAACCTCCGGATGAGAACATCCGACCTCGTCGACCAGCAGAGGTCCCTGTTCCTGTCCACGGTCAAGTCCCTGGCCTCGGCCATCGACGCCAAGGACGAGTATACGCGCCACCATTCGACCCGGGTCACGGACTTTTCGCTGAAGATCGCCGCCAAGATGGGCTTCAGCGAGAAGGAGCTCGGCGACCTCGAGTTGGCCGCCCTCCTCCACGACGTCGGGAAGATCGCCGTGCCCGAAAGCATCCTGAACAAGCCGGGCAAGCTCACTGAAGAGGAGTTCACGCTGATCAAGGAGCATCCCGCCCGCGGCGAGGCCATCCTCAGCCCGGTCATCGAACTCAAGGAGATCAGCCGGGTCGTCCGGGCGCACCATGAGCGCTACGACGGCAAGGGCTATCCCGACCGGCTGAAAGGTCGGGAGATCCCCATAGGCGCGCGGATCATGGCCATCGCCGACACCTACGATTCCATCACCTCGGAGCGCCCCTACCGGAAAGCCGCCTCCCACCGTTACGCCATCAAAGAGATTATCAGCTGCTCGGGGGCGCAGTTCGACCCCGAGGTCGTCGAGAACTTCCTGGAGATCGCCGGGACGTTCGTCCAGGACAAGGACGAGGACAAGGAGCCGCCCGCGAACGGAGCGTAGAACGCCGCGTTCCGGCCCGCGGGCGGGAGCCGATAGGTCGAGAGGATGAGCATGCAGGTCGGTTATTACGCTCTCAGCCTTTTCGCCGGGACGGTCATCGCCGGGGCCGTGGCAGCGATCGCCTGGAAACGCGCCGTCACTTCGGTCGGCCGCTCTCTGGCCGTCCTCATGGGGGCCGTGCTCATCTGGTCCCTGTCCGCCGCCCTCGAAGCGGCCATCCCGGACGCGGCGGCCAAGGTCCTCCTCTCGAAGATCGAGTACGTCGGCATCGCCACGGTCCCCGTCCTGATGTTCCTCTTCGCCCTCCGTTTTCTCCAATCCGGCAGAAGGCTCGGGAGGCTCAAGGCCCTGGCGCTGTGGATCATCCCCTTGGCGACGATCGTCCTGACCTTCACGAACGAGCGGCACCATCTCATCTGGACGGGGTATTCTCCGGTCGAGAGCGCGCGGAACCAGCTCCTCGTCTACGAGCACGGCCCCTTCTTCTGGGTCCATGCCGGCTACTCCTATCTCCTCTTGTTCGCCACGACCGTATTCCTGCTTCTGGCCTATTTCCGGTTCAAGGGCGTCTACCGCAAGCAGGCCATGGCTCTCCTGCTGGCCTTCCCCCTGCCCTGGGCCGGGAACGCCATCTATCTGGCCGGGCTGGCCGGGGCCCGGAGCGGCTACGATTTCACACCTATCGGTTTCGCTTTCTCCGGGTTCTTCCTGCTCTGGGCCATGTTCCGTCTCCAGCTCGTCGACATCGTGCCGGTGGCGAGGGAGCGCGTCATCGACAGCATGGGCGAATCGCTCCTCATCCTCGACGACGCCGGGCGGCTGGCCGCCACCAACCCGGCCGCCCGCAAGCTCATCGCCGAAGTCGGCGGCCCGGCCGAGGACGTCCCCGAATCCAAGCTCCTTGGTAGGCCAGCCGCGGAGCTCTTCCCCGAATGGCCCGCGCTGGCGGCGCCCCTCAGCGCGCCGACGGCCTCGGAGCGCGAGTTCCCCCTCGTCAAGGACGGGGAACCCCGCTTCTTCGACCTGCATCTGTCGCCCCTCTTGGGCCAGGGCACGGTCGTCACGGGATGGGTGGCCGTCCTCTACGACATCTCCCGGATCAAGAAGGCCGAGACCGCGGCCATCGAGGCCCGCAACATTGCCGAGACGCTCCGTGAGGCCGGACTGACATTGAGCTCGAAGCTCGACTTCAAGCAGATCTCCGCGCTCATCCTCGAACTCCTCAAGCGCGTCATTCCGTACGACATCGGCGCCTTCCTGACCGTCGAGGGGGCGGAGCTGAAGCTGGCCGCCATCAAGAGGCCGGCGGACTTCCGGAACCTCATCGGCGAGACCTTCCCCGTGGAGGGCTCGCGGCTGTGCAACCGGGCCGTCCAGAGCAAACGGCCGGTGATCGGCCAGATCTCTTCCCCGGAGGACATCCTGATACCGCTCCGCCCGGGCCAGAACGTCAACTCCTTCCTCGGCGTTCCCGTCGTGTTCCGCGACCGTGTGACGGGGCTCATCGCCCTCTACAACTCCGGCGAGCGGGCCTTCACCCAAGAGGATGATCAGGTGGCCGAGCTCTTCGCCAGCCAGGTCGCCATCGCCCTGGAAAACTCCCGCCAATTGGAGCTCAAGGAGAAGCAGGCCGAGAGGGACGAGCTGACCGGGCTCTATAACCGCCGGGGCTTCGCTTTCCAGGGCGAGAGGGAAGTCGGGCGCGCCCGGCGCTACCAGAGGCCCCTGGCGCTCATCCTCTTCGACATCGATCACTTCAAGAACGTCAACGACTCTCACGGTCACCCCATCGGCGATAAGGTCTTGCGTGTCCTGACCGAGCTCGTCATCAAGACGACCCGGGGGACCGACATCGTCTGCCGCCACGGCGGCGAGGAGTTCATCGTCCTCATGCCTGAGGCCAGCCGGGTAGAGGGATTGGCCATGGCCGAACGTCTGCGAGAAGAGATCTCGCGGATGAAGGTGGTCACAACAACGGCCGAGACGCTCACCCTGACGGTCAGCCTGGGCGTCGCCGAGCTCGGGCCCGACGAAGGCGATAACTTGGAGACCCTCATCGCCCGCGCCGACCGGGCCATGTACGAGGCCAAGGCCGCGGGACGCAACACCGTTCGCGGCTGAGCCTGCCCCGCAAAGCCGGGGCTGTGCTATAATGACCCCCTTTTTGGAGGTACATATGGCCCACATCCAGCCTTTCCGGGGCGTCCGCCCCCGCCAGGATCTCGCTCATCTCGTCGCCGCCCCGCCCTACGACGTCCTGACGTCCGAGGAGGCGCGGGAGCTCGCCGCCGGGAATCCCTATTCGTTCCTTCATATCGGCAAGCCGGAGATCGATCTGCCGCCGGGCACCGATCTCTACTCCGACGCGGTCTACGCCAAGGGCAAGGAGAACTTCGACCGTTTCCTCCGCGAAGGGACGATCGCCCAGGACAAGACCCGCGACTTTTACATCTACAAGCAGATCTGGGGCGAGCACGTCCAGGTCGGGCTCGTCGCCGCCGCGTCCTGTCAGGATTACCTCGACAACGTCATCAAGAAGCACGAGCTGACCCGGATCGACAAGGAGAACGACCGTATGCGTCACATCGAGACGCTCGGCGCGCAGACGGGTCCGGTCTTCCTGACCTACCGCAGGACCGACGCCATCGACGTCCTCGTCGCCGAGGGCATGACGAAGGAGCCGGAAGTCGACATTACGACTTATGACGGTGTCCGGCACATCTTCTTCGTCGTCGACGACCCGGGCCTCGTCGGGAGGATCCAAGCCGCCTTCTCCGGGCTCGCCAACCTCTACGTCGCCGACGGCCACCACCGCTCCGCGGCCGCGACCCGGATCAAGGTCAAGCGGGACCGCGAGCGGCCGGGCCGTACGGGACGTGAAGAGGACAATTTCTTCCTGGCCGTCATCTTCCCCCACAGCCAGATGAAGATCCTGCCCTACAACCGTGTCGTCCGCGATCTCAACGGGCTCGACCCGGCGGCCTTTCTCGCCAAGGTCGGCGAGAAGTTCACTGTCAGGCCGGACGGCCCGAAGGCCCCGGCCAAGAGCCAGGAATACGCCATGTTCCTCGAAGGACGCTGGTACGGTCTCGCGGCCAAGCCGGGGACGTTCGATCCGGCCGATCCCATCGGCTCCCTCGACGTCTCGATCTTGCAGACGAACCTCCTCGCGCCCATCCTCGGCATCGCCGATCCCCGGACGGACAAGCGGATCGATTTCGTCGGCGGCATCCGCGGCACCGGCGAGCTCGAGAAGAAGGTCCTCTCGGGCCAGTTCCGCGTGGCCTTCTCCTTCTTCGCGACGACGATCGAACAGCTGTTCTCGGTGGCCGACGCGGGCAAGGTCATGCCCCCGAAATCGACCTGGTTCGAGCCCAAGCTCAAGGACGGGCTCGCCGTTCACATGATCGACGAATGAGCCCCGCCACCGCCCCGTCCCTCGTCTCCCGGATCCGGGAGGAGGCCGGGGCCTACTTCCGGAGCGCCCGGGGCAGCCACGATTGGGACCACACGGAGCGCGTCACCAGGCTCTGCCTGAGGATCGGACGCAAGGAAAAGGCCGACTTGGGCATCCTCGAGCTCGCCGCCATCCTCCACGACATCGGCCGCGGAGAAGAGGACCGGTCGCACGGCCGCGTCTGCCACGCCCGGAGCGGCGCGGCGCTCGCCAGGAAGATCCTGGAGCGCCAGGGCTGTGACGCCGCCACGATCAAGGCCGTCACCCACTGCATCAGGACCCATCGATTCCGCAAGGGCGGGGCTCCGGTGACCCTCGAAGCGCGGGTCCTCTTCGACTCCGACAAGCTCGATTCGATCGGGGCCGTGGGCGTGGGCCGGGCGTTCCTCTTCGCCGGGGAGGTCGGGGCGAGGCTTCATGACAAGGCGGTCGACGTCAGAAAGACCAAACCCTACACGCGCGAGGACACGGCCTATCGCGAGTACCTGG
Organism: Candidatus Aminicenantota bacterium; assembly: GCA_963809345.1. Lineage (GTDB taxonomy): Bacteria > Acidobacteriota > Aminicenantia > Aminicenantales > Saccharicenantaceae > RBG-16-66-30. The sequence continues at coordinate 51,032 of CAWEJF010000002.1, read as the reverse complement.
TCAAGCTCAGCCGCGTCCGGGACCGGATGACGACGCGCGAAGGCCGGCGCATCGCGGCCGAACGGCACCGCTTCATGGCCGCGTTCTTCGACCGCCTGAACAAGGAGACGGACGGGGTCCTTTAAGAATGGCCTGGCACCAAGTTTACGATCCGCTCGGCAGCGTGTTGCTGTCGACGCTCGTCGCCGCGCTCCCGATCGTCCTTCTTCTCGGCGGCTTGGCCCTCCTTCGACTGCGGGCCCACGTGGCGGCCCTTCTCGGCCTGGGAGCCTCGATCCTCGTCGGCATCGTCGCGTTCGGCATGCCCGCGGGCATGGCCGCGCGCACGGCCGGGCTGGGGGCGGCCTACGGCCTCTTCCCTATCGGCTGGATCATCCTCAACGTCATCTTTCTCTACGATCTGACCTGCGAGAAAGGCGCCTTCAAGGTCATGCAGGACAGCCTGACCGGCATCACGCGGGACAGGCGGCTCCAGCTCCTGCTCATCGCCTTCTCGTTCGGCGCGTTCTTTGAAGGCGCCGCCGGTTTCGGCACGCCGGTGGCCGTGACCGCGGCCATCCTCATCGGGTTGGGCTTCGCCCCGCTCGCCGCCTCCGGGCTGTCGCTCATCGCCAACACGGCGCCCGTGGCCTTCGGCGCGTTAGGGACGCCCATCGTCGCGCTGGCCGGGGTGACAGGCATCGACGTTCGACAGCTGAGCGCGATGGTCGGACGGCAGCTGCCGTTCTTCTCTCTCATCATCCCCTTCTGGCTCATCTGGGCCTTCTGCGGCTTCAAGAAGATGAAGGAGGTCTGGCCCGCCCTCGTCGTGGCCGGTGTCTCGTTCGCGGTGCCCCAGTTCCTCATTTCGAACTTTCATGGGCCATGGCTGGCCGGGGTCGGCGCGGCGGTCGTCTCGATGGCCTCGCTCGTCGTTTTCCTGTTGAAATGGCACCCCAAGACGGTCCGTGAGAACGAAGGTATCGCCGAAGCCGCGCCCTCTCCTGAATCGCCTCGGCGCCACCCGACCGGCGACCTTGTCCGCGCCTGGCTGCCGTGGATCGTCCTGAGCGTTGTTGTCTTCCTCTGGGGGATCCCCCAGATCAAAGCCTTCCTTGACGGCGTGTCCGCCGTCCGATTCCCGATCCCGGGTTTGGACCGCCTCGTCTACCGGGTGCCGCCCGTTGTGGCGAAGGAAGCGGCGGAGTCGGCCGTCTTCTCCTTCAACTGGCTTTCTTTTACCGGGACGGGGATCTTCGCCGCGGCGCTCCTATCGGGGTTCCTGATGGGATTCTCGCCGCGCCGGCTCATCCGCGCCTACGGCCGGACGCTCAAGCGGGTCAGGTTCTCGCTTTTGACCGTGGCCGCGATGCTCTCGCTCGGCTATCGTCACCCGCTATTCGGGGCTCGACGCGACGCTCGGCCTGGCCTTCGCCCGCACGGGCGTCCTTTATCCCTTCTTCGGGACGATGCTCGGCTGGCTCGGCGTCGCCCTGACCGGGTCGGACACGTCGTCCAACGTCCTCTTCGGCAGCCTCCAGAAGATCTCGGCCGGTCAGCTCGGCCTGAGCCCGGTGCTCATGGCCTCCGCCAACAGCTCGGGCGGGGTCATGGGTAAGATGATCGACGCCCAGTCGATCGTCGTCGCCTCGACGGCCACCCGCTGGTACGGACACGAAGGCACGATCCTCCGCTACGTCTTCTTCCACAGCCTGGCCCTGGCGGCCCTCATGGGCCTCTTCGTCTTCCTCCAGGCCTACGTCTTCCCCTTCACCCGCCTCGTCGTGAAGTAGAGACGGTGGACCATTCTGGAGGGGGGCATGTTTCGTTTAGGTAAGTGCCCCATTATTCATGAATCTTCGATTTTCCCCATAAAAAAAGCTCGGCGAGTGGAGCGATAGCTCGGGGCGGTGCTGGACCGCTCTGAGGCCCCCGTAAGGGAAGGGGGACCCGCCGGAGGCGGGGGAAACCGTATAAGAAGGTTTCCGGGGCGCGGGGGCAAGGAGCGGCCTGGCGCCGCCAGAAACGGGCTATCGCGTCGCTCGCCGCGACCTCTTTACCCGACGATCTTTTTGACGCCTTTGTACTTGGCCTCGACCCGCTCGCAGGGCAGGTACTCGTTCTCCATGGCCCGGTACTCCTTGAGCCCGACGAAATCGGTGTACTCCTCGAAGGACGAGACCCACTGCGTCTGGCCGGGCAGGGTGCCGGTTGGCGAGGCCTTGAGGGCCTTGAAGAAGGCGACGAGGGCCTTGTGGGCGACCATGATCGAGGCGACCGGGATGGAGACGCGGCCGACGCCCATCTTCTTCAATTCGGGAATGGGGATGAGCTCGGTCTTCATGCCCGTGATGGCGTCCATCAGGTTGACCGAGAGCGGGCCCTTGATCGACTTGACGGCCTTTTCGATATCGGCCCGGCTCTTGATGCCGTCGATGAAGGCCAGGTCGGCCCCGGCCTCGAGGTAGATGTTGCAGCGCCGGATGGCCTCGGCCAGGCCCATCCCGGCGAAGACATCGGTCCGGGCGTTGATGATGAAGTCCTTGTCGAGCCTGTCCCTCACGGCGGCGCAGGCGCGGATCTTCCCGGCCATCTCCTCGGCCGAGATGACCTCTTTCCCGGCCATGTGGCCGCAGCGCTTGGGAAAGACCTGGTCCTCGATGTTCATGCCGGCGAGGCCCATGGCGATCAGCCGCTCGGTGATCCAGGCCGCGTTGACGGCGTTGCCGCCGCCGGTGTCGATGTCGGCCATGACGGGGATCGAGACGGCTTGGGTGATGTTCCAGGACATATCGAGGACGTCCTTCATCCGGAGGAGTCCGACGTCGGGCTTGGCGAGGTAGGACCCGGCCAGCCCGTAACCCGAGATCTGGATGGCCTCGAACCCGGCCTTTTCGATGACCTTGGCCGAAAGGGCGTCGTGACAGCCGGGCACGGCGACGGCCCGGCGCTCCATAATGGCTTTTCGCAGGATCTTCGATTTCTTCATGTTGATGGGCTCCTTATGATTGAAAACGGCCCCTCATTTTACCTTATCCCGCGTCCGGCAGGAAGAGGGCAGGGATTCTCATCCGGAAGTGGTCGTGATAAGATCCGGGCGACAAGACGTATCGGACGGAGGTCACCATGATCGAAGGCGTCACGATCGAGACCTTCCGAGGCGACTACGAAGGGCTGGAGCGCATGGCCCATGCCTCGTGGCGCGACGAGTACGGCGAGGCCTCGTTCCCCAATTTTTACAGGCCGGCCTTCCTCCATTACCTTTTCGACCGGATCCCGGAGGTCCGGCGCGACCTCCTGCTCGCGGCCTACAAGGACGGCCAGATCGTCGCCTTCCTGGCCAACTTGCCGGAGAGGTTCCATTTCGAAGGAAAGATCTATAACGCGGTCTACAGCTGTCTCCTCGTCGTCCGAAAGGAATACCTGCGCCAGGGCCTGGCGCTCGATCTCATCAGGGCCGCAGTGGCACTCAACAGGACGAAGTACGGAATGGATTTTTCGCTGCTGACTCTCGAAACGGGGCACCGCTCGACGCGGATGATGGACAAGCTCCGGGCGGAAGGGAACCGGATCGAGCGGGTCCGCAAGTCCGGGGTCATGGCCCGCGTCCTCGACCTCGACCGCGTCGACGCGTCCGAAGGTCTCAAGGGCTACGAAAAGGCGGCCATCCGCCTCCTCGGCGCCCACCGTCCGCCCAAGTCCGCGGCGGGGATCGATCTGCGGGAATATCGCGCCTCCGACCTCGACGACTGCCACGCCCTTCTCGACCGCTACAAGGACAGCGTCCGCCTGGCCCTCGCTTGGGACAAGCGGGACCTGGCCGTCGAGCTCGACTATTCCGGTGTCGCCCGGACCCTCGTCTGGGAGAAGGACGGCCGCGTCCGGGCCATGATCAACTTTATCCAACACGACCAGCTGGGCAAGTGCGTCGAGCGTTATGCTTGGATCAACCACGTGGCCTTCCCGGACCTCTCCCCGGCCGAGCGGACGGCGTTTCTCCGGGCCTATCTCGGCCGCATCCGCGACGACGGATTCGTGGCCACGGTCGATTTCGGAAAGCGCGGCTGGCCCGCCGGGCCTTTTTACAGGGCCCGCTTCATCCCCTATCCGCGGGCCGTCAATCTCGTTTCCTGGACGTTCAATCCGGCGATCTCGCTTGCCGGCATCCCCGTCGTCTACGAGATCCAGGTTTGATAGGCCGGACATCAAAGGAGGGTATCGTGAAGAGGACACCTCTCATCCTGGCTGTTGTGGTCGCGTTGCTCGGCACGGTTCTCAATCCCGGGCTTGGCCAATCCCGGAATACCGTCCTCCAGAAGGCCGGCCTCAGCGCCGAGGCCCGGGAGGCGATCCTCACGGTCGGCGATGACGTGAAGAAGCTCGACAAGAGTCACGAAGGATATGTCAAGGCCTCGCAGGAGATCGACGCCCTCATCGCGAAGCTGCTAAAGAATGTCCGGGAGGTCTCGCGGCTGTCCGCCGAGGCCAAAAAGTCCGGGACCGCCCGCGAGGCGCTCGACCAAGCCATCGAGGACATGACGAAGATGTCCCAGAGCTTCAACATCCAGTATCTCGACCTCCAGAAGCAGATGCAAGACGAGAACCGCCGCTACACGCTGGTCAGCAACATCATGAAGACGAAACACGACACGGCCAAGAACGCCATCAACAACGTCCGCTGAGCCGCGTTTGACAGACCGTTTTTGAATTGATAGAAATGGGTGAGGACTGACGAAAATGGCATCCGCAGCTGAGCGTTGGGTCGAGGACCAGGAGAGGCTGGCCAAGCCCGCCCGCGTCACCTGGTGCGACGGTTCCGACGGCGAGGCCTGGCGCCTCCTCGAGATCGGCCTCAGCGAGGAGCGCCTCATGGGCCCCGTCTTCCAGCAGCTCAACCAGAAGACGTGGCCCACGGCCTACCTCCATCGATCTTCCCCGAACGACGTCGCGCGGACCGAGAAGGTGACGTTCGTCTGCCATCCGACAAAAGAGGCCTCGGGGCCGAACAACAACTGGATGGAACCGGCCAAGGCCAAGGCGCTTATGACCAAGCTCTCGGACGGCTGTATGGCCGGCCGGACGATGTACGTCATCCCCTACATGATGGGCCACCCCGACTCGCCCTACGCCAAGGCCTGCATGATGGTCACCGACTCGTGCTACGTCGCGATCAGCATGCGGGTCATGACCCGCATCGGGACGGACATCTTCGAGAAGCTCCGCAACCGCGAGGACTTCATCAAGGGCTTCCACTCGATCGGCACGCTCGATCCCGACCGCCGCTACGTCATGCATTTCCCCGAGGAGGGGCTGGTCTGGAGCGTCGGCTCCGGCTACGGCGGGAACGCCCTCCTCGGCAAGAAGTGCGTCTCTCTCCGGATCGGCTCGTTCCTCGGCTACAAGCAGGGGTGGCTGGCCGAGCACATGGTCATCATGGGCATCGAGGACCTCCACGGCAAGAAGACCTACATCACGGCCGCCCTGCCCAGCGCCTGCGGCAAGACGAACCTGGCCATGATGGAATCGGCCCTTCCGGGCTATCGGGTCTGGACGCTCGGCGACGACATCGCCTGGCTCAATATCGGGCCGGACGGCCGCCTCTGGGCCATCAATCCCGAGGCCGGCTATTTCGGCGTCGCGCCGGGGACGTCCATGAAGACGAACCCGAACATGATGAAAACGATCAAGCGCGGGGCCTTCAACCCGACGCTGTTCACCAACGTCGCCCTCAATACCGACACGAACGAGCCGTGGTGGGAGGGCATCGACGGACCTGTCCCCGAACATCTCCTCGATTGGCAGGGCCGGCCGTGGACGCCGGCGATGGGGACGAAGGCGGCCCACCCGAACTCGCGGTTCACGGCCCAGATCATCAACTCGCCGATGCTGGATAAGGAAGCCGCCAACCCGCGGGGCGTCCCGATCTCGGCCATCATCTTCGGCGGCCGCCGGACCCAGCTCATCCCGCTCGTCATCGAGAGCTTCAACTGGGCCCACGGCGTGTTCATGGGGGCCCGCATGGGCTCGGAGACGACCGCCGCCGCCACGGGCCAGGTCGGCGTCGTCCGGCGCGACCCCATGGCCATGCTCCCCTTCTGCGGCTACAACATGGCCGACTACTGGCGACACTACCTCAACATGGGCAGCCGCATGTCGCGTCCGCCCAGGATCTTCGGGGTCAACTGGTTCCGGGTGGACGACCGGGGCAAGTTCATCTGGCCGGGCTTCGGGGACAACATGCGCGTCCTCAAGTGGATCATCGACCGGGTGACCGGGGCGGTGCCGGCCCGCGAAACCCCGGCCGGTCTCGTGCCGCGGACCGAGGATTTCGACATGACCGGCCTGGATCTCCCCAAGGAAGGGCTCGAGAAGCTGTTCGAGGTCAAGATCAAGGAATGGAAGACCGAGGTTGACGGGATCCGGGACTTCCTCAAGCCTTACAAGGGCCGCCTTCCCGCCGAGATCCGGGAGCAGTACGAAAAGCTCGAGCGCCAGGTCCGCTCGGCGTAAGCGGGCCCCCCGAGGAGCTCTGACCTCAGACCGTGCCTTCGTGGGTCACGACGGCCTCCGCGGCCCCTCGTTCGACCGGTCCAAAGAATTCCCTGCCCCGCGGGACGTAAAATAAAAAGACGGCCAGAGCCAGGACCCCCGTGAAGACGAACGGAAACTGGATGCCGATAATGTCCGAAAAGACGCCGGCGACGAGCGAGACGAACGCGCCGGAGAGCAGTTGAATGTTGCTGACCCAGCTGAAGGCCATGGTCTGGCCCGAGGCGGACACGGTCGAGCCGACGAAGGTATGGAGCGAAGGATACGTCATGAGAAGGAACCCGCCGAAGGCCAGAAGGCCGGCGACGGCCAGGGTCTTGGTCGGGGCGAAGCCGAGCAGGAAGAGCGCCGCGGAGGCGCCGCCCAGGCTGGTCAGGAAGACAGGTTTGCGGCCGAACTTGCGGCTCCAGATGCCGTAGCCGTAACCGGTCACGGTCCCCAGCCCGATCCACAGGGCCAGGAACAAGCCGGTCTGCCCCATGGGGATGCCGTACTTGTTGTGGAGAAGCGAGGGGGCGTAGTAGACGGCGACCGACCAGCCGGCCCCGCCCAAAAAGAAGCCAGGGACGAACCGCTTGATGGAACGGAGGGAATTCCGCCAGTCCGCCGGCTTGAGTGAAGGCCTCTCCTCGCTGCGCGACGAAACCCCCCGTAACGCCCAGCCGCCGAGCCCGGCCAGGATAAGGCCGAAGACGGCCCAGACGAAGAGCGGCGTCCGCCAACCGTAGCGCTGGGCCAGGAAGCCGACCGTCAGATAGGCCAGGCCGACGCCGAGGTTGCCCGAGCCGCTTTGGATGCCCATGGCGTCGTCGAGCTCACGGCCCGATCCGGCCCGCGACTTGGAGACCCAGGCGATGACGATCGGATGGTAGAAGCTGGCGAAGACGCGCATCAGCAGGAAGAAGACGAGGAGCATGCCGTAGGTCCGGGCCAAAGGCGTGACGGCCATGGAAGCGCAGAGACCGAGCCCGCTCAGGATCATCAGCGTCCGGTATTCGCTCCAAAACGAGATGCGGACGACCAGGAATTGGAGGAAAAGCGAGGTCAACAGGCCGAGGTTCGAGAGGATCCCGATCTGGGAGTAGTTGGCGATAAGGAAATGCTGGGCCAGGAGGATGGGGAAGACCATCGGCGTGATGATCGAGGCCGCGTCGGTCAGCGCGTGAAAGAGCGATGCGGAAAGGAGGATCCGTTTCTTCAACTAACGCGTCTCGTACGATTCGATGATCGATTGGTAGACGAGGGCCTTGAACTTCGCCTGGGCGTCGCTCCCGGTCGCAGGATCGAGCTGGGTCATGAACACGGCGACGAGCTTCTCGACGGGGTCCACCCAATAGGTCGTGTGGTAGTGGCCGCCCCAGCCGAAGGCCCCGACCGTACCGGGTTCGCCGTTCCGGCCGAGCTCCTTCGTCACCCAGAAGCCGAGGCCGAAGCCCTGGCTGCCATAGAGGTTGCCGACGAGATCGGCGGTCATGAGCTCGACGGTCTTCGGGCCGAGGATGTGGACGCCGCCCCACTCTCCTCCGCTCTGAAGCATGAGCAGGAAGCGGGCATAATCCTCGGCCGTCGAGAGGAGCCCGGCGCCGCCGGCGTAGCAGATCCGCGGCCCCTTGACGTAGGCGAGCTCCTTCGGATCCGTGATCAGCTCGGCCTTGCCCTCCTTGCCGATGCCGTAAACCGCGCTGAGGCGGCCGGCTTTTTCCTCGGGCAGGAAGAAAGCCGTGTCGGCCATGGAGAGCGGTTCCGTGATCCGCGTTCTGATGAAATCGGCCAGGCTCATACCCGACACGACCTCAACGAGGTAGCCTAGGATGTCGGTATTGTAGCCGTAGACGAATTTCTCGCCGGGCTGGGCGTCGAACGGCAGCGCGGCCAGTTTCTTCATGTAGACCCCGACGGGCTCGGGCCGGTCGGCCAGGAACCAGCCCTGGAGCCCGGCCGCCTTGTAGAGGTCCTTGGCCGGTCCGTCGCCATAGGAGATGCCGGCCGTATGTGTCAGGAGGTCGCGGATGGTGATAGGCCGTTTCGCCGGCACGATCTTGTAGCCAGGCCCTTTCTTCGATCCGTCCGGGACGGCCACGGTCGTCGTCTTGAACTCGGGGATGTACTTCGCGATGGGGTCGCCGAGCAGGATCTTGCCTTCCTCGAAAAGGATCATGACGGCGACGCTCGTCACGGCCTTCGTCTGCGAGATGATGCGGAAGATGGCATCGGTCGTCATGGCCGCGCCCGTCGTCGGATCGAGCGTGCCGAAGGCCTGGAGGTGGGCGACCTTGCCGGCCCGGGCGACGAGCGTTACCGCCCCGCCGAGCCGGCCCTCGTCGACGTATCTCTGCATGACCTCGCCGATCCTGGCCAGCCTCGGCGTCGAGAGCCCGACCACTTCCGGCCGGACCCTCGGCAGATCGGCCGCGAATGCGGGCAGCGCGAATGTGAGGACAACAGCTAATATGAAGAATCTAAACGATTTATTGCGATCCATGCGGGCCTCCGTTCCTCGCGGCATTTGTCCTGCTTATACCAAATTATCTGTCGCCAGGTCAAAGCGTGCGGTTCCGTCGGCCCAATTCCCCGGATCCTCTGAAGCGCGATATCCTGAGCAAAGCCGGAGATGGGGGTACGCCGGAATCGAAATGAACCGGTGCTTGTTCTCGCCTTTTATTCTCCGTATAATGAGCGGGCCATGCGCCAGGCGTTCTTCGCGAAAGGACGATAACCATGCACCTTCAGCTCATCGATTGGATCATCGTCGCGTTCATCCTCCTGATCTGCTTCGGTCCCGCGCTGTTCTTCCGCAAGAGGTCGGGCAAGAACACCTCGGAATTCTTCGCCTCGGGCCGGGCCGTCCCGTGGTGGCTGGCCGGGCTGTCCATGGTGGCCACGACCTTCAGCAGCGACACCCCCAATCTCGTCACCGATATCGTCCGCCGCAACGGCGTCGCCGGCAACTGGGTCTGGTGGGCCTTCACCCTGACCGGCGTGGCCACGGTCTTCTTTTACGCCCGGATGTGGCGCCGCTCCGAGGTCCTGACCGACCTCGAGTTCTACGAGATCCGCTATTCCGGCAAGGCCGCGAGCGTCGTCCGCGGCTTCCGCTCGGTCTACCTCGGCTTCATCTTCAACTGCATCATCATGGCCACGGTCAACCTGGCCGCCTGCAAGATCGCCGCCATCCTGTTCGGGTTCGAACGCTGGCAGACGCTTCTCTTCGTCGGCGTCCTCAACGTCGTCTTCGCCGCGGTCACCGGGCTCTGGGGCGTGCTCGTCATCGACATGATCCAGTTCTTCGTCAAGATGACGGCGGTCATCGCCGCGGCCTACTTCGCCGTCCGCGCCGTCGGCGGCATGCCGGCCCTCATCACGAAGCTCTCGGCGACGCCCGGACCCGGCGGCATCAACTTCCTGAGCATGCTGCCGAACTTCAAGAGCAACTGGGACCTGGCCATCGCCATCTTCATCATGCCTCTCGCCGTCCAATGGTGGGCGGTCTGGTACCCGGGAGCCGAGCCGGGCGGCGGCAGCTACATCGCTCAGCGCATGCTGGCCTCGAAATCCGAGAAGGACTCGCTCGGGGCCGTCCTCTTCTTCAACATCGCCCACTATGTCCTCCGGCCCTGGCCGTGGATCCTCGTCGGCCTGGCCTCGATCATCGTCTTCCCCCAGCTTTCGGATATCCAGAAGGCCTTCCCCAATCTCGACCCGAGCCTCATCGGCCACGATATCGCCTATCCGGCCATGCTCAAGTTCCTGCCCGTCGGCTTCATCGGCCTGATGGTCGGCGGCCTCATCGCGGCCAACTCCTCGACCAACCTGACCCACCTCAACTGGGGCGCGTCCTACCTCGTCCACGACTTCTATCGCCGCTTCGTCAACAAGACGGCCACGGAAAAGCACTACGTCATGGTCGGGCGGCTGGCCACGATCGTCCTGTTCTTTTCCGCCGGCGCCATGGTCTTCATCCTCGACACGGCCAAGGACAGCTTCGACATCATGCTCCAGATCGGGGCCGGGACGGGCCTGCTCTATCTCGTCCGCTGGTTCTGGTGGCGGGTCAACGCCTGGTGCGAGGTCAACGCCATGATCTCGTCCTTCGTCTTCTCGATCCTCCTCCTCATCCTGCGCAAGTTCGGCGTCTTCATCCCCACCCACTACGCTCTCATCCTGACGGTCGTAGTGACGACGATCAGCTGGATGCTGACGGCCTATCTCGGGCCGCAGACGGACCGGGAGAAGCTCATCTCCTTCTATAAGAAGGTCCGGCCGTTCGGGCCGGGCTGGAAGAAGGTCCGACGCGAAGCGGGCATCAGCGAGGCCGATGCCAAGGGCACCGGCGACAGCTTCCCGCTGGCCCTCGTCGGCTGGGTTTCCGGGTCCCTGACCATCTGGTCGGCCCTGTTCACGGTCGGCAACGTCCTGTACGGCCGGTGGGTCTACGCGATCGTGCTTTTTGCCGTGTTCGTCGCCAGCGGCCTCGTCCTGATCAGGGTCATCAACCGGCTGTGGGCCAAAGGCCCGGTCGAGGAGAAGATGCCCGCCGCGGGCTGAGCTTCGGCCACTCGGGCGGCACGGTTCATGGTCCATTGTCAACAGGGACCCTCTTGTGCTATCTTTCTTTTTGGACGTCGGGGATGATAATGGCATCGCAAGAAATTGGAGATCCGGGCCAGGATCTTCGAAGGAGGTAGCTCGATGGGACGTAAATTCTGTTTTCTTGTCTTCTGCGCGTGTCTCCTGGCGGCCGGCTCGATCGCGATCTCCGCGTCGACCGACCAGAAGACCCCTCCATTGACCCAGCTCAACGTTCAGGTGCTTGGCCCGCAACGTCTCGGCCCCTTGCCTCCGGTCATTACCCCTCCGGGGAATCCGCAGTCGAGCGCCAAGATCCACCTCGGAAAAGAGCTCTATTTCGACACCCGGCTCTCGGCCGACGGCACGGTCAGCTGCGCCACGTGCCATAATCCGGCCTTGGGCTGGTCCGACGAGGGCCCGACGAGCAAGGGCATCCGGGGCCAGCTCGGCGGCCGCCGGGCGCCACCGGTCTCCAACGCCGCCTACGCCCCTCTCCAGTTCTGGGACGGGCGCTCGCCGTCGCTCGAGGATCAGGCCAAGGGGCCGATCCAGAACCCGATCGAAATGGGCAACACTCACCAGGCCATGATCCAGACCGTCGACAAGATCGCGGGGTACATCGAGGAATTCCGTGAGGTGTTCGGGGAGGGTCCGATCACCGTCGATCAGGTCGCCGAGGCCATCGCCGCATTCGAGCGGACCGTCGTCACGACCGATTCGAAGTTCGACCGCTACGCCCGCGGCGATCATCAGGCCTTGACGCCGCTCGAAAGGCAGGGGCTCGAGATCTTCAATGGCAAGGGGCATTGCACGTCCTGCCATTGGGGCCCGTATTTCAGCGACGGCCGCTTCCACAACCTCGGCGTCCCGGCCAAGGACCCCAAGAACCCTGACAAGGGGCGCTACGACGTCACGAAGGATCTCCGCGACATGGGGGCCTTCAAGACGCCCACCGTCCGCGACGCGGCGCGCCGCGCTCCGTACCTCCACGACGGGTCGGAAAAGACCCTCGAATCTCTCATCGATTTCTACAACCGCGGCGGCGGCAAGGACCCCAACCTCGACCCGCTGATGGTCCCGCTGGGGCTGACCAAGCACGAAAGATCGGCCTTGGTGGCGTTCATCAAGGCCCTCGACAGCCTCAATCCTGAAGTCGCCGACGTCAAGCCCATCGCACCGGGCGATTTTCATAAGTGAGGAGGGAGCCATGAAAAAAACCATGACCGTCGCGTTCGGCCTCGTCTTCGCCCTTCTCACTCTCAGCCAGGCCGCGCTGGCCATCCCCGCTTTCGCCAGGAAGTACGGCTACAACTGTAATAATTGCCATGTCGCCTTCCCCAAGCTCAACGATTGGGGCCAGCGCTTCCGCGACAACGGGTACCAGACCCCGGGGCAGGCCGGCCTCGAAAAGACCGTCTTCGAAACCGGCATTCCCCTCGCCCTGAGGACCAACGCCGGATACTCGATCGATCACAGCGACGAGGGCACGACCTCCGGCTTCCACCTCTACAACCTCGATCTGCTGGCCGCGGGCGTCCTCCATAAGAACATCTCCTTCCTGTTCGTCTACACGCCGCGGGTCGACGAGCCGGCCGCGGATTTCACCGGGCCCGGCAACGGCGACAATCCGGCCCAGCTCGCGGCCATCGAATCGGCCAACATCGTCTTCAGCAATATCATCCGGGACAAGCTCAATCTGCGCGTCGGCCGCTTCGAGCCGGGCTTTCAGCTTTTGAGCTCCAAGCGGAATTACTACATCCTCCAGCCGTTCGAGTTCTACGGCTTTGTCGGCTCGCGGAACGGGTTCGATTTTTCCGCCAACCACATCGGTGTCGAGGCCACAGGCCGCTTCAAGCCGGGGCTTAAATACGCCCTCGGCTTCATCAACGGCAGCGGAGCCAATCCCGACAACAACCGGTTCGCCGACCTCTACTTCGCCCTGTCCAAAACGTTCGGCAGGGGGGAGGGACAGTCGGCCGGCCAGAGGGTCGGCGTTTTCGGCTATCTCGGTTGGCAGCCGGCGGACCCCGGGGCGCCGATCGTTTCGCCCCTGGGCGACGCCGCCGGCCTGGATAACAAGACGTTCTACCGCCTGGGCGGCGACATCAGCCTGAACTGGAAGACGCTCAACCTTCAGGCCATGGCCTTTCGGGGCGTCGACGACATGGCCTTCAACGATCTCGATCCGACCACGGACTATGCCTTTTGGGGCGGCGTCGTTCAACTCGACTGCGCGGCCATGGCCAACAACCGGCTCGTGGGGTCGCTCATGTACAACTGGGTCCGTCCGCCGAACGCCGACAGCATGGGCAAGATCGACGCCTACTCCGCCCTGGCGCGGTACTACCTCGGGAGCTGGTCGGCGGTCAACATCGCCCTGCACGCCGAGTACACGCATCGCTTGGTCGGATCGGTGCTCCCCTTCAAGGAGGACCTGTTCACGCTGCTCCTGGATTTCGATTTCTAGCCCCCGTCGACGGGGCTCGCCCCCGTCAGTTCGGGATGTGGAGCCCACGACCATAAGGGCCGTATGACCGGGAGGCACGAATGAAAAAGCTCAGGATCTGGGCGTCGGTAACTTTGACCCTGGGCATCCTGGCCCTTGTCGGCCTGTTTTTCATGCACCTGGCGCTGACCGATATCTATCACGGAGAAGAAAACGCCAGCCTCGAGTGGACGATCCTCCGCTTGGGGTTCTTCGTCATCTTCTTCCTCATCGTCGCGACCTTCATCTGTACGGGCCTCGTGCTCAAGCATTTCCGCGATCAGGACGAGCGGGAGGGGCCTAAGATCTCCTGATGGTCCGCCCCCTTCCGCCTTCTTTCCAGAATTCGGAAATGAGTATTGTGTCCCCGAATTAAAATCCGTATAGTGAATGCGTCTCGTTTTTTCCAAATCCGGCATCCGGAGGGAACGATGTCAGAAACCCCGCAAAGAACGAATTGGGGCCCGGTCCTTGTCCTCGGCAGCCTCTGGGGACTCTCGGAAGCGGCCCTGGGCATGTACCTGCGCCAGTGCGCCTCGACCATCTCCGGCTCGCTCATGACGGGCGCGGCCCTCTTCTTCCTGGCCGCGGCCTGGGCGGTCTCGCCCCGGATCAAGACGATGGCCCTCATGGTCGCCATGGCGGTCGGCTTCAAGCTCTTCGACGCCCTGCTCCTGGGCCTGCCCGTCCTCCACGGCGCCATCGGCAACCCGATCTTCGCCATCGTCATGGAGGGCACGGCCTTCATGCTCATCCTCAGCGTCATCAGCAAGTCCGTGGCCGGAAAAGCCGCCGGTCAGGGGCTCGCGGGAGGGCTCTCGGCCCTCGTCGCGGTCAACCTCTTCCCTCTCGTCAAGTACGCGACGGGCGTCGCGCCGTGCGTCACCGGCACGTCCTACCCGCTGTCGCTCTATTACGCGCCGATCGCCGTCGCCTTGGCGGCCATCACCGTGCCGCTGGGCCTGCGGGCCGGCGCCGCTCTCGCCGCCCTCGAAAGCCGTCCCGCCAGCCTGCGCTGGCTTTCTCCGGCCACGATGGCCCTGTCCCTCGGCGCTCTGGCCCTGCTGAGGCTCCTCTAGTCCCGGCGGCCGAAGGAGAACGCCATGGAGAAGAAGCCCGACAGGAAGACTTCGGGCGGCGTCAGCCGCCGGGATTTCATCAAGGGCATGGGTACGGGCGCGCTCGGCACGGCCGTCCTTCCTCCGCTCTTCGGACAGACGATCGTGACCAAGAAAGGCCGTGTCCCGGTCTACGAAAAGAAGACGATCACCCTGACGGTCAACGGCCGGAAGGTCAGCCTCGAGGTCGGAGCGAACGAGACCCTGCTCGACGTCCTGCGCGACAAGCTCGACCTCACGGGCGCCAAGAGGGTCTGCGACCGTGGCGAGTGCGGCGGCTGCACCGTCCATCTCGACGGCGCGCCCGTCTACGCGTGCATGTTTCTCGCGGCCCGCGCCGACGGGAGGGCGATCCGGACGATCGAGGGCCTGGCCGAAGGTGACAAGCTCCACCCCGTCCAGGAGGCCTTCATCGAGAAGGACGGCTACCAGTGCGGCTTCTGCACGCCGGGGATCATCATGGCCACGTCGGCCTTTCTCGAAAAGACGCCGGCCCCGTCGCTCGACGAGATCAAGCAGTCCCTGTCCGGGAACATCTGCCGCTGCGGCAACTACGCCAAGATCTACGGCGCAGTCGACGCCGCCGCGAAGAAGCTGAGGGGGGCCTGACATGAACAGCAAGGAATATATGGCCGAGGCCAAGGCTCCGGAATACCGGCTTATCGGAAAGTCCACGTTGCGCATAGACGGCCGCGAGATCGTCACCGGACGGGCCAAGTACACCCAGGACATCAAGCTCCGGGGCATGCTCATCGGCAAGATCCTGCGCTCGCCGCGCGCCGCGGCCGAGGTCGTTTCGATCGACCTCGCCCCGGCCCTGGCCGTGCCCGGGGTCATGGCGGCGATAAAGCTCGCCGAAGGCAAGGTCCGCTACGCCGGACAGCAGGTCGCCGCTGTGGCGGCGGTCGACGAGAGGACGGCCGAAAAGGCCCTGGCCCTCATCAAGGTCGACTATAAGCCGCTTCCTTACGTCGTCGATTGGGAGAAGGCCCGCGACGCGAGCGCCCCGCAGGTCCGGGACGGCAAACCCAACGTCGAGACGATCAACGAGTACAGCCGGGGCGACGTCGAAAAGGGCTTCGCCGAGGCCGACGCCGTCGTCGAGCACACCTACCGGACCGGCTTCGAGGTCCACAATCCGACCGAGACCCACGGCAGTGTCGCCGCGTGGGAGGGCGACCATCTCGTCGTCTATGATTCGACCCAGAACATCCACGGCGTCCGCGACGGACTGGCCCGGGCCCTCAAGGTCCCCGCGGCCAACGTCACGGTCATCAAGAACTACATGGGCGGCGGCTTCGGCAGCAAGCTCGGCGCCAACGACTACACGATCGCCGCCGTGAACCTGGCCCGCCAGGCCGGCCGACCCGTCAAGATGCTGCTTTCGCGGCGCGACAACGCCGTCTGCGTCGGCTACCGGCCGTCGTCTTTCCAGACCTACAAGATCGGGGCGAAGAAGGACGGCACTCTGACCGCGCTTCAGCTGACCAACATGGCTTCAGGAGGCATCGGGTCCGGCGACGACGTCGCGGAACCCGCCGTCGACATCTACAAGTGCCCCAGCTGCAAAGTCTTCGAGGAGACGGTCTATACGAACACCGGCGGCTCTCGGGCGATGCGGGCCCCCGGCCACACGCAGGGAGCCTTTGGGCTCGAAAGCGCGATGGACGAGCTGGCCGCGGCGCTCGACATGGACCCGCTCGAGCTCCGGAAAAAGAATTACTCGACGAAGAACCTGGGCGACACGGGCCTCCCCTACTCGTCGAAAGGCCTCGATAAGTGCTATGAGCTGGGGGCCAAGGCCATCGGCTGGGAGCGGCGCAACCGCAAGCCGGGAGAAGGCGGTGGCGCGGGCCCGTTGCGGCGCGGCATCGGCGTCGCCACGAGCATCTGGTTCGGCGCCGGGGTGCCGGGGACGCTGGCCGATATCGTCCTTTACCCCGACATGTCGGTCGAGGTCATCTGCGGCACGCAGGACCTCGGCACGGGGACACGGACCCACATGGCCGTCGTCGCCGCCGAGACCCTCGGACTCGAGCCCAAGGACATCACCGTCAAGCTCGGGAATTCCGACTATCCTTGGGCGCCGGCTTCAGGCGGCAGCCTGACAACGCCGTCCGTGGCTCCGGCTGTGCGCGACGCGGCCCTCAAGGCGGTCGAGCGGCTCAAGGCGGTCGCCGCGGCCCGGCTCAAGGTCGAAGCGGCCGACATCGTCATGGCCGACAGGACGTTCTCGTCGAAGAGCGACCCGGTCAAGTCGGCGTCCTTCGCCGACGTCTACCGCGATCTCCGCCGGGAGACCGTCTTCCACGGCGAACGGGGCGGCATGCCCATGGACCAATTCGCCTTCAACACCTTCGGCGCCCACTTCGCCGAGGTCGAGGTCAACGTGGAAACGGGGCGTGTCCGCGTCCTCAAGTACGCCGCGGCCCAGGACAGCGGCCAGGTCGTCAACAAGCTCACGGCCGAGAGCCAGGTCATCGGCGGCATCACTCAGGGACTGAGCGCCGGGCTCTACGAGGAACGGGTCATGGATGACGCCACGGGAAATCCGGTCAATCCCAATCTTCGCGACTACAAGATCGCGACCTCACTCGATATCCCCGAGATCACGCCCATCTTCGTCGACGTCTTTGACCCGCGCATCAACAACCTCGGCGTGAAGGGGCTGGGCGAGCCGGCCCGCGTGCCGAGCTCTCCGGCCATCGCCAACGCCGTTTACAATGCGATCGGTGTCCACGTCCGCGAGATCCCGATGACGCCCAAACGCGTCCTCGAGGCCCTCAAGAGAAAGGAGCCCCGGTCATGAGAGACTTCAAGATCGCGGAGCCGAGGACCGTGGACGAGGTGGCCGCTCTTCTCGCTGAGACAACCGAGACAACGGCCCTCATCGCGGGCGGGACGGACCTCATCGACGAGCTCAAGAGCGGCGTCGCGACGGCGTCGCTCGTCGTCGACCTGCGCGGGGTGGCCGGGCTCGCGGGCATCGTGAAGGAGAAGGACGGCCTCAGGATCGGGGCCATGACCCGGGTCGTCGATCTGGCCGAGGACGCGGCCGTGGCCCGGGACTACCCGGGATTGAAAGAGGCGGCCCTGTCGCTGGCGACGCCGCAGCTGCGCAACGTGGGCACGGTCGGCGGCAACCTGTGCCAGCGGCCGCGGTGCTGGTACTACCGCGACCCCGGGGTCGTGTGCAGGAAAAAGGGCGGTTTCAACTGCTTCGCATACCAGGGGAGGAACAAATACCACTGCCTCTTCGGCGGCAGCGGCTGCTTCATCGTCTCTCCGTCGGACCTGGCCCCGGCCCTGATCAGCTTGGGCGCCAAGGCGACCATCGGGACCGCCAAAGGCGACAAGGTCGTCCCGCTCGAGGAGTTCTACGCCCTGCCGGCTGTCGATGTGAGCCGCGAGACAGTGCTCACGAAGGGACAGTTCCTGAAGAGCGTCTGGGTCCCGGCGCCCAAGGCCGGGCAGAAGGCGGTCTACATCAAGCTCAAGGAGCGCGGCACGTGGGACTTCGCTCTTGTGTCGGCGGCCGTCGCGGGGGTCGTCAAGGACGGCGCGCTCGCGGACATCTTGGTCGTCATGGGCGGTGTCGCGCCGATACCGTGGCGGCTGAAAAAGGCGGAGGATGTCTTGCGCGGCAAGCCGGTGACGGAGGCGCTCATCCGCGAGGCGGCCGGCGCGGCGCTCCAGGACGCGACGCCCTTGCGGGAGAACGGCTATAAAGCCGACCTCCTCTTGGCCGTTCTCAAACAGGCGGTCATGGCCGTCGCCGCATGACCTACAGCACGCCCAAGCTTCTCGAAACGCTGGCCGCGGAACGGGGAGCAGAGCGAGGGCTGGTCCTGGCGACGATCGTCGAGAAAGAAGGATCGGCGCCGCAGGTCGTGGGGGCGTCGGCGATATTCTCGAGGGCGGGGCTCGTCATGGGGACGGTGGGAGGCGGGCTCCTCGAAGCCCGGGTTGGATCGATCGCGGCGGAAGCGCTCAGCGACGGGAAAGCCCGGCTCATCTCGGTCGAGCTCAACGCCGATCCCTCGGACACGGAGGGCGCCATCTGCGGCGGCTCGGCCCGGGTCCTTGTCGATCCGGGCGTCGTGTCGGCGAAGGGCCTATTCCGGAGCGCTCTCGAAGGCTTCCGGAAGCGGCAGGCGGGCGCCCTGATCAGCCGCATCCTCGCGGGACAGGGCGATCTCGTCGCCGTCGAGCGGAGCTGGCATCCGGCGGGCGGGCCGGTCCTGCCCGGCGACCCCGTGATCGGCGGCCTGGCGCCGGAGGTCCTCAGCGAGGCCCTGGCCGACGGGCAACCGAGGCTCCTCGTGGCGGAAGGGTGGATGGTCTTCGTCGAGCCGGTCCTGCCGCTGCCGCGCCTCATTATCGCCGGGGCGGGGCATGTGGGAAGGGCCGTCGCGCGCCTGGGCAAGCTCCTCGATTTCAGCGTCACGGTCATCGACGACAGGGCCGAGTTCGCCAACGCGGAGAACATCCCCGAAGCCGACGAGATCATCGTCGGGGCGATCGGCGAGGCGGTCGGGAAGATCGAGGATTCCGTCCATAACTATTTCGTCATCGTCACGCGGGGCCACCAGAAGGACGCCGAGGCCCTGATGGCCGCGCTCGGCCGGCCGGCGGCTTATGTCGGGATGATCGGCAGCAAACGGAAGATCGAGGTCATGCGCCTCGAGTCGCTCGAGAGTGGTCTGGCCACTAAGGAGGAGTGGTCCACGGTCCACGCTCCGATCGGCCTCGGCATCGGGTCCAAGACGGTCGAGGAGATCGCCGTCAGCATCGCCGCCGAGCTCGTGCAGGTCAGGTCCCAGCAAAAGACGGGCCGGCCATGATCTGGGCCGTCGTTCTGGCCGCCGGTGAGTCCCGGCGAATGGGGACGCAGAAGCTCCTCCTGCCCTTCGGCGACACGACGGTCGTGACGGCCGTGGTTAGGACGGCCCAGGCCTCGCGCGTCGGCCGCACGCTCGTCGTTATCGGCGCCGACCGCGACGCCGTCCGGTTCGAGCTCGAGCCACGCGGCGTCGAATTCGCCGTCAACGCGAATTACGGGCTCGGCATGCTCACCTCGGTCCAGGCGGGATTCAGAGCCCTTCCGGCCGACGCCCGAGCCGCCGTGATCATGCTCGGCGACCAGCCGTTCCTCGCTCCGCGCGTCGTCGATACGGTCATCGGGGCCTACGAAGAAGGCGGCCAGGGCATCGTCATCCCCACCTTCCAGCGCCGCCGCGGCCATCCCGTCCTCATCGACCTCAAGTACCGGGACGAGGTCCTCGCCCTCGACGCGGCCGACGGCCTCCGCCGGCTGATGCGGGCCCACGCCAGCGACATCCTCGAGGTCGAAGCCGGCGACGCCAACATCCTCCGCGACTTGGATACCCCCGAGGACTACGCCGGCCTCCCCAAGCCGAGCTAAAAAAGAAGGGGTCAAACCTACGCGATGCCAGTTTTTTACTGGCATCGCGTAGGTTTGACCCCTTCTTGTTGACTGCCGGGGGCAGAAGCCTTAACATACCCCGGAACCGAGAGACGACCGAGGAATGACATGAGCAAGAAAGCCCCGTCGATAAAGCCGATCGCTCTCGCGATCGGTCTTGTCGTGCCGTTAGCTCTGCTCACAATCCACCCAACCATTAAAGCGGATGTGACGCCGCTCGCCCAGACGAGCCCGGCCATCCCGGCCGCGGCGCCGGCCGCGGGCCTCGAACTCCCCTGCCATCGCATCCCCAACCTGCCCGAGGCCGCCGAATGGTACTTCGGGCCCGACGGGAAATACCTCATCGGGAACGCCAAGGGGCCGGGAGACTCGGTCCACCACGTTTACATCGCCAGCTTCGACGGCACGGACATCCGACGGATCAACGATAAGGGCGAGGACGCCTGCGCGTACTTCTTCCCGGACGGAAAGCGCGTTCTCTGGACCTCGACGCGCGATCGGCCCGACCTCGCCAAGGGCAACTGGTCCGATGCCAACGATTATCCTCAAGGCGCCGAGATCTACTGCTCGGATACGCGCGGCGGCGACGTCAAACGGCTGACCTCGAACGACGTCTACGACGCCGAGTGCGTCGTCGCCCCGAACGGCCGCTGGATCCTCTTCAGCCGCCAGGTCGATGGAAAGATGGACCTCTGGACGATGGCGATCGACGGCTCAGGCCAGAAGCAGATCACCTTCACCGAGGACTGGCAAGAAGGCGGAGCCCAGATCCTTCCTGACAGCGAAACGATCGTCACCCGGGCCTGGAAACGCGCGGACCAGGGCAAAGGGCGGGGCGGAATGCCCATGCAGATCTTCACGCTCAGACGCGACGGCTCCGGACGCAAGCAGATCACGACCGACACGGCGACGCATTGGGCCCCCTTCCCGGCCCCGGACGGCCGGCATTTCGTCTATGTCCGCGTCCTGACTGAGGCGGGCGGCCGGCCCAACTACGAGATCTTCCTGAGGAATTACGAGACGGGCGAGGAACGGCGGCTGACCTATGACCCCGGCTTCGACGGCTTCCCCTCGATCTCGGCCGACGGCCGCTGGATGACGTTCTCCTCGAGCCGTGGCGGCAAGCCCGGCGAGAGGGCCCTCTTCCAGCACATCATGGACATCTCCAGCCTCGGCGTCGGCCCCAAATAGGGGGTCACACCAGGTTTGACCCCTTCTTGTTTGACTCGGGTCGGGTATCGGCCTAGCATATCCCCGAGGGAATGAATTAAGGAAGGGGAAAAGCCATGTACGCGCGCTTGCTGAGGATGCAGGTTAAACCCGAGCGGATCGACGAGGCGGCCCGGCTCTTCGCCGAGGACGTCGTCCCCGGCTGCCGCACCCAGACCGGCTATCGCGGCGCCTATTTCCTCGTGGACCGCAAGATCGGCGAATGCGTTCCCATCACCCTCTGGGAGACCGAGGCTGACATGCTGGCCACGGAGGAGAACCGTTTCTTCCAGACCCAGCTCATGAAATTCCTGGGCCTCTTCCACCACGGCCTCGTTCGCGAGGCCTACGAGGTCGTCGTCGTCGACCGCGCCTGACCGTTCCGCCGCACGTTACTCCCGCCCGGCGAAAGGGTCAAACCTACTTTTTTTCGAAAAAAGTAGGTTTGACCCTTTCTAAGAGCCGAGGCTGCCCTGTCAAGCCGCTTTGTCCCAGCCCCCGAATGTGCTATAAATCACCAGAAACGAGGTGTGAAACATGAGAGCCATCCGGAAAGCCGTTATCGTAATCCTGTTCGCCGCGGCCCTGGCCGCACTCCCCTCCCTTTCCGCCGCCCAAGACCAGGCCGCCGCGCTTACAAGCCTGATCCAGCAGAGCGATGACCTCTACGCCGAGCGCGCCGACCTGGCCAAGGCCAAGGCCGCCCTGGCCAAGCTCGAAGAGGCCCTCGCCGCCAAGGAAGACGTCTACTCCGTCTACTGGCGCATGTCCCGGCTCTCGTACTGGATCGGCGACCACACCCCCAACAAAGACGTCAAGAAACAGATCTTCCTGCAAGGCGTTGACTACGCCAAGAAGGCCATCGCGCTCGGCCCGGACAAGGCCGACGGCCACTTCTGGCTCGGCGTCTGCTACGGCGTCTACGGCGATGCCAAGGGCGTCCTCAAGAGCCTCTCCCTGGTCAAGCCCATCAAGGCGGAAATGCGCCGGGTCCTCGAGATCGACCCCGCCTACGACCGCGGCGGCGCCGACCGGGTCCTCGGCCGCGTCTTCCACGAGGTGCCCAGGATCGCCGGCGGCAGCGAGAAGACGTCCCTCGAACACCTCCTCAAGGCCGTCGAGTACGGCCCGCGCGTCGGCCTCAACCTCCTCTACCTCGCCGACACGTACATCTCCCTCGACCGCTTCGAGGACGCCCGCAAGACCTTGGAGGCCCTCCTGGCCTTGGAGCCGCTGCCCGACCTCATCCCCGAAACGGCCGAGGAGCAGGCGCAGGCCCGCGAGAGACTCGAAAGGAAGCCCTTCAAGAAAAAATGACCGGAGTGACGCCGGGGCCCGAAGTTCGGGTCCTCTTCGATACGGACGATTACCTCGCCGTCGATAAACCCGAGGGCGTCGTCTCGATCGCCGAAGCCGGCAAGGGCGGCCTCCCGGAGCTCCTCAGGGGCCATTATGCCGGCAAGCTCTACCCCGTCCACCGCCTCGACCGGGGCGCGAGCGGCGTCATCGTCTTCGCCAAGAACGCCGCGGCCCACCGCCACCTCAACGGCGAGTTCGACCACCGCGAGGTCCGCAAGACCTACCTCGCGCTCGTCGACGGCAGGATGGAGGTGAGCCACGGCCAGATCAGCGCCCCGATCCGCGAGTTCGGATCCGGACGGATGGGCGTCGATCCAAAGCGCGGCAAGCCGTCGTCGACCGATTGGAAGCTCGCCGAGCGGCTCGACGGCGCGACCCTCCTCCGCGTCAACCCGGCCACCGGGAGGCGCCACCAGATCCGCGTCCATCTCTATCACATCGGCCATCCCATCCTCGGCGACCTCCGCTACGGCGACCGCGCCCGCCAGCAGCTCTTCCCCCGGCTCATGCTCCACGCCCTGGCCCTCGAATTCGGCCTCCCCTCCGGAGAGCGCGTCACCGTCGAGGCCCCCCCGCCCCCGTCCTTCGAGCAGGTCGTCGCCGGATTGAGGCGGCCCAGAACCGCGAAAACGAGGACACGATGAGCGACTACGATGTCATCGTCATCGGCGGCGGTGAAGCCGGCATCTCGGCCGCCCTGCGCGCGACCCAGCTCGGGGCCAAGGTCTGCATGATCAACCGCGAGGCCGAGCTCGGCGGCGGCTGCGTCCGGACCGGCACCCTGCCCAGCAAGACCCTCAGCAACGCCGCCCATTTCCTGGAGAACCTCAAGAAGGGCAAGCGCTACGGTGTCCCCGTCGTGGAGAACGCCAGGGCCGACTACAAGACCATCCTCGACAGCCGCCACAAGACGACGATGTGCGAGCTCGGCGTCCTGGCCACGCTCCTCCGCAAGAACGCCATCGCCTCCCTGACCGGCACGGCCTCGTTCAAGGGCCCGCGCGAGGTCGAGGTCCGGCTTCCCGACGGGTCGACGACCGTCCTCGACGCGCCCAAGACGATCATCGCCACGGGCTCCAGGCCCATGGCCCTGCCCAACCTGCCCTTTGACGGAAAGGTCATCCTCTCCGCCGACGAGCTCACGGCCATGGACGCCGTCCCGGCGCGCCTGCTCATCGTCGGGGCCGGGGTCATCGGCTGCGAGATGGCCTTCATCTTCCGATCGCTCGGCTCCGAGGTCATCGTCGTCGAGAAGGCGGAGCGGGCCCTCCTCGGCCAGGACCTGGACGTGGCCGCGCTCATCACCCGCGAGTTCAAGAAACGGGGCATCCGCCTCGTCCTCAAGACCGGCCTCGAGCGCGTCGACCGGGACGCCGCCGGCGAAGGGCCGGTCCGGGCCATCCTCGAGGGCGGCGAGACGGTCGAAGCCGACCGGATCATCGTCGGCGTCGGCCGCCGTCCGAACACGGACGATCTCGGCCTCGACGCGGCCGGCATCACGCCCGGCCCGCGGGGAGAGCTCCGCGTCGACGACCGGATGCAGGCCGCTCCGGGCATCTTCGCCGCGGGAGACGTACTGGCCCGCTTCATGCTCTCGTCGATGGCCGTCGTCGAAGCCCGCGTGGCCGCCGAGAACGCCATGGGCCTCGACACCACAATGGATTACACCTGCGCGCCGTGGGGCATCTACACCGATCCGGAGGTCGGCTCGGTCGGCGTGACCGAGGACTGGGCCAAAGCCGGCGGCGACGCGTACGTCGTCGGCGAGTGCGGCTACAATGACCTCGTCCGCTCCTGCCTCGACGGGAACGTCACCGGCTTCTTCAAGCTCATCTTCGACGGGACGACACACCGGCTCATCGGCGCCCACGTCGCCGGCCAGGACGCCTCCGAGATCATCCACTTCGCCGCGCTCGCGGTCAAGATGGGCGCCCGGGCCGAGGACATCAAGGATATGGTCTACAACCACCCGACCGTCTCGGAGGGTTTCGGCAAGGCCGCCGCCGACGCCTCTGAAAAAGCTCGAACAAAGGAACCCGTCGTGAAGCGAACCGCCGCCCGCCCCTCAGCTCTCGTCTTCGCCCTGTTCGTGTCGTTGGCCGCCGTCGCCGCCTATCTTGCCCTGTCCCCTTCCGCGGGCGTCCCGGGCGCGGGCGCGGCCGAGCGGACCGCCGTGCGGCCAATGGCCGACGGCGCCAAGGCCTTCGCCCACGTCGCTTTCCTCGCTTCGAACGATCTCAAGGGCCGGAAAGCCGGCACGCCCGAGTACCGCCGGGCCGCCGAGTACGTGGCCGCCGAAATGCAGAAGGCCGGCCTCAAGCCGGGAGGCGACAACGGCACCTGGTTCCAGGAAGTCCCGTTCAAGACGTGGACGAATTTCGAGCAGCCCATCCGCCTCGAGATCCTCGCGCCCGCGCATCGCGTTTATTTCGCCGGCCGCGGCCGCGATTTCACGCCCGTCAACGGCACGGGCTCGGGCACGGTGCGCGGCGGTCTCGCTTTCGCCGGCTATGGCGTTATCTCCGAGAAGGACGGCTGGAACGACTACGCGGCGCTCGACGCCAAAGGGAAGATCGTTCTCATCCTGCCCGATCTCCCCGACTCACTCGGCAGCGAGGCCAAGGCCGCCTGGAACTTCGCGAAAAAGGTCAACACCGCGGCCGAGCGAGGCGCCGTCGGCCTCATCGAGATGGACCTCTCGACGCCCGGCGAACCCCGCCAGCCCGGCCAGCGCCGTCCTCGCCCAGCCCTACTCACCGAAGGTCAGTGCCCCGAGGGTTTCGTCGTCATGCGGGCCGGCCGCGATTTTCTCAGCGACGCCTTCTACCTCGTCGGCAAGAGCTGGCGGGACCTCGTCAGCAAGACGCTCCGCCTCAAGCGATCGTTCACCCTCGACCTCGGCGTCGAGGCCGAGATGGAGGCCCACTTCGTCTCCGGCGAGCGGACCGCCCCGAACGTCGTCGGCATCCTGCCGGGGACGGACCCCAAGCTCAAGAACGAGGCCATCGTCATGGGCGGCCACCTCGACCACCTCGGCGTCGGCATCGACGGCTGGATCTACCCGGGCGCGGACGACAACGCCACCTCGGCCGCGGTCGTGCTCGAAACGGCCCGGGCCCTGCAAGCGGCCCGCTTCAAGCCGGCGCGGACCATCGTCTTCGGCTCCTGGGCCGGCGAAGAGCTCGGGCTCCAGGGCTCGCGCTATTACACCGAACACCCCGCGATCCCCCTCGACAAGACCGTCCTCTACATGAACATCGACATGGTCGGGACGGGCGACAGCGACCTCCTCGTCGGCGGCATGACCGAGTTCGCCGAGCTCTACGAGATCGTCAAGCGCGGCCTCGACGCGCCGACGATCGCCAAGCTCAAACCGCGGCCGAACTACCGCGGCTCGGACCACACCTCGTTCTGGGGCAAGAACGTCCCGGCCATCAGCCTCCGCACCGGCGAGGTCCTGACGGAGAAGCTCGACGACGAGCACCCCGAATACCATATGCCCGGGGACGGGCCCGGCATGATCGACCCCGAGCGCCTGCGCGAGGCCAGCCAGTATCATTGCGACATCATCCACCAGCTCGCGTCGAGCCGCGAGAACCTCCTCGACCCCATCCACCGGACGCTCTTCCTCCACCGCGACGCGATGGTCGTCGACATGCACTGCGACACGATCGCCCGGGCCATGGCCGGCGAGGACCTGAGCAAAGATCTTCCCCAGGGACACATCGACATCCCCAAGCTCGAGCGCGGCGGCGTCGACCTCCAGGTCTTCGCCTGCTTCGCCCCGCCGCCGACGAACGACCAGGAGAAATTCCAGTCGTCCAATAAGATCTTCGCCGACATCGAGGCGGTCCACAACCTGGTCGAAAAGAACCCCGAACACCTGGCCCTGGTCCTATCGCCCCCGGACGCGGCGACGGCCCGCAACGACAGCAAGACCGGCGTCCTCATCGGGATCGAGGGCGGCTACGCCATCGAGAACGACCTCGTCCTCTTGCGTGAATTCCACCGGGCCGGAGTCCGGCTGATGACCCTGACCCACTGGACGGCGACGGATTGGGCCGACGCCTCGGGCGACCCCAAGCCCGTCCACGGCGGGCTCACCGAATTCGGGGAGTCGGTCGTAGCCGAGATGAACAGGCTGGGCATGATCATCGACGTCTCCCATGCCCACGATGAGACCTTCTGGGACGTCCTGCGCCTGTCGAAGGCGCCCGTCGTCGCTTCGCACTCCTGCTGCCGAGCCCTGGCGCCGCATTTCCGTAATTTGAGCGATGAGATGCTCAAGGCCCTGGCCGAGAAGAACGGCGTTGTCGGCATCAACTTCTGGCCGGGTTTTCTCAACGTCGAGATCGACAAGGCCGAGGCCGAGCTCCTCGCCAAGGTCGCCAAGGAGCACGGCTTGCCGGAGGGCTGGATCGCCATCACCCAGCTCGAGCCCGCGGTCCAAGACGCCTTCAACGCCGACTTCAGGAAGCGCTGGGCCGAGCTCAAAAAGACGCTGCCCCCGGTCGACGTCAAGACCGTCGTCGATCACATCGACCACGTCGTCAAGATCACGGGCGACGCCGACCACGTCGGGCTGGGCTCGGACTTCGATGGCATCAGCATCACGCCCACGGGGCTCGAGAACGCCGGCCTCCTTCCGAACATCACCAAGGAGCTCGTCAGCCGCGGCTATAAGCCCGCCGACATCCGCAAGATCCTCGGCGGCAACTTCATGCGCGTCTTCACGGCCGTCGACCAGGCCAAAGGGAAATAGGCAGGACTTCGATTGAGCCGGAACCCGTTTTTTGCTATTTTGGGTGTCCATGACTGACCCGGAAGAAGCCCCTAACGGAGCGCCCCAGGCCGAGCTCGAGGCGCCGGCGATCCTCGATCGGGGCCGCCATCGCATCTCGCGCCGCAACATCGATCCCGACTGCCTCAAGGTCCTCTACCGCTTGAACGCGCACGGCTTCGCCGCTTACCTCGTCGGCGGCGCCGTGCGGGACCTCATGCTCGGCCGCAAGCCCTCCGATTTCGACGTCAGCACGAACGCCCATCCCAACCAGATCAAGAAGCTCTTCCGCAACGCCTTCCTCATCGGCCGCCGCTTCCGGCTGGCCCACGTCAGGTTCCAGGACGGGAAGATCATCGAGGTGTCGACGTTCCGGCGCAAGCCCGACGAAGAGGAGCTCGCCGCCGAGCGCGAGGAAGAAACGGAGCGCGCCGCCGAAGCGGCCCGGAAGGATGATGACCGCGCCGCTGCCGCGGACGCGCAACGGGCGGAGGACGCGCGAGCGGTCATTGAAGATGAGCCGATCGAAGCGGACGTCGCCGGCGAATCGGTCCCGATGGAGTCGATGCCGATCGAGCCGGATGCAGGTGGGCCCGAAAACGCGGAAGCGTCGGAGCGCGCCGATGCGCCTTCGGACGCCGCCGACGCCGGCCCGCTTCCCGAATCCACCGTGCCCGCCTCCCGCCAGCGTCGCGGCCGCCTCCCGCTCAAGCCCATCGCCTATGGCACGCCGCGCGAGGACGCCTTCCGCCGCGACCTGACCATCAACGCCCTCTTCTACGACATCGCCACCTATTCCGTCATCGACTACGTCGGCGGCCTCGAGGACCTCGAAGCCGGCCGCGTCCGCATCATCGGCGATCCCGACATGAGCTACACGGAGGACCCGGTCCGCATCTGGCGCGTCCTCCGTCACGCCTCGCGCCTCGGCTTCACGATCGAGGAAAAGACGGCCGAGGCCATCCCGCGCCACAGCCACCGCCTCGACATCTGCTCCGGTTCGCGCCTGTTCGAAGAGCTCAACAAGGACATGAAATCGGGAAGCGTCCGGCCGTTCTTCCAGGCCGCCCGCACTCACGGCATCCTGCCTCGCGTCCTGGGGAACGTCGGGGAGATCTACCAGGCCTCCGACAACGCCTTCGAGCGGCTGACCTTCCTCCTCGGCGCGCTCGACGCTTCCATCGGCTCCGGCGGCGCGCCTCCGCCCGAGGTCATGTACGGCCTCCTCCTCTGGCCCTGGGCCGAGCCGCTCCTCGCCGCGATCATAGGCGACAAGCCAAAAGTGCTCTATGAAGCTTTCCGGGGAGCTCGCGCCACGGCCACGGTGCCAAAGTCGCTTCTCCTCGAGACCGTCCATACTCTGGCCATCGTCGACCACATGCTCCGGGCCCTCGAGGACGGCAAGATGCGCTGGGCGCTCAAGGAACGGCCCCACTATCTCGAGGCCTCGCGGATCGCCTCGCTCCTCGTCGAGGGCACGTTCGGCACCTGCGACGATCCCTTCTCGATCATCTACCGGGACCGCTTCGGCGCGCCGCCGCGGTCGCGTCCCCACCGGCATCGGCGCCGCAACAAAAAGATCGTGCCTCCACAGCCCCCGCCGGATTAGCCGGGGGCACGCACCTGAAGCAGGCGTCCCCATTTCGCGACGAAAGGAACAGAGCATGGACAAACCGCACGGCAGGACGTTGACGCTCGACGGCCTCAAGCTTCCCCGCGTCCTGAGCTTCCTCGCCGGGTCGGGCATGATCGCCGCCTCGGTCCTGACCATCGATCACTTTTTCAAGGCCAACTACCCCAAGACGATCTTCGCCGGCTCGTTCTGCGATATCAGCGCCTTCTTCAACTGCGACAGCTCGGCCTTCTCGGAGATCTCCCAGTTCATGGGCATCCCGCTCGGCTTCTTCGGCATGTTCATGGGCCTTCTTATCGTCCTGGGCACGGTCTTCCCATCCGAGGCGTTCGAGCGGACCAATAAATCGCTCTCGCTCCTCAACCTTTTCGGCGTCATCACGCTCTTCCTCTACTCCGTCCTCCATCTCGGCAGCCTGTGCCTTCTCTGCTCGGGCTTTTACCTATTCTCGATCTTCAACTTCATCCTCTTCGCGGTCTACGGCATCGACCACGAGACGAAGAACCTCATCAGCCGCTGGGTCCGGCCGTCGCCCAAGCTCATCCTCGTCTTCGCCCTGGCCGCCGCGGCCGGCGCGTACGGCATGATCGAGTACCATAACGCCCGCAAGGCCGCGCAAACGGGCACGGCGGTCAACATCGTCAAGCAGTTCTACGAGCTCCCAAAGGTCGCCTCGCCGTCGTTCCTGTCCCCCTACTGGTCGGTCAAGTCGACCGGGAAGTTCGAGGACGCCGCCATCCAAGTCATTGAATACACGGATTTTATGTGCCCCGATTGCCTCTATCTCAGCCAACAGCTGGAGAAGCTCAAGAAGGAATTCGCGGGCAAGCTCAATGTCGCCATCCAGTTCTTCCCGCTCGACGGCGCGTGCAACACCGTCGTTCCCGAGAAGGCCAACCTCCACCCCGGAGCGTGCGAGATGACCTACATCGCGGCCGGTAATCCGGAGCGGTTCGCCGAGATCCACGACGAGATGTGGGTCCATTTCTCGTCGCGGAAGGACCCCGCCTGGCGCGCCGCCCTGGCCAAGAAGTACGGCACGGAGGGCGCGGCGAACGACCCGGCGCTTCACGAGCTCGTCAAGAAGATCATCGACACCGGGGCCGAATACGAGAAGACCTCGGAAAAATTCTCCCACGGCATCCGCTCGACGCCGACCATGATCATCAACAACCGGATGATCATCGGGACGCTTCCTTACGAGCACCTCAAGGCCATCTTCCAGGCGCTCGTCGAGGAGCACGAGGGCGGCCCGAAGAAATTCATCGAGAACTGGGTCGCGCCGGCCAAGAAGAAAAAATAGGCGGTGATCGCTCAGAAGTCCAGGCCGAATCTCATATAGACTTCATGGCTCGGGCCGGCGGATCCCTCGTAAGCCGGCGATATCCGCAAGGCCTGCCGGCGGTACTCGAGGCTTAGAGTGGCCTCGACGTTCCCCCGCTCGAAGAACGTGTAGCGGCCGCCCACGCTGATCCGGTTCTTGACCGACCAGGTGCCCAAAACGGCGGCCCGTGACCCGTCATCGAGGGCCTCGTACCGGACGACCATGACGGTCGGATGGGCCAAGCGGCGGGCGCGGCGGGCCCGATAGTTGCGCCCGGACGGTTCCTCCATCTCCTTTGTGACCAGCTGGTAGGAGGCCGTGACCGAGAGAGCCGTCTCGCGGAAGCTCCGTCCGAGCCCGGGGACGTCATCGCGACGCAGGGCCCGCATGTATTCGGCGTTGAAAGTGAGGTTCTCATGCCAGGGGACGCTCACGTAGGAGCCCAGGTTGAGGGTCGTCATCCGGCGGACCGTGCCGGGCTCGCTGGCCAGGGCGGCGGACACCCTCAAGTCGTCGTCTCGCAACGGGTACGAGCTGCCCGAAAGGATCCAGGAGTCCGCGCGGGCGACATTTATCTCCGGGAAATCCGGCACGCCGGGGCCCAAGAGATCCGATCGGCCCAGGTGGTCCGAACGGATCCGTCCCTTATAAAGGGTCATCGAAAGGTCGGTCGAACGAGGGGCACTGATCCCCACGGTCAATCCCACGGCTTTCGTCTCATAGGCGTCTTGGACGAGGAGGTCCGTCACGAGATAGGTCTCGAACAGGCCGAAAGGCTGGATCCTCTTGCCGAGGACGAAATAGATGGGCGTGTGGGGCACGGAGATGTCAATGTGGGCTTCGTCGACGACGACCCCGGGATCGCCGCCGTTGAGCGGGTCGCCGATGTACTCGGAGTTCAGGACGACCGTGGCCGACACCCAATCGACGATATCGGCCTCGATGCCGAGCTCGAAGGCGCGCAGGTAAAGGTCGGTCGACGTCATGCCGGCGGACAGACCCGCACCTGTTCTGCGCCAGCGGCCTTCCCCGGCCAGGAACCCGGACAGGTTGATCTTGTCGGGCCCATTCGAGCTGACCGCGGTCCCGCTTGAGGTTTGTTGCGAGGTTTGTTGCGCGGCCAGCGTCGAAGCGAGCGCCGATAGCCCCAAAAGAAGGACCAAAAACGCGATCCAAGCACGGCGTTCCTTGATCGGCTTCCCTGAGGTTCGTTGAAGCATCGATGAGTCCTGTTCGCTAGAATTTGAATTTCAGCAGGCTGGCGACCATGAGCACCACCGCGACGGCCATGAAGGCGAAGGTCAGCCATCCCACGATCGTATGGATCAGGGACGTCCGATACCCCTTCACGATACGGGGGTTCCCCGCCATCCGGATGATGATAAAGATGAGTGGCACCGCCGCCACGCCATTCACGATGGCCGCGAAGTACAGCGCCTGGATCGTGTTGATCCCCAAGAGATCCATCAGGAGCCCGGCGATCGTCGCCAGGGCGAGGACCGAATAGAATCCCCTGGCCTTCGAGAATTTTTTCGCCAGACCCTCCCCGATCCCCAAAGCGTCCGCGACCGCATAGCCGACGGACCCGGCCAATACCGGGATCGCCTGCAGGCCGATCCCGATGATGCCCAATGAGAACAGCACGTAGGCGAGATCGCCGGCCAGCGGCCTGAGGGCCGACGCGGCCTGTTGCGGCGTTTCGATGCTGAGGATGCCGCTCCTGTGGAGAGTCGCCGCCGTCGTAATCAGGATGAAGAACGTCATCACGTTCGAAAAGATCATTCCCATCCTGGTGTCCGTCACCAAGGCCTTGACTTCCTGTGGCGTCACGTCGGGCTCGTTGTCGAAATCCACGATCTTCTTTTCGGCGATCTCCTCCTCGACCTCCTCGGACGCCTGCCAGAAGAAGAGATAGGGCGAGATCGTGGTGCCCAGGAACCCGACCATCGTCATCAAATAGCCGATGTTCAGATCGACATGGGGGACCAGGGTCGCTAGCGCCACGCCTCCCCAATCCGGTTTCGCCAGAAAAGCCGTCACGACATAAGCCAGCAGACTGAGCCCGAGCCACTTCAGCGCCTGTGAATATTTTTTGTACGGTACGCGGATCTCGAGTCCGATGATCGCGACGCCGACGAGAAGAAGCCAAAGTCGATAGGGCAGACCGAAGAGCATCTGCAGGGACGCCGCCATGATCCCGAGATCGGCCCCGATGTTGATCGTGTTGGCCACGACCAAGAGCCCCACGGCGAACCACATCAGGCCCCGGGAATAATAACGCTTGATGACCCCGGTGAGGCCTTCCCCCGTCACCAGGCCGATCCGGCCGCACATCTCTTGAACCGCCACCATCGAAGGGACCAGGAAGAGGGACATCCAGCTCATCCTGTACCCGTACCGGGCGCCGGCGATGGAGTAGGTGGCAATGCCGGAAGGGTCGTCATCGGCCACACCGGTGACAAATCCGGGCCCGGCCCTCCTCAGGAATTTGCGCGCCCGATTCCAAACGGACATAGGGGCATCATAAGATAAAGAGGCCCGTTTTGAAACAGGATCGTTTGACTCACTTCCCCCGCGATGCTACGCTCCCTCCCGGCAACTCAAACGAAGGGAAAAATGGCTAAGAAAGCGACCGGCAGCCCGAGCCATGGCGACATAGCCGATGCGGCCGTCCCGCCCACGGGACCGCACGTCCGGCGGCACCTGGCGAGACGCGTGCTGGTGGCCTTTCTCATCACGTTCACGTTCTTAAGGATCATGATCTTCCAGATCATGGACCATCGGCTGCCGGACATGTTCGTCTATGTCAAGGGCACGCATGTTCATCATCTGAACTTCGGGATCTTCCTGCTTGCCGCCTTGGGGGGCTATCTGCTGTTCGGCCGGCCGAAGGGCCGGCAGACGGAGTGGGCGGCCGTGCTGTATGGGATCGGACTGGCGTTGACCTTCGACGAATTCGGAATGTGGCTGCACCTGGGAGGCGGGTACTGGCAGCGGGCAAGTTTCGACGCGATTACGGTGGTCGGCGGGTTCTTGGCGCTTCTGGCGTTCGGGCCGTCGGTCAGGGAGATCCGCCGGAAGCACATCGTCACGACCGTGATCCTGTTGTTGCTGGGGACGACGTTCTTTGTCCTCCTGCTCAGGACCGTCAATAAATACGGAGGAGAGGTCAAACCGCGCCCCAAGATACAGAGCTCGACTCAAAGCCAGAGGGAGGAGGCGGAGGGGACTTCGGCACGGTCGATGAGCGAGATCGCGCCGCGGACGCAGGCGCTCCGGCAGATCCCGCACCCATAGCACTTGAGCGCGTCTAGCTCGGCCTTCTCTTTCTTCTTGCGGGGCTTGAAGGCCTTGAACGAACAGAGCTTGACGCACTGACCGCAGCCCGCGCACTTGTCCACGTCGACGCGGGCGACATATTCGCCCCGGAAGAAAACCGGCGTCTTGTGCGTCACCGTCGTCTTCATGGCATAGCACGACGGGAGCGAGCAATTGCAGAGGCCGGCCATAAAGGGCGTCACGAACGTCCAGACGGTGTGGCAGTTGCCTTCGCTCTCGCTCTCGCGGATCCGTGCCAGGGCCTCTGTCTTCGGCATCGATTCGAGCCCGCCCGTGTGCGGCCCGACGAGATAGGAGGCGTCGATTTCCCTCAGAAGCTTGGCGATGCCGCCGCCGTCCGGTCCCATGCTGAGGCCGAAGCAATAGCGCTGCTCCTTGCCGGTCGATACGTGCCGGCAGAGGCAGGAGAGGCGTACGACCGATGTCGTCAAGGCCAGGATGCGCTCGACGTCCTCGATCGGGACGACCTGACCGAAATGCGTGACCTGCTGTTTGGCCGAGATCTTCTCACGCACGCCCTTCCACAGGAAATCGGGCATGATGTCGAGCGCCGCCAGGCCCCTCTCCCCCTTGGCCAAATGCCCCGGGTTCTCGAAGAACCGGGTGATGAACTGGCGCCGTCTCAGATCGCTGAGCAGGTCCTCGGCGTAATTATTTGCGTTGAGGTACCACTTCTTCCCCTCGCCGTGCTGATGGCAGAACTCGCACATCTTGGCGCCATCCTGCCACAGGCCCCCAAGGGTGTCAATCTCGAGGTAAAATGCCCTCTCTATTCCCCCTTGCGCACGATGCTTCCCCGCCTCTCCGAGCTTGAAACGGGCATCGCGGGAAAGGTCATTTTTGCCGAAAAAAATCTCTTGGGACCCCCCATATTGCACGTTTTTCCCGATTCGAGAGAAGATCAATCGACTGGCTCCCCGAGACGTCATCATTGGCTCCGGGACGAAGCACTTCACTTTCGCAAAAAACGCTGGAAAAACGTGTCCAATTTAGGAAAATCCTTAGGAAAAAATAGGAAAATCTCAGAAGGGAATAGGAAAAAAAATCAGGAGCGTAGATAAAAAACCTTGACAGACAGTGTTTCGTACAGTATAGTATTGTACACAATATAGTGAGATACACATTATGAGCGACAAAGTACAGAACGAACCCGACATCGGCAGCCTCGAAACGGAGATGAACCGGGGGTTCCTCCACATCCTCGTCCTGGCCCTGCTCGAAAAGAACATGTACGGCTATTCCATGGTCAAGCACATCGAGACCCTCGGCTATAAGGTCGAGGAGAACACCCTCTATCCCCTTCTCCGCCGGCTCGAGAAGAACGGCTGGATCGCCTCGAAATGGGAGCTGACCGAGGACAGGCCCCGCAAGTTCTACGCCATCACCGCCGAGGGCCGCATCCTCCGCGCCGGCCTTCTCGAAGTCTGGAAAAATCAAAATCGTGTCCTCGATGAGATCGCCAAGGAGATCCGCCATGTCTGACAAGCTCGAAGCCTATCTCGAAGAGATCAGCCACTTCCTTTCCGGCCGGGCCGAACGGGAAGAGATCCTGTCCGAGATCCGCAGCCACATCATGGAGAAGGCCGCCGAGGGCCCCGGCGAGTTCACCGACGCCGCCATCGAAAAGGCCATCACCGTGTTCGGCCCGGCCCGCAAGGTCGCCGAAAGATACCTCGACGAAGGCCGGCCGATCATCGCCCCGGCCTACAAGCGCTACCTTGTCCGCTACACTTCGCTTCTGTTCGCCTTCCATACGCTTCTGACCGTCTTCGCCGTCATCTTCAAGGAGGATTTCATCATCTTCCCGTTCCTGTTCATGCCCCGCCTCGGCGTCATCGAAGCCCTCATGTACCTGCCGACGGCCTTCCTGGCCGACCTAGGCATCGTCGCCGTGGTCCTCTACTACATCACCCAAAGCGGAAAAGACGTCAAGCTCCCCTGGCCCCGGTTCGGCGCCGACCTCGACGAGATCAAGCCCCCGTCCAAGAACTTCTGGCTGAGCCGCATCGCTACCGGCGTCGGGGCGGTCATCATGCTGGCCATCACCGACTTCGCGCTCTATCTCTTCGCCAAGCACCAGACCATCTTCTTCGTCAACCTGGATTGGACCGACCCGAGGCCTCTCTTCACCCCCGGAGCCGGGCGACGCCTGTCGCTCATCGTCATCGCCGGGTTCGCTCTCTCGACCATGACGCTCCTCGTCAAACTTTTCACTCGCTCCCGCTGGGTCGACGTGATCAACAGCGTGATCTCGCTCGGCCTCATCGGGCTCCTCCTGACCCAGACGTTCGACAACCTCTTTGCGGTCAGGATCGCCGAAAATCTCCTGCCCAAGATCAGATTCGCGGCGAAGTTCACGCTCCTCTTCATCGCCTTGATGACCACCATCGACCTCATCAAGAACCTCGTTCATATCGGCCGCTCGAGATTGCGCCTATCCAATCAAAAGCCGACTTCGGCGGCTCACACAAGTTGAACATATAAAATAAATTAGGCCTTCCCGAAGGCGGGGTCCTTGTGGTATAATAAAGTTAGGAATGTCGCTTCTATGATCAAGAATTCAAAGAAACTCCAGGCTTTCGAAGCCGCCAGGATTAGGGCCGGGAAGGTCGACGTCGAGCAGAATCTCCGGATCCTCGATGCCCTTTACGAAGAGGCCGTGATGCTTGGAGCGCTGCCTCCTAAGGACCCCCTCGAAGGGATCGAGGTCAAGATCCGGATCGCCAATGCCGTTAATGGCGTCAAGAGCTCACCTCAAGAAATCGCAAACATTCTAGATCGATACCGGAGGGCAGCTAGGAATCAGCGTCCTATCCGCCGCAGAAGAAGCCGTCCCTGAAATAAGAACCCAGCTTGCTCCGCCGACTCAGAGCATGACGGCTTTGTTAGGGATACATCCCCCGCATATATCCCTTAAGGCAGGAACTGCGACGCGTCGGAGGCGATCGACGAATCGAGATAGACGGACAGAGCCCGGGCGACCGTAAAGACGACAAAGCCCATGACGACGATGACCAGCGCCACGAGGATGATGGCCTTGGTGTTCGAGACCTTCTTGGCCAGGCCCTGAGGCGCGAGCACGTCCCAGAGCGATTTCCCGACGAACCCGATCATGATCATCAGCCCGAGGAACAGCCGGTAGCTGTTGATGACGCCCTTGGCCTCGGTCGCTTCAGTGAGGCGGAAGAAGGGCGAGACGAGCCAGAGTGCGAAAAGCAGCACCAGCGCGGTCAGGGCGGTGACCAGCGTTTTCTTCGGATCGAGATCGAGCTTCATCGAGTGTCATTATAGGCAAATCGGGGACACAATACCAATTCCCCATTTCCCCGATCTCGTGCCCGATCGACCCGTGAAATGCCTTGAGATTTGCCCCCCAACGGCCTATAACTGATGAAGCCCCGAATCTAGAGTATTGGAGGTCGCGCATGGCTTTGATCAAATGCCCCGAGAAACAGCGGCATCGTTTCAGTGATCTCTTGCCGAAGATTCGTGTTGGCATCCCTAGCCCTGGTCTTGGCCTCTTCCCTGTTCTTGGCGGCCGACGAGACGACGAACAAGGTCGACAAGCTCTTCGCCGCCTGGGACAAGACGACGACGCCCGGAGCGGCCTTGGCCGTGATCAAGGACGGCAAGATCGTCTACGAACGCGGCTACGGCATGGCCAAGCTCGAGGACGGGATCGTCAACACGCCGGACAAAGTCTTCGACATCGGCTCGGTCTCGAAGCAGTTCACGGCGACGTGCGTGGCCATGCTCGTCCGGGAGGGCAAGGTCGGGCTCGACGACGACATCCGCAAGTATCTCCCCGAGATGCCCGCCTACGAGAAACCGGTCACGGTGAGCCATCTCCTCCATCACACGAGCGGCCTTCGCGACTACAACGCGCTCCTCAGCCTGGCCGGATTCCGGCCGGAGTCGGATTCGCCGACGGTCGAAGAGTCGCTCGAGGTCATCCGCCGCCAGAAGAAGCTCAACTACCTGCCCGGCGAGGAATATTCATACACGAACACCGGCTTCTTCCTCCTGAGCCAGATCGTCGAGAGGGTCAGCGGCAAGTCCCTCAACGCCTTCGCCCAGGAGCGCATCTTCAAGCCGCTGGGCATGACCAAGACGCTCTTCCAGGACGACCACACCCAGATCATCAAGGACCGGGCGACGGGATACACCCGGGGCGACGACGGCTTCAAGATCGCCATGAGCAACTGGGATGAGACCGGCGACGGCAACGTCTACACGACCGTGCGGGACCTCTATCTCTGGGACCAGGCGTTCTACACGAACGCCCTCGGCAAGGACGTGATGGACATGCTCCAGACGACGGGCGTGCTCAACTCGGGCAAGGCGATCGATTACGCCTGGGGGCTCGTCGTCACTGAATACAAGGGCCTCAAGGTCGTCGAGCACGGCGGGGCCTGGGTCGGGTTCCGGGCGGCCCTGGTGCGTTTCCCCGAGCAGAGGTTCTCGGTCGCCATTCTGGCCAATCTGGACGACATCGACCCGTCAGGCCTGGCGTTCCGGGTGGCGGATATCTATCTGGCCGGGCAATTGAAAGAGCCGCCAAAGGACGAGACGAAGAA
Organism: Candidatus Aminicenantota bacterium; assembly: GCA_963809345.1. Taxonomy (GTDB): domain Bacteria; phylum Acidobacteriota; class Aminicenantia; order Aminicenantales; family Saccharicenantaceae; genus RBG-16-66-30. The sequence goes on along the minus strand of CAWEJF010000002.1, from coordinate 12,665 downwards.
GGAAGGCCAGGCGGAAACGGCAGGCACGGCAGGCGCCACGACGGGAGGATCAGCGCAGGGAGAAGCCGGAACAGTCGTGCCGAAGGCCGAACTCGAGGCCCTGGTGGGCAATTGGCAGGACGAACGCTTCGGTCTTTGGCTGACGATGACCCTGAAGCAGGACAAGCTCCTGGCGGGGCTAAACACCAGAAATTACCCTCTTACGGCGGCCGGACCTGGGAGATTCGTGGTACCTGGCAACGCCGCCGGGATCGCTATCGAGTTCAAGGCTGCGGAGAAAGGAAAGGCGGCGACAGCGCGGATGACGGTCGGCAAGAGCCAGGAGTTCCGGTTCGTGAAGACGGCCCCGCTCAAGGTGCTGAGCGCAACCGACCTAGCGGGGTACGTGGGGGCCTATATAAGCGAAGAGCTCCTCGACGCCAAATACCTGATCAGCGTCGATAAGGACAAGCTCGTGGTCAAGACGAGGGACACGCCGCGGGCCGAGCTCAAGGCGATGGCCCCGGACAAGTTCATGGTTCCGGGCTACGGGCTGAACATCGAATTCGTGCGGGGCAGGGGCGGACGCGTGAGCGGCTTCACCGTCAGCGTCGGCCGGGCGGCGGGGATAGAGTTCAGGCTACTTGGGTTTTGAGCTCAGCAGCAGCCGGATCTGGTGCAGCTGCATCGCGATCGAGAAGAGCAGGCCGATGGCCGCGTATTCGAGGAGCCGGCTGGGCTCCGGTATTCCCTTGAACAACGTAGTACTTCAAGAGATTCGCGATCTTCTCGATCACCGCAATGACCGCGACGACGAAAGCCCCATAAAAGAAGACCCGCCGAATGATGCTTTCCATGTTCTTCATCTTATCCCCTAGTCCCGACCGATCATCCGCACTTGCTTCGAAAGATAGTTGTCCTTCACGTTGTAGTGGCGCCATCCTGATGAGTCCCCGCATCGTCCTGGAACCAGAGTTGAACCCAATCTGTCGATGCCCGGACTGCTGCTCACGGACACAAGCTTCCCCCATTCGGCGGGAATCGAGTCTGTTTGCGTCAGCGTCTGCAGAGCCAGCGTTTGCTCGCCCGGCCCCGGTTCGCCCAGTCGTGTGCAAGATGCTCCGGCCAGCAGAACCGCACAAAGCACAAGACATCCCAAGAAGCGATGAAACATGCTCCCCTCCTTTCTGTCCCCTTGGTGAGAGGACAGTATCGCCATTTCTATCCATAACATTATGAGTCCCTTCCGGAGCGGAGGAACTCCTTAGCCCCTTGTTCGTCCTTCCTTAGACTTAATAATAATCAACAAGGTCCATAAAGTCCAGTATTTTTCGCAGGATCGTCCAACAAAGGCTTCAAACACCTTGAGAATCACGCCCCGACAGGCTATAAATGGGAGGGCTCAAAACTGAGTCTTCTGCGGGAGTCGACATGGCCAAGATAACGATGCTCGGAACGGGGCTTATCGGGACGTTCTACACGCAGACGCTCCATGGCCTGAGAAGCCGCGACCGGGTGGTCAACGTCTACTCACGGTCGGCGGAGCGGGCCAAGGCCTTTGCGGCGGAACAAGGGATCGAGCGCTGGACATCGGACCTCAGGGACGCCGTTCGGAATTCTGATTCGGAGATCGTCGTCGTCGGACTCCCCAACGATATGCACAAGGAAGCCGTGAAACTGGCCGTGGAGGCCGGCAAAGCCGTTCTGTGCACAAAACCGCTGGGACGAACGGCCGTCGAGGCGCGTCGAGATGCTCGAGGCCGTTGAGAAGGCCGGGGTTTTCGCCGGCTATCTCGAGGATCTCGTCTATACGCCGAAAACCCTTAAGGCCCTCGCATCGACGCGCAACGGCGCGATGGGCCGGATCTTGTGGACGAGATCCCGCGAAACCCACCCCGGCCCACACAGCGCCTGGTTCTGGGACCCGGAGCGATCCGGTGGTGGCGCGATCATCGATATGGGCTGCCACTGCATCGAGATCGGCCGGTCGTTCATCGGCAAGGACAAGCGGCCGCTCCGGGCCTTTTGCTGGGGCGCGACCCAGGTCCACCCGATCAAGGCCGAAGACCACGCCATCGGGCTCATCGAGTACGAGGGCGGCGCGGTCAGCCAGTTCGAGGTCAGCTGGACGTTCAGGGGCGGGATGGACCTGCGCGACGAAGTCAGCGGCACCGAGGGTACGATCCGCCTCGATCACTTCCTGCGCACGGGCTTCGAGATGTTCACGGCCGCGGGCGAAGGTGGATATGTGGCGGAAAAAGCCGAGGGCCAGATTGGCTGGCTCTTTCCCGTCGGTGACGAGATCCACGAGCTCGGCTACGTCCACATGTTCCAGGACATGCTGGACGCCCGGGAAGCGGGGCGGGAGCCGATGGAGACCTTTTATGACGGGTACGTCGTCAACGCCATCATCGACGCCTGTTACAAGTCGATCAAGTCGGGCCGCTGGGAGCCGGTGAAATCTGGCGGAGTGGCGGGCCGCTGGGCCAGTTCCAGCCAGCGCGAGCCCTACAAAGGCCAGGCGCCGACCTCAGGAAACAGGGAAAATGGGCCCGAAGCCGGCCGAGAAGAACCCGCCCAATGCCCCTGGGAAGCCCCAGGAGGGCAAAACAGCGGTAAATCAGGGGAAGGATCGGGGGAAGTCTGAAAAGGCGGGCTGTACTCGTGATAAAGACCGAGCGCCTCCCCGACGGCCGCGTCAAGCGGATCCTGAAAAATAGGGCAACGGGCAAGATCGTCGAAAAGATCGAGTGAGTCGGAGGGGGTCGGGTGTACTTTTTCCATCTTGGCGCCCATTGCTCATTGGGCCCAATCAGTGCAAAGTGGAAAAAGTAGACCTGACCCCTTCTTAGAATTGGAGAGAAGTATGAAAACAAATCGGGCAAATCGATTTCCGGTGCTGCTGGCTCTGGCCCTTGCTTCCGTGCTTATGGGCCGCCCCTCAATTCACCGATCAGCCCGGCCGCCCCGGCGACTTCGCTCGACGCCGCCAAAGCCCCCGCCATCGTCGCGCGCCGGGCCAAGCTGATGGAGATCCACAAGGACGCCGTCATCATCATCCCGTCCCAATATATGGGGCGTAGAGGAATGCAGGACAACCTCAATTTCCTCTACCTCACTGGCCTCAAAGAACCCGATGCGGTCCTCGTCCTCGATCCGGGTGGAAGTCCCCGCGAGACCATCTTCCGTCGGGCGGACGGCGGCTTCGGGGCGCGAGGCGCGATGGGGGCCTCGGAAGCGATGACCATGGCCGGCGGAGGGGGAGGCACTGGCGTCCAGACCGGCCAGAGGGTCGTTCAGCCGGTCGCCCAGGAAGCGCCAGACCCTACAAGGGTCTCGTCGAGAAGCCGAATACGCAGCTTTCCTCCGCCCTCTTCGGCATGGTCAGGTCGGGCCGCGCGAAACACGTCTTCCTCCCCTTCTCCGACTTCGATTTTCTGGCCCGTACTTTCGGCGCCTCGGGTCTCCCCAACCCCCTCACACAATCCGACGCCATCCTCAATATCGACCCGACGCTCTCTGAGCTGCGCCTGACCAAAGACGCCGACGAGATCGCCGCTCTGCGCGAAGCCATCGACCTCACGGCCGAAGCCCTCAACGAAGCGTTTCGCGCCGCCGAACCCGGGATGCGCGAGGTCGATCTGGCCGCTATCCTTCGTTACGCGTTCGACAAGCGGGAGACGGAAGAATCGTTCCTCCAGGCGGCTTCCGGGCCGAATTCGACCAATATCCACTTCGGGGCGACAGCGCGACCGCTCGCCGCGGGGGACCTCGTCGTCTTCGATGTCGGAGCCTGGATCCGCGGTTACACCTCAGATATCAGCCGGACGATCCCGGCTAAGGGGCGTTTCACGAAAGAACAGCGGGCGCTTTACGCGCTCATTCTCGAGGCCGAGAAAGCGGGGTGCCGCAAGCTCGTCCCGGGTGTAACCTTCAAGTCCGTCCAAACAGAGGTCGAAGACATCCTCATGGCCGGCCTGGAGAAGATGGGATTGGTCACCGACGTCAAGAGCCCCTGGCAGAGGCGCCTTTACATCCAGCACGGATTCGGCCACGGCATCGGGCTTGACGTTCATGACGTCTGGAACTGGCATAGCCCACGCCTCTCCAAGGTCGTTATGTCCCCGGGGATGGTCATGACGATGGAGCCGGGGCTGTATTTCCCAGAGGTACGGTTCGACGCGTTCCTCGACGCGCTCAAGGGCAAGGTCCCGGATGCGGAACTCGCGGCTTTTCGGGAGAACGTCGGGCCGGTCTACAAGAAATACGCAGGGCTGGGCGTCCGCATCGAGGACGACGTGCTGATCACGGACAGCGGTAACGAGATCCTGTCGGGCCGCGTCCCCAAGGAGATCGCCGACATCGAAAAGCTGATGCGCGAGAAGAGCCCGCACAATCAAATGAAATGACAAGAGAGGGTCAAACCTACTTTTTTCGAAAAAAAGTAGGTTTGACCCTCTCTTATTTCTATCGGGCTGGAGCCAGGGAAATCAGCGCCCGAAGCGTCCGGAATCCCTCAATATAATCATCAGCCGTGAAAGCCAGGGTCCTCGCATCCACCCGCTTGACGTTGGGGAGCAGCATGGCCCCCATGTCGGCCTGAGCCGAAACGTGATATCCGAGCTCGAAATTGTAGGGCGCCGCCAGCTTGAACGGCTTCATGCGGTTCGAGCTTGGCCAGCGCTTCCTTGACCCCGGCCTCGATCATCTGACGGGCCTCCGCCATCGGGACGAGCTTGGCCGCCGTTCGCCCGTAGGCCTCCTTGATCGAGACCGCCACGACCTCTTTCCCCAGGACCTCGCCGGCCTGCCGGCAGACGGCGGCATCGCCGCTGACGAGGACCACGGGCACGCCATAATAGCCCGCGATCGCCGCGTTGAGCCCGAGCTCGGACAACTCGATGCCGTTGACTTTGATGTAGCGGACGACAGAGCTGGAGATCGTATGGTCGAGTATGGCGTTCTCGGTGCCCGCCTTGGCGTGATAGCCGATGAGCAGGCAAGCCTGGAACGAGGGATCGATCCCCTGCATCATCGATAATGGCTTCGGAGTGCCGGTGATGAGGGTGGCCCGGGGGTCGAGGTCGTCGGGATCGATATTCCGCATGGAACCGTGGGAATCGTTGACCACGACTTCAGTGGCGCCGGCGGCAAAGGCCCCTTGGACCGCGGCGTTGACGTCCGCGGCCATCCACTTCCGAGCAGCGCCGTATTCCGGCGTGCCGGGTGAAGTTTGGTCCGCATGGACGACCCCCCAGATGCCCTCCATGTCGGCCGAGATGAACACCTTGAGCTTGGGCTTCTGCTGGGCGGGGGCAAAGGCGATGCAAAGCGAAAGGACCGAGAGGGCGCCGAGCGCAAAGGCTGATTTCTTCATTTTTCCCTCCGTATGGCCAGGGCCGTATGGATATTACTGCTGTCCGTCCCCTTTGTAAGGCGCTTTCCTCCCCGGGCAGCACTCGCGGCCGCAGAGTTGGCAGGCCACAAAGCCCTCCTCCGACGGGAAGAGGATCCCCGAGATGGACTTGCGCGGGACCATGAGCAGGCCGTCGGTCAGGCGTACCCCGACAGTCCGCTTCGTGTCGCCGAGGATCGAAAAGAGCTTGGTCTGCTCGGTGATGGGCCAGTCCTCGAGGGAGCCGGGGCTCATGTTGGAGAGCGATCCTAGGCCGTATCGTTCTTCAAGATGGGCGGCGAGCCAAGCAGCCGCCTTCTCAAGAGCGAAGTTTGCGATCTCCTCAAGGTAGTATTGCCTGAGGAGGTCGCCTTGGGCGCCTGCAACACGCTCGAGTTCGGGCCCCACCGTGATGATATAGGGGAAGACCTTATTGGTTGGCTCGAGGTTTCGCTTTAAGATCTGGCTCTCGAACGTGACCCCCGCCACCTCGACCGTCCTCTCCCCCTTGGCGCCGACATAGGCGACTTCGAAGATGCCCTGCGGCCTGATGAGTCCCTGCGCATATGCGACGAACTCGTCCAAGCGCTCGAAACTGCTTCTCTCCGGATCGAATCGCAGGCATGAGGAGATTTCCGCAGGGCCGAGCTTAACAGGAATACGAGTGATCGTTTCCATAATTTGCTTATGATACCAAAAAATCGCCCCTATGGTTCAAATCATAAGAACCGGATGGGATGATCCGACGCAAGGTGCCAAGTAAGAACAGAGGTCCCCATTCAGAGGTAAAAAAGCGCTTATAAGAAGACGAGGCGCCTGGATTCTGGCCGAAGAAAGTCCAGCGGCCGTACTATTGTTTCTTGCTGCGTTTCTTTTTCGCGTAGACGCCAAGAGAAGCCAACCCGGCCCCGAGCAGTACGATAGCAGCAGGTTCTGCTACTGATTGGACCGGCCGCCTCTCCCTGCCTTGGCCTCTCCTGGGGCCGAAATCTGAAGCGCTCGCAACGAGCGAGAACGATTCCGAACGACAAGATAAGGAACGAAAAAACTCTCCCCGCTCTTTTAAGAACCTTTTTCATTAGAAACCTCCGCCTTCCCTTAACCCACAAAAAGGGCACTTATATTATCTACAGAGGCTAGTCGTTTGTCAAGGCATAACTCTGCCAACAGAAACCCAGCCTTTTCCCGAACGCGCGGATGTTCATACTTTCATATCTTAATGATAAATGTAGACTTACGAGCCGCTACTTAAGAATACAAGAATGATATCACGACCTAGCGTGTCCGAGAGTCGATTGGCTTCCTCAGAAGCCAAAGTACATACGCGAGGGCGACTAACCCAAGCCCAAAAAAGACAAAACCTCCCGATTTATGGAGAAATCCCCCTTGGATGATCCGCATGTCAACGAAATACGAGAGAAGATAGAGCGTTGCTATCCGAACCCCATTCTTAAAAATTGTGACCGGAAATACGGCCAATGCTAGAGCGATCTTCCTCCAGCGTCCGGTCAAAAAGACCTGCCCGGCAAGGACGCTCGTAATCAAGAGGGCTAAACTCGAACGGATGCCGCTACACTGCTGGGCCACTTCGAGATCAACCCCGGGAAGCCGAAAAATGGCGCCCTCTCGAATTAGGGGTACGCCGAATGCTGTGAAGAGCAAGTGCGTGACACCCATGGATCCAGCGACAAGGGCTGAGACAATATGCTCCATCCACGCGATCGGAAGCGGTACCATGAACACGAGGAAAAAGAACGGAAAGAGCGCTCGCCCGAACGCGTTCCTACCGAAGAGCATCAGAAAGCTCCCCACGAGGAGAAGGACGGCGCCTGTCACGGCGAGCTCGACGTGACCTATCAACGATGGCTGTCGCACAACATCGATCGCAAATAAACACAAACTCAGGACAATCGCTATGGTCCCCAAGATCGGAGAACCTGGCTCTCCGCGGAACAGCCGGTCCTTCCGCCTAAATAGGATATAGGCGCTAATAATCGGTATTAAAGGAATGTGCTTGTAATAGTCGGCTGGGCGTCCATTCTGAACCAGATTCCTCAAAGGGCTCCAAGTCAACACGACGGCGCCAGCTGCACAAACCAAGAATATCACTAATCTTCGCTTAGGCAGCATCATGGAGCGTCAGAGCGAGGCGATTCAACTTGCGCGCATATTAGGATAAGCCTCTCCGGGTGTCAAGACCGTGATACTATTGACTTGTCCATAGGTCGATGCTATCACTTTGTAATCACTCGACCAGGTATGGGTTCAAGAGGAGTTGGCTCATGGGTTTTTCCAAGGAGGTCCTTAAGATCGATTGTGCGACAGAGGCCAAGAGGATCGTCGCCTTCATTAGAGAGCAGGTCCGGGCGATGCATCGGAAGGGGATCGTCATCGGCTTGAGCGGCGGCGTGGATTCTGCGCTGTCGGCGGCGCTTTCCGTCGAGGCTGTCGGTAAAGACAGAGTATTGGCCATGCTGCTTCCGGACAAAGAATCAAGCCCGCAGAGCGCTGAATTCGCCACGAAGCAGGCCGAAATCCTCGGGATCGAAGCGCTCACGGTCGATATCACGCCGGTATTGGATGCCTTCGGTACCTATGAGAAACGCGATGCAGTGGCCAAGGCCATCTATCCTGAGTTCAGTGATGGGCATAAGCTGAAAATCACGCTGCCTTCAGATATTCTAAACAAGGATGGCTACAATTTCTTTACTTTAACTGTGATCGATCCCGGCGGGACCGCAAAAACGACCCGCCTCAGCAACGATCAGGCTCAGGGGATAATCGCCGCCACGTGTACCAAGCACAGGACCAGAATGATGGTCCAATACTATTACTCAGAGAAACGAAACTACCTGGTCTGCGGGACGACCAACAAGAGCGAGGCGCTCCAGGGGTTGTTCGTCAAGTATGGGGATGGCGGAGTCGACATCGAGCCGATCGCCCATCTGTATAAGAACCAGGTGTTTCAACTGGCCGAGCACCTGGGTGTTATTCCGGAGATCCTTAGGCGCGTCCCTTGCCCAGACACCTATAGCGCTCCCGTTACCGACGAGGAGTGGTACTTCCGGATGCCTTTCCAACAGCTCGATTTGCTCTTATACGCTTGGGAAAATAAGGTCGAAACACCTGAGATCAGTCGGGTCATGGAGTTGACAGAGGACCAGGTCAAACGGGCGTTCAGGGACTTCACGGGCAAATACCAAACGACCGAGCACCTGAGGCATATGCCGCCATCGTTGACTTGACAACGGCAGGCCAAGAATCTAACGGAATCGACCATCGATCAAATTTTGATGAAGACCTTCCTGCCATACAGCCAACGGCACAAAGCCCACATGAGCCCCCAAACCGCGAGACTCGCAAGCATCTGAGCCGTCAGGCCTCCCGTCCATTTCGAAAAGCCCAGCACGAACGGATCGACGATCCGCCGGAGCCAATCTCCTCCGCCTGAAAAAGCAAAAAGGTAAATGAAGATCGGATTCATGCCGACGCAGACGAAGAACGAGACTCCGGTTCGGACCTTGGCCACGTCGACGAGCCAATACGCCAGGGCAAGGGCAAGCAGGCTGAGTCCGACGCTCACAAGAACGAACGAACTCGTGCAAATGCGCCTAACGATAGGAGTAAACGGATCAAGCGCGAGTCCGACGATGACTCCAGAGAGCCCCGATAGGATCAAAGCCCTTAATATCCGAGAAGGAGATCGCTCGCGTTTGAGCAACCGCCCGGCAAGAATGCCGAATAGAACAAATGCTGTTGACGGTACGATATTGAAGGTAGCCCAATTCCCTTCGGAGAGCCGTCCGAACAATGTTACGTCAAGGTAAGACCCAAAATTGTGGCCGGGGACAAAAGGCAGGTCGAAGCCGGGCGCGGCACAGAGTCGATAGAGAAGTTCGGACATAAGGAGCAAGCCGAGGGCAAAACCTGCCTGGACGCGGACAGAGCGCCTTAGCAACAAAAAGCCGACGAAACCAGCCAGCGCCAACTGTGGCAGGACATCAATTAAGAATTCGCCCCTGCCCCCGTTTTCCAGGGGACTGATCTGAGAAAGCGCCCAGCCTAGGGCAAAGAGCACGAACGCCCGCCGGCCGGCGTGGCCAAACGTCACCGTCCAGCTCTCGCCCCGTTCCCATCGTTTCTCGTATGAAAAGACCATGGCGACGCCACTGATGAACATGAAGAAGGGTTGGCCGAGGTCCCAGAGCCGGATCCCGTGCCAGGGATGGTGTTGGAACTGGATGGCGGCAAAGTGGAAAATTGTACCCTCTAGCGACGGCGCAAGGAGGAGGCTGTAAACGCCGGCCGCTTCTCCGATCAATAAAAACATGACACAGCCGCGGAAGATATCCAAGCAGAAGATTCTGTTGTCTGTATTCAGCAATTCATCGGGGCCGGTCATATCAGTCCACATTCTCCGACTAACTAACCCAATGTTCAAGCGCTTTGCTCATCAAGACGTTTCGGCGCTGGTGTGAACAGACATTCCATTTCCTCCAGGATTGTCCTACAATACTCATAGATAGTGAGGAGCAAAACATGTTGGGTAAAAAGACTCTCATCACATACATGTTCATTCTCTTCTTATTCGGATGCAAGGGACAAGCTATGAACCCACTAAGCGAATTCTCCCAACGACTTAAAGAGGTCCCACAGGAAAAATGGGATCGGCTTGCACAAAAAAGGGTTTATTTTGGCCATCAGTCCGTCGGGCAGAACATACTGGACGGGATCAAAACGGTCATGAACTCGTTTCCCAAGATTCATCTTAATATCGTCGAGACATCGAACCCCGCGGATTTTGCCCAACCGCTATTTGCTCATTCGGGCATCGGCCAGAACAGTGACGCGAATGGAAAGATCGATCATTTTCGAGAAATCCTTGAAAGCGGAGTCGGACAGGTAGCCGACATAGCTTTCTTCAAGCTTTGCTTTATCGACGTCGTTAGTGCGACCGACATCGAGGATCTGATCAAGCATTACGACGAAACCCTCGCTGATCTAAGGGCGAAGTTTCCGAGACTCCGCATCATCACAGTCAGCGTTCCCTTGGCCAATGCGCCCAAGAACCTTAAGGCGAGAATCAAGAGATTGCTGGGTATGGGGCCGTCCACAAAAGCCGACAATATAAAGAGAAACATCATGAATGCCCATCTCCGTCAGGAGTACAGTGATACCATCTGGGATTTGGCGGATATCGAGGCAACTGGGACGGACGGCAAGAAAGCCTCATTCCAAGATGGAGGACAGAACTATTTTCTGCTTAATCCGGCCTATACCTATGATGGTGGCCACCTAAATACCATAGGAAGTCAGGTCGTGGCTATAGATCTGTTGATTTATCTGCTATCCTTGGATCCTGAATGAGGATTGCTACTCCATTCTTAGATCCGCTAAGAGAGAATAGACAATGACTTTTTCAAAGAATGACATAAAAATCGGCCCTGGCGTCGAGTCGACGCGTATTGTCAACACGATGCGTCAGATCGTCGGCGGAGAGATGCGCAAGCGCGGCGGAGTCATCGGCATCAGCGGCGGTATCGACTCGAGCGTTTGTCGCCCTTAGCGCTCAAGCCTTCGGGCCGGAGCGAGTCCTCGGGGTTACGATGCCGGAGTCCGATTCAAACCCTATCAGCGCCGTCCTAGCGAGGAAGCTTGCCCGGCAATACGATGTGCCCTATATCGTCGAGGACATGACGGCGGCTCTGGCCGGCTTCGGGACCTACCGCCGCCGGGACGAGGCGATGAGGAACGTCTTTCCTGAATACGATTCGACCTACCGAGCCAAGATCGTACTTCCCTCGGCCCTTAGTGCCAAGGACCAGCTGAACGTCTTCCGGCTGACGATCATCTCGCCCGAAGGGGAGGAGAAAACCGAGCGGATACCGCTCAAGGAGTACCTGCAAATCGTCGCCGCGTCCAATTTCAAGCAGCGCAGCCGGATGTCCATGCTCTACTACCATGCCGACCGCCTCAATTATGCCGTCATCGGCACCGGCAACAAGAACGAGCACGAGCAGGGGTTCTTCGTTAAGCATGGGGACGGCGGCGCCGACATCAAGCCCATCGCGCACTTGTTCAAGACACAGGTCTTCCAGCTCGCCGAGTATCTCGGCGTCCCAGAAGAGATCCGGAAGCGCACCCCGACCACAGACACGTACAGCGCCGAATGCACCCAGGAGGAGTTCTTCTTCCGGGTCCCTTTCGAGGTCGGCGATCTCATCTGGTACGCCATGGAAAAGGGGGTTCCCGCGGGGGACGTCGCGAGAGAACTCGGAATTGGCGAGGATCAAGTCCTCCACATCCAGAGCGACATTAAAAGGAAGATCAAGGCCACGGAGTACCTGCGGGCGGAACCGAAGCACATCGGTTAGATAGGATGATGACGGGAGATCGGATCTAGCGTTCGATGGGACACACGAAGTTCGTCCACTCTTTTCTTGAGGATTCCGCGGACTGCTTCCCGGACAAGAAGGCCTTCTTTGCTATCGGGAGCTGGCATACGTACGGCGATCTGAACGCCCGTGCTAACCGTCTGGCCCATCTCCTCTTGGAGCAGGGCATAAAGACGGGCGATCGGGTAGCTCTCTTCATCGAGAATTCTGCGGAATACGTCATTTCCTATTACGCCGTGCTGAAGGCGCGCGGGACGACCGTGGCCTTGAATACCGAGAACACCACTGATGATGTCGCTTACATTGTCCGTGACTGCGGTGTCCGGTTTCTCATCGCCAGCCACCGGCTCACGGACAGAACCCTGATGTCCGCTCCTGCGGATCCTTCCTTGCCGTCCCCGATGTCCGGCACAGCTCTAGAAGCTATCTTTATCTGGAACGGGCCGAAGGACGCAGGTCCGAGCTTGCTGGGGGTTCCTAAGATCGGACTCCCGGTGGCGTTCGAGGGCTGCTCTAGCGATAATCCAGCGGTTCGAATCATCGACCTCGACATCGCCTCCATCGTCTACACCTCAGGGAGCACGGGAAGGCCCCGCGGCGCTGTGCTGTCCCACCTGAACATCGTATCGAACACCCGTTCGATCGTCGACTACCTCAAGTTGACGCCCGAGGATAGGATATTGGTCGTCCTGCCGTTCCATTACATCTATGGCAAATCCCTTCTGAATACCCATTTCTTCGCCGGCGGTTCGGTCGTCGTAGACAATCGATTCCTCTACCCCAATGTCGTCCTCCAGACCCTGCAGGAACAGGAAGTGACGGGATTCGCCGGCGTGCCGTCGACCTTCACCATCCTCCTCAACCGATCCCAACCTCGGCGCTGAAATTCCCCAAGC
>CAWEJF010000001.1:0-205158 GCA_963809345.1 Candidatus Aminicenantota bacterium | reverse complement strand
GCCGATGGCCAAGACCGAGTCGATGCGGTAATGCTCGGGAACATGGCTGGATCGCCCTCAGCTTGTCCCAGTCGATCGACAGCAGCCAGCAGCTCCCGACGCCCTCGGCGAGCGCCGCCAGGATCATATTCTCCATGGCCGCGCCCACGTCGTACTCGAACATCTTTTCCCTGATCTTGGTGTTGGCCAGGGTGACGACATACGCTGTCGGCTCCTCGCCCGGGCGGGGATCGCCCGCGGGAGTGATAGTAGGCCGCCCACTTGAGGCAGGGAAAGACCTCATTTCTCGGCCCCGACCCGTCGACCACGATGAACTCGAGCGGCTGCAGATTGGCCGCCGACGGCGCAAGCCGCCCGGCGTCGACGAGCCGCTCGAGGAGCTCCTTTGGCACGGGGTCCGGCTTGAACCGGCGTATGGTGCGCCGGTCCACGATCGTCTCATACATGTTCTTGCCGCCTTCACACATCACGAGCCTCCTTTCTTAACCATCACGCTTGCCCCGCGCCCGACGGCCCTCCGTCGCCGGGGCCTTGATCATGAACACCGCCGTCGACACGAGCAGGAAGAGCCCGGCGACGCGGTACATCCAGCGGTATCCGGCCATGTCCGAGATCCAGCCGAAGAAGGGCGCCCCCAGACCCATGCCGACGTCGAAGAGGGATTGACAGGCTGATGGCCAGCCCCTTGTTCTCAGGCCCAGGAAATCGATGATGTCAGTGCTGAAGGCCGGGAAGATCGGGCCTGACCAGCCCGCCACGAAACCGGTGACGATCGAGCAGGGGGAAGCTGCGGATCTGGGCGATCACGTAGAGGTTGAGGGCGATGATGAGCGCCGCCGGGAGGATGACCGTCTTCCGGCCGAGCCGGTCCGAGAGGTCGCCGAGCCTGAACCGGGTCAGGATGGCGGCCAGCGAAAAAACCAGGAAGAACGGTCCGACCCGACTGATCCCGATCGAGTTGCCGAAGACGGCGATGAAGTAGATCATCGCGCCTCGGATGGCCCCATGGAAGATCAGGATCGACGCGACAATGGCCAAGAGGGCCCAAGGCACGAGCTTGAGGACGCGCATCCCCCCGGCGCGGCCGGCATCGCGCTCGGCCTTGGGGAATTCGCGCGTGAGCAGGACGCAGATGACCGAGGCCGCGAGGAACAGGAGGCTCGCGTTGTAGAGGCGGCCCGCGCCTCCGCCGCGAATGAGCTCCTCGGCGAGGAGAGGGCCGAGGGCATTGGCGACGAGCCCGGCGACGCCGATGATGCCCATGGATTTGGCCAGCCGGTCGGCCGGCGCCAGGTCGGAGCACATGGCGATCGTCGCCGTCATGCTGATGCCCGCCGAGCCCGGCCAGCGCGCGCAGCAGGAACGGCAGCCAGCCCGCGTCCGTGACGAAGTGGAAGAACGGCACGGAGATGATGAGGATGAACAAGCCGAGCAGGGCGATGCGGCGGCCGCCGCGGACGTCGATCATCCGGCCGAAGAAGGGCCTGATGGCGATGGCCACGACGCTGTGGATGCCCATGATCAGGCCGATCCGGCTCTGGCTCGTGCCGAACCCTTCGAGGACGACGGATAGAGGAAGAAGAGCGAGACCGACATGAACAGGAAGAAGTAACCAGCGAGGCCCAGCAAGAAGTCCCTGTTCCAGAACGACGGGCCGCGATGATCGGTCATGGACTCGTTCGTATAGCAATAAAAGCTGGCTGTTTCATTCTTGCGAATGACAAGCTTTTATGGGGACTATGAAGGAGGGGTGCTCGTTCCTTGCCACAGCCAGCTAAGCAAAGCGTCAAAAGTATTATAACACAGATCCCGCGCAATGCAAGTGACGATCACGTATCAGCCGCGGCCGGTCCCCAGCGACGCTACGAGGACCCGGGCCCGCGTCTCGAGCTCCTCCCAGTTGCCGGCCTCGATCGTCTTGGCGTCGACGAGCGCCGTGCCGATGCCCACGCAGCAGGCGCCGGCCGCGAGGAACTGGCGCGCGTTCTCCAGGGTGACACCGCCGGTCGGCATGAGCCGGACGAACGGCAGCGGCCCCCGGAGGTCCCGGAAGAACTGAGGCCCGAGCGACGCCGGGAAGACCTGACGATGTCGCCCCGGCCGGCCAGGCCGCGACGATCTGGTCGGCGTGAAGGCCCCGGGCGCGACGAGGACGCCGGCCTCGCGGCAGGCTTCGATCGTCTGCGGTCGGTGACGGGCGAAACGACGAAGTCGGCCCCGGCGGCGATGACCTCGCTGGCCGTCCCCGCGTCGAGGACGGTCCCCGCGCCGACGAGCGTTCCCGCCGGCTTCGTCCGGGCCAGCTCGCGGATGATGTCCACGGCGCCGGGCACGGTCATCGTGATCTCGATCGCGGTGACGCCGCCCCTGCGGAGCGCGGCGGCCACCTCGCCGAGGCGGGCCGCGTCCTTCATCCGGATGACGGCCACGACCTTGGCGGCCAGAAGGAATTCGAGAGTCTTTTCTTTGGCCACGTCCCTCCCTGGCCGTCGATCCCCCGCTCGTCCTATCGCCGCACCCGGCCCAGCGGTCGCCCCGCGCGAGAGCCGCGATGTCCTTCTCGGTCGAGAGGTTGAAATCCCCGGGATCGAATGCTTGAGCGCGGCGGCGGCGACGGCAAAATCGAGCGCCTCGCCATCAGTTTTAAAGGTCGCCAGCCCATGGATCAGCCCGGCGGCGAAAGCGTCGCCCGTGCCGATGCGGTCGACGGTCGAGCGAATCTCGTAGGTCGGGCCAGCGATAAGTCCTTCGCGGTCCTCAGCACGGCCGACCAGCGGTTCCAGTCGGCGCTCAGGCTCTCGCGTAAGGTGATGCCCACCTGTCCGGCGTTTGGGAAGGCGGACATGACCGCCGCCGTCAGCCCCTCGAAGGCCTTGACGTCGAGCCGGCCCGCCGCGACGTCCACCGGGGCGCCGATGCCGAGCGCCTTCTGGCAATCCTCTTCGTTTGCGATGCCGATCGTGGCGAGCGCGACGAGCTCGCGCATGACTTCGGGCGCCGTCTTGCCATACTGCCAGAGATTCGTGCGATAGTTGTAGTCGCACGACACGGTGACTCCCTTCGCCCGGGCGCGGCGACCGCCTCGATCGAGAGCGCCGCGGCCCACGCGCTGATCGCCGGCGTCACGCCGGTGACGTGAAACCAGTCCGCGCCGGCGAAGATCGCGTCCAAATCGATGTCGCTCGGCCGGCGGTCGCGATCGACGAACCGGCGCGATCGTAGATGACGCGGGTCGGGCGTTGCGTCGCCCCAGTCTCGAGGAAGTAGATCCCGAGCCGCTCCCCCGGACGTCGAACATCGCCGGTATCGACGCCGAACCACGAGCGTCCCGACGGACGAGTCGCCGACGTTGTCCGCCGGAATGGCCGACACGAAGCGCGCGTCGACGCCGAACTGGGCCAGCGACGCCGCCACGTTGGCCTCCGCGCCGCCGAAGGTCGCCTCGAGTATCGGGGACTGGAGCAGTCGCTCGAATCCCGGCGACTTGAGCCGAAGCATGACCTCGCCGAACGTCACGATATTGGCCATCCCGCACTCTCCTTTGGACTTACCATATCAAAAAAATGGGGACGTTTCTATTTTCGAAAACAGGAACGTCCCCATTGTCTGTCCGTTGACTTACCCCGGCAACGGAGTAGAAATACCGCCTAACCACCCGGAGTTGACCCATGGAAAAGACAAAGAACGCGCTCATCATCCTGCTCGGCTGCGCCGTCAGCGGCCTGGCCTACGCCCTGTTCCTCATCCCCCACCACTTCGTCCCCGGCGGAGTCTGGGACGTCCATCATCTTGAAGCTCTTTCGCCGGCCTCCCGGTCGGCGCGCTCATCGTCGTCCTCAACGTGCCCATCTTCCTCCTCGGACTCAAGACCTTGGGCAAGAAATACGTCCTCAACAGCCTGGCCGGCATGGTCGTTTCGTCCGTGTTCATCGACCTCTTCCACGAGATCCTAAAGCTGCCCTCGGCCACGGACAACCCGGTCCTCGCGTCGATCTACGGCGGCGTCATGCTCGGCGTCGGACTCGGCATCGTCTTCCGCGGCCGGGCCTCGACCGGCGGCTCGGACATCATCGGCCTGATCGTCAGCAAGTACACCGGCATGTCGCTCGGCTACGGCATCATGGTCACCGACTTCCTGATCATCTCCGCCTCCGGCCTCGCCCTCCACAGCCTCGAGGCGCCGCTCTACGGCTACCTCGTCCTCTTCCTCTCGACGAAAGTCATAGACATGATCCTCGAGGGCTGGAACTACTCGAAGCTCGTCATCATCATCTCGACGCGGCCCGAGATCTCCGACTTCATCCTCCGCCACCTCGACCGCAGCGGCACGGCCCTGCCCTCCCGGTCGCTCTACCTCAACCGCGAAGGCGAGCTCATCCTGACCGTCATCCACCGCAAGCAGCTGACCGACCTGAGGACGAACGTCAAGGACCGACCCCGAGGCCTTCGTCATCATCAACGACACCTACGACGTCCTGGGCAAGGGCTTCAAGTCGCACCTCATCACGTAAGGTCCATTTTGCCCGAAGATCAAGAAAAATGGCCCATGCCCCCCGGAAAGGAGACCCCGCTGATGCGCCAGGAATCGCATACTCGAAGACGATCTGCCGCCATAACGGCGTTCGCCGTCTTCGCCGCCGCGTTCGCCTCGCCGCCGGAGAGGCCGCCGCCCAGACCCGGGGCCCCGAGGTCCTCGGGTTCACGAAACACTTCGTCGTCGAGATCACGCAACCCCTCGCCGCTCGCCCTCGAAAACCACGCCGTCGTCATCGACGTCGCGGACATCCGGGCCTCCGTCGCCGCCGATTTCAACACCTACATGTACGCCCTCTTCGACGAACGCCGGCGGCGAATACGCCCTCGTCGTCTCCCAGGCCGACGACCTCGACAAGGACCGCTACCACGACGAGATCGTCATCGTCCGCACCCTGCCGCCGTCGTCGACGACGCGGCTCTTCTGTTATTACACGCCCGACCGCAGCTACCAGCTCATGCCGACGCAAAAGGCCTTCGCCCGCGGCGCCTGGGAAACGGGCGGCCCCGAGGCCGGCTGGGAGTCGAACCTCGCCGCCTTCAAGTTCGTCCGCGGCCGGATCGAGCTTTTACGGCAAGCTCCAGGCCGGTGCTCATCCTCAAGCGATTACCCCCTCGCGGCCGGCAAGGCCGATGACTGGGGCATGGACGTCCTTGACGCCGGCGAGTCGGCTGGACTCGGCGGCCTCGCGGTCTGGGACGGCGCGACCGCGAATCCTGCCCTCTTTGGGCACGGCCGCCCCTCAAGCCAAGCTAACGCGTCATTCCCCCGGACCCAGTCCGCGGCCCTGGTCAGGCCGAATACCCGGCCGTGAAAACGGCCGCCGGCGACGTCGCCCTGACGGTCTTCTTCTCGGCCTTTTCGGACAACGCCTATTCCCGGCAGGACGTCGTCGTCGCCTCGATATCCGGCGCTCCGGTCGTCTTCGGGCCGGGCATCCAGAAGCTCTCGGGCGAGACCGTCTCGCTCGACAAAGCCAAGGGTTCGCTCGCCGTCTGGGGCAAGGGCGCGGCGAAGTCCGGCGAGATCGGATTGGCCGCGATCTTCCCGCCGGCCGACCTCGCGGCGGTCGACGACTCCGGCCTAGACCGGGCGTCAAGCTCAACGCCCGCTCCGGACGCAAGCTCACCTATTGGGTCACCGGGGCCTGGGAGCGCGGCGTCACCGCCCCCGGCGTCCCCGAGGCCAAGAACTGGGCCCAGCGGGTCGCAGACCTGGCCGCGCGGCTCCTGGTCCCGGTGAAAGTCGAGTTCAAGGACAAATGACGCGAGGAAAGAAGGCCTTCGAGGCCCCGTACGATCCGGGCTTCCAGCCCGTCTTTCCGGCTTGGCTCGCTTACCTCGACCGGGCCCGGGCCTCCTTTCCCACGCCGCTTCGCATGGCCATCGAACGCGAGGACGGCCTCGTCTCGGTGTTCGAGACGGTCGCGCCGTCGAAAGACGGCGATCCCGAATCGACCTACCGCGTCGTCGAGCGCGTGGTCAAGTTCCTGCTCTGGTCGCGCGGCGGCTGGCGCGTCCACTTCCAGGGCCCGGCCGCGGTCGGCCGGCGCCTCAAGGCCGCCTACGCCGAGAGCGGCCCTCGGGCCTTCGACGCCAAGACCATGGGAGGCGTCTACGAACGCCCCTTCGAGGTCGCCCTCCACAGCGCCGCGACCTTCCCCGAAGCCCGCGAAGCCACGAACTTCCCCGGCGGCTACCTCGATGGCTTCCGGATCGGCTTCGACCTCGGCGCGAGCGACTACAAGGTCGCCGCCGTCATCGACGGGGAGCCCGTCTGGAGCGAGGAGATCCCGTGGGCCCCGGGAGAGCAATCCGACCCCGAATATCACTATGAGCACATCCAGGCCGGCCTCAAGAAGGCCGCGGCGCACCTGCCCCGCGTCGACGCCATCGGCGGCTCCTCCGCGGGGATCATCATCCGCCGGCAGGTTCGGATCGCCTCGCTCTTCCGCGCCGTGCCCGGGGCCCTTTTCGAATCGAAGGTCAAAGGCCTCTTCGACCGGTTGGCGGCCGAATGGGGCGTCCCTTTCGAGGTCATCAACGACGGCGAGGTCACCGCGCTCGCCGGGAGGCTCTCCGTCGGCGACACGGGCGTCCTCGGCGTGGCTATGGGCTCGAGCGAGGCCGCCGGCTTCCTCGACAACGAGGGCCATATCCCCGGCTGGCTCGACGAGCTCGCCTTCGCCCCCGTCGACCTCAATCCGGCGGCTGCGACGGACGAGTGGTCCGGCGACAGCGGCGTCGGGGCCAATATTTCTCGCAGCAGGCCGTCAACAAGCTGGCCCTGGCCGCCGGGCTGTCGTTCCCGGCCGGCATGAAGCTGCCGGAAAAGCTCAAAGAGGTCCAGTCGCTCGTCGAGCGCGGCAACATCCAGGCCGCCCGCATCTTCGAATCGATCGGCATTTATCTCGGCTGTACCATCCCCTGGTACGAGGTCTTCTACGGCTTCAAGAACCTCCTCGTCCTCGGCCGGGTGATGTCGGGCCCGGGGGGCAAGATCATCATGGACAAGGCGGCCGAAGTCCTGGCCGCCGAATTCCCGGCGACCGCGGCCCGGGTCCGCCTGCACCTCCTCGACGAGAAGAGCCGGCGGGTGGGCCAGGCCGTCGCCGCGGCCAGCCTGCCTGAGATCAAGGGAGATCATTCATGAAGTTCTTCAAGCCCGACGCTTCCGTCTTCGTCCCCGACGGCATGGCCGCCGAGGGCGCGTTCCGTCGCGTCACCCACCTCGGCATCGGCGCCCACCAGGACGACCTCGAGATCATGGCCTTCCACGGCATCCAGAAGTGCTTCTCGAGCCCGGAGCTCTGGTTCGGCGCGGTGACCTGCACGAACGGGGCCGGCTCGCCGCGGGCCGGCGAGTACGCGTCGTTCAGCGACGCGGACATGGCCGCGCTTCGTCGCCGCGAGCAGGAGAAGGCGGCCATCCTCGGCAACTACGGCGCCCTCGTCCAGCTCAATTACACGAGCGCCGAGGTCAAGGACGTCGGCACGGGCCGCCTGAGGGCCGACCTGGTCAGGGTCCTCAAGGCCGTCCGGCCCGAAGTCGTCTACACCCACAACCCCGCCGACAAGCACGACACGCACGTCGCCGTGGCCTTCACGGCCATCGCGGCCCTGCGCGAGCTCGAGCCGGACGAGCGGCCGGTGACGGTTTACGGCTGCGAGGTCTGGCGCGGCCTCGACTGGATGGACGACAACGACAAGGTCCCGCTCGACGTCGGCCGCCGCGAGAACCTGTCCATGGGCCTCATCGGGGCCTACGATTCCCAGGTCGAGGGCGGCAAGCGCTACGACCTGGCGACGGTCGGGCGGCGCCGGGCCAACGCCGTCTACTTCCAGTCGCACGCGACCGACGAGGCCGAGCAGCTCTGGTTCGCCATGGACCTGACGCCGCTCGTCCGCGACGACAAGCTCGACGTCGGGCGCTTCGTCCTCGGCCACGTCGACCGGTTCAAGGCCTCGGTCGACGAGAAGATCAAGAAGTACTGGATCAAGACGCGCTGAGCGCGCCGGAGGGAGAGTCCCATGGAGATCATCATCCAGCCCGACCACCATCTGGCCAGCGAGCTCGCGGCCCGCATCATCGCCCGCACCGTCCGCGAGAAACCCCACGCCGTGCTCGGCATGGCCACCGGCAACACCCCGCTCCAGCTCTACCGGAACCTCGTCCGCATGCACCGGGAAGAGGGGCTCGACTTCAGCGGCGTCACGAGCTTCAACCTCGACGAGTACGTCGGCATCCCGCCGGCCCACCCGTCCTCGTTCCACAGCTATATGTGGGCCCACCTCTTCAGCCACATCAACATGCCCAAGGAGAGGATCAACATCCCCGACGGCATGACCACCGAGATCCTCGCGGCCTGCCGCAAGTACGAACAGGCCATCCGCTCGGCCGGCGGCGTCGATATCCAGGTCCTGGGCATCGGCACGAACGGCCACATCGGCTTCAACGAGCCGTCGTCGTCGCTCTCGTCACGGACGCGCATCAAGACCCTGACCGAGGAGACGCGCCTCGGCGCCGCGGACGCGTTCGGGGGCGAAGAGAACGTGCCGACCCACGTCCTCACGATGGGCCTGGGCACGATCATGGACAGCAAGATGTGCCTGCTCCTGGCCTTTGGCAAGAAGAAGGCCCGGTCCGTCGCGCTCGCGGCCGAGGGGCCGGTGACGGCCATGGTGCCCGGGTCGATCCTCCAGATGCACCCGCGGGCCATCCTCGTCCTCGACAAGGACGCCGCCTCGGGCCTGAAGATGGCCGACTACTACCATTGGATCAACGAGCACAAGCCGGATTGGCAGAAGTACTGAGTTTGTTGTAAACTGAGGCGGTCCCGTCGGACCCGACGAGATCCGCCCGAACGTTCGCGAAGGAGGAACCTCATGATCAAGCCCATCAAGCAAATCCTCTGGGCCACTGATTTTTCCGAGGAGTCGAAGGAGGCCCTGGCCTACGCCGATTTCTTCGCCAAGATCTTCAAGGCCAAGCTCACGGCTCTCCACGTCGTGCCCGACTTCGCGCCGGCCCTCTACGAGGCCTGGCCCGAGGCCCAGGCGGAGCTCGCCGGACAGATCGAGGCCAGCAAGGTCTCGGCCAAGGTCAAGCTCGACCACATGTGCGAGACCGGGGGCGTCTGCCCGGACAAGGTCCTCATCGCCGAGGGCTCGGCGGCCAAGGTCATCCTCCAGACGGCCAAGAAGAACGGCGCGGACCTCATCGTCGTCGGGCGGCGCGGCGTCTCCGGAAGAGAGCTGAATCTCATCGGCAGCGTCACCCACCAGATCCTGCGGGGCGCCCGCGTCCCGGTGCTCGTGACCAAGGGGACCGCGGCCAAACCTCAGGCCATCAAGAAGATCCTCGTCCCGACCGATTTCTCGGCCGCCGAGGACATCGAGCGCGACCACGCCTGGCGGCTCGGCAAGACGCTGGGCGCGGGCCTGACGTTCCTCTACGTCCTTGAGATCTTCGGCCACGATTTCCGGCTGACCGACGAGATGTTCGACCAGGTCCTCAAGAAGCTCCAGGCCCGCAAGAAACGGGAACACAAGGCCGTCGAAATGAGCGAGGATGTCGTCAAGGCCGTGCACGCCTGGGAAGGCATCATCGACTACGCCGAGAAGAAGGGCTTCGAGCTCATCGTCATGTCGACGACGGTGCGCCGGCTGTCCCGGTTCTTCCTCGGCAGCACGACCGAGAAGGTCATCGCCCACAGCCGCGTGCCCGTCTTCGCCATCCCGCGCGAGAAGTAAGAAATGGGAAGGGACCTGGTTTTCGCAGATGCGAAGACCTGGTCCCTTCTTTTTGGATCCGGGACGGCATGGCTGATCTTCGGGCTCGGCAGGATCGATTTTTGACCCCTTCCGGTTGACAAAACGGCCCTAAACGTCTCTAATTGACGGCGTGATGTTCATCAAGAATACGACCCGAAATTTTCTGGCGATCGCTCTTTTCTGCGTCATTCTCCCGGCCGCGGCGCTGATCCTTGCCCCGGCCGTCGCCGCCCAGGAAGACGAGCAGGTCGTCGAGGCCAAAGGCCTGATCTCACGCGACGGCGTCCGCCCGGGAGAGACCTTTAAGGCGGCCCTGGTCCTCAAGGTCCAGGCCGGGTACCACATCAACGACAACGCCCCCCTGGACGAATTCATGATCCCGACCGCCCTCGTCTTCGACGAGAACCCGGAACTCGAGATCGTCGAGATCTTCTACCCGCGCGGCCGGCGGGCACGATTTTCGTACTCGGAGGTCGAGCTCGTCGTCTACGACGGAGAGGTCGTCCTGGGCGCGCTCGTCAAAGCCAAGGACGGTCTCGCCACCGGGCCCCGCGCCCTCAAGGGGGCCCTGAGCTACCAGGCCTGTAACAACACATCCTGCCTGCCGCCCAAGGAGCTTTCTTTCGAGATCGCCGTGCCCGTCACGGCCTCGGGCGGCTCAGCCGACCTGCATCCGGAGATCTTCGGCAAGATCCGCTTCAGGACGCCGCAGAAATAAGAGGTCCGGGTCACGTTCCCATGACCGATTCGACGACGGCAGCGAACGCCTACCGGAAGATCCCCTCTCTCGACGCGCTTCTCACCGCCGCGGCCGTCCGCCCGCTCATCGACCGGTTTGGCCGCGAGGCCGTCGTCGCGTCCGCCCGGGAAACGCTCGACGACGTCCGGGCCACGATCGCAGCTGCGTCCCCTGAGCCCAGCGCCAGCAACGCCCCCTCCCCCACTCCTACGCCCGACATTTCGACCCCGGCTATCGCGGAGCGGCTGCGCGCCCGTCTCGAACGGAAGTTCGCCTTCTCGCTCGCCCCGGCCGTCAACGCCACGGGAGTCATCATGCACTCAGGCCTCGGTCGCGCCGTCCTGTCCACCGCCGCCGCCGAAGCCCTGGCCGCCGTCGCATCCGGCTACTCGACTCTGGCCCTCGACCTCGAGTGCGGGAAGCGTGTCTCCCGCGACCGCCACGTCGAGGGGCTCCTCCGCGAGCTCACGGGCGCCGAGGCCGCCACGGTCGCCAACAACAACGCCGCCGCGACCGTTCTTGTCCTCAACACGCTCGCGCGGGGCAAGGAGGTCGTCGTCTCCCGGGGTCAGCTCGTCGAGATCGGCGGCTCGTTCCGCATGCCCGACGTCATGGCCACGAGCGGCGCCGTCCTCCGCGAGGTCGGCACGACCAACAAGACCCACCTCGCCGACTACGAGGCCGCCATCACCGGATCGACCGGGGCCATCCTCCGCGTCCACCACAGCAACTACCGCATTGTCGGCTTCGCCGAAGAGCCGTCGATCGAAGAACTCGCCGCCCTCGGACGCGCCCGCGGCGTCCCCGTCATCGACGACCTCGGCAGCGGGGCCCTCATCGACCTGGCCCGCTTCGGCCTGGCGACCGAGCCACTTGTCCAGGCGAGCGTCCGCGCCGGCGCCGATATCGCCTGCTTCAGCGGCGACAAGCTCATCGGCGGCCCCCAGAGCGGCATCATCGTCGGCAAGTCCGCCTGGATCCAGAAGGTCCGCAAGAACCCGCTCGCCCGGGCTTTCCGCTGCGGCAAGCTCACCCTCGCGGCGCTCGAGTCGACCCTCAAGCTCTTTCTGGCCCCCGACACTCTCGCCGAGCGTCACCCGATCTATCGGATGCTCGCGCTCACTCCTGACGAGCTCGGCCGACGTGCCAAAGAGCTGGCCGCCGCCCTCCGAGAGAGACTGCCCGCCGCGGTCGCCGTCTTCGTCGAGGACGGCGCCTCTCAGGTCGGGAGCGGCGCGGTCCCGGTCGAGACGCTTCCGTCGAAGGTCTTGGCCGTCCGGCCGTCCGGCCTCTCGCCCGAAGAGCTGGCCCGCCGCCTCCGCCTCTGCACACCACCCGTCTTCGCCCGCATCCATAAGGACGCCGTGCTCTTCGATCTCCGGACCATCCAGCCGGGCGAGGACCCTATCGTCGAGCGTGCCCTCCTCGAGGCCCTTAAATGAAATGGGGGAAATGTCCCATTTTATGAAAAAAACAGAAACGTCCCCATTTTTCGCCAGGCGCAAGAGGGTCATGGGGCGGTCGATCGCGCTCGGTCACTGCATCTGCAATCCCAAAGACCCCTGCCCCTGCGACCTCTTCAAGCAGAAGAACGTCTGCCTCTGCGCCGGAGAGCGCCTCGAGGACGCCCCGGAAGACGTGGCTCTGACGACGCTCGTCGAGAACGCCGGCTGCGCCTCCAAGATCGGACAGGAGGACCTCAAGCGGGCCCTTTCCGGCCTCCCGCGCGTCGTCGACCCGCGCGTCCTCGTCTCGTCTGAGACCTGCGACGACGCCGGGGTCTTCCGGCTCACGCCCCGCACCGCCCTCGTCCAATCGGTCGACGTCTTCACGCCCGTCGTCGACGACCCCTACGCCTTCGGCGAGATCGCCGCGGCCAACTCCGTCAGCGACATCTATGCCATGGGCGGCAAGCCGCTGACCGCTCTTTCGATCGTGGCCTTCCCCATCGACACGCTCTCCCCCCGGATCATGAACCGGATGCTTCAGGGCGGGGTGGACAAGCTCCGCGAGGCCGGCGTCGCCGTCCTCGGCGGCCACAGCATCAAGGACCGCGAGATCAAGTTCGGCTTCGCCGTCACCGGCGTCGTCGATCCCCGCCGGATGACCGTCAACTGCAAGGCCCGCCCCGGCGACCTTCTCATTCTGACCAAGCCCATCGGCACGGGCATCCTGAGCTTCGCCCGCCAACTCGGCCGCGCCCCGGCCGAAGGACTGGCCGAGGCCGAGCGCTCCATGCGGACCCTCAACCGCACCGCCGCCGAGCTCATGACGGCCGCCGGCGTCACCACCGCGACCGACATCACCGGCTTCGGCCTGGCCGGCCACCTCGCCGAGATGGCCGCGCAGAGCGGCGTCGAGATCGAGGTCGACGGCGCGGCCATCCCCGTCTTCCCCGGCGTCCTGGACCTCATTCGCGACGGGGTCATCTCCGGCGCGGTCGAGCGCAACCGCGAGTACGCGGTGCCCTTCGTCAAGCGCGACAAGTCCGCCGGCGAGGACCTCGAGACGCTCCTCTGCGATCCCCAGACTTCGGGTGGACTCCTCATCGCCGTCCGCAAGTCCAAAGCTCCGGCCCTCGTCGCCGCGCTCCACAAGAAAGGCGTCCCCGCGGCCGCGGTCATCGGCCGCGTCCTCCGCAAGGGCCCGGCCCGCATCCGCCTCCGCGCCTGACCATGCCCGACCTCGACCACGTCATCATCGGCACGGCCGGCCATATCGATCACGGCAAGAGCGCGCTCGTCAGGGCCCTGACCGGCACCGACCCCGATTCCCTCCCCGAGGAAAAGGCCCGCGGCATGACGATCGAGCTCGGCTTCGTCTTCCTCGACGACCCGGCCTACCCCAAGCAGCTCGTCTTCATCGACGTTCCCGGCCACGAGAAGTTCGTCAGGACCATGGCCGCCGGTGCCTCGAACGTCGATGCCGTCCTGTTCATCGTCGCCGCCGACGAGGGCATCGCTGTCCAGACCCGCGAGCACTTCGACATCCTCCGGCTCCTCGACCTCAAGCTCGGCGTCATCGCCCTGACGAAACGCGATCTCGTCGACGAGGCCCGCATCGCCGAGCTCAGCGCCTCGGTCCGCCACTTCGTCCACGGCTCTTTCCTGGCCGAGGCCCCCATCATCCCGGTCTCGGCGCTGACGGGTGCCGGCGTGGCCGAGATCAAGACCGCCCTCCAGGAGATCGGCCGCCGCGTCGGGCCCCGCCCCGATAGCGGCGTCTTCCGCATGCCCATCGACCGCGTCTTCACGATGCGCGGCTTCGGGACCGTCGTCGCCGGGACCATCCTGTCCGGCGCCATCGCCGCCGGCGACCGTATCGAGATCTTTCCCGAGGGCCTCAAGTCGCGCGTCCGGGGCGTCCAGGTCCACGGGTCGAAAACGGACCGGTCCGCGATCGGGCGGCGGACGGCCCTCAACCTCCAGGACGCCGCCAAGGACGACCTCCGGCGGGGCCAGGTCGCGGCCGCCGAGGGATCGCTCGCCCCGACGGCGCGCCTCGACGTCCGCCTCGACGCCCTCGCGAGCGCCCCGCGCGAGATCAAGCACCGCGAACGCGTCCGCCTCCACATCGGCACCGATGAGGTCATGGCCCGCTTGTCGGTCATCGGCGCCTCGACGATCGCTCCCGGCGCCACGGCGGCGGCCCAGCTCGTCCTCGAACGGACGACCGTCGCCCTTCCCGGCGACCGGTTCGTCATCCGCTCCTTCTCCCCCATCATGACGATCGGCGGCGGCCGCGTGCTCGACGCCGCCCCCGAAAAGCACAAGCGCTTCAGTGGCGGCGTCCTCGAGGGCCTGGGCAAGCTCGGGGGGACGGCGCGCGACGCCGTCGAACAGATGTTCGCCAAGGCCGGCAGCGCGGCCCAGGCCGTCCCCGATATCGCGCGAACGCTCGGCCGCAGCGGATCCGAAGTCGCCGAAGCCGTCTCGGCCCTCCTCGCCGAAGGCACCCTGATCGCCCTCCCCGGCGATAAGCCGGAACGATATCTCCACAAGTCAGCCTACGCGCGCCTCTCCGACGGCCTCGTCGCTTCTGTCCAGGCCTATTTCGAGAAGAACCCTTTTCGCCCGGCCATGCCCTTCTCCGACCTCCGGGCGGAATTCCTCAAGGCGGGCGATCCGCCCACGCTCAAGCTCATCCTCGACGCCCTCCTCGCGAGCGGCGTCCTTGTCCGGAACAATGCCGAGATCGGGCTCGCCGGCCGTGAGGCGAAGGCCGATCCGGCCGAAGCCGCTCTCCGCGCCCGGATCGAGGACGCCTTCCGTTCCGCCCGCTTCTCCGCCCCGCTCGAGGACGAGGTCCGGACGAGACTCGGCCTGAATCCGTCCGCGTTCAGTCCGATCCTGAACGGGCTTCTCCGCTCGGGCGGGCTCATTCGCCTGGCTCCCAAGGTCATCTATCACCGGGATACGCTCGAAGCGGCCCGCGGCGCCGTCGCCGGCCTCATCGAGCGCCACGGCAGCGTCACCATCGCCGAGCTCCGCGACCGGCTCGAGCTGTCTCGCAAATACGCCCAGGCCATCCTGGAATATTTCGACAAGACCGGCTTCACGAAGCGCGTCGAGGACCGCCACGTTCTCGCCCAGCGTCCCGCCGTTTAAGTCCGCACGAGGAATAAGGGGAAGAAGTCCGTCTGACGATCTACGAGGAGGGGCCATGGTGATGAGAAGGGAACCGGTAGTCAGGAGAGTGGCGTCTCAACGGGTCATCCTCATCGACGGCTATAACGTCATTAACCGCGTCCCCGAGCTCAGGACGAGCCTCGACGGCGGCCTTCAGAACGCCAGGAACCGCCTGGCCCTCCAGGTCTCAAATTGGAGCCGCGAGCATCCCGGCGTCGATTGTGCGATCGTTTTTGACGGCGAGTTTCTGCTCGCCGGCGGCCGCGAGCAGAAGATTGCCGGGATCCGCTGCATCTTCACCATGAGCGCCCACGGCGGCGACGACGAGCTCATCCGTTTCGTCAGGGACTTCAAGGGGAAAAAGTCGGACGTCACGGTGGTTTCCGACGATAACAACGTCGGGAACAACTGCCGGGCCCACGGGGCGGCCGTCCGGCCCTCGACCTTCATCATGGCCAGGAAGGCCCGCACCCCTGGAATCCCCAAGAAACCGCCGGCAGACGGCAAGGGCATCGGCGGCAAGGCGGCGGCGGAGATCGACGCCGAGCTCAAGAAGAAATTCGGCCTGTATTAATGCGATCTTAATGTTCAGGTTCTTGACATTGATCCGATGAAACATTAGTATATTTTTAGACGGTTTAGGGGCTATATGCGGGAAGGAAAAGGAGGCTACGCCTTGAAGTTTTGCATTTCAACCCTCAAAAGTCTGTCTTTGCTTGCCGTTCTGCTTATCGGTTTGGTCGCCTGCAACGTCGGCGGCGATAACACGGGGCGGCTCTCCCTGAGCCTCACCGACAAGCCGACGCACGACTACCAGGAAGTCTGGGTCACCATCAAGGATATCTACGTCCACAAGGAAAGCGATTCCGCGGACTCCTGGACGAAGATCCTCGACGTGAACCGGACGGTCAATCTCTTGACCCTGGCCGACGGCGCCCGGCTCGAGCTGGGGTTGGTCGACCTCGCTCCGGGCCACTATACACAGATGCGGCTCATGATCGGCACGGCCAACAGCGTGGACGCTCTCCAGTTCGCGAATTACGTCGTCGACGAAGGGCGAAATGTCCACGAGCTGAAGATCCCGAGCGGCACCCAATCCGGCGTCAAGCTGGTCCAGGGCTTCGACATCAACAAAAACTCCACGACCGAGCTGATCTTCGATTTCGATGTCGCCGCGTCGGTCGTGGCCACGGGCAATAGCGGGAAATACATCCTGAGGCCGACGATCCACCAGATCGACGACAGCCAGACACGGACGATCATCAAGGGATCCGTCAAAACCACGGCAGGCGCGGGGATTCCCGGCGCCGAAGTCAGCCTTCAGATCTACAAGCCCAGGGCTGTTGGCCAGGATTTCAAGGACGAGATCACCCGGTACGCGGCGACCGTGACCGACAGTACCGGCGCCTACATGTTCTGGTTCCTCAACGTCCCGGATCCGCTCACCCTCAACGCCGTGGCGACCCAATGGAACTCGACCAATCCGTACTATGCGCCCGATTGGGACCAGATCGCCGGAGCGGTGAACGGCAACGTCTATCCGGTGGATTTCACGCTCCCGGTGCCCGCGGAGACCGGTACCTTGGACCTCAAAGCTATTGTCACGGACGCGGACACGGACCCGGTCCCGGCCGACACGCTTTTCGTGTCCCTCTCGATCCGGCAACTCTCGGCCCTGCCCGGGACGCCCATGGTCGAGGTCAAGAGGCAGAACATCGTCGGCTATGACGACGATTGGCTGCCCGGCAATATCACCGCCGTCAAGGTCGACCTGCCGGTCGGGGCCTATGCCATCGTCG
Source organism: Candidatus Aminicenantota bacterium (assembly GCA_963809345.1). Lineage (GTDB taxonomy): Bacteria > Acidobacteriota > Aminicenantia > Aminicenantales > Saccharicenantaceae > RBG-16-66-30. Next base: position 188,185 of record CAWEJF010000001.1, on the reverse strand, counting down.
CCTCGTTCGAGGGCCGGACCTCGCTCGAGCAGACCATCACGATCACCAAGGCCGGCCCGAACGCCCTGACCTTTACGTTCCCGCTGCCCTGAGCTTCGGAGGGATGATCCGGCCGGGGGGGGTCGTGCGGGTTGAAAGTGCCGTTTATTAAATCTATACTCAAGCCATGCCTGACCGTTCATCCCCCATGGAACGTTTTCGGCGACGGGCCTCAACACATGGGCTCGTCCTTCTGCTCCTCCTCTCTGTCGCCCGGCCGCCGTCCCTTCGCGCCGGGGACGGTCCCCTTCCCGGGCCGGCAACGAAGCTGAGAATCGTCGATCTGGCGGGAACGCCCTACCAGATGGGCAAGGTCCACGGCCAGGCTCTCAAGGCGGAGATCCAGGAGCTGGTCAAGCGCTGGAAAGAGGACCTGGAAAAGACCTATCAAGTCCCGGCGGAGGTCTTTATCCGGGAGTTCCTGAAGAAAACCGACTTCAAGCCGGTTATGGACCGTTGGACGCCGGGCCTTCTCGACGAGGTCCGCGGCATCGCCGACGGAGCGGGCATCGATTTCGACACGATGTACGCTTATCAGCTCATCGATGAGATCTGGGCCATGGGCCCGGACATGGGCTTCTCCAAGTGCACGACCATCGGCGCGGGAAGGAGGAACGGGAATCCCGCCTCTATCGCCCAAACCCTGGATATCCCGACCTTCTATCACGGCTTTCAGACGGTCCTCCGCATCCGGGACAGCCGGGATGATCTCGAAACCCTCGTCTTCACCATCCCGGGAGTCGTCGCCGCCAACGGATTGAACAGCCGTTCGGTCGGGGTCTGCGTTAACGCCGTCACCCAGCTCGCCTATTCCCCCAAGGGCCTCCCTGTCGCCTTCATCATCAGGGGCATCCTGCGCCAAAGAGCCTACGATCAGGCGGTGAAGTTCCTTCAGGACGTTCCGCCCGCGGCTCCGCAAACCTATGTCATCGGCGGCCCGGAAGTGGTCGCCGTCTTCGAGCGCTCGGCCGGAAAGATGTCCAAGTTCGTCCCCTTCGCGGGCGCCGAATTCAGCTACCACACGAACCACCCTCTGATCAACAACGATTTCAATCCGAGATTCCCGGAGATGCTGAAGCGCAATAACATGACCCTCGAGAGCTACCAGGCCCTTTGCCCGCGTTTCGACTTCCTCGGCCAGCTCTTCAAGGACAACTCCGTCGCCATCGGCCTCGACACCCTCCAACGGCTCTTCGAGAACCGCGTTTCCGGGATCAATAACGAGGGAACCTATGGCTGCACGATCATGGTCCTGGGCGAGAAACCGGAGCTTCACATCTCGCCGGGCCGGCCGGATGAAGCGCCGTTCCAGGTTCTGGGTTTCTCGCCTCATTCCAAGCGTTAGACCTCTCTCCCAGCAACCCAAAGGAGGGGAATGATGAAACGGATAGCCGGCATAATGGCGATTTTGTCCGCATTTGCCCTCTTCAACCCGCGTTGTTTTTCTATCCAAGCTGCCGATTCCAATTCCCTGGCCTTAAAAGGCATCACGTCTGTGTTCGTCCTTGTCGAGGATCTGCCGCCGGGTGCTTCCGAAATGGGCTTGACGGCGGAGATGATCAAGAACGAAACGGAATCTCAATTAAAGCGAGCTGGTTTATCGGTGCCCACGTTTTCTTATGACGACCCCTATCTTTATCTGAAACTGAGCGTTGTCGGCGAGGCGTTTTCTGTCGACGTGTCGCTCAGAGATTATGTGGTCCTCAAGAGAGATCGGAGGATAACCTGCGCCGCCGCGATTTGGCAGAAGAGCATCACCGGTGTGCACCGCGGCGACGGACGCTTGTTCATTGAAGGGCTGCAGGAGATCCTGGACGCATTTCTAAACGATTTTCATACGGCAAATCCGGGGAAGAAGCCAAAATAGAGATAGGGGTCTGCCAGAACTATTTCTTGCCTTCCGGAACAAGCCTTTGGAGTTCCCCGAACCAGTTCTGGACGAGGATCATTTCGGTGACGGGCGTGGGCTTCCTGTTTTCGAACTTGACCATGAGGAATCGCTGCGAGTCGAGGGACAGGTCATAGGCGCGTATGGGGTAGGTCCGGACGCATCCGGGTTTCTCAAAGAGGAGGCGCGGCTTGCTGGCCACGAAGGCGCCGTTTGTCCGGACATCCACGGCCCACACTTGATCCTCCCGTCGATAGAAAAGCTGTTGGCCGTTCCTTGCCCAAAGCGGCTCGCTCCCCCCTTCGATCGATACTTGCTGCTTCATGCCCGGGCCGGGGAAAGGCCGGACATAAACTTCCTGGCGATTTGACTCATCGGATGTGTAAGCCATCCAGCGGCCGTCGGGAGAGAACTCTGGATACCACTCGGAGTATTTCGAATTCAGGAAAGGCGTCACACGTCCTGAGCTGACGTCGAGCAGAGCAATGTCGTCCCCCGTATCCGGGTAGATATCCACGAAGGCGAGCGTTTTCCGATCCGAGTACCACGATCCTGGGCGTTGACCGTATTCGCTAGTTGTCAGGCGCTCCATCGGGGAGCTTCCATCGTAAGGTTGCCAGAACAGGCTATCTGCCACGGATCTTCCCCATGAGTAAAGCAGCCGTTGACCGTCGGGAGTCCAGATCGCATAGAAGGACCATCCCTCGCCGGTCAGCCGGCTATTCGTGCCTCTGCCCAAGTCATACACATAGACCTGCAACTCTTGCCCCGAGGTTGCGTAGGCGACTCTCTGGCCATCAGGAGATAGCCGCGTTTCGCCGAAAGGGAACCGCAAGGCCGCGGCCGGCTGCTCCGTGCCTCTCTGATCCACCCATATGAGCGAATTGTCATGGGGCGCGGGAACGCCGCCTGGCGCATAGACGAGCGACCCGGTGTCAGAGATGCCGAACTGACCGGCGCCAGTGCGATGCCTGTACGTCAAGCTGAAGCCCTGCATGACGTTTTCGACGAGCGCGACCGGTTGGCCGATGACCTCCAGCTTGGCCAGATCGAACCGCACGGCCATGAGCGTCCCTTGCCTCAAGAAAAGAAGATGTCCCGTGGGAACATACCTGGCATCTGCCGCGTCCTCGATCAGGGGACCCCAAGCGCCGGTTTCAAGCCGGAGCAGGGCGAGCCAGGGCTTCGGATCAAAGCTATGCCTCATTGCAGTGAACAGCACGGCCTTCCCATTGGGAAGCCAGAAGGGAAGACGGTGGCTGCCTTCGTCCCGCTTCGGGTCAGGCTTGGTCAACCTCTCGGGTTTCCCGCCCTCAGCCGATACCCTTGAAAGCCCGGCGTCAGCCTCATCTGAAAACACGATGCTGTTAACAGGACCCCAATTCGCGCCATAGAGAAACGAAGCGTCGCACAACGGACTCGGGACACCACCTTCAACGAGAACCTTCTTCAACTTGCCATCGGCCCAGAATCCCACCCAGCGGCTGTCGGGCGACAGGAAGGGACAAGTACCCCCTTCTGTTCCGGCGATAGGCTTGGCCGCCGATTGGTCCATGGCCCGCAGGTACAACCGAGGCCTTGCCTGCGGTCCGGGATTCTCCTCGACCGCGCTATAGACGACGAACTTGCCGTCCCTGGAAATGGCCACAGCCGTTGGGCCAGGACGTTCCATATTGCGGGCCTGGCCTTCCAGCCGGTGACCCGGCTCGACCTTGATGGTTGTCGTGACCACCGAAGGAGAAGGAGCCGGCCCAGAATAATCAATGAGAGCCGGCCCAACGAGGATGCCCGCGAGAAGCATGACGGCCGCGCCGCCGACCAGCCATAGAAGCGATGGCCGCCGGTGAGCCTGTGCCGCTTCAGGGGGAAAAGACACCGGCGTTTCGATCTCGAGCCGGGCGTCGGCGATGTCGTGAAGGCGTTCCCTTGGGTCCTTTTCGAGGCAGCGGCGGAGCAGGACTCTTATGGGCATCGGGGTTTCCGCGGGCAGCTTGCTCCAATCCGGCTCGCCCTTCAGGATGTGCGCGAGGGTATCCGACACCGTTTCACCATGAAACGCCCGCGTCCCCGAAAGACATTCATAGAGCACGCAACCGAAGGCCCAGATATCGGCCCGTTTGTCGACGGTCCGGCCACGCGCCTGCTCCGGACTCATATAAGCCGCCGTCCCCAGCAGGATGCCCGGCTCGGTCATCCGGGCCGTGATCGTGGGCGACTTCTCGATATCAACAGCGGTCGTTTCTCTCCCGGAGGCCTTGGCCAGTCCGAAATCCAGGATCTTGACCTGGCCGTCGGGCGTGATCATGATGTTCCCGGGCTTAAGGTCCCGGTGGACGACTCCCCGCTCATGGGCGGCTTCGAGCCCCTCGGCGACCTGACGGCACGTCTCCCGTGCCTCATCCATGGGGAGGGCGCCTCGATCTAACCGCGCTTGCAGCGTTTCTCCTCCAACGAGCTCCAGCACAAGAAATCGGAGCCCCTTGGCTTCTTCGAAACCATAGACAGCGGCGATATTGGGATGATTTAACGTCGCCAGGAGCTTGGCTTCACGTTCGAACCTCGCCAGTCTCTCCAGGTCCGTCGAAAACTCCTCCGGAAGGATCTTGATGGCCACCTGTCGGCCGAGATTCTTGTCGACGGCACAATAGACCTCGCCCATCCCGCCTTGGCCGAGCTTTTCCAGGACCTCATAATGCCCGGCGATGACAGTCCCGGGGGCGACAACACGTGCGGGCGATTCTAGGGTTTTCGTGAGAGAGGGTCCATGATCCCGGGGCACGCCCAGCGACGTCGCACAATTGCTGCAGAACCGGGCCGTATCGGTGTTGTCAGAATGGCACTTAGGGCACTTTTTGGCCAAGCCGGCTCACCTTCTCTAACGTGGGCTCAGGTTAACAGAGGGAAGGGCGGGAAGTCAATCCGAGCTTGATGGTTTATGTCGGAGAGAAATTAAAATTCATCCTGTCCGCGCAAAGGCATTGAAAAGACAATTATGGTATGCCGCCGGAATCATTTCTGAAGACTGGCAAGTCTGCGCTTAGCGTCCTCGACTTCGGGCAGGCCGGGGTCGGCGTCCTTCCAGAGGCTGAGGAACTTCTCGTAGGATCCGCGGGCCGAGGCATGGTCGCCTTTCTGCTCGGCGATCCGCCCTAGCGAATAAAACGCGCGGGCGTAAATGTCGCCATAAACGAGCCTGCCGGTCGTAAGGGCTGTGATCCGAGCGTATACCTCACCTGCCTTGTCCAGGTCGCCGGATCCATGAATTGCCCGGGCGAGCGGCTCAAGATAGAGCGCCTGTTCGTCGCTTGGGTAAGCGTACTCATGGTACAGCTTGCTCCCGGCCTTTTTGAGTTGCTCGATGGCCGCGCTCCAATTTTCTTTATGTAGCTCGATCTCGCCAAGCACGAAATCGACCCGCCGAGCCTCGTTTGCGTTCATCGTCTGCCTGGACAAGGCGTCGAGCTCGCCGACAGCGCGACGAGCGTCCGCGTCGGCGCTCGCGGCCGCAAAGAACCACCCTCGCATTTGGAGGGCTTGTCTTTGGATTGACCAGTTGTCGATTTCCACCCCATCCTTGAGGACGCGCCCGCATTCACGGAGGGCTTCTGGCCCGCGCCCCATCCGGAACAGGCAATAGCCCGAAGCGAGACGAAATTGGCTGGCGAGGGCTATCTCGCCGAGCTTGTCCAGGGCTTCGATGCCCTGGCTGGCCAGGGCACGAGCTTCGTTGAACTTGCCCTGGAGGATGGCCAGCATGGCCATTTCCCAAAGATAATAGAGCCGGGCTGATGGGTCATTGAGCTTCAGGAACTTCTCGGATTCCGCAGCCGCCCCGATAAGGTCGCCCTGAAAAAGGAAAAGGTGTGCCTGAGACATGCGGCTCACTACGGATTCCGGGCTGAGGGCGATGGACTTGGCGGTTTCCCCGAACGCCTCTTTGATTTTTCCCTGATACAGATAATAGTCGGCAAGGTCGAGCCGAAAGGAATCGTTGTCGCCGACCGTGCGGATCCCGAGCTCGGCGGCTGACTTAGCCTTCTCGGGCATCCCCAAAGCCTCGTAGGCCGAGGCCAGATAGCTGTAGGGGTAATAGGTCCTGGCATCGTTCCGGATCGCCCGTTGACAAAACTCGATTGTCTTATCCCAATTTTCGTCGCCGAGATAGACATAGGCGAGCTTGGTGCTGGCAAATGCGTCGTCCGGATAGATCGCCAGGAATCTCTCGAGGGACTCGATGGCTTTGGGCGTCGTCCTTTCGTGCTGGCCGTAGTAATCGGCTTCAAGAAGGAGGCGCTCCCTTTCTGAAACCCGGTCGCTCAACTCCAATGCCTTGCGCATCCATTTTTCCGATTCAGCGTACATATACGTATTATTGTAGGACATGGCCATCGACCTATAAGCCATCGCGAAGCCGGGGTCGATGGCCACGGCCTTCTTCATCAACTCGATGCTCTTGGCGAGGTCTCTTTTATGGTGATATTCCCTCCCCTCGGCATAGAGAAGGAATGCTTCGGGCGAGGACGTCGTGATCTTGCCGAGTTCTACGTCGATGTCGCCGGCGATCTCGGTCCTGGTCAATTTCAGGTCCTCTTTGACCTTGCGCGTCAGGGCGTCGATCATGGGATAGAAACTTTCGGCGCCCTGCCCGGCCACCCAGCCGGAGCCGACGGTCTCGCCCCCGCCGAACTCCTTGAGCGAATAGCTAAGCCGGAAGGAATCCCCAGCCCGGGTCAGCTGGCCGAGAAGGATGTGATTGACGCCACCACGCGCGGCGATCTCCTTCAAGGCCCTGGAGGAATAGCTCGTCGCGTTGAGCTGATCGAGTTTGTTGAGGAGGTCGTAGAGCTCGTCGCTCGGCAACACGTTGACATACTTGGACTGGGACAGGTCGGTCGTCAGGAGCATCGGGAGCGCTTTCCGCCAATGGTCCAGGCCCGCGTCGCCGGTGATGTTCTCAAAATACATCACGGCCAGCGAAGGCTTCCCTGACAGGGCCGGCACGAGGCTCTTTCGACCGAGAAGACGGATCCCCAAGATTGTCAAAACGGCCAGGGCGAGAAGCGCCGCGGCCGGAAGGACGAGGTTCCGGAGTCTGAACTTGACCGTGATCTCCCGCGACGTGATGGTCTTCCTCTCCGGAACGACGCGTTCTGTCGTAGGGATGCCTTTTTCTATTTTCTCGAGTTCAGAATGCACGTCGGAAGCGCTTTGATATCGCTTCGCCTTATCTTTTTCTAGGCATTTCAGGATGACGCCGCTCAGGTCATCGGGAATATTGGCGTTGAGTCGTTTCGGATTCTTGGGGATCTCGCCCTTATGCTTCATCGCGATGCTGAGCGCCGTCTCCCCAGTGAACGGCACGTGGCTGGTCGCCATTTCATAAAGGATGACGCCCAGGGAGTAGATATCCGAGCGATTGTCTACATCCTTGGCTTCAGCCTGTTCCGGACTCATATACTCGGGCGTTCCGATCATGACTCCCGCGCCGGTGATCCCCTTATCCTTGATCGACCTGGCGATGCCAAAATCCATGATCTTGGCGTTCCCGTTCTTGTCGATCATGATGTTTTGGGGCTTGAGGTCCCGATGGACGACGCCAAGGCTATGCGCCTCAGCCAGCCCGTCACAGACCTGCTTCCCAACGCTCAGCAGCATGCCCAAGCTGAGGCTGCCCGACATATGAATCATGCTCTTCAGGTCTTCACCGTGGACATATTCCATGGTGATGAAATGAGCGCCCTCCGCCTCACCCATATCGAACATCCGGCACACATTCCTCTGACTGATCTGCCGGGCCAGCCTCAACTCATTGCCAAAGCGCTCGATAGTCTCTTTGTCCGAGGCGATCTCAGGCTTGATGAGCTTGAGGGCGACCTTCTCTTTGATCTTGGTGTCGAAGACCTTATAGACCCGACCCATCCCCCCTTTGCCCAGTTCTTCGATAACCTGATAGCGTCCGGCGAAGGTGGAGCCCGTGGTGAGCTCGCGAATGGGCGTTTGGAGAGTCTCCGTCACGACCGAAGGAGGGGCTTGAGGCGGAGGGAGCTGGGTGCCGCACCCCCCGCAAAAGCGCTGGGTGTCGGCATTCTCAGAATGACAGGTCGGGCACTTGAGAGTCAAGCTATCTCCCCTTCCCTAGATTGGCCTTAGATTAACAAAGGGGTGAGCGAGAAGTCAATCGGTCTTGGCGCCGCATATCGGCCTTGACATCCCTCCGATGCCGAGTCTATCATCGGCTCCAAAAGGGGAAGCGAGTGCGACGCCGGCTTCACCTCCGAATATGACATCACGTTCCTCACGCTCGAAGGCCCTGCCGGCCGGGATTGGCGGGAAGCGTTTAGGTAATTAAGCCAATCCTTTTTGGGGATGGTCCGCCGAGAAGGCGGAGACACGCCGCGTTCATAGTCTTGTTTCTGGCCTTGTTGGCTCTATGCCAAATGCCAAGTTGTGAGGATTTCGTTAAACGTGGACCTTATGCCCTCCTCACACCTCAAAATGCTCCCATTCGTACTTCACTCGTTCCATCAGTTTCTTGAACCGTTCCTCGCCGCGGATGTTGTTCAGGAAGGGGTCAACCTCCATAAAACGGTAGTTGTAGAAGCCGCGGCTGATCGCATTCTCCAGCCAATCCAAGGCATCTTTCGGCTGGTTCAGGAATGAATAAAAGGAGGCTGTATGATAAGAAAGCTGCAAATCCCTTTTTATGGTCCGGAGGACGTCAGGCGTCTGCAAACGAGAAAATGTATCGTTCTCCCCCCTTAAGGCAGCTCGTAAAAAGCCGCTCATTTTTTTAAAAGCATCATCTGAGGGGACCGCCTTTTCATCGATATCAAGTATGGACAAGCTCGCCTGGAACCTATCGCCATAAGCGAGGCTGAGTGCGTACCAAAACTGATTCGCCGGCGCATGAGGGGCCATGATATAGGCCTCGCGCACTTGCTCGGCCGCAAGATCAAAATAGCCTTCAAAGAGATTTGCCAGACCCCGAACCAAATGCCAATTGGGGTTGGCCGGATCCATTTTAGAGCTTCTTTCTATAAGCGGACCGGCTGCCGAGGCCTTCCCGACCAGCAGATAAAACCAGCCCAGCCAACCTACCGTGTCGGAATCTCCCGGATCAGAAGACATCGCCTTTTTCAAATGGGATATCGCCCCACGCATGTCCCCTTCAAGCATGTCAACATACCCCCGGACGGCATGCCCTTGCGGAGAGCCGGGATCCAAGGCAAAGGCCTTTTGAGCACATTCCTTGGCTTTTTCCAAATATTCTCCTTGCTCGATCCCGAGATTGACGAGTTGAAAATAGGCCAGTCCGAGCCCAGCGTAGAGGGTCGCGTTTTCTCCGAGAATATCCAAGGCGTTCTGAAGATATTGGACGGCCCGCTCGGTTCCCTCTTTCGTGAATGACCAGACGTCATGTTTCGCCTTGAGATAACAATCGTAGGCCGCGATGTTGCCAATGGGCCTTTCGGCCATTCTCCCGGCCTCCTCGGAGGTAAGCATGAGCTTGAGGGCCTTGACGACGGAGCAGGAGACCCTCTCCTGCATATCGAAGACATCATCGAGGGTACCGGAATACTTCTCGGCCCAGATGTGGGCGTCGGTCGCGGCGTCGATGAGCTGGGCCGTGATCCGCAGGTCGTTTCCGGCCTTCCGGACGCTTCCCTCCATGACGTAACGGATATTCAAGTCCTTGGCGATTTCGCGAACCGTCTTCGAGCTCCCTTTGAACGTCATCGCAGAAGAGCGGGAAATGACCAGAAGCTCATGCACATGGGAGAGGTCCGTGATAATCTCTTCGGTCATGCCATCGCAGAAGTAATCCTGGTCCTTCTGGGGGCTGAGGTCAGTGAACGGAAGCACCACGATGGATTTCTCGGGCCTCACCTCGGACAGGTTCGAACCGTCGATCCCTTTTCCCCTCGATTCGGGCATGGCCGATGCCCATTGCGACAGCTTGAGGATCACCCAGACGATCCCTAGGCACAGGGCGATGATCCCTATCAATAACGTCCTGCCCCGGATTCCCACAATCTTGAAGATCAGAATCAGGTCGACGGCCGCGGTGGCCAGAACGATCAGGGGGAAGAGCAGGACTTCGATCTTGATATTTCCCGGCCGCTTCTCCGTGCTCCGGAACCAGCGCCAGGCAAGGGTCGCGAGGAGAGCCCCGATGACCGAAACAACCGTCAGGTCGATCGTCGCGCCAGGGAACTCATAGTGACCGACGAAAAGCCGCTCGACGACCTCGACGAGCAGCCAGCCGCCGCCTATGAACGCGGCCAGGGTCTCGATAATACGGCGCCGTCTGAGCTTGGTGACAATGGCCCTGGGCCCAGATTCCTTGACCTGAGGAGGCTTATCGGAGCTCTGTGGAGGTGTTTCCCCCTCGCCTTCCGGCATTCCCATACCCCTTCTTTCTCAGGAATCTGACGTAGCAGGCGTTTCAAGGACTATAACGTAATGCCGGGACCATTTCAATAAGAGCTATCTCTGAAACAGGTGATCTTCGGATTCTTGACACCAGTCCCTCTGGGGTCTACCATCGTTTCACCCGCAGGAGGGTAGAATGAACAAAGCTGGTCTTTCAGTCTCAGTCCTAGCTGCAGCTTTTCTTCTCGCGGCCGTCTCCCCGGCGCCGGGCGCGGCCCCGTCCTCGCCTTCCAAGCCGGGTCCGGCAGGCTTGCCCCAGAGTAATCCGAGCGAGGCCGACCTGGCCCGCTGGGATAAGCAGCTCACGCTGCCGCCCCACGTCGCCGCACGTCTCGATTGGGCGCGCAGGTCCTTCGTCCCCTCGGGCTACCAGAAGCTCGAAAGCCTGGCCCACGCCAAGGCCTCCGCCATTGCCGCGGGGAAGGACCTCGCGACCCTGGAGAAGGAAACAGCCTTGGACCGCATCTTTAGCGCCGCAGGGATCTCTGGCATGGAGGCATCGGAAGCCGCCTTCCTCGTCCTGGCCATGGCCACCAATGACATGGACGACGACCTCCGTATGATCATGGCCGAGATCAAGGCCACAAACGCCGCCAAGCAGAAGCTCCGCGACCAGATCAAGGACCTCAACGAGTGGATCTCCGAGGTGATGGGCAAGGCCGAGAGCACACCATAGCGATCAAGAAGGACGGAACGCTCTGGGCCTGGGGACGAAATGACTTCGGCCAACTCGGGAACGGCACAAACAAAAACAGCAACAAGCCCGCTCAGGTCGGCACAGACGCCGATTGGCGGTCTGTATCGGCGGGCCGCCTCCACTCCGTCGCCATCAAGAAGGACGGCACGCTCTGGGCCTGGGGATGGAATGACATCGGCCAACTCGGGAACGGGATTATCTTTGGCCCCCCCAGCGATAGGCCGATCCAGGTCGGGACAGGCGCCGACTGGCTGTCGGCCGCGCCTGGGGCGGACCACACCGTAGCGATCAAGGCAGACGGCACGCTCTGGGCCTGGGGAGCGAACCGCTCCGGCGAGCTCGGGAACGGGACGAACGAGAGCTGCTCGATTCTTCTCCAGATCGGCACGGACACCCATTGGCTATCCGTGGCGGCAGGTTGGTACACCATGGCGATCAAGAAGGACGGCACGCTCTGGGCCTGGGGCTATAACTTTTTCGGCCAGCTCGGGAATGGGACGGACACGAACATCAATGTGCCAGTCCAGATCGGCACGGACACCAATTGGCGGTCCGTATCGGCAGGCGGGGAGCACACCATAGCGGTCAAAAAGGACGGCACGCTCTGGGCCTGGGGACACAACTCCTTCGGCCAGTTCGGGAATGGGACAAAGCTGGACAGTGACACGCCGGTCCAGGTCGGCGGGGACACGGGATGGCTGTCAGCGACAGCCGGCATGCGGCACACCGTCGCGGTTAAGAGGGACGGCACGTTCTACGCTTGGGGATGGAACCAAGATGGTCAGCTTGGGAACGGGACGAACAAGAACAGCGATACGCCGGTCCAAATCCTCAAGTGACGCCCACCATCATCACGCTGTTCAAGAACGGGCCATGATATGCTAGCATCCCTTCGCGAAGCCGCCGGTTTCAATTCTGAAGACCGGCCAACTTCTTCCTGGCGTCCTCGACCTCGGGCAAGCCCGGGTCGGCGTCCCTCCAGAGATCGAGGAAACGCTCGAATTGTGCCTTGGCTTTCGCGACCTCTCCCGACCTCTCATATAAGAAGCCCAGGCGGTAATGATAGAGGGGATGGACAAGATAAGTCACGTCGGCGCTGACATCCGGCTTGAACAAACGTTCATATTCCACAATGGCTTTGCCGACATCCCCTTTTTTGGCATAAACCCGGGCCAATAGGTCCATGAAAAACGATGTGTCGTCTTCAAATGGAGCTCCCGGCCGGCATGCCCTTTGGCTGACATCTAGGGCCGCGTCCAATGTCCCTTGCGCCAAGAACATCTCGCCTTGTAAAAGATCACGCCAAAGATTAAGGGAATTCTGGTTGCCCTTGTTGACCATTGGCAGGAATGACATCATTTCTGAGAGCCTGCTTTTGGCTTGGTTCATTTGCCCTTGTCTGACCGCAATTTGTCCTATCCACCAGGCGGTATAGGCTTTATAAACGGGAAGAACATTCTTGGGAAAATACTCCTCAATGTCATCGAATGACCGCCGGCTAAGATCGAATTGTCCTTCTATGAAATAGACAATCCCCCTTCCCAGGGCGGCATCCGATTTAATCCCCCAATTCTCGGCCTCTTCTCCCATCTTCTTCGCCAGGGCAAAATCAACCACCGCTTCTTTGAACTTCCCTCGCAAGTAGAGAGCGAACCCTCTCCCGTAATGGGCTCTGGCCTTTTCCCCCACCGAGGAAGCTTTGGAAACCTCTTCGCGAGCCCAACTCAAGGATTTTTCATATTCTCCTTTCAGGGCATAGAGACGGCGCAGATCATCGATGGAATCCAAGAAACTGGGATTGATCTCGAGAGCCTCTTCATTTTTCGCGATGGCTTTATCAAGCTGACCCATTTTCTGATACATCTTTCCCTGGAGGGAAAGGTTAAAGGCCTCGGGAGGAGCGACGGCATCGTGCATTTTGATGTAATCCGTCGCATTCTTGAAATCGCGCATTTCAATACTGGCATTAAGGAGATGATTAATGGCATTGGAATCCCGCGGGTCGAGCTCATGCCATTTTTCAAACTGTTCGCGTGCCCCGGGAATATCCGATCGATGAACCCAAAGAAAATCCCCCAGGTAATGGAAAGCCCATTTTTCCTTGGGATATTTTTGGATCAACTCTTCGAGGAGCGCATAATGCTTATCAAGATCCTCTTTGATAAATAACGCATAGCCGGCTTCAAGGTAAAGTCGATCTTTCTGGGATGTCCTATCCGAAAGAGCCATCGCTCTCTCGATCGTCTCATTCCCGACCTTGCTGTCACCCGTATTGTAGTTCGCCCAGGCCAGATAGACATAGGCCATGGCGAAGGTCGGGTCGATCTCCAAGGCCCGTCCCATGTTCTTCTTCGCGTCATCCCAATAGAGCAGATTATAGGCGTCTTTCCCTTTGAGGAAAAAATCATACGCTTGGAGCGATGGAGTGGCAATTTCCTTGATATTGAGGGACGCCGCCTCGACCTTGTCCTTCTCGGCTCCTAACCCGAGAGACATCTCCCTGCTGAGAGCATCAATTTGGGTATCGAGAATACTATTAACGGTCGTCCCCTTGGTATTAGCGCTCTTGATGAGGCCCTTGGTTTTGACATCGAGGACCTTGACATCCGTGCGGAAGATGTCCCCGGCCTTAGTGAAGCTGCCGATGGCGATCGCTTTGATTCCTTCCCGGCGGCACAGCTCGAATCCGAGGTCGCTGTCGATCAGACGCATTTGCCTGGCACCCATCAGTTTGAGGATGTCTTGCATCCGTTCCCATGTAGCCACATAAAATAGGCCGGTGTTTTCGAGGTTCGTGATCAGCAGATTGGGGATGGCCTCCTGCAAATAGTCATAAGCCGTATCCCCCGTCTGGTTTTTAAAGCTGATCACGGCGATCGAGTTCTCGATCAGGGGCCCGGTCGGCGCTTTTTTGTGAGGGATGAATTTCCAGAGGATCAAGGCTGCGGCGGCAAGCGCGACGACAGCCAATAAGGGCATGGCAAATTTTCTTAAATTGAATTTGACAGTAATTTCACGGGAGGTGAAAGGCTTCTTCTCTGCCACGATGCGTTCGGTTGTCGGAAGGACTTGCTCTATTCTTCCGAGCTCGGTCCCGAGCTCGGCCGCACTCTGAAACCTCTTGTCTCTATCCTTAGCGAGGCACTTGAGGATGACCCGGGCCAAGTCATCAGGAAGTTGCGTGTTGAGCTTCTTTGGATCCACGGGCGCTTCATACCTCTGCTTGTGGGCGATGCTAAGGGGTGTATCGCCGGCAAAAGGAAGCCGCCCCGTGACCATCTCATAGAGAATGACCCCCAGTGAATAGAGATCCGACCGCTGGTCGACGTCCTTACCATCAACTTGTTCCGGACTCATATACTCCGGCGTCCCGATCAGCACCCCGGCCCCTGTGATGCCTCTCCCCGAGAGTGACCGGGCGATCCCGAAGTCCATGATCTTGGCATCCCCGTCCTTGTCGATCATGATATTGCCAGGCTTAAGGTCTCGGTGAACAACCCCTAGCCGGTGGGCCTCCTCCAATCCCTCGCAGACTTGCCTGGCAATGGATATTGCGGTGCCTATGCTGAGCTGTTTTGCCCTATGGATGAAGCTCTTCAGGTCCTCTCCCGGCACGAACTCCATGGTGATGAAGGTCGTACCATCAGCCTTGCCGAGGTCGAACATCCGGCAGACATTCCGGTGGCTGATCTTGCGGGCGAGTTTGAGCTCGTTCGAGAAGCGCTCGACCGCTTCCTTGTCCAGCGTGATCTCGGGCCGAAGGAGCTTGAGGGCGACCCGCTCCTTGATGTCCGTGTCCTGGACTTTATAAACCCGGCCCATGCCGCCGTGGCCGAGCTCCTCGATGACCTGGTAGCGGCCGGCGAAGGTGGAACCTGTAGTGAGCTCGTGGACGGGTGTTTGAAGGGTTTCCGTCATGACCGGAGGAAGGTCTTGGGGCGAAGGGAGCTGAGTGCCACAATCGGCGCAGAACTGCTTGGTCTCAGGATTTTCGGAGTGACATTTCGGACACTTGATGGCCAAGCGATCTCCCTTGCTCTAAATTGGCCTCAGATTAACAGAGGGCTGAGCGGGAAGTCAAACATGGCTGGAAGAGGATTTGAAGTGCCCCCAGCCTGACGACCCCCTCTTCTTGCCCCGACAGACGATCTCAACGTTTATCGAACAATTCCGGCTTCAACTTCCTGGCTTTCTCAAATGCGGTCGCGGCCTCTTCCTTTCGGCCCGCTTCTTCATAGCGGTCACCAAGCCATTTCCAAGCTTCGGCGAAGTCCGGCTTCAGCTCGGTGGCTTTCTTGCAGGCGGCCAAGCCGTCACCTGCCCGCCCTGCGGCGAGATAGGCGCCGGCCACGTTAAACCAGGCCTGCGCGGAGTCCGACTTAAATTGGGCGGCCTTTTCAAAGGCCTCGACGCCCTCACCAAAACGGCGGGTCCCCACATATGCGAAGCCCAGGTAAGTCAAGGCAAATACCGAGTCTGGTTCCAGCCGGAGCGCATTCTTGCAAGCGGCGATCGCATCGTCATAACGTCCCTTCTCAAAATAGAGCTTGCTCAAGCCGAGCCAGACCTCTATGAAATCGGGATTCGCCTTGACTGCGCGCTCCCAGGCCTCCAGCGCCTCTCCAGCGCGCCCGGCCCTGTTATAGCAGACGGCTAATGCGCTCCAGGCGTCGCCGTTTTTCGGGTCGAGGCTGAGGGCTTTCTCCAAGGCCGGGACCGCCTCTTCCTCGTGCCTTGTTCTCATGAGGCAGAAGCCCAGCCCGACCCATGCATCAGGCAAATTCGGGTTCAGCTTGACGGCCTGCTGGAACGGTGCAACGGCGTCCTCGGGTCGGTCGGCTACTTCGTAGCTTACGCCCAGGCTGGTCCACGCGGCTCCGTCTTTGGGGCCGAGCTTGGCAGCCTTCTCGCAGGCCGCGATCGCATCTTCAAATCGCCTAGCGTTCATATAGCAGACGCCCAGCTTCCGCCAGGCTTCGGCTTCTTGCGGATTCTTTTTGACGGCTTTCTCGCAGGCGGCGATCTCCGCTGTGGTGGGCCCTGTTTCTTTGTGCTGGGCGGCCGCGCCAAAAGAAAGCGCGATAAATATTCCCAGAAATAGCAAAAGAATCGCCGCACGTGGTCTCTTGGCGGAGGAAGTTGGGTGCAGCAATCGGCATAGATGCTTGGTCTCTGGATTCTCAGAATTACAGGTCGGACACTTGATGGCCAAGCGATTTCCCCTGCTCTAACTTGGCCTCAGATTAACAGAGGGGTGGCCGGGAAGTCAATCGTTCTTGACGCCGCTTGCTCGAGGGAATACGATGACTTAGCCCACGGGAGGGTGAAGGATCCGGTGATCCTTCCGGACTTCAAATCCGGTATGGGGCTATAGACGTCCCGGGTGGGTTCGACTCCCACACCTTCCCGCCA
Source organism: Candidatus Aminicenantota bacterium (assembly GCA_963809345.1). GTDB lineage: Bacteria > Acidobacteriota > Aminicenantia > Aminicenantales > Saccharicenantaceae > RBG-16-66-30. Next base: position 171,716 of record CAWEJF010000001.1, on the reverse strand, counting down.
CTCCCCATATAGATAAAATTATCAGCGACTTGCCTGGGCAGGCAGCGGTCTCTCCCGTTCGCTCGAGGCTTAGGTCGATAGGAGGCCGGCCTTTGGTCTCTACTGTTTGGCCAAGATGAGGTTCACGATGGCCTCTTCGGAGTTGCCGGGGGTGAATTCATGGGGCATGTGGCCCCCTTCGAGCGTCAGGCTTCCGCTCAAGCTGAAGTCAAACTGGCTCTCACCGGACATCCCCGACGACCAGGTCAATGTCATCGTATCGATGGAGCTGGACCAAGTCCCGGTGCCGATCCAGTCGGCCTTTCCTGTCTCCTTGATGGTCATGGTGAAAGTGCTGGTGTTAAGGACCAGGGTCAATGTCCCCCCCTGGGTGATGATGTCGACTTTTGTGGCGGAATTGGCAACGCTCACGAACTCCGCCTTCGTGGCATTCCACGTCCCGATGAATTCATCCTCTTCGGGAGCCGTGGTGCTCTTGCAGCCTGTGGCGCCCAGGAATGCAGCAGCGGCGAGAAAGACCAGGACCTTTCTTCTCATGTCGTTTCCTCCTTATTGGCCCACTATCACCCTTTTAGTTTTAGTTGTCAATCCTGACCGGGGGCTGGATCGGGAAACAGGGGAAGCCGAGAACGAGATCCAGACCGAGGATGCGACTTGACGCGGGGAGCAATGCCCTCTATGATTCCCTCGAGGAATGGGGGTGATGGCCAAGCTCTCTCGGGCAATGACATTCTCTCTCGTCACGGTCATATGCGCCTTCCCCGCACTCGCGAGCTCCCAGGACAACGCCGACCCGGCCCGGCTGGCCACGATCCTGCGAAGATCGGCCGTCTACTGCCAGAAGCTGGACAGGGCCGCGCTCGATTTCATCTGCATGGAAGAAGTGAAGGAAACTTCGTACAACCTTAGCCCCGCCACCGACGTCTACCTCTACGATTATCAGCTCATCCGGAAGACGGGAGGGAACGAAAGAACAGCGCAACCTCGTCACGGTCAACGGAAAGAAAGACCGATCGCCGTGACATCCCTCGTCATGCGGGTTTCTTCCAGTACAAGAACGTCCTCTTCGGGCCGGTCGGCCTGTTGAGCGAATACTGGCAATCCCTTCTTTTTTACAGGCTCGTCGGGGAGGACATGATCCAAGGTGTGAAGGCGGTCATCGTCGATGCGACGCCCGGCCCCGAGCTCAAGGAACAGCACCCGTACGGGAGGATCTGGATCAAGGAGGACGATGGCAGCGTCCTGAAGATCGTCTGGGACCAGAGATCGCTCGGTAACTATAAGGCGATCGCGGAATGGGCCATAGAGCACGACTCCGAGCCGCAGATCACTTCGTTCTCTGAATACGGCTTCGAAAAGAACGGGATCCGGTTCCCGAGCCGGAGCTACACCGAGCAGGCCTATCTGAGAAAGGACAGAGGAAAGTCCCCCGCCGCCGAGATCTCCGTCGTCTACAAGGACTACAAGTTCTTCACCGTCGAGACCGAGACGATCTACTAAGGACCGCTACGGCCCGCGGCGGCATAGAGATCGCCGCCCCGCCCGTCATAGATCACGAAGGCGGGCATGTCCTTGACCACGATGCGGCGGACCGCTTCCATTCCCAGGTCGGCGAAATCGATCGTCTCGCTCGAGACGATGTGCTCTTTGGCGATGAGCGCCGCCGCCCCGCCGATCGTCCCCAGGAAGACTCCCACCCCATGCTTTCAACGCCTCGACCGCGGGTGCCGTCCGGTTGCCTTTGCCGAGCGAGACGAGCGAGGCCCCGGCCTTCAGAAAATCGGCCATGTAGCCGTCCATGCGCTGGGCGGTCGTCGGGCCGAAGCTGCCCGAGGCCATGCCGCGCGGCGTCTTGGCCGGTCCCGCGTAGTAGACCGGGTGGCGCTTGAGGTAATCCGGAAGGTCCCCCGTCTCCCGGAGGATCTTGGCCAGGCGGGCGTGGGCGATGTCCCGGGCCACGACGAGCGGACCGGACAGCCGGACCAGCGTGCCGACGGGAAGCGCCCGAAGCCTGGCCAGGACCTCTTCGATCGGCCTATCGAGGTCGACGGCGACGGCCTCGGCCGGGCCCGCCGCGCGAGCGCCTTCGAGGAAGCGGGCCGGCCGGCGCTCGACCTCTTCGAGGAAGACGCCGTCGGCCGTGATCTTGCCCCTCAAGCCCCGGTCGGCGTTACACGAGACGCCGATCCCGATGGGGCACGACCCGGCATGCCGCGGCAGGCGGACGAAGCGGGCTTCGTGGGCCAGCCAGATCCCGCCGAACTGGGCCCCGAGGCCCGTCTCCCGGGCCAACCGCATCGTCCGCTCCTCCCAGCCAAGGTCGCGGAAGGCCCCGCCGCGCTTGGAGCCGCGTTTGGGCAATCCGTCGAGGAAGCCCGCAGAAGCGAGCTTGACGGTCTTGAGGGTCATGTCCGGCGACAGGCCGCCGACAACGACGGCGATGCGATAGGGCGGGCAGGCGGCGACGCCGAGCGCCCGGATCTTCTCCGCGAGGAACGTCTCGAGGGCGCCGTCATCGAGCCGGGCCTTCGATTCCTGGAAGAGGGCGATCTTGTTGGACGATCCGCCGCCCTTGGCCATGAAGAAGAAACGGTACTCCGGGCCGGCCGCCGCCTGGAGGTCGATCTGGGCGGGCAGATTATTCCCCGTGTTGACCTCATCCATGACCGTGAGCGGGGCCATGATCGAATAGCGTAGATTGCGCTTTTTGTAGACCTCTGACGCGGCCGCGGCCAGGATCTCCTCGTCCCGGCCGTCGGTGACGACACGGTGGCCCCGGAACGCGAAGACCTGGATGGAGCCCGTGTCTTGGCAGAGGGGCAGGACGCCCTCGGCCGCGATGACGGCGTTCCGCAGGACGGCCCCGGCCACGAACCGGTCGTTCGGCGACGCCTCAGGATCGTCGAGGATCCTCCGCATGGCCGCGAGGAAGTCGGGCCGCAGGTAGAAGGCGAGATCGGTGAAGGCCTCCCCCGCCAAGGCCTGAAGGGCGCCGTCGGCGACGCGCAGGGCCGGCCGGCCGCCGCACACGGTCTTTCCCACGCCCCGGACCTCGATGCGCCTGTAGCGGGCCTTGTCCGGCCCCGGATCGATGAGGTTCATTCGTAGATCCCTTCGACGTCGATGAGGTCCTCGAAAGTGTCCTCTCCCCTCTTGCCGATGAGTCCGATCACGTAATACTCCTTGCTCATCTGGTCGTAGCGGTATTCCTTGATCAGGCGAAAGTTCTCGATCCGGCCGCTCGAGTGGACGTGCGTCCGCGTCCCGGTGCAGGGCATCGTCCGCTCGCCGAATCTGATGGTGTTGTCGCCGCAGGGCGAGATCGGGATGTCCATGGCGATGATGGCCAGGACCTTCTTCTCGAGCTCGTGGAGGTCGACGTCGGGGCGCTCCTTGAAGTTGAGGACGAAGCCCTGGGGGACGTCGGAGTGGAGGGGCGGGAACGGGATCCGATAATCCTCCCGGAGCACCATGGAGGTGATGTCCTCGGCCGAGTGGGCCATCAGCCGGTACTTGATGGTCTTGTCGACGATCGTCTTGATGACCTGGGGGAAGGGGCCGAAGACGGTCGGCCGGGCGACGATGATCTCCTCCCCGATGCCGACGAGGACCTGGGCGTTGTGGCCGAGGGCCTCATAGATGAGGTCGAAGTGCTCGACGACGACCCGGCGGTTATGCGAGACGGCGTTGATGATGGCCTCGGCCAGCTCGTACTTCTGATGGAAGGCCAGCTCGTAGCGGGCGTCGATGTGGAAGGTGTGGCCGGAGAAGGCGTCGGCGGGGTCGAAGTCGTAGAGGGGCGTCGGACGGACGTTGATGCCCTCATCGTCGTTGGTCAGCTCGAGGCCTGGGAAGAGCCCCTTGATCAAGGTCGATTTGCCTGAGCCTTCGGCCCCCAGGATGCCGATGATGAGGTCGGTCGGAGTGAGGTATTTTTGGGCCAGCTCGGCGGCGACCATGTAGAGCCGGGTGCTGCCGCGGGGGGCGTAGTACACGGCATAGAGCAGGGTCTCGCGGTGAACCGTGCCTGGGCTGAGCTTCATCATGGCCCGTGGCCTCAGTAGGTCAGGCTCAGGAGCGGGGCGTGCTGCTGAGCGCCGTAGATGTCGGTCTCGCCGGCGTCGCCCGAGGGGATGGGCCGGCGCATGGTGATCTTGAGGGCGTTACTCGGCTCGAAGTAAACGATCTTGAGGATGTCCGCGACCGGGCGCCGGTAGAGCGTGGCGATCTTGCGCTTGGTGACGATATGACGGCGGCGGAAGAGCTCGAAGTGGGCCCGGTCTTTGAACAGGATATCCAGGGTCAGCTCGTAGGGGCCGGAGTTCTTGGACCGGATGACCTGGGCGGCGCTGAGGATGTTGCGCTTCATTTCGGCTCCTTTCCGCCGTGCACCGTGACCACCCGGACCGGGAAATCATCCGGCCGTGCGAGCGGCATGAGGTGGTAGAGCGAGAACTCGAAGACCTCCCCCATTTTGGCATCGGAGGGGGAGAAAGGCAAGGCCAGGTTGCCGGCCGTCGAGATGCGGCCGGGATAGCCGTAGTGGAGGAGCGTCGAGCGGGTCACGCTGCAGACCGCGTCGGCGGCCTCCTGGGTCGGCCCCACGGCTTCGATGACGATACCGAGCTCGTGGCTGCAGGTGTGGCGCACCGGCTCGAGGGCGCCCATGACCCCGTCCTTGCCATAGACGTGGAACTGGATGCGGCCTTCGACGTCTTCGGCCTTGAGGAGGTCGCGGACCTGGGCTTCGACGCCGGCCAGGATCGAATCGATCTCGCGGATCATGATGGGGTCGCGCGTGCCGGCGACCGCGATCGTGCGGAAGCCGACCCGGCGGACGCCTTCGAGCTTGACCCAGTAGCGCTCGGTCTCGACGTGGCGGCTGCCGCGGACTTCGACCTTGCCGCCCGGGAGCTCGGTGAACGAACATCCGGTCAGGTCGAGTTCGCCGCCGGGTCCGGGCAGGTGGTAGGGGTCGGACTTCTCGTAAAGAGTGTGGGCGGCCGTCGACAGCTTGGTGAAGCGGCGGGCCGGGTTGAGCGCCTCGAGGACGAAGGAGTCCTCCTTGAGCGTGCCGAACGCGCAATCGGCCCCGGATCCGGGCGTCGCGGCGATGGCCGCGCACTCGAGGATCTTGCCCATGTGGATGGCCAGGCCGGGATCGAAGCCGAGGCTGATGGGCAGGGCGGCGAAGACGGCCGGGTCGTAGCAGCGGCCGGCCAGGACGACCTGGCAGCCGGCGGCGAGGGCCTTCTGGATGGGCTCGACGCCCATCTGGGCGACGATGTTGACGGATTCGTCGAGGACGGCCTCGGTCAGCGGCGGCACGTAGGTCAGGGGGGTGATCTCGCCCTTCGCCAGGTGCCGGCGGACCCGGGCCTTGGGGATATCGGCGTAGATGATGCCCATCTTGAACGTCAGCTTCTCTTCGGCGGCGATCTCGCGGATGATGGCCTCGCACCAGTCGACGTGGGGCCGGGCGCCGCTGCCGCCGGCCGTGCCGATGACAACGGGGATGCCGCGCCGGACTCCGGCCGTCAGCATGAAGCGGAGGTCGCGCTTGACCGCCGCCCGGTTGGTGAAGGACTTGCCGGCGCCGAGGTAGTACGGGCCGGGATCGGTCGATCCGGCGTCGACGCCGATGAGGTCGGGCTTGCGTTTCAGGCCTTCGCGGAACGAGCTTTCGGGGAAGCCGTAGCCGAGGATGGCCGTTGTCGAGAGGACCCGGAATTCTTTCTTTTTGGCAGCCATGGTCATTTCTCCTTCCCGTTGCGGGCGCGGAGCACGGCCAGGACGCGCTCCATCTCGTTGCGGACGATCATGAAGCCCTCGTCGAAGCCCATGCCCGGCTTGGCCAGCAGGCGCTCGGCCCGGGCGGCCACGGCGGCGTGGACGCAGGCGCGGGCCGAGATCTCGGTCTCGTTGCAGGTGCCGCCCTGGTAGGCCTCCATGCCGTGGTTGCGGCAGTAGAGGACGGCCTCGATGGTGTTCTGGATGCCGCCGAGGTCGGGCGTCTTGATCTGGACCTGGTCGCAGGACTGGGCGTCGGTAAAATCGACGACGTCTTCGTAGGTGTTGCACCACTCGTCGGCCACGATCTTGACCTTGGAGCCCTTGGCCTTGAGCTCGCGGCGGATGGCGGCGAGGAGCTCGATCTGGCGGGGCTTCCCGCCGGCGTCGACGGGACCCTCGATGTAGAGGGGAAACTCGGCGGCCACGGGCTCGAGCGAGGCCAGGTAGTCGGCGACCCGGCCCGGCCTGAGGGCGCAGATGACGCCGATCGTGCCGTAAACGTCGATGTGCAGGGTCGGCACGTAGGAGGGGTCGGTCCGCACCGTGCGGATGCGGTTGACGAGCCAGCCGATGTACTCTTTCAGGAGCTCGCCTTCCTGGCCAAGCTTGGTCTTGACGTTGTTGATGAGGGCGTGGGGCAGCACGTCGACCTGCTTCATGATCATCTTATCGGCGTTGATGTAGCGGTCGTCGCCGCTCTGGCCGAAGATGGGCACGCGCTCGGCGACGACGGGCAGGCCGTATTCCTCGCAGACGACCTCGGCCATGATCCGGCGGCTGGCCAGGGCGCGGGCGTGGAGCAGGGCCTGGGACAGGCCGTAGCGGATGGCCGTGTGGAGGCGCTGGCCGTCGAACTCGAGGGCCTCGAACCGTGCGGCCATCTCCCGGAAGGGACCGACCTCAGCGCCTTCGAGGAGCGGACGGATGCGCCGCTCGAGGAGGGGCAGGTAGTCGGCGGCGAGGAAGAGCGGGTCGCGGCCGCCGGCGCCGGAGTATTGGACCGCGGCGCAATCGCCGAGGGCCCAGCTGCCGTCCTCGAGAAGCAAGCAGGACGGACAGGGCCTCGCCGGCGACGCGGACGGCCTTGAATCCCGGGGTCTCGGGCTTGCCGCCGTAGACGGCGCCGTCGTGGGGGGCGCCCCCCTTGATGGCCTTCTGGTCGTCGAAGTAGAACGCCGACGACCCGGGCACGAACAGGGCTTTGACGATCTTCATTTGGGCCTCCCGATAAGCTTGCCTTTGCTGATGGCGTAGATGTCGTCGGTCACCATCTGGAAGGTGACCGGGCGCCCCTCGATCTTGGATCGTTCCTGGAGGCGCTCCTTGTGAAATGACATGATGTCCTCGCCGAGGGGCAGGCTCCCCTTGGCAAAGAGCCGGATGTAGCCTTCGTTGTCGCGGATGGGCAGGACCTTGCCCTTGTTGAAGATCGACGGGGCGAACGGCACGTCGAGGAGGCCGCCCGCGAAGGCGCGGACGATGCCCTGGACAAGGTCGCCGCCGGAGGCGTCGAGAACGGCCGACATGAGCGCGCCGACCTCGCGGCGGATGAGGTCCATCTCCCGCCGGACGACGACGTTGTCGGTGCAGATCTGCTGGTCGGTCATCATGCTCAGGACCTGGCGGGTGGCCTTGAGCCCGGCCGCGTTGGCTTCCTTGGTCGGGATGCCCATGGCCTCGTGAGGCGATTTGACGATGGTCTTCTCGACCCGGCCCGCGGAGGCGACGAAGGCGCCCAGGCTGATGACGGAAAAAGCCTTGGCTTCGTCCTCGGGGAAGCCGCCCATCCACTGGTGGAAGACGAGCGTCAGGTCATAGCCGTCGAAGCCGGCCTTGTGGAAGTACTCGTCAGCGAGCTCGCGCAGCGAGGCGAGGGCGGCCAGGTCCTGGAGGACGTTGCCGCCCTGGCCGTAGCCGAGGGTGATCGACTTGACGCCCTGCTCGAGCGCCAGCAGGCCCTCGAGGATGGCGATGGTGTGGGAGATGAAGGGCGGGACGAGGGTGCCCGTGAGCGGGCCGAAGGGCTCGCGGTTGACCGAGATGCCGTTCTCCTCGTAATAGCCCGTCAGGCGATCGACGTATTGCCAGTCGCGCAGGCACTTGCCGACCTCGACCTTCTTGGCGTAGGGGATGTTGTAGGAGATGCCGCCGCCTTCGTAGGAAGTGAAGCCGCCGGCGAGGGAGATCTCGGCGAGGAGGCGCGCGTCGGGCGTGCCGTGCCGGACCTGGACCGGCTTGGTGACGGCCTCGGTGACCTTGCGGCAGCCGTCGCGGCCGTGGTTGACGGCCGGGAAGCCGTTGAGGAGCGACGTGCCGGCGGCGCGGGATCTTTCGATGCCGCGGGCGGCCTCCTCGTAGCGATTCTGGCGCGTGTAGGCGTCGATCGTCGTCGGCAGGAGGTCGGCCGTGCCCTCCGTCTCGAGGAAGCGGAGGAGCCGGATGTGGTCGTCGATGAGGGCGACGCCGGCCCGGGGCTGAAGGAGGGTCCGGCCGGCGGCCTTGGCCTTGCTCATGGCCTTGGCGAAGTTCTTGGCCTCGGGGATCGCGCGTTGATAGCGGAGTCCGTCGTCGATGTCGGCGACGTCCCTGCCGGTCGGCCAGGAGTCGAGGACGGCCTGGCGCTGGGCCAGGAAATCCTTCCAGGGCATGCGTTTCGAATTCATGGTGGTCCTCTTCAGTTCGTGTGCGACATAAGCGGCTTCAGTCCGGCGACGGCGGCGCGGGCGGCCGCGGCGGGAAAGTCCGCTACCAGGTTTCCCAGAAGGGGGATGAGATATTCGGCATCGGCGTAGCAGGCCGGTGCTTCCGGAACGAGATGGCGGGTATCGGGATCGTCGGAGCCGGGGGCGCAGACCTCGAGGAGGAGGTCCGGGCCGGTTTCGCCGGCCAGGAAGCCGCCGGAGCCGACGAGGCGCCGGACCTGACGCAGGTCCTTCCCTCGCTGGACCTCGAAGCCCCCCTGCGGCGTAAAGACGCGCTGGATGACGCCAGCGTGCCGGAGCGCGGCGGCCCGGACGCACGCGGCGGCGAGGAGGCGGTCGAAGCGCCGGCCCTCGTCGTCGCCGGGCAGGTGCTCCGTGCGCCGGCTGACATCTTCGACGTAGCTCCGGAGCGGGGCGAGGCCGGACCCGGCGTCCCTCAGTCGTCCTTCGAGAAAGGCGGCCTCGGAGCGGAGCAGGGCCTCGGCCGAGACCCTCAGGCCAAGGTCGCCTTCGACCGTGCGTTTCAAGGTCGGCTCGAGGAGGCCGCGGAGGATGATCGAATCGCCGCCATGGAAGGACTTGGTGTGAGAGTAGAAATCGGTCGTCGCCCCGCCCATGTCGATGAGCGCGAAGTCCTCCCAGCCCGGGACGCGCTCGGCGATCGTCCGGACGAGCTCGAACACGGCCAGCGGCGTCGGCAGGGGCTCTCGGCCGACCGCTTCGACGACGGACGACAGGCCCTTGCCCTCGACAATGCGCTCGAGGAAGACGCGGCGGATGACGTCGCGGGCGGGCTCGATGTCGATCGTCCCGACCTCGGGCATGACGTTAGCCGCCGTCGCGATCTCCCGGCCGCGGAGGATATCGACGACCTGGTCCCGGACCTTACGGTTCCCCGCATAAAGAATGATCGCCGGGGACATGAGCACGGCCAGCCGAGCCGCGTTGTGGAGGACGATCCGGGAGTTGCCTCCGTCCGTGCCGCCGGTGAAGAGGATGATGTCGGGGTCGACCGCCTTGAGGTCGGCCAGATCCTCGGCGTCGAGCTCGTAGGAAAAGGCCCGGACGACCTTGCCGCCAGCCGAGGTCGCGGCCATGCGGGCGACCGACAGGGTCAGGTCGGGGGTCAGGCCGACCGCGGCGATCTTGAGCCCGCCGCGGGCCGAGGAGGACCAGTAGACGGGGACGTCCGCGGCGGCGGCGCCACGGGAGTGCCGGGCCAGGACGGCCTCACGGACCCGGGCGAAGCCGCGGCCGAGGTCGTCGACCGTGGTCGGCACGACCTCGCGGCCGGCCGGGCGAAGCTCCTCTCCCTCGAGGAGGAACAGGCCTCCCTTGGTATAGGTCGACCCGATGTCGACGGAGAGGAGGAGCTTCGGGGCCATCAGCTCTTCTTCCTGGCCTCGATGTCCTCGCGCAACATCCTGACGGCGTCGGTGAGATCGTCATGGGGCGAGAAGACGCGGTCGAAGCCCATGGCCTTGAACTTCCGCTCGACCTCTTCATAAGGGGTCTTGCCGACGACAAGGTTGCCGCCGACGTAGAGGAGGATCTTCTCGAGTCCGCGCTCGACGGCCTTCTGCCGCAGGCCCTCGCAATCGATCAAGCCGTGGCCGTAGAGCGAGGAGACGAGGATGGCCGCGGCGTTGGATTCGACGGCGGCGTCGAGGAACTCGTCCTGGCTGACCATGACGCCCAAGTTGACGACGTGGAAGCCGGCCTCGGTAAAGTAGGCGTCGAGGATCTTGTTGCCGACCGAATGGCAGTCGGCGCCGATGACGCCGAGCACGATCCGCGGGGCGTCCATCAGGTCCCCTGCCGGGCTTCTTCGAGGAGCGTCCTCAACCGCTCTTCGAGGTTGAGGAGGGAGCCCCGCTCGATCTGATAGTCGAAGGTGATGATGGCCCCGCCCCGCTCTGTGAACTCCTGGATGGCGGCGAGGTGTTCCCGGTTCTTCTGGAGCGAGTATCCGGCCGGGATGATGACGGCGTCGAGGCCGGCGATGAACGTGTCCAGGCGGTCGATCTCGGACCAGAAGAGCGGCGCGACCGATGTGGCGGGAATGTCGAAGGCCTTGAGGTGATCGAGGACGATATCCAGGAAGCGCTTGGACTCGCAGACGATGCCGATCTTCTGCGAAGGGGTCAAGCGGGCCAGGGCGATGATGGAGCTCCGGGTCGGGGCCACGGCCGCCTGGATGAGCTTCGGTTTCAGGTCGGGGAAATGCTCCAGGACCTCCTGATAGTGGGTCGTCGTCGTCAGGACGAGGTCGAAGGTCCGCAGGCGGTCGGCGCCGGCCGGGTCCCCGAAGATATCGTCGATGAGGATCTTGACCATATTGACATGGGGGATGATGAGGAACTGGCGCTCGAAGATGGCCAGGGCTTCGGGATTGCAGTCGACGGCGGCGACGCTGAGGTTCTGGAGCTCGTCCTCGCGTCCGAGGAGACGGAGGTCGAAGAAGATGCGGATGTCGTTGGCGCTGAACTTGAGGCGGGCTAGCTCGTCGATGAGCTCGTCGATGAGGCGGAGGGCCTTGTCTTTTCGGCTCTCGGCGGGCCCGTGGCGGTCCGGGGCGACGAAGCTGCCCCGGCCGGGCGCGGCCTCGATGAGGCGGCGACGGACGAGCTCCTCGTAGGCCTTCTTGACCGTGCCGCGAGCCGTATTGAGCTCCTCGGCCAAATCGCGCTCGGCCGGGAGTTTCTCTCCCGGCTTCAGGCGGCCGGACTGGATCTCTTTCTCGAAGAACGACATGATCTGCTGATACGCCGGCTTGGCCCCCGGGAATTTTTCAAGCTTGATCTTGTCCATATTGGCTCCTTGTGGTCTGTACCGGAATCATTGGACTATACCTTTTATATACCAGTTCAATCCGGATGTCAATAGGCAGGAATCTAAAAGGTCTAGTCCACAAAAACATTCTTGCGATGGGGTTTCAGGGTATTATATAATCATCCGTAGGGCGGACATGAAGAAGATCGACTCCTCGTTCCGGCAAGACCTTGACCGTCTATACAGGGAATGGCCCGGCCCCAAGATAGGGTCAAACCTACTTTTTTCCGAAAAAAGTAGGTTTGACCCTATCCGATTCGCCGAGGCGCTGCTGGAGAAGGCCGAACGGAGCCTAGGAGCCAAGGAGGGGCCCGAAGACGCGAAGGCCCGGGAATTCCTGCGGCTGACGTCGAACCCGATGTTCCTGCGTGAACTCGGCCGGCCGGACCTCCTCGACCGCTGGGCCGAGGCGTCTTTCGCTATGATCCAGCGGACCGGATACGGTCTGAGGGACATGTTCGAGGACCGTCTTCGCGAAGATCCGGACCGGGTCCTTTTCCAGGACATGTCGGTCACCCCGCCTCGACAATGGAGCTATGAGACGGCCAACCGCCACATCCGCGAGACGGCCGCCGCGCTCTTCGCCCTGGCCGACCGCGAGGGGGTCGAGCCGCGGCTGGCCATCTACGCCGATAACCACGCCGAGAGCGCCTTCGCCGACCTGGCCTGCCTCCTTTATGACATCATCGACACGCCGCTCAATCCACACTTCAGTCTGGATAATATCATCGCCGTCTTCGACGCCCTGTCCATCAACCTCGTCCTGGCCAACGACCGCGAACGGATCTCGCTCCTCAAGGAAGCCCGCCGCCGGACCGCCAAGCCCTTCCTCATCCTCGTCACCGACGCGGCCCTTCGCGGCGACGACGACGGCGTTGTCTTTTTAGCCGAGTTCTGCAAGCAGCTCGGGGCCCGGGACATCGACGCCCGCTTGGCCAAGCGTCGCCGTTTCCGGCTCGACGAAGTGGCGACCGTCATGTTCACTTCGGGCTCGACGGGCCGTCCCAAGGGCGTGTCCTTCTCCATCTACAACCTCGTCTCCAAGCGTTTCGCCCGGGCCGCGGCGCTTCCCGCCGTGGGGCCCGATGAGGTTTTTCTCAGCTTCCTGCCGCTCTTTCACACCTTCGGACGCTATCTCGAAATGCTGGGGACGATCTTCTGGCGTGGCACGTACGTCTTTGCCGGGAATCCCTCGGCCGAGACCCTTTTCAATCTTCTGCCCAAGGTCCGGCCGACCGGCTTCATCAGCGTCCCTGTCCGCTGGGCCCAGCTCCACGAGAAATGCTTGGAGAGGATCGACGCCGCGCCGGCCGGGACGGACCCGACGGCCGTCGTCCGCGAGATCGTCGGGCCACGGCTGAAGTGGGGCCTGTCCGCCGCGGGTTACCTCGACCCGCGCGTCTTCCGCTTCTTCGCCGGCCACGGCGTCGAGCTCATGAGCGGCTTCGGCATGACCGAGGCGACCGGGGGGATCACCATGACCCCGCCAGGCGGCTATGTCGACGGCTCGCACGGCCTGCCGCTGCCGGGATTGAAAGCCCGTCTCGGCCCCGAAGGCGAACTCCAGGTCACCGGTCATTACATCGCCCGCTATCTCGAGGACGCAGGCCCCGGTGACATTATCCCCTATCCTCATCCCGCGGGCGATCCGGAGAAGGACTACTGGCTCGCGACCGGCGACGTCTTCAAGCGGGAGGCGAACGGCTACTACCAGATCATCGACCGGATCAAGGACATCTACAAGAACAATCGCGGCCAGACAATCGCCCCGCGCAAGGTCGAGGACAAGTTCGTCGGCGTGCCCGGCATCAAGCGGACCTTCCTCGTCGGCGACGGCCGGCCCTACAACGTCCTGTTCATCGTTCCCGATTACAGCGACCCCGTCCTGACCCAGGGCCTCGGCCCGGAGAACGCCCGCGAGTATTACCGCCGCATCGTCACCGCCGCCAACGACGGCCTGGCCCCCTACGAGAGGGTCATCAATTTCGATGTCCTGGCCCGCGACTTCAGTCTCGAGCGGGGCGAGCTCACGACCAAAAGCTCCTACAACCGCAAGCGCATCTCGGCCTCCTTCGCCGCGGAGATCGAAGACCTCTACCGGCGCCGCAACGTCGATCTGCCGGGTCCCGGCATCCTCATCCGCATCCCGCTCTGGTTCTTCCGTGATCTCGGCATCCTCGACGACGAGATCGTCCGCGACCACGGCGGGCTCAAGGACCTCAACCGCGGCTTGAGCTTGCCCCTCAAGCGCGGGGCGGACGACCGGACCTGGCTCGTCGGGGACCTCGAGTATGAGATCGAAGGCGGCGTCCTCGATCTCGGCGTCTTCGCCCGCCAGCCGGTCCTCTGGGTCGGCAACCCCTCCCTCGCCGCCTTCTCGCCGGTCAAAGAGGGCTGGGACCTGCCGCTCGAGCCCGCGACGGGCCGCCTGTCCCTGCCCCGGCGCCGCGCCAGGACCTATGCGGCCGAGGAGATCGTCGCGCCGCCCAAGCTCGGCGATCCCGCCGTCGCTCGTCTCCACGGCCTGCTCTCGGAGCTCCTCTTCTCCGCCGAGGCGCCATCGGCCACGGTGCTGGCGGAGGTCGAGCGCATCTTCTTCGAGTCCCCCCTGCGGACGGAGGACCTCGTCCGGGCCCGGCTGAGGGCGCTGGCCCGCCATCCGCGGGAGCGGCTCCGCTGTTGGGCCTACCGGACCCTGCTCCTCTTCAATCCGGACATCGACTACGGACAGGGCGCGGCGGACTTCGTCCGTTCGGGCCTGCCCTTCCTCAACCGGGAATCGATCGACGAGATCGTCTCGACGCGCCTCGGCCGCGGCCGCCTCGATGCCTTCCGGATCCGGCTCCGGGCCTACCGGGAGACACTGTCCTGGCCGGCTGACGAGGCCGGACGGCGGCAATTCGAGCGCATCTTCCGTCTTCTCGCCGACCTGGCCATCCGGGAGCCGTCCTTTTTCAGCTCGGTCCGGGCCGAGCTCGCAAGCTGGGTCCTGCACAGATCCGACCCCAAGCTCTCGAGGGTCGCCGAGCGCGAGGTTGACCGGATGATCCATGCGTTCGGGAATCCCGTTCCGGGCCGCCGCCCGGGGCCGGCCGGGTCGGCGGTCCGCCGGGCCTCGCCTCCCCGGCCTGTCTGCGACGATACGATCACCCCGGCCGAGGCCCGCCGCGTCAGGACCGTGCTCGCCTTGCCGCGGTTTCTCCGCGATTCCATTCGGCTCGCCTGCGGCGTCATGGACTTCGAGGCCTCGAAGATCGCCCCGGACGGCATCTGGGTCTCACGCATCTACAACGCCCCACGCCGGACGACCTACCGGGTCAGCGTCAACACCTCGGCCGGCGAGCACTATGACCTCAAGCTCGTCCTGCCCGAAGGACGCCGCGACGAGACGGAGCACGAGACCCGTCTCTGGTCGGCCGCTTTGTCCGACCAACCGAGCGGGCCGAGGGTCCTGCCGCCTCTCGGCGCCACCCACCAGGACACCGGGGCCGTCACCTGGCGGCACCTCGGGGACCTGACGGTCTGGGAGAAGATCCGGGAGTTTTCGGGCCGGCGCGCCGCCGAGGCGCCCCTCCCCGCCCCCACGGTCTGGAGGAAGCTCTACATCGAAGCCATGTCGGCGCTCTTCCGGGCCTGGCAGACGAGCGGCCGCCGCATCCTGCCCGGCCGCATCTCCCCGGTCAACGTCGTCGTCCCCGAGCTCGAGTTCCGCGACGACACCTTCCTGGCCTCGATCGACGGCTGGCGGCCCTCAGCGGACTCTCTGTCCGTCGTTCGCCCTATGATCGACAGTTTCTACCGCCGGACTGTGGCGAATTATCCGTGGTGCAGGGGCCATCTCGACCTCGACTGGGTCTTCGACGCCGCCTACGACGCCATGGGACGGGACAAGGCCTCGGCCTTTTTTGCCGAGCTCCAGGCCCAGCTCGACAAGGCGAAGATCGCGATCTGGCCGGGCGAGGACCTGGCCGGCCGGCTCCGCCGGTACCGCGACGAGTTCGACAGCACATACGCTATTCCACTCCCGGCCGAGTCGGCCGTCGAAGCCTACCAGGAATGGCGGCAGGCCAACCCCATGGCCCCGCCGCGCGACCGGGAGCGCAAGGTCCTCGACGTCCACCGCCGTTACGCGCTCGACCGGTATCCCGAGATCGTCCGCTA
The DNA here is from genome assembly GCA_963809345.1 of Candidatus Aminicenantota bacterium. Lineage (GTDB taxonomy): Bacteria > Acidobacteriota > Aminicenantia > Aminicenantales > Saccharicenantaceae > RBG-16-66-30. The sequence goes on along the minus strand of CAWEJF010000001.1, from coordinate 156,228 downwards.
TTACCTCTACCGGCACACCTATTTCGCGGGCCGAAGCGAACGGATCGAAGCCCTTTTCGACCGTCTGCTCGCCCGTCTGAACGCCGCCCTCGACGAACCGGCCGTCCAGCAGGTCGAGCTCTCCGATCTCCAGACGGCCCTGCGCGACGAGCGCGACCGGCTGGTCTTCAGCCGGATGGTCTTTCCTCGCATCGACGCCGACCGCCGCGTGGGCGTCGTGACGCAGGGGGACGAGGGCGACCGCCGGGTCATCGTCCAATCCTTCCTCTCCGACCGCTCGGGCCGATCCTACACGTTCAGCGAGACCCTCGACCCGGCCGAGATCGGTCAGGCCTACCGGCTGTATTTTAAGGAGAATTATCCCAAGATCGTCTCCCAGCAGGACCGCCACTTCGTCCTCAAGGACGCCCAGGAGAGGATCGTCGGCGGCCTGTGTTACAGGATGCTCTCCAACCGGGTGGCCTGGATCGACGTCATCGCCGTCACTTCGCAGCTGAAGTCATCCGGGCTCGGCGGGGCGGCCCTGGACGATTTCTGCGGCCGCATGGCCAGCCAGGGCGCGCCCCTGGTCATGACCCATCTTTACCTTCCTGGATTCTTTCTCAGGCACGGCTTCAAGCTCGACAAGCGCTGGGGGGCGCTCGTCAAGACGCTGTGAGGCGGGTTAGGCTATCTTCTTGATCCTTAAATCAGGGGAGACTTCTTTCTTTCCGAGGAACTCGTAGCTGATCGCCCCGAACTTGCAGGACGAGACGCACTTCAGGCAGCGGACACAGTCGGGCGAGTTGGCCTTCTCGTAGATCTTGATCTCGACGGGGCAATCCTCATGACACTTGTCGCAGAGGGTACATTTCTCGTCGTCGACGGCCATGCGGAAAAGGCTGGCCTTATTGAACAGGCCCCAAAAGGCGCCCAGGGGGCAGACCGTACGGCAGAAGGGACGCCGGCTGATAACGAACCAGCCGACGAAGAGAGCGAGCAGGCCGAGCTTCCAATAGTACATGAAGCCGATGAGCGGCCGCAGGTCGGCCTTGAGCAGGATGAGCGGAATTCCGGCCTCGAGCGTTCCGGCCGGGCAGATCCATTTGCAGAACCAGGTCTGGCCGTAGCCGAACTGGTCGACGACGAGGAGCGGCAGAGCGACGACCATCGTCACGAGGACAACGTAGCGGAAATAGGTCATGAAGTGCGGCAGCTTGAGCTTGGGGGTCGGGATCTTGTAGACGAGCTCCTGGATGAAGCCGAACGGGCAGACCCAGCCGCACGGCATGCGGCCGACGGCGCTGCCCACGGCGGCGAGGAAGCCGGCGACGTAGAGGCCGAATTTCTTCTCGGCGATGGACAGGTTAAAACGAAGACCCGCGAACGAGGTCTGCAGGGCTCCTATGGGACAGGCGCCCATGGCCGAGGGGCAGGAGTAGCAGTTGAGGCCGGGAACGCAGACGCCCTTGATCCCCCCCTGGAAGATCTCGCCCTTGAACCACGCCGGAATCCAGGCGTTGAGCCCCAGGGCGAAGGCGGCCTGATACCAGGGCCGCTTGTCCCGAGGCTTGCGGGGGAAGTTTTTGGCCATCTCGCGCTCAGCCGATCCCGATACAATCGAGACAGACGGTAATGGCCTTTTCGAGGACGGCCTTGTACTCGCCGAGGAGGAGACCCGCGGCCATGAGGATGAGGGACAGCGTAAGCAGGACCCAGGGCAGCCGTCGCTTCACCGCGCGGCTCCCCCGAGAATGGCCTTGACGGCGGCGTCGAGCTCGGCCACGAACTCTTCCTTGAAGCCGACATGGGCGTGGGTGATCGTCCCCGTCGAGTCGATCAGGTAGACGACGGGTATTTCCTGGACGCCGTATCTTTTTTTCATGTCCTTGGCCGTCGCCGCGACATCTGGCGCGGCGGCACTTGTAGGCGCGTCGGCCAGCATGGGATACGTGATCTTGAGCTTCTGGTAGAACGGTTTGACGACCTTGCCGCCGGCGTCGTCGAGGGCGATGCCGAGGACGCGGAGGCCGCCATCCGATCGTCCTTCGGCAGGTTGATAGGTCTCGTTGAGCTTTTGCATATGCGGCATGGCCTTGCGGCAGGGCACGCACCACGTCGCCCAAAAATCGAGGAGGACGCCGGCGGGGTGGGTCTTGACGATCTTCGTTTCGCCGGCGACGGTCTCGGCGATCGTCAGGGTCAGCTTCCCCTTCTCCACAGTGACGGTGTAGTCCTTGCCGTCGACGTTCTTCAGGGAGAACGGAATGATCTTCTGGCCGGGCTTCAGGACGGCGAACGACGGGGCGCAGAGCAGAAGGACGGCGGCGAGCGCGCCGGCGGCCTTGGAGGGTGCTTTCATGACTTCCAGTTTAGCGGTCCCCAACCCTTAATTCAAGACGGATCAGAACCGGTAAGCCAGCCCGAGGCCGCCGGACAGGCCGCCGAGCTTGGCCTCGAGCGGGTCTTCGCCTTTCGTGCGCAGCGTGCAGCCCCGATAACCGGCGAAGACATCGAGCCAGAGCGAGCCGCCGAGCCGGGCCAGGATCCCAGCCTGGGTCAGAAAGCCCAGGCCGCTTTCGCCGACCGTCCCGAGCGGGTTTTCTTCGTGGAAAAAGAAATAGGCGGCCGCAAGGCCGAAGTAGGGCCGGACGCCGGTCTTGCCGAGCTCGGCGCGAACCCCGGCATAGAGAGGGGTGATGCGGACCTTGGTCTCCTCTTCCGTGACCGAAAGGAGGCCTGACTTGCCGAAGATGTCCGCCCCCGCCCAGATCTGGACAGGACCGGCGACGGGGATGGAGACTTCGGCGCCGAAAGCCGGGCCGCCGCCATAAACGTCGCGGAAAACCTCGCCGGACGGTAAGAAGTATCCGGCCTTGACGGTCAGGGTGAAGCCCGCGCCGAAGGCCGCCCCGGCAAGTCCCATAAGCGCCAGGGCGCAAAGGGCGGCAATGATCCTTTTCTTCATGACCGCTCCATTCTATCCCTTTTCGCCGGCGCCGGCCAGAATGCGTCCTAGTTGACGACGAGCGTGACCGGCGTCTCGACCGATAGGCCGCCCGAGGTCGCGTGGACCATCACACTGTAGGTCCCCGCCGGCGTGCCGAGGTCTTTGGGCTCGCTGCTCCCGCCCGCGCCACAGCCGGCCAGCCCGATCATGAGGATGATCATCGCGGCCGCGGCCAGCCGGCGGCGGCCGGAGGCCGTGCGGACGGCGGATCCGCGGGAAAGCGTCCAGGCGAGAAAGGCCGAAGCCAGAATGAGCAGCCCCAGGGCGGGCGGGACGGGGCCGGCCGGCCCGACGGCCGCCGCGGCCGTGTAGCTCTGCCGGGCCCGTGTGGCGAGGGTCAGCGTCGTAGAGGCCGCGGCGTCGCCGGGCGTCAGCGTCGGCGGCAGGAAGGTCGCGGTGCATCCGCGCGGCAGGCCCGTGGCGCTGAAGGACACGGCGGAACTGAACGCGCCGTAGCGGGGCGTCACCTGGATCGAAGACGTCGCCGACTGGCCGGCCGAGGCGGCAAGCTCGGCCGGGTCCGCGCTCATCGTAATGTCGGACACGACAAAGGCCTGGCCGCCGGAAACGCCTCCGGACGGGGCGGGGTTGTCGACAGTCACCTCGAATTCCCCTCCGGCCTCGAGGTCCTGGGCCAAGAGGGAGGCCTGGATCTCCGTTGCGCCGATGTATGTCGTCGTTTTGTCGAGACCGTTCAGCCGGCAGATAGAGTTCGGAACGAACCCCGTACCGCGCAGGATCAGGGCCAGCCCGGTCCCTCCCCCGCTCGTCAAGGCCGGCGAGACCGAGGTCAGCGTTGGCAGGGGGTTGTTGACCGTAAACGATCTGGTATTGCTGTACGAGCCGCCGGTATCCCTGACGGCGACCGGGACGGCCTTGCCGAGGGCGAGGTCTCCGGCGCCGATCTGGGCGTCAAGCCGGGTGCTCGAGATAAAGGTCGTCGGACGGTCGCTCCCGTCCCAGGTCACGAGGACGCCGCTTACGAAATCGGAGCCGGTCAGGGCCAAGGTGAAGGCCGAGTCCCCCGTCGCCGCGCTCGACGGCGAGAGGCTCGTGAGGACATGGGTATAGACCTCCGGACCGCTCATCGCGCCGGCGAGAGGCGACCGGCCCGACTCGCCGTGCCCGTCCTCGAAATAGAAATAATATCCGTGGCTGCCGAGATCGAGCGTCGCGGCATAATTGTACCAGCCGTTGGCGGACGCCTGACCGGAGCCGACGGTCATCGCGTGGGGGGTGCCGTCGAGGACGACATTCTTGACGGAGGGGACGTCGCCGTCCTCGTCCGTGTACCGGACCGTAAACGTATAAGTGGCCCCCGGCTTGCCGGTCGGGGGGCTGACCTGAGGCGAGGAAAGGGCCGGCGGGTCGTTAAAGGCCGGCCCGGCGTAAACGTAATCGACGTAAGCGTAGGCCTGTTGGCCGTCGATCGTCTGAGGAACGAGGGAAGACGCCGTCTCCGTGTCCGGATCGGTCGTCATGTCGATGATCTTGAAGGCGCTCAAGGTCGTCGGGTCCCCGGACGGATTGTCGTTGAGTCCGAGGTAGTAGCGCTGCGATCCGGCACCGGCGGCCAGGAGGTCGGTGAAATCCAGGGCGAAGGTCGCGGGGACGGCCGTTGTCGATCCGTCGAAGGCGAAGGCCCCGCCCTGATTTTGAAAGGCCGCCGGAGACCACGTCGACGTCGGGACGGACGTCCCCGTATTCGAGCGCCCGAGTGAGAGACGGAGCTGGCTCCTCTTGACGTGATCGACCGTGAACTCCCCGATCATCAGCGGCGCATAGCCGTTCCGGGCGGTCAGGACGAAGACCTGGTCACCCTGGAAGGCCGCGACCCGGCCGGCCGACGGACCGTCGGGAAGCCTCGAAGGGTTCCGGAGAGCGTCGTAGGCCAGCCAGGTGAATCCCGATTCGCGCCACCCCGCACCCCAGGAATTGGCGATCCGGAAGGCGCCCTTCTCCCCTTCGTTGATGAGACCGTCCGCGTTGATGTCCGTCCAGATGGCGTCGTTGAAGCCGACGATGGTCATCGCGTGCCCGCCCTCGCTGCCGTTGAGCCAATAGGCGATGGCCCGGCCCACGGCGGCGTCGTCGTCGGACGTCGAGGGATCATCCGAGATGGTCTTGAAGACCCAGGAGGTGATGTAGGTGCCATAGACGACGATGTAGCCGTCCGTCAGGAGTTCCTTGACGAGCTCGAGGCCGAGGTCGGAGCTGGCGTTATGGACGTATTGGATGGCCCTCGTCCGGACGCCGAGAGCGTTCCTCCAGGCCGCGGGGTCCAGGCACCAGGACCGATAGTCCGTGTCGTAGGGAAATTCGGCCCACGTCGCGGCCCCGTGCTTTTCGAGCAGGTTGTAGCTCTGATAGAAGCCGGACCCGCTATCGCTCCCGCCGTTGATCATGTTGTAGGTCCACTTCGGCGAGTACTTGTCCGTGTTGTTGCCGGCGTCGCGGATATCGAGGTTTCGCTGGAAGGCCGTCATGTAGGAGAGCTGATAGTAGGTCGAGGCAAAGCTGACGCACGAGCCGATGCTCCCCTGGCTCCTGATCGGAGGGAAGAACCTCAGCTGACTGTTGTCGACACTGACGGGAAGGTCCGCAGCCAGGTCCTCGTTCGCGGCGGCGGCCAGGACGGAGGCGGCCCGGCCGGGGAGGGTGCCCTTGACCTCGTCGCCGAGCGGCTCGACGGACAGGGGGTCGAGGGCCGGTTTGCCCTTACGGGCCCGTACCTCGTTAACGCGCTCGAATCCGAGGGGGTTGAGGCCGACCCGGGTGATCCGGGGCCAACTCGAGGCGATCTGCTCGATCTCCGCCGCATCAAGGGGGATGAGCCCCATCGCATGGGGGTCATCGGCCTGGCTGTCCTGGGCCGAGGGCAGGCTCAGGGCGAAAAGACCGATCAACCCGAAAAGGGCTGTTTTCTTGATTATGTTGAGCATTTCTTGCCTATTCTTATATTTAGTCCGTTAAGGCGGACCGTTTATGAATTGTCAAGAAACGTCCCCATTTTCAGGGTTTGACACCCCGGGCGTGGCTCCCATAGAATCGGGGCGAGCGAGGTCGAAAAATGCCCCCCTATGCCGTCGGCATCGATTCCGGGACCCAGGGTACCAAGGCTCTGGTCGTGGACGTTGATTCGGGGCGCGTCATGGGCCGCGGGAAAGCCCCCCACGCCATGATCCAAGGCCTCGGGCCGGGAGCGAGCGAACAGGACCCGGCGGTGTGGGTCGGCGCCACGGAAAAGGCCCTGGCGGCCGCCCTGAAGGAAGCCCGCGTCGACGCGGCGAAGGTCGTCGCGATGGGCGTGTCCGGACAACAGCACGGCTTCGTCCCCCTTGACGGAAAAGGCCGGGTCATCCGTCCGGCCAAGCTCTGGAACGACACTTCGACCATCGCTGAGACGGAGGATATCGTGGCCGCGCTCGGCGGGACGGCCGAAGTCATCGCTCGCCTCGGCATCAGTCTGGCCGTGGGCTTCACCGCGTCGAAGATCCTCTGGCTCAAGCGGCACGAGCCGAAGAGCTTCGCCAAGCTGGCGACCGTCCTCCTCCCCCACAACTACCTGAACTATTGGCTGACGGGCCGGGCCCACATGGAATACGGCGACGCGTCGGGCACCGGGCTCATGGACGTCCGCCGGCTCCGCTGGGACGAGGGGGCGGCGTCCGTTGTCGACCCGGACCTCGTCGCCAAGCTCCCGCCCCTTAGCCACCCGCGCGAGCCGGTCGGCTTGATGAGCAAGCCCGTCGCAGGGCGCTTCGGGTTCGGCCGCGTCCTCGTCGCGAGCGGCGGCGGCGACAACATGATGGGCGCGATCGGGACCGGGAACGTCACGCCCGGGGTGTGCTCGCTCAGTCTGGGCACGTCCGGGACGGTCTATTCCCATTTCGATCGGCCCTTCGTCGACCCCGAAGGCGAGATCGCGGCCTTCTGCGACAGCACGGGCGGCTGGCTGCCGCTGCTGTGCACGATGAACGCGACCAACACGACCGAGATCGCCAAGGCGCTCTTCGAGCTCGACAACGCCAAGCTCGAGCGGCTCGCGCGGCGGGCCGGGCCGGGCGCAGGAGGTTTGATGTTCTTGCCGTTCGTCGACGGCGAGCGTGTGCCCGTCCTCCCCTTCTCGAGCGCGGTCCTCTTCGGCCTCGACCGTGCCACGTTCGACGCCGCGCACATCGTCCGCGCGATCATCGAGGGCACGGTCCTCAACCTGGGCTACGGCTTCGCCCGCATGCGTGAGCTGGGCCTGAAGCCGAGTGAGATCCGGGCAACGGGGGGCGGCGCGAAGAGCCGGCTCTGGCTCCAGGTCGTCGCCGACGTCTTTGGAACGCCGGTCGCGACACTGCGGGAGAGCGAGGCGGCGGCCTATGGGGCGGCCCTCCAATCGGTCTGGAGCTGGCGGCTGGCCGCGGGCGAAAAGACGCCCATCACGGAGATCGCCGCGAAGTGGGTGGTCAAGGGCCGGCTGGCCGCGGAACCGGAACCGAAGACGGCCGCGCTTTACGCCGACTTGCAGGACCGCTTCAATTCTCTCTGGAAACGCCTCATCCCGGACTTCGAGGCACGCCGGAAGAGCCTCGCCGGTTAAAGCCGGCCCAGGGCCAGGGCGGTTTCATACATCGCGACGACGTTCTCGACCGGCGTGATCGCCTGGATGTTGTGGCAGGGGCCGAGAATGTAGCCGCCGCCGGCGCCGAGGAGGCGCAGGTTGTCCTCGACCTCACGCCGGACCTCGTCGACCGTCCCGAAGGGCAGCGTGTATTGGTTGTCCATGCCGCCGTGGAGGACGACGTGCGGGCCGAACTCGCTTTTGAGCCGCTCCCGCTCCATGCCGGGGCAGCGCCACTGGAGCGGGTTGAGGAGATCGATGCCGATCCCGATCATGTCCGGGATGATGCGCCAGCAGCTGCCGTCGTTGTGGTGAAAGGCGTACGCGCCGGCCTGGTGGGCGAGGTCGATCATCCGCTTCATCCCGGGCAGGAGGAACTCGCGGATGTGACGGACCGAGATCATGAGGTCCGTCTGACCACCCATGTCCTCGGCGACGTAGGAAATGTCGATCCGGCCGGGGACGGCCTCGTAGATGCGGACGGCTTTTTCGTAGGCCAGGCCGAAGAGCTTGCCGAGGCAATAGTGGACGATCTCAGGGTTCTCGACGAGGTCGACGAAGGCCTGCTCCATGCCGCGGAGCTCCTTATAAATGAGGAAGGGCTCCGAGCCGCCGCCACGGAGGGGATGGGTCTCGTTCCTCCCGGCCCGGGCGGGGATATCGCTGAAGTCCCACCAGTCGGCGGTGGGCCAGGTGTAGCGCTTTTCGATCTCGGCCACGGATCTATATCCGGCTAGCGGAAAGTGGATGCACTCGCGGTAGGTGCCGGTGCCGTAATCGACGCCGCGGAAGCGGCGGCCGAACTCGTCCTGCATGCGGGGCAGGCGCGGGCCCGCGTAGCGGGGCTCGAGATGGACTTCGTAATCGACGCGCAGCCGGTCGAGCATCTGGCGCCGGGTGCGGCAGCCGAGGTGGCGCATGAGCTTGCGCGTCGCTTCGGGCGTCGCCCAGTAGTCGGTCGGGACGCGGTCCGGTCTCTGGCGGGAGAAGAGGGCCAGCCAGCGCTCCCGCGAGGTCATGGCGCCTGAGCTCGTCCGCATCTCAGTGCTTGTGGAGGTCCTTGTGCATGATCCGGCGGATCTCGCGGAGCTGGTCGTGGGCGGGCAGGCCGGCCAGCCGCTTGTTCATGAACTCGTCGTCCTCGGCCTGGAGCATCCGGGCGATGAAGTCGATGACGCTCGGCGGGAAGATGCCGCCGCGCTCATAGAGGGCCCGTTTCTCGAGCAGGACCCGGCTCGATTCGACGCAGCTTGGCGGCAGGACCGGCAGGCGCTCGAGGAGCTCCTTGTCGGCGAAGATATTGCCCTTGACGTAAAGCCTGTCGGCCAGGTCCAGGGGCGAGAAATCCTTGAAGAGGGACGCGTCGCTCCCGAAAGCCCAGTTGGCGGCCACGGCGATGCCGGCCAATGTCAGGTGGATGATGGCGCTGCCGTCGGGGCTGCGGATCTCGACGGTCTGGCGCCCGCCTCGCTCATCGACGAACTCATCGGTGTCCGCGGGATTGACGCGCCGGGCCAGACCGGAGGCGCCGGTCCAGCCGAGGGGGACCCGGATGAGGGCGCTGCGGTTGAGGTCGCTCCAGCAGATCCGGGTCGGGGCCTCCTGGTTGGGGACCAGGCGGAGATAGGCCGAGGAGACCGTGTTGCCGAAGGCGGTCAGGGATCCGGCGTACTCGCAGAGGCCGCCGATGAGCTTGCGGGCTTCGACGGAAAGCTTGCCGTCCGCGCCGCGCATGATATTCCGCTCGTTCTTCGTGAGCTCGAGGTGGAAGTGGAGGCCGCTGCCGGCGACGCCCTCCTCGAGCTTGGGCGTGAACGTGGCGACGGCGCCGTGACGGAAGGCGGTGTTGCGGATGATCCAGCGGCCGAGGACGAGGTCATCGGCCGCCTCCTCGATGGGGCGGGGCACGAATTCGACCTCGAGCTGCTCGGCCAGGCGCCCCGCGATCTCCGGAAGATCGCTCTTGACCGAGTCGATGACGCCGTTCTCGCAGTGGGCGTACTTGACGGCCCCGGTCACCCGGGCGATGTTCCCGACCATCTCATGGAGGATCGGCCCGCTCTTGGCGAACGGGGCCGCGCCGTGGTAGCCGCGGCGGTTCTCCACCGGATAGGAGCGGTCGGCGGGATTGGTCAGAAGGAAGAACTCGAGCTCGCCCATGGCATTGAGCCCGAGTCCTGTCGTCTGGCGGAAGGCGGACGCGGCCCGGGCCAGAATGCCGTCCCAGGTGAAGGGGGCGGGCATGCCGTCCTGGGTCAGGTAGCGGCAGACAAAGTCGAGGCTGCCTTCGTCGAACGGGTTGAAGAAGGCCGACCGGTAGACGGGGACGATGTAGAGGTCCGAAAGCCCCATATCGACCATGCCCTTGAAGAGCGACGAGCCGTCCGCGCGCTCCCCTTCGGCCAGGAGGGACTCCAGGTGATAGCGCTCGGTCACCGGGACGGTGAGCTCTTTGAGCTTGCCGTCGATGGCCAGGTAGTGAAAGGTGATGCGTTCGATCTGTTTCGCCTCGACGACCTTGATGAGATCGGCCCGGGTGAACGCTGCGGCCGGCTTGTCGAGGATGAGGGACAGGGGGTTGGCCAGGGCGTACTGGGGAGTCTTCATCGCCATGATGTCCGTCTCCTTGTCGGATGATAGTTTAGTATAGCAAATACGCTTTGCGCAACGTGGCGAAGGCGTCGAGGCCGGGCTGCATGTTCCCCAGGATCGTCGCCACTTCAGCTCCCGCTTCGAGGGCCTTGCGGACGGACGCCGTGCCCATGACCTTGTCGAAGTAATCGGGGTGGAAGGCGAACTTGTCGGGGTACATGTCCCGCACCGTCTTGACGATATGCAGGATGGTGGCCACCGAGCGGAAGACGTTGCGGTCGGTCACATGGACCTGGCAGCCTCCGCAAAGCTCGCCCTGAGACTTGGAGAAGGACGGCGTAAACCAGGCCTCGCGGAAACGGACCCCGGGCAGGGCCAAGGCGTTCAGCCGCGCGGCCAGCTCGTTGCCGTCGATCCAGGGCGCCCCGAACAGCTCGAACGGCCGCGTCGTCCCTCGCCCCTCGGACATGTTCGTCCCTTCGATCGCCACCAGCCCGGGGTAGACGGTCGCCGTATCGAGCGTCGGCATGTTCGGCGACGGGATGACCCAGGGCAGCCCGGTCTCGTCGAACCACATCGTCCGCGTCCAGCCTTCCATAGGGATGACGGTCAGCTTGGCGGAGCGGGCCAGGAACTTGTCATTGAACAGCTTGGCCAGCTCTCCCGCCGTCATGCCGAACCGCAGGGGGATCGGGAACAGCCCCACGAACGAGCTGAACTCGGGATACTCGAGCATGGCCCCCTCCATGTCCGTGCCGTTAATCGGCGCGGGCCGGTCGAGGACGATGAAATCGATGCCGCTCTCGGCCGCGGCCTGCATGGCGTAGGCCATGGTCGCGATGTACGTGTAGACGCGGGTCCCGACGTCCTGGATGTCGAAGACGAGGACGTCGATCCCCTTGACCATGCCCGCTTCCGGCACCTTTCCGGCGTCCTTGGTGTCGAACGAGCGCATGTACTCGTCGATGTTCTTGAGCATGCCCGGGTCGGGCTTCATGGACTGCCCGTAGAGGCTGAATACGGGAAGCTTGAATTTCTCATCGTAATAGAACGGCACGTATTCGCCGGCCTGGGCGTTGCCACGGACGCCGTGCTCGGGTCCGTACAGGGCGACGAGATCGATGGACGGGTTCGAGCGGAAGAGATCGATCGTCGACCGCAGCTCCGAGTCCGTGCCCGTCGGATTGGTGACCAGGCCGACCCGCTTACCCTTGACGAGGTCGAGGTGCTTTTCGAGGAAGACCTCGACCCCCGGCTTGACCCCGACCGCCGCCGCCGGCCGCGGCTGGGCCGGCCGTTCGGGCCCGGCGCATCCCACAAGAACGAGGCCCATAGCGAGGGCCAATCCCAGGGCGGAGATGACCGTCCGGGGCCTCCTCCTCATCACGTTCGCTGCGAAGCTCGATCTTCCGATCATGATCTTCGTTCCTTTCGCTCGGGAGTCACCCGCGCGCCCAGAATAGCAGGACGGGCGCCGGCGAGTCAAACCGAACCCGCCCCTTGATTCCGTCCCGGGAAACGGCTATAAAAGAGAAAGAAGCAGATGTCCATCCGCAAAGAAGGCCGACGGGGGCACGGTCCGCTCTTCCTCCTCCTGCTGGCCCTCGCTTTCCTGGCCCGCCCCTCCCCCGCCGCTGACATTCCTTACGAATGGACGGGCGTCGAACGGGTCGTGGCCGTCGCCGACCTCCATGGCGACTTCGACCGGTTCGTTTTCATCCTGGCTCACCCGCAGGTCGGGCTCATCGACGACGACCTCCGCTGGACGGGCGGCAAAGCCCATCTTGTCCAGCTCGGGGACGTCATGGACCGGGGTCCCCGGGCCAAGGAGATCTTCGACCTCCTCATGCGCCTCGAGAAGGAAGCGGCCGCCGCGGGAGGCATGGTGCACCCCCTCCTCGGCAACCACGAGGAGATGAACATCACCGGCATCGCCCTCGACTATCCGGACTATGTGACCGTCGAGCAGTTCGTCGACTTCCTGCCCGAGGATTTCCGCCGGGAGCGGGAAGCCGCTTACATCAAGACGCTCCCGCCCAAGGCCCGGGAGAGGGCCGAGGTCGAGGGCCTCGACGTCCACAACGACGAGGGGTTGGCCCAATTCTGGCGGAAGATCATGGCCGCCAAGGACCCGCACGCCACGCGGGCCTACGTCCTGGGGTTCAACCAGACCTATGGGGACTGGCTTGTCAAGCAGAACACGGTCATCAAGATCAACGACGTCGTCTACGCCCACGGCGGCATTAGCGAGACCCTCTCCAAGTGGCCGATCCGCGAACTCAACCAGGTCATGCGCTCCGAACTCGAGTTCTTCCAAGGGCGCATGCGCAACCCCCAGCAGTACCGCAGGCCCTTCCACCCCCGGCTCGTCTACGAGCCGGACAGCCCGCTGTGGTTCAGAGGGCTGGCAACGAAGAACGAGGCCGCGGCCCAGGTCGAGATCGACCGGACCCTGGCCAACCTCGGCGCCAAGGCCATCGTCGTCGGGCACAATTACTTCCGTTACGCCGGGGGGTCGAGCCAGACCCTCGACCGGCGGAACGTCGCCCGCTTCCACGACAAGGTCTGGATCATGGACACCGGCATCTCGGGAAGCTATGGCGGGCTCCCCTCGGCCCTCATCTACGATCACGGCGAATTTACCGTCTGGGGCGAGACCGAAGAGGTGGCCGCCCGCAGCGGCATCCACCCTCCGCCGCCGAAGCCCCTCATGGCCCGGGAGACGGAGGCCTTCCTCCGGACGGCGGCGGTCACCGGTCGCGGCCCAGGGCCGGGGGGGCGGACCGACGCCTGGAGGCTGACCCTCGAGGCGCGGGGAATCGTGCTCCCCGCCTTGTTCAGATACATCGACCGGCGGCGGCCCGATCCGCTCGCGCACAGCTTCCGCTACGATCTGGCCGCCTACGCGCTGAACAAGTACCTCGGCCTCACCTACGTCCCGCCGATCGTCGAGCGGACCGTCGAGGATGTGCCGGGGGCGCTGCAGGCCTTCATCAGCAACGCCCGGTCTCTCGCCGATTTCAAGAACGAGAAGACCGCGCCTCCGGACCCGGAAGGGTTCGAACAGGCCCTGGCGGACCTCACCGTGTTCCAGACGCTCGTCTACGATGACTGCCGGAACGACAAGGACACCCTGGTCACCGCGGACGGCCGGATCTATCGCGTCGACTTTTCCGAAGATTTCGTTCCGAAGAAATCGTATCCCCCAGGCTGCGAGATCCGCCGCTGCTCGCGGCTCCTCTACAGGCGCCTCCTCGGCTGGGAGGACCGGACCGTCGCCGCCTACCTGGCCCGTTACCTCGCGCCGGAGGAGATCGACGCGCTCAACGCCCGGCGCACCTATATCATCGGGCGGCTCCGGATGCTGGTCAAGAGCCTCGGCGAAGCGAACGTTCTTTATTAACGGCCGCGAAAGGGGAAGAGATGGCCGACGAGCGCTACACCTTCGGCTATAGATTCCTGCGTCTTTTCGCCGACATCCGTCATGGCGAGGCGTCCAAGGCCCTGCTCCTCGCCTTGAACGTCTTCCTCCTGCTCCTCGCCTACTACATCCTCAAGCCCCTGCGCGAATCGCTGTTGCTCGTCGACAAGGAGTCCGCCGTCGTCAAGAGCGTCCTGGGAGGGGCCCAGGCGGTCCTGTTCGTCTTCGTCATCAAAGCCTTCAGCCGGCTGGCTTCCAAGGTCCCGCGTCACGTCCTCATCACCTGGACGACGTCGTTCTTCATCTCCAACCTCGTCGTCTTCTTCTTCCTCCACAAGGGCGGCATGGCTGTCAAGCCGATGGGCATCCTGTTCTTCGTCTGGGTCGGCATCTTCAACTACTTCGTCATCGCCCAGTTCTGGGGCTTCGCCAACGATCTTTACTCCGACGAGGTCGGCAAGCGGACCTTCCCGCTCGTCGCCCTTGGCGCCACCCTCGGAGGCCTCTTGGGGACCATGCCCTTCTGGAAGAAGATCCGGGACCTCCTGGGCGGGAATTGGGAATTCAAGCTCATGCTCATCGCCGGGATCGTGCTTGTCCTCTGCATCGTCCTGGCCCGGACGATCCACCACCGGGAGGTTAAAAAGGCGCGGCAGGACCGGGACAGGGGCCTGGCCGGGGCCGAAGAGCAGGCCAAGGTCCAGGAACAGCCGCTCAAGTCCGGCGGCGGCTTCCGGCTCGTCTTCAAGAGCCGCTATCTCCTCCTCATCGCGCTCATGATCGGCCTCTACAATTTCGTCAACGCGACCGGGGAGTTCATCATCTCCCAGGTCACCCTCGATCAGTCGATCCAGGCGGATCAGCAAGCCCGGGTCGCGACGGCCGAGTCGCCGGACCTGCCTCGCCAGACCGAAGCCAAGGCCATCCACAACGCCTTCATGAACTACCAGTTCCTGACGAACCTCATCGCCCTCATCATTCAGCTCTTCCTCGTCTCGCGGATCTTCAAATGGGTCGGGGTCGGAGGCGCCCTGCTCTTCCTGCCCCTCATCGCCCTGGGCGGCTACGCCCTGATCTCGTTCGGAGCCACGCTTGTCCTCGTCCGCTGGATCAAAGCCCTGGAGAACGGCACGGATTATTCCCTCCAAAACACGACCAAGGCGGCCCTCTTCCTGGTCACCAAGAGGGAGGAGAAGTACAAGGCCAAGGCGGCCATCGACACCTTCTTCGTCCGCGGCGGGGACACGGTCTCGGCCCTGGCTGTGGTCGTCGGCACCCAGCTCCTGGGGCTCCGGATCGAGCGCTACGCTGTCCTCAACGTCGTCGTGGTCGTCGTGCTCCTGGTCATCTGCCTCAAGACCATTACGGCCTATAAAAAGCGGAAGACCGCCATGGAGGCGGCCGCCGCCCAAGAGGTCCTCGCCCGGCCTTGAAATCGTCCTGACGTGGGACTATCATCATCATAGTCCGTTCGTCGAGTGGGGAGGATGCCATGAAACGCCTCACCGTCCTCTTCGGCCTGGCCCTGGCCGCGGCGGCCGGGCCGCTCGCTTCCTGGGCCCAGTTCCGGCCCGAGGAGATCGCCCTGAGGCCGGCCCAAGAGGAGTACCTCAAAACGGCCGAGATCGTCCGCTCCGAGGAGATCGGCGAGGGCGTGACCAAGCCGTTCAGGCTCTTTCTCCGCAAGGACGGGGTCGAGCTCAAGGCCGCATGGAAGAACCCGGAGGGGCTGCAGGGCGGCTTTCTCGAGGGCTGGCAGTACGAGATCGCGGCCTACCGGCTGGACAAGCTCATCGGACTGAACATGGTCCCGCCGGCCGTCGAGCGCGAGTTCCAGGGCAAGCCGGGCGCACTCGTCCTCTGGGCCGAGAACAAGTACAGCCTGCTCAAGGTCATGGAAAATGGCATCCCCATCCCCAAAGAGGCGAAGGACCGGACCGACAAGATGAAATACCTGACCCGGGCCTGGGACAGTCTCATCGCCAACGAGGATCGGACCCAGCAGAACATTCTCTACACCGAAGACTGGCGGACGATCATCTTCGACCATTCAAGGGCCTTTCGCTCCGAAGGGGATTTCGCCAAACGGCTGATGTTCGGCCGAAACGGCATCAAGGTGTCCGCCCTGGGCGCGCCGTTCCTCTTCCGCCGCCTGCCCCGGTGGTTCGTCGACAATATCAAGACCTTGACCTTCGAGGATATCCGCGCGGCCGTCGGGTCGACGCTCACGGACAGCGAGATCAAGGCCATCCTCGCCCGCCGGGACCTCCTCCTCGGGGAGATCTCCAAGATGGTCGAGGAGCAGGGCGAAGAAGCGGTGCTTTATTGAAACTGAATAGGAGACTCGCCGCGACCGGCCTAGCCGTTCTCCTGCCTCTCGGCGCCCTCCTGCTGGCCTGCGTCGATGCCGGCGGCCCCGAGGGCAAGGAACCGGCGGCACCCTTGTCTCCCGTGGTTTCCCCCGCGCCTCTCCAGTTTCTCCCCGACGAGCTGGCCCAGCGCGAGCGGTGGGAGTCTTTCTTGGAGAAAGCGGTGGAGGTCGGGAGCAGGCAGATCGTCGGACCCGAGGCCGTGACGTCACCCTGGGTCCTGACGCTCAAGCTGGGTGACATCACGCACCGCGCCTTGTGGAAGAACGCCGCGGGACGCATGGGCGGCTTCTGGGAAGGCTGGCAGTACGAGATCGCCGCCTACCGCATCGACAAGGTCCTCGGGCTGGGCATGGTCCCCCCCACCGTGGAGCGCAGCTTTCAGGGCAACCGCGGCTCGTGCCAGTACTGGATCGACGACACGATGTCGATCCCGGACAGGGACGAGAAGGGGCTCAAGACGCCCCCGGCCAAGGTTCTCGGCTGGAACCGGGCGACCTACCTCGAGCGGCTCTTCGACAACCTCATCGCCAACGAGGACCGCCACGAGAACCAGATCCTGATCACCAGGGACTGGCGGATGATCCTTATCGACCATTCTCGCTCGTTCCGGACGTCGGGCAAGTTCGTCACAGGCCTCCTCTATTCGGCCAGGAGCCCGGCGGGACCGATGCTCATGAGTGAGCTCCCCCGGGCCGTCTACGAGAAGGTCAAATCCCTCGATTTCGCCGCCCTCCGGTCCGCGGTCGGCGAGTATCTTTCCGACGAGGAGATCCGCGCCGTTCTCATCCGGCGCGACCTCGTCCTGGCGGAGATCGACCGGATGGTCAGGGTCAACGGGGAGGGCAAGGTCCTCTACTGATCAGAGGGACTTGCGGACGGTCAGGATGTTCTGCCCGCCCACCCGGCGGTAGGACAGGCCATCCATCAGGGTCTTGAAAAAATAGACGCCCAGGCCGCCGGGAATGCCGCGGCGGAGCTTGACGAGCAGATCGGGGTTCTTCTTCCTGACGGGGTTGAAAGGAATACCCGTGTCCCGGACCTCGATGAAGAGCGAGTCCGCGTCCCGCCAGATCCGGATGATCATGTCGCCCTTGCGGCCACGGGGATACGCGTAGCGGACGATGTTGACGCAGATCTCATGAAGGGCCAGCTCGATCTTGAGACGGTCCTCTTCGTCGAAGGGCAGGCCGGCGATGGCATCCTGAAGGAAGCCCCGGACACAGTCGATCTCTTTGAGCTTGGCCGCGACCTTGAGCTCCTTGGCGTCCTCGCTGGCCACGATGCGCTTCACGTCCCGGTCCTTACGGGTTCCGCTTGATGACGACGAGCGTCATATCGTCGCCCGCCTCCGTGCAGCCGCTGAAGGCGAAGACGTCCTCGAAGATCTTGTCCTTGATCTCCCCGGCCGGCAGGCCGCCAAGCTCTTTGATCTTCGCCGCCAAGCGGTCGACCCCGTATTCATCGTGCTCGCCCTTCCGGCTCTCGACGATCCCGTCGGTGTAGAGGCAGAGGATATCGCCCGGGCCGAGGGTGAGCGTCTGCTCGGCGAACGTCTGGGCCGGGAACATCCCCAGGCAGGGCCCGGTGCTCTCGAGAGAACGGGCCGGACCCTTGCGCTCCAGGAGGAGCGGCGGGTTGTGGCCGGCGTTGACGTAGCCCAGCTTGTCCCGGGTCCGATCGAGGATGGCCAGGAAGAACGAGATGAACAGATGGCTGTCCGAGCTCGAATAGACGAAGTCGTTGAGCTTGGCCGCGAGCTCGCTGAGCTCGACGGTGCCCGGGAACTTCTCGTGGAGGGCCCCGCGCAGCGAGGCCATGAGCAGGGAGGCGCTGACGCCGACGCCAGAGACGTCCGCGACGACGACGGCCAGGCGGTCCTTGTCGATGGGGATGTAGTCGTAATAGTCCCCGCCGACGTGGCGGCAGGCCCGGGCGCTGCCGCTGATCTCGTAGGGCGCGAAGTCCGGCTCCTCCCGGGGCAGGAAGTTCTTCTGGATCTGCACGGCCAGCGAGATCTCCCGCTCGTACTGGAGGGCCTTGATGGACTCCTCGAAGAGGCGGGCGTTCTCGATCTTTACGGCGGCCAGATTGGCGAGGAGAGTCAGGAGGCGCAGGTCGTCCTCCGTGAACTGCTCGATGAGCGAGACCCGGTCGCAGTAGATGAGGCCAATGATGTCCTGGTTGTTCCAGAGGGGCACGCACAAGGCCGAATGGATCTGCGCCTGGACGACGCTGATCTGGGCCCGCAGGCCCTCGTCGGCCTGGATGTCGGAGATGAGGATGGCCGAATTGCGTTCCAGGGCCGTCTTGACGATCGTCTGGCTGACGAAGATGCTCTGGTTCCGCAGCGCGGCGTTCTGGACCCGGACGACCTTGGGCTCGAGGGCCTGGGTCGACTCGTTCTTGAGCATGAGGACGCCCCGGTCCATCGGCAGGTGCTGGATGAGGACGTCCATGATGTGGTCGAGGAGCTTGTCGAGCGGCATGTGGTAGATGAGGGCCTGGCTGACCTCGCCCATGACGGAGATGATCTTCTGGTCCTGCTGGAAGCGCTCGAGGTCGAGCCCGCCGCCCGGGGTCTTCAGGGGGGTGGCCGCCGTGCGGGGCTTCTTGAGAAGGTCCTTGACCTGGATGATCGTGTTCGAGCTGTGGGTGAAGGTCGTCCCCTCGACGGTCTCGACGGCGGGCTGAAAATCCTTGTCGAAGTAGAAGCGGGTCGAGCCGATGAGGATCTCGTCGCCTCGGGCGAGGTCGATCTCGCCGGTGACGCGGCGGCCGTTGACGAACGTCCCGTTCTTGCTGCCCTGGTCGACGAGGGCGTAACCCCGCTCCGTCCGGAGGATGATGGCGTGGCAGCCCGAGCTGAACTGGTCGGACAGGACGATGTCGTTCGCGGCCGAGCGGCCGATCGTCACCCGGCCCGTCCCCAGCGGGAAGGTCGAGGGCTCTCCGATCTTGGGATAGATATACAAGTTGGCCATGGGCATGCCCTCTACCTTCATTCTAGATGAGGGGGCGGGTCATTTCAACCTCAACGCCTTCCGCACCCGGAGGGCCCTCTCGTCGGCCGAATGGTCCTCGATGAGCGGGAAGAGCAGCTCCTTGTCCTCCCGATCGAGCAGGTTGTCGAGATGCTCCAGGGCATAGTCGACAGACTTGGGGGTCCCTTGCAGGATGTTCTGGTAATCGTTGACGACGTCCTCGCGGGAGTATATGAGCGTCAGCAGGTCGAAGACGCGCTTGATCCGGATGTCCAGCTGCGCCTTGAGCGCCTCGGGCGATCCGGGGGGGTCCAGGACGACATCGCAGGCCTTCCGGACGAGGATATGGAGCTCCGCCCGGAGGTCTTTCTCGCGGAACCGGACCCGCGGCTGGTCGCTCCGGATCTTGTAGAGGGCGTCGACGAGGGGCTGCTCCATGTCGTCCCGCCGGCGGGCCAGCTCGCCGACGAGGATGTCGGCCGCCCTCTGGGTCCCGATGCGGGCTAGGACCTCGGGGATGGCCCGCCGGACCTCGATGGGCTCTTCTTCTGAGCCGAGCGCCGCGGCGAGACGGCTCTCGATGCCGGGCCCGAAGGCGGCCAGGGCCGCCCGGGCCTCGGCGACCGTCATCGGATTGGCCAGCTGGCGCAAAATGAACGGGATATGCTCGGGGCGACGGTGAACGGAGGCGCTGTTCAGGGCATAGAGGATGACGTCCGGCGAGGGGTCCTGGAGAAGGCGGGACAGGGCGGCGAGGGTCGGCGGGCTCGGCACCATCCGGCAGATGCTGTTGGCGGCTTCGATCCGGTCGAGCTCGGATGACGAGGCCACGATGGTCCCGAGGCGCTCGTCCATGATCTTCTGATAGGAGGGCAGGAAGTAGATGAGGTCGATCTCCTTCTGGAACTCCGTGTCGGTGAAGGCCTCCTCGAGCCCGGGATAAAATGACCCGCCGCCGACGTCGAGGAGGGAATCCATGGCCCGGGCCTTGAGCTCGTCCCTCTTGACGCCGAGGAGCTCTTTGAGCTCGGGGGTCAGACTGTTCGTCCGGACGAGGTTGAAGACGTTCATATAGTAGAGCGTCGTGCTTCGCTCGCGGCTCTGGATGGCCTCGAAGACCTCGCGGACGAGCTTCTCGTCGATGTGCGTGTCGACGACCTGCTGGCCGTCCATCCAGAGCTGTCCGAGGTCCTTCTTCAGGACGGCCGGGTATTCCCTGTAGACGAGCCGGGTCAGGACCAGCCAGAGAAGGAGGAAGAAGAGGGCCGCGTAGCCGATCTCGCGGATGACCACAAGCTTATCGGTCCGGAATTCGAACTGAAGAACGTAGAAAAGGGCGAGATAAAGCGCCGCGCCGAACCCGGTGGCGAATTTGCTGACGAACATATCGATGAAGATCTTGGCTCGATATTTGAACTCGGGGGCGACAGGAACATAAAGGAGCTCGCGGACGGATTGGCTGAGCGTGTTGTCGAAGAGCTTGTCACTTCCTCGGACGGTCCAGGCCCAGGCCAGCATGACGCCGAGAGGAATGAGGAACACGGCCGCGGACCCGAGGAGGAGGACGATCGGGGCGAGGGAGATGGCCCACCGGATACCGTACGACTTAAGCACCCGGCCGGTCGTGACGAGGTGGAAGACCGTCGAGATGAGCAGAATGACCAGGTAAAAGACGGCGATCGAGGACGTTCTCGCCTGGTTATCCGGGAAAACGAAATTCATGACCGTCTTGAATTGGTAGTTGATGAGCGACCCCGCGACCATGGCCGCGCCCAGCATCGAGGCCAGCAGAAGAAGATAGCGGTTCTTGCGGACGGTCCGGAAGCTCTCCAGATATCCGACCTTCGAGGTCGGGGCGATGCGATTGTCTCCGGCGGCGGCGTCGATCTTGAGCTGCCCGGCATAGACGATGTTGACCGTCACCAGGGCCAGGACGAGCAGGCCGGGACAGACGAGGAGCAGGTCATGCGGCTGGATGACTCGGGCAAAGGTGATCAGCGCCGCCACGCCCGAGCCGGCGATGCCGCCGAAGAGCCCCCCCGTAACAAAAAGACCAACGAGCCTCTTCGCCTGGTGCGGGTCGAAGACATCGTTGACGGCGATCCAGAACTGGGTCACCGACATGGAGATGAAGATATCGGCCCAGAAGCTGAAGGCGATCACGACAACAGAAAAATGGTCCGTGATCCACTGCTGGGCGACGAGCGAGAAAGCGAAACCGGACGGGTCGGCCACGGGCGAGCGATACACCCCTTTCAGGTGGAGCTCGAAGACGTACCAGAAAACGAACAGGCTGGCGACGAAAAAGAGGAGCGAGGCCGTCAGGTAGGTCTGCCGGGGCAAGCGGTCGAGTAACCGGGCGTTGAGGGCGACGACGAAGCCGATGAGGAGGGCCGTGGCCAGGTCGGCGTACGACCACCAGCTGGGCCGGATGCCGATCAGGAAGCTCTCCTTGACCGGCTTGAGGATATAGAAGGTGGCGGTGATCAGGAAGAAGAACGCCGCAAGGGATAGGGCAGCCCGCGCCTCGCGGCCGCGGACATCCCCGAATCCCTTCAGGAATCTCTCGAGCCGCCCGTCGGGCACTCCCCTCCTCCCTCAGGCCCCCGGGAGGTCAGGCCTTCCCGAAGCTCGCCAGGGCCCGGTCGCAATCTTCATGGATATCGAGGACCTTGGTCAGCATCGTGATCTGGAAGACGAGGAGCAGCTTGTGGGAGATCTTGCAGAGCTTGAGCTTGCCGCCGAGGTTCTGGGTCGAGATGTAGCTGGCCAGGATCTGGCCTACGCCGAAGCTGTCGATGAACTCCACTCCGCCGAGGTCGAGCAAAACGTTCCTCCGGCCCTGGTCGAGCTGGGCTTCGACCAGGCTGTGGAGCGTTTCCTGGGGCGTTTCCGTGCGGCGGATCTCGCCCTCGACATCGAAGACGACGACGTTATTGACTTCGCGTGTTTTGATGACCATGGCCATGCGTCTTTTCTAAGTTTCTATCAGAAGGCCCCCCCAAAGTCAAACAGAAGGGGTCAAACCTACGCGATGCCAGTATAAAACTGGCATCGCGTAGGTTTGACCCCCTCTTATTAAAAGTATAGGTTTGACCCCTTCTTGTTGCTAAAATGGCCGGGAAAGGAGGCGGCCATGCCACTCGTCGAGATCCACCTGCTCGAAGGACGTACGGACGATCAGAAGAAGGCCTTGCTCACGGCGGTCACGGCGGCCGTGCACGATTCGATCGGGGCCCCGGTCGAATCGATCCGTGTCTGGATCCAGGAGTTCACCCCGAAGGAGTACATGATCTCCGGCGTCCTTGCCGCCGAAAGAAAAAAATAGACGGGAGAGTCCTCGATCTACTCTCCGGCCGGAGTCTGGGGCTTCGCGAACCGCTTGCGGATGAAGTAGACCGGGATCCCCAGCAGGACGATGAGGAGTCCGGGGAAGGTGTACTTCGTCTTGAAGATCAACAGGTCGACGGCGATGGCCGCCGCACAGAGGATATAGAGCGCGGGCACGACAGGATAGCCCCAGGCCTTGTAGGGCCGTTCCCATTCAGGCCGCTTTTTGCGCAGGATGAAGATGCCCGAGACCACGAGCACGAAGAAGATGAGGACGGCAAAGACGACGTAGTCCAGGAGATCGCTGTAGGTGCCCGAGAGGCAGAGGAGCGAGGCCCAGACGCCTTGGACGACGAGGGCCGTGCCCGGGACCGACTTCCGGTTGAGCCGGCCCGTCGCGTTGAAGAACAGGCCGTCCTTGGCCATGGCGTAATAAACCCGCGCCCCGGACAGGATGAGCCCGTTGTTGCAGCCGAACGTCGAGATCATGATCAGGACGGCCATGATGATGGCGGCGGCGGGGCCGAAGATCATCCCGGCGGCTGCGGTACCGACGCGGTCGAACTGGGCGAACTGGATGCCCCGGCCCATGACGTCGAGCGCCTCCGGGCTGCCGTGGACGGGCAGGATGAGGACGTAGGAAAGGTTAGCCAGGAAATAGAGGAAGATGACGATGCCGGCGCCGAGGACGAGGCTCAAGGGGATGTTCCGTTTCGGGTTCTTGACCTCGCCGGCGATGTAGGTCACGGTGTACCATTCGTCCGCGGCGAAAAGCGATCCGACCATGGCCGCCCCGATGGCCGCCAGGACCATCAGGCCCGAGAGGGGCTCGACCGACGCGATCTGACCACCCGCCATGTGCGTCCAGCTGGCCTTCCAGAGGACGGCCAGATTGGCTTTGACGGCCACGGCGTTGGCTCCGAAGATGAACCCCAGCAGGATGAGACCGCCGAGCGCGACCGTCTTGGTCACGGTGAAGATGCCCTGGATCGTCTTGCCCGTCCGCAGGCCCTGCATGTTGAGATAGGTCAGGACGACGATGCTGGCGATGGCCAAGACCTGGGCGGCCGAGATCTTCAGGCCCAGGACGGTCGTGAGGACGTGCTTCTCGCTGAACCAGGGGATGATGAGCCCGGTGAACTTGGCGAAGGCGACCGCGACGGCCGCGATCGTCCCGGTCATGATGACCATGAATGTCGTCCAGCCGTAGAGAAAGCCGACGAGTGGGTTGTACGCTTCGCGGAGGTAGACGTAGAGCCCGCCCGCGTGGGGCATCATGCCGGCCAGCTCGCCGTAGCTCAGAGCGCCGATGACCGTGAGGACGCCGGTGATGAGCCAGACGAGGAGCAGCAGGCCGGGCGAGCCGACCGTGCGGGCGATGTCGGCGCTGACGATGAAGATGCCCGAGCCGATCATCGCGCCCATGACGATCATCATGGCGTCGAAGAGCGACATCTCTCGCTTGAAGTGCTGGGACCCGGGCTCGGGGGCGGTGGTCGCGGGAGGGACGGTCATGGCCTTCTCCTGAGCTTGCTCTTGCGGATGCCGTAGGTGAAGTAGATGACCAGCCCGATCGCCATCCAGGCGATGAGGCGAATCCAGGTGTCCCTGGACAGGAAGGTCATCAGGTAGACGCAGGAA
Source organism: Candidatus Aminicenantota bacterium (assembly GCA_963809345.1). Taxonomy (GTDB): domain Bacteria; phylum Acidobacteriota; class Aminicenantia; order Aminicenantales; family Saccharicenantaceae; genus RBG-16-66-30. The sequence continues at coordinate 132,290 of CAWEJF010000001.1, read as the reverse complement.
AAGATGCCCAGGGCGGGGACGAGCGGGACGAGGGGCGTCTTGAAGGGCCGCGGGATATCGGGGCGGGTGTAGCGCAGGACGAGGACGCCGCCGCAGACGATGGCGAAGGCGAAGAGCGTCCCGATGCTGACGAGCTCGCCGACGATGCCCATGGGCAGGAGCGCGGCGGCGATGCCGACGAGGACGCCGGTGATGATCGTCGTGACGTGGGGCGTGCCGTACTTCGGGTGGATCTTCGCCGCGGCCGGCGGCAGGAGGCCGTCCTTGGCCATGGTGTAGAAGATCCGCGGCTGGCCCATGAGCTGGACCATCATGACCGACATGAGACCGATGATGGCGGCGATCTTGATGAGGGGCGAGAGCCAGAAGAGCCGCATGGCGTCGATGGCCACGGCCACGGGGGCCGTGACGTTGAGATCGGTGTAGGGGACGACGCCCGTGAGGACTAGGGAAAAGACGATGTAGATGGCGGTGCAGGCGAAGAGCGACCCCAGGATGCCGATGGGCATGTCCCGCTTCGGATTTTTTGCCTCCTGGGCGGCCGTCGAGACGGCGTCAAAGCCGAGGTAGGCGAAGAACATCACACCGGCCCCCCGGAGGATCCCGCTCCAGCCGAAGAAGCCGGATTGTCCCTGGTTCGCGGGGATGAACGGCTTCCAGAGCTCCGGCTTGATGAAAAAGAGGCCCGCCCCCACGAAGATAAGGATGATGCTGATCTTCAGGAAGACGATGACCGAGTTGACGGAGGCCGACTCGCGGATGCCCCGGACGAGAACGGTGGTGATGAGGGCGATGATCAGGAGGGCCGGGAGGTTGATGAGCGAGCCGGTCTTTGTCCAGTCGCCGGTCTTCGGGTCGAAGGCGAAGGGCGCGTCGGCAAAGGCGGCGGGGAAATTGACGCCGATGCCCTTGAGGAAACTGACAACATATCCGGACCAGCCGATAGCCACGGTCGTCGCGCCCACCGAGTACTCCAGGATGAGGTCCCAGCCGATGATCCAGGCGAAGATCTCGCCCAACGTCGCATAGGCGTAGGTGTAGGCGCTGCCGGCGATGGGGATGAGCGAGGCGAACTCGGCGTAGCAGAGCCCGGCGAAGGCGCAAGTCACGCCGGCGATCACGATGGAGAGCGTAACGGCGGGCCCGGCGTACTGGGCCGCGACATGGCCGGTCATGACGAAGATGCCGGCGCCGACGATGGCCCCGATGCCGAGGAAAATGAGGTGCCACGGGCCGAGGACGCGCTTGAGACCGGACGATTCGGACGAGGCTTCCTGCGTCAGCTGCTCGAGGCTCTTGGTGGCGAACAGGCCGCTCTTCATGGAGGCGAGTTATAACATAGGAAAAAGAAGGGGTCAAACCCTTCTCAGATCGCGCCGCGGCCCCGCTCCCCGGTTCTGATCCTCACGACGTCAAGGATCTCGGAGATGAAAATCTTGCCATCTCCCTTCCCCCCGGTTCTCGCATTGTCTTGGATGGCCTTGACGGTCGTTTCCGCCAGTTCGTCGGGAACGATGATCTCGAGCTTTGTTCTATGATCATGCTCGAGGATCTCATCCGGAGCCTTTTTCGTCTTGCCGAAGCCTTTGACGTCCGAGATCGTGATCCCGGGAAGGCCCTCGATGAGTCTCAGGGCGCTGAGGACCGTTCCCAGCGTCGCCGGCTTGATGATGGCCTTGATTTCTTTCAATGTTGTTCTCCTTAGATCTCAACCTCTTCTTTTTTGCGTCCGAGCCAACTATAGAGTGCGGGAAGGAGGAGAAGCGTCAAGATAGTGGACGTGATCAGTCCGCCGACGACCACGACGGCCAGCGGCCGCTGGATCTCCGATCCTGGCCCCTGCGCGAAGAGAAGCGGCGCCAGGCTGAAGATCGTGATGGTGGCGGTCATCAGCACGGGGCGCAAGCGGTTGAGACAGCCCTGGACGACGGCCTCGCCCACCGTCCTCCCCTCCTCCTGAAGCTGGGTGATGTACGAAAGGAGGACGATGCCGTTGAGAACGGCGATGCCGAAGAGGGCGATAAAGCCGACCGAGGCCGGAACGGAGAGATAGAGCCCGGAGACGTAAAGCGCCATGACCCCGCCGATCAGGGCGAAGGGCAGGTCGAGGATGACCAGGAGCGACAGCCGAAGCGACCCAAAAGTCAGGAAGAGCAAGAACAGGATCAAGCCGATCGTCGCCGGCAGGATGACCGCCAGCCGCTGCATGGCCCTCTGCTGGTTCTCGAACTGGCCGCCCCAGCTGAGAAAATAACCCGGCGGGAGCGCGACGCCCCGGCCGATCGCCCTCCGGGCCTCGGCGACAAAGCCGCCCAGGTCGCGGCCTCTGATATTGCACTCGACTCCGATCCGGCGCTGGCCGGACTCGCGGCTGATCTGGCTGGGCCCCTCGAGCATGGCGATGTCCGCCACCTGGCTCAGGGGGATATGGGCCCCTCCCGGCGTCCGGACGAGAATGGCACCGATGGTCTCGATAGAGTTCCGCCGTGCCTCCGGGTAGCGGATCTGCAGATCGAAGTACTTATCGCCCTCGTAGATCTGGGTCTCGGTCTTGCCGCCGACCGCCGCCTCCACGATGGATTGGACGTCCTCGACATTGAGGCCGAGCCGGGCGATCCGGCCCCGGTCGGGCCGGATCGTGATGTAGGGCTGTCCTGCGACTTTCTCGACGTTGATATCGGTCGCGCCCCTGATCCGGGACAGGGCGGATCCGATCTCGTCGCCTTTGGCCTTGAGGACATCGAGGTCCTCACCGAAGAGCTTGATGATGAGCTGGGCTTTCGTCCCGGCGACGAGTTCGTCGATACGGCAGGCGATGGGCTGGCTAAAGGAGATGGTCATCCCTGGAAAGCCTTCTACCGCTTGCCGCATGCGGTCGACGAGGTCCTCACGGGTCCGCGCCGACGTCCACTCCTTCCTCGGCTTGAGCACGCCGACATAGCCCGTCTTCTCGACGCCCCGGGCCTCGAGGGCGACGCCGGTCTGCCCCGTCTTGCCGATGATCGTCACAAGTTCGGGGAACTTCATAAGCCGGGCCTGGACCTTGCGGCTCAAGGCCAGGGACTCATCGAGGGAGATGCCGGGCAGGAACTGGACGTCCGTATCAAGGGCTCCCTCGTCCATGATCGGCATGAATTCCGTTCCCAGCCGGGGGATGAGGACGACCGTTCCGGCCAGGAGCACGACGGCCGCTGCGACGACCAGGCCTTTATGTCCCAGGCTCCAGCGAAGGAGCGGCAGGTAGACCTTCTTGGCCCCCTCGACGAGGAAGCTTTTCCGGTCTGGATGAGGCTTGAGGACCATATAGCAGAACGCCGGAATCGCGACGAGCGACAGGACCAGCGACGCCGAGAGGGCGATGACGTAGGTGAAGGCCAGGGGGGCGAACATCTTTCCTTCGATCCCCTGGAGGGCGATGATGGGGATGAAGGTCAGGGCGATGATGAGCTCGCCGAAGATGGACGGCTTGCGGACCTCGAGGATGGCCTTGAGGACCGTTGAAAGCTTGTGGGCCCCGACCCCTTTCTCTGAGAGATGCCGCTGGACGTTCTCCACCTGGATGATGGTCGCGTCGATGATCATGCCGATCGAGATGGCCAATCCGCCGATGGACATGAGGTTGGCCGAAAGCCCGACAAGGCGCATCATCAGGAAGGTAAAAAGGATCGAGAGCGGCAAGGCCAGAACGACGATGAAAGCGCCACGGAGGCTGCGGAGAAAGACGACGAGGACAAGGACGACGAGCAGCGAGCCGATCAAGAGAGCTTCGATCACCGTGGAGACGGCCCGGGTGATGATGTCCGAGCGCTGGTAATAGGGCTCGATGCGGAGGCCGAGCGGCAGGACGCCCGAGGCGTTGATCTCGCCGACCCGGAGCTTGATATCCTCGACGACGTCCCGGCCGTTGGCGCCGCGGAGCATCATGACGACACCACCGACGACCTCGCCTTGCCCGTCTTTCATGGCCCCGCCCTGGCGGACGGCCTGCCCGATCCGGACCTCGGCCACATCGCGGACGAGAACGGGCGTCCCCGCCTCCGTCTTCAGGGCCACATCGCCAATGTCTTCGACCGTCTGGAGGAGGCCGATGCCGCGGACGAGATACTGCAGTTCGCCCCGTTCCAGGACGTTGCCGCCGACGTTGAGGTTGTTCCGGCGCAGCGCCTCCCCGATGTCCCCCAGGGTAAGGTCGTAAGCGAGGAGCTTCTCCGGGTCCACCGTGACGTGGTACTGCTTGATGTACCCGCCGAAGGAATTGATCTCGTTGACGCCCGGGATGGACTTCAGCAGGGGCGATAGGATCCAGTCCTGGACGGTCCGGACCTGGGTCAGGAATTCCATTTCCTCCATCCCGGACGGCGGCGTCCCAACGAGCGTGTACTGGTAGATCTCGCCCATCGCCGTGGAAATGGGTCCCATCGCGATCGCGGTGCCCGCGGGGACGCGCTCCTTGGCTTCGATCAGCCGCTCGAGGACAAGCTGGCGGGCAAAATAGATGTCGACGCCGTCCTCGAAGACGACCGTGATCACGGACAGGCCCGACTTCGAGATCGACCGGACCTGGTCGAGCCGGGGCAGGCCGCGCATAGCCATCTCGACGGGATATGTCACGAACCGTTCGACCTCGGGCGGGGACATCCCCGGGATCGTGGACAAGACTTCGACCTGGATGTTGGTGACATCGGGAAACGCGTCAATGGGGATACGGAGGACGGCCCAGATGCCCAAGCCGACAAGGAGCAAGACGCCGACGATGACGAGGACTCGCTGCCGGAGAGAAGATTCGATAAGGCGGTCGACCAGGCCCATGCTAATCTCCCACCAGGGCGCCCTTGCGGATCTCCGATTTCAGCAGGAAGCTGCCCGACGTGACGACGATCTCCCCGGCCTCGAGGCCTTTGAGGATCTCGATCGTCCCATCGAACTTTTCGCCCGTCTCGACCTCTCGCCGGGCAAAGGTCCTCTCCCCCGTCTTGACGAAGACAACGGACCGGCCTTCGTCGTCCTGGACGGATTCTTCGGGGACGACGAGGGCCTGACGCTCTCCTCCCGCCGCGGTCAGCGCGTCGACGTACATCCCCGATTTCAGCCTCCCCCCAGCGTTGGCGACCTCGACCCGGCCCTCGACGGTCCGGGTTCCAGCGTCGATGACGTCGCCGACAAGGACGAGCCGGCCGCGGAACTCCTCGCCGGGGTAGGCGTGGGACCTCAAAATGACTTCGGTCCCCGCCTTTGTGACGGCCAGGTCCTTCTCCTGGATGTGGAGGCAGGCCCAGAGTGTCGACGGGTCGGCCAGCCGGAAGAGGCTCGTGCCGAGCTCCACCGCGTCGCCGGTGACGACATCGCTTTCGACAACGGTCCCGGCGATGGGCGCGCTGACCACCAGGAGGGGCCTGGGCACGGCCGATGTGTCGAGAGCCTCGATCTCGGTGGCCGGGACGCCCAGCAAGGACAGCCGTTCGCGGGCCCCCGCAAGGAAGGCGCGGGCCGGCGCCTCCTCAACCACGTCGCCCGCATGCCGCTTCGCCCGGGACGACGCCTGGATGTATTCGGCCTGCAAGGTCAGGAAATCCGGACTATAGATCTCGGCCAAGAGCTGGCCTTCGCGGACCCGATCGCCTTGGACGACGAGAACACGCTCGAGCCGGCCCGGCGTCCGGGCGGTGATATGGACGACGCGGCGGGCGTTCCACTCGAGCTCACCCGCGGCTTCGATCCATTGCGCCATAAGGCCCATCGCCACAGTCTCGGTCTTGATGTCCGCTGCCGTGACGGCCTCGGCTGTCAGAGTCACGGACGTCGGTGCCATGCGCCCCTGGGCGAGGTCCGCGTCGGGTTGGCCGGCGTCGACAGCGTTCTTGGCCCGGCAGCCAGCGAAAAAAAGAAGGGCCGGCAAAGCCGCCACAAAGATGATTCGAGGAAGTGTCTTCATGCAATTTCTCCGTCAATCGATTGTCTCGCCGGCGACCTCGAGATCGGCCAGGGCGAGGTTGTAAAGAAGCAAGGCGCGCAGGTGTTCGACCTGGGCCAGGACGAAAGTCCGGTGAAGGTCGAGCAGGCTGAACGCCTCGACCTTGCCATAGCGAAAGTACTCGAGTTGGATGCCGAGCTCGTCCTCAAGCTCCTGGAGCAAGCTATGCTCGTAAACAAGGACCTGCTCCTCGGCCGATTTGGCGGCGGCGAAGGCGCTTTCGACGGCCGTCCTGACACGCCGGTCGAGGGCCTCAGCGGCGAACCGGCTGACCTCCGCGTCTGCGGCGGCCTCCTGGGCCTGGCCCTTGGCCCGGCCGGGCCTGAGGAAGGGCATGGTCAGCCCGAACGAAACGCCCCAGGCGTTGGGGCGGACGCTCGGCAGGAGGAAGCCGGCCAGGAAATCAGGGCGGCGGCTGAGCCCGGCCAGCTTCACGGCGGAAGCGGCCCGCTCCATCCCCAGCGCCGAAAGCCGGAACGACGGAAAGGTCGTCCGGGCTCGCTCGAGGAGCGACGCCACGTCGACCGCCAGAGGAACGAAGGGCAACGCGGACAGCAGCGCGATGGGCTCGCTGGGATCACGCCCGAGGAGCTCGTCGAGTTGGAGCTCGGCGGCGCGCTTTTCTTTGGCCTGGTCGAGAATCTGGTTCCTCAGCCGGGCTTTTTCGGCGCGGGCCCTGAGCACGTCGGCATAGGCAGCCGCGCCTGTCCTGTACTTCGCCTGCAGGTCCTCGAGAAGGGCGTCGAGCCGCGACGACGTACGCTCGAGGGCCGCGACGGCGGCGCCGGCGAAGGCCGCGCTCCAGTAGGTCTTTTTCACCCTGGCCGTGAGGAGGAGCCGGACCCTGTCGAGCTCGGCCGCGGCCATGTCCTCACCGGAGCGGCCGATCGCGGTCCGCAGGGCACGCTTGCCGGGATACTCGAAGGCCTGTTCGATGCCAAGATGGATCTCCGTCTCGTCGCCTTCTTTCTTGAGGCCGGGAATGGGCACGCCCTCGACGCTGGCAAACACTTGGGGCTCGGGGCGGGACCTCAGCTGGAGCGTCCGGCCCCGCGCGGCCTCGACGCGTGTCGCGGCCGCCATGACTTCGGGATTCCGGGTCAGGGCGATCTCTACGGCCTGGTCGATGGTGAGGCCGTTCTCCTGGGCCGAAAGGGCGGGAATGATAGAGATCGCCGCGGCAACGGCGAAAACGAACGGTCTTTTGACCGGCATGGCAATCCTCCTTGTCGGGGCGTCGGGACGGAACCGGGACGAGGCTTAGACGAGGGAAGTTTTGGGAGGGGGGGTGATGTCCGCGGTGGTCATCACGATGGCATGAGCCGCGGCGGGAGCGGCCAGCACTGTCAGGAACATGCCGGCGGGCGGGGAATCGTCGGCCTCCGGGCCCATGAGCGAGGACCAGAAGCAGAGGCACACCGAAGCACCCGGGTGGTGGGGATGGACGTGGCCGAAGCCGCCGCCCCGGGCCGGGCAATGGACGGGGCAATGGTCCTCGGCGAAATAGAAATGGAACAGACAAACGGCGAAGACGACGATAAAGGCCAGGACCGCACCCTTTTTCATAGGGCGTTTATTATCCCACGGCCTCCCCCCTGCGTCAACACGCGCGGGCCGCCTTCAGGATCATGACCCTCCCATCCCTCGATGTGCTATCATGGAAGTCGCGCGACTAAACTCCGGAAGGACAGGACGACCATGAGGCGACGCAACTTCGTCAAGCTGGCCATGGCAGGGGCGGCTGCCCTGCCTTTTGCGGGCTGCCAGACGACGAACACCCCCGGCGACCCGACCGGCACCCGGAATCCTATCTTCCGGGTCTCCGGGATCCCCGATAACGCCTTCACGACGGGGAACCGGCACGCCGGGATCGATACCCTCATCGATCTCATGGGCGGCAAGGGGCTCAAGTTCTACCGGACATCCTTCTCAGGCGCCGAGAACGGATCGAACGGCCTCATCGCCGCCGGCGATGTCGTCCTGATCAAGGTCAACGCCCAGTGGAAGTACCGCGGCTGCACGAACACCGACCTCGTCCGGGGCCTCGTCCAGCGCATCCTCGAACATCCGGACGGTTTCCACGGCGAAATCGTCATCATCGAGAACGGCCAGGGCAGCGGCAGCCTGAACTGTGATACGTCCAACTCGTACGGGAACAGCGAAGTCCATGCCAACGCCCAGAACGAAAGCCATTCGTTCCTCTGGCTCGTCAGCAGCCTGTTCCAAGATTCCCGGGTCTCGGCGTTCCTCCTCGACGGGATCCGGGGGAGCTTCATCGGTTCCGGCGAGCACGCCGCGGACGGCTACAGGGTCTTCGAGAACGTCTCGTATCCCTGCTTCACGACGGCCGGTGGCCGCCGGGTCGAGCTCCGGGAAGGGATCTGGAACGGGACGGCCTACGGCTCCGATCTCAAGCTCATCAACGTCCCCGTTCTCAAGCACCACGACACGGGTGGCTCGGAGCTCACGGGGTCCCTCAAGCACATGTACGGCCTCGTCTCGATGTTGGACGGCCAATCGAGCTTCCGTCATTACGGCGGACTCGGCGAGACCTGCGGCAAGATGATGGTCTCCGTCCACACCCCGGTCCTCAACATCATGGACGCCATCTGGGTATCGCACAGGGCTCTCAATGGATATCCGGCCGCGGCCACGCATCGGGCCAATACCATCGTGGCCAGCCAGGACCCCGTCGCCCTCGATTACTGGGCCGCGAAGAACGTCCTCTATCCCATCGACGCCAACGAGCGGCACCATCCCGATTTCGCCGGGGTCAACACTTGGCTGACGGCGGCCCGCGACGTGATCGCCGCCCGCGGAGGGTTCGACCTGGAGAGCCGGGGCATCCTCGTCAAGACGCCGACGAAGACCGAATCGGAGATGGTCGTTCACGAAGCCGTCGCCGCCGCCTGACTCGCGCTTTATTCCCCCCTTGACTTTTGTTAGAATCGGAAGGATTCGAGTGCCGAGGGAGGTCGTGGTTTGGAGGTTCGATCATGAAGGCCCTGGTCACGGGGGCCAGCGGGTTCATCGGACGCCGGCTGGTGTCGACCCTCGCCCACCGGGGCCACGACGTCGTCTGCCTCGTCCGCCGGACGAGCGACACGCGACCTCTCGAGAGGAAGCCCGTCAGGCTCGCCGTCGGCGACCTCGGTGATCCCGACTCCCTGGCCGCCGCCCTCGTTGACCGTGATCACGTCTTCCATTTGGCCGGGGTCGTCCAGGCGGCCCGTGATGCGGACTTCGAGGCGGCCAACGTCGAGGGGACACGGCATCTCGTGGAGGCCTGCCTCGGCGCCGCGCCGAAGCTCGAGCGCTTCGTCCTCGTCTCCAGCATCTCCGCCGCCGGACCGAGCGGGCCGGACAGGCCAGGGACGGAAGCCGACGACCCCCGCCCCGTCTCGCCCTACGGCCGCAGCAAGCTGGCCGCCGAGCGGATCACGCTTGAGGCATCGGACCGCCTTCCGGTGACGATCGTCAGGCCGCCGAACGTGCTCGGGCCCGGCTCGAAGGAGCTGGAGCGGGCCATCGGACTCGTCAGAAAGAGGATCGTGCCCGACGTCGGCGACGATAGGCCGCGGACGAGCCTCATCGACGTCGACGACCTCATCGAAGCCCTGGTCCTCGCCGCGGCGAACGTCCGGAGCGTCGGCCAGACGTACTACGTCACGGACGGCCGGGCCTACGCCTGGTCCGAGATCACGGCGGCGCTCGCCGAAGAGCTCGGGGTCGGGCGGGCCCGGGTCCGTGTCCCCTTCCGTGCCCAGGCTTTGGCTGCGCGACTGGCCGAAGCTGCGGCGCGGCTGAGCGGGCGGCCCCCCGCGCTGACGCGTGACATCGTCAGGGCGGGACGGGATTATTTCTGGATCTACGACGGATCGAAGATCTGCCGCGAGCTCGGCTTTTGTCCCCGCTCCACGATGCGCGATTCGGTGCGCCGGGCCGTCCGGGCGTTCGAAGACCGGGACAGTCACGACAGAAGTGGCGACGGGGCGCAGGCTTGATGAAAAAGAGGCGCCTCATCGTAGCCGGCCTCGAGTTCGGGCTGACCGACGTCGTCACCCTCGGCGGGCTCGCCTTTTTCACTGTCCTCGCCGCGGTCTTCCACGGACGTATCGCTCGCCCTCTCACTGTCGTCGGCGTTAGCCTCGTTTTCATCGCTTTCTACATCGCTTCTCTGGCCGCGATGGCCCGTCTGCGCCGGCCCTGGCCCCGCTTCGTTTTGCGGACCGCCGCCGTGCAGCTGACCTTCCTTCAGGTCTATAAGGCCGCCAACGAGCTCCAGCTCATCTTCCTGCCCTGGCAGGACGACCGCATTCTCGCCTGGGAACAGGCGCTCTTCGGTTTCCAGCCGGTCGTCGCCGCGCAGAAGATCTACTCCGTCCCGCTGTCGGAATGGATGTTCTTCGTCTACGTTTTTTACATCGTCATCTACCCCGCGCTCGGCGCGGTCATCTTCTTCAAGCGCGGCGAGGAGGCCAACGAGGACTACCTGTTCCAGCTGGGCCTGGTCAACCTCGCCTGCGGCCTGGGCTTCGTCTTCTTTCCGGTGGCCAGCCCGATGCATTGGGAAAAAGTGCGAGCGCTCCTGACGGAACCACTGACGGCCGGACTTTTTGGGACCATCGCCGAGTGGATCCGGGCCAACATCCACCAGGCCGGCGGCTCCGTCCCCAGCCCGCACTGTGCCGTGGCCACGGTCATGTGGTTCATGTCCTTGAAGTACACGCGACGCGGCTTCCTCTGGCTCGCGCCCATCATCCTCTCGCTCTACGCGTCGACGGTTTACGGCCGCTTCCACTATCTCTCGGACATGATCGCCGGCATCGCCGCGGGGGTCTTGGTCATCCTCGTGGCGCCTTCGATCGAACGGGCGTGGGAAGGGCGGCGGGCGGCGCCGGCCTCGGAGGAAGCGAAATGAGCCGGGTCCTCATCACCGGCGCCAACGGCTTCATCGGCTCCAACCTCTGCCGCTGGTTCCGCGGGCGAGGCTGGGAGGTCGACGCCCTCGTCCGGGAGTCCTCCGACCTCCACTTCCTCGAGGGGCTCGACGTCCGGCTCATCAAGGGCGACCTGCGCTTCGCCGAGAGGATCGACCTGCCGCAGGGGCTGACGCACATCGTCCATTCGGCCGCGCTCGTCTCGGATACGGCCGGCGATGTAGAGTGCAGCCGGAACATCTTCGACATGACCCGGAGTCTCGTCCGCAGGGTCCGCTCGTCCGGGGCGCCCCTTCGGCGGTTCGTCTACATCTCGACGGCGCTGACCCTCGGCTTCGACGGACGGGACATATCCGAGGAGCGGCTCGGCCGGCCCGCCGCCTTCATTCCCTATGTGCGTCACAAGATCCGGACGGAAAGCGAGCTCCGTGATCAGCATGCGACCTCAGGCTTCCCCGCGGTCATCCTTCGTCCCGGGGACGTGTTCGGGCCATACGACAGGGTCACGAGCGCCAAGCTCATGCAGAGCTGCGAGCGGGGCATGCCCCTCGTCGCCGGCCGGGGACGGTGGCGCTTCGGGTACTGCTACGTCGGTAACCTCTGCCGGGCCGCGGAGCTGGCCCTGCTCACGCCGGGGATCGAAGGCCGGGCTTACACGGTGACCAATCGCGTCCTCCCGACTTGGGGGGATTTCCTCCATGCCCTGCAGGATGGATTGAGAAAGAGGCAGAAGATCTACGTTCCCGTGTCCGTCGCCCGGGCCCTGGCCGCCGTTTCGGGCATCGCGGAGGCGGTCCTCCCCCGATTCGAGAGTAAGATCAACTATTACCGGGTCCGGCGCATCACGACGGAGACGACCTACGACATCTCGAAGACGATCGACGAGCTTGGCTATGAGCCCGACGACGACTTCGGACGTCAGTTCGCCGAGATCGTCGCCTGGTACAAGGAAGAAAAGGCCCGTGGCTACCTGGTTTGAGCTGGCGGAGGGACCCGGCGGTCCGACGATGGCCCTCGTCTATCTCGAGATCGTCATCGCTCTGACGCTGCTGGCCACGGTCCTTCATTTCCGCAGCCTGCGGAAGACACGGGAGGAGCTCAGGGCCGTACGACTGTATTTCGCGGCCTTCTTCGTCCTCCTTCTCGCCCTCCCCTGCCTCCTCGTCGCGCTGACGTCCATCCGTCCCTCGGCGACGTTGGCGTCGTTCGGGTGGACCTTCGGACGGACCGGCTTGGGGGCGGGGCTGATCCTCGCCGGGCTGCCGCTCACGGTCCTGGCCGGATCCATCGCCTCGCGCGACCCGGCCATGGAAAAGACGTATCCGTTCGCCAAGGCCGCCTGCGCTAGCGCCCGGACCTTCATCGGCTACGAGCTTTCGTATCTCGTCTTCTATTATCTCCCGTGGGAATCCGTTTTCAGGGGCGCCCTGTTCCTGCCTCTCGTCCCGGCGATCGGGCTCGTCCCGGCCTTGGCCGTGCAGACGGCCGTTTCAACGCTCCTCCACATCGGGCATCCCGACTCGGAGGTCTTCGCGGCGGCCGGCGCCGGACTGGCCTTCGGCCTGATCGCCTATTTTACGGGATCGTTCCTCTACCCCCTCGTACTCCACGCGGCGACCGGCATCGCCACCGATACCTTCCTCTATTTACGGCGGCGGCCGGGCCGGCCGTGAAGGTCCTCGTCACAGGGGCGACCGGTTTCGCCGGCGCGGTCCTCATGCCCGAGCTCGTCGGGCGATGGGGAGCCGCGGCCGTCGACGCCTTCGTCATGCCCGGCGACAAGATCCCCGAGACCTGGCGCGGATCGGGAGTGCGGACGTTTGACGGTGACATCGCCGACGCGGCCGCGGTGAGGGCGGCCGTAGTCGGGCACAGTCACGTCGTCCACATGGCCGGCCTTATCTCTTACTGGAAGGGGGACGCGGAAAAACTCAGGGCCGTTAATGAAGACGGTGTCCGCGCGGTCGTCAAGGCTTCTCTCGCAGCCGGAGTCGAACGCCTGGTCCACATCTCGAGCGTCGGAGCGATCGGTTTCCACGCCGACGGGACCCCGGCCGACGAGATGACACCGTTTAACTGGCCGCCGGACATCGTCTACATGGCCTCCAAGCGCCGGGGCCAGGACATCGTCGAGCGGGCCATCCGGGAGCGCGGCCTGAGGGCGGTCATCCTCAATCCGGCCTCGATCATGGGCCCGGGCGACCATAATCCGGCCACCCCTCATAACGCGCTCTACAAGATGATCTGCGGCCGGACGCAGATCGGCTCGTTCGCCGGCGGGCTGGCCATTGTCGACGTCCGCGATCTCGCCGCCATCATCATCAAGGCGCTCGACGGTCGCGGCCGCGACGGCGAGAGCTACCTCGTCGTCGGGGCCAATCTCGACTACCCCGAGGTCGTCCGGCGCATCAGCCGGGCCTGCGGCCGCAAGGCCTACCCCTTCCGGGTCCCGGCTCTCCTGCTCGCGGCGGCGGGACGTGTTCTCGAGGCGGCCTCACGCTTGAGCGGGCGGCGGCCCCTCCTCTCCTCGGCCTACGGCCGGCTGAGCGGGTGGACGGCCTTCTACGACAACGCCAAGAGCCGGCGCGAATTCGATCACGCCTATATCGACGCGGACAAGACGATCGCCGACGGCTGGGCCTATTACCGGGATACGTTCCTTTAAGAAGAAGGGGCCAATCCACCCAAAAAGTATAAAGGTATAGGTTTGACCCCATCTTTTCTTCTTACCGCAAGCGGACGGGCAGCAGGATGCAGGAGGGCTGGGCCTTCGAACGGTAGATGCGTTGGGTCGCCGGCCGGTAATCCGAGGCCTTGGCCTCGAAGATGTTCTCGACGAAGGTCTGGGGATTTCTGTCGATGAGCGGGAACCACGAGCTCTGCACCTGGACCATGATCTTGTGGCCTTTGAGGAAGCGGTGGTCGGCGCCGTGCATATCGATCGTGAATTCCGTCGCTTTGTCGGGCACGAGCGGCTCAGGCCGCTCGAAGCTCCGGTGGAAACGCCCGCGGAAGACCTCGTTGGCGATCATCAACTGGTAGCCGCCCATCGTCGGCTCGGCCGCATAGTCCTCGGGGTAGACGTCGATGAGCTTGACCACCCAGTCGCTGTCCGTTCCGGTCGTCGAGGCGAACAGGCGGGCCGTGATCTCCCCGGTCACAGTGACGTCCGTCTCAAGGGGCCCGGTCTCCCAGCTGAGGACGTCGGGCCTCAGGTGGGCGAAGCGCTGGTCGCCGACGAGCCACGTCCGCCAGCCGGAGCCCCGCGAGTCGTAGGTCGGCTCAACCGGCCGGGGGCGATAGGGCACCGGGTGCGCGGGATCGGAGATATAACTGTCGAAAGCCGCGGCCTCCTCCCCCGTGGGCGGATCGAATGAGAGGAGCCCGTCCTCGCGGAAATAGAGACCCCTCTCCTCGGTCAGGCGGCGCGGCGGCCAGGCGTCGTAGGTCTGCCAGGCGTTCGTCCCGGTCTCGAAAGTGATCGCCTCGGGAACCTCCCAGCCGCCCTTGTCCTTCAGATAGTGGGCGAAAAAGGGGGCCTGGATCCGCTCCCGGTAGTACGCCGACGTATTGCTGCCGAACTTGATCCGGCCGAGGGCCGTCCCGTCCGCGCGCATCCAACCGCCGTGGTTCCAGGGCCCAGCGACAAAGAAGTTCAGCTTCTGGGCGTCGTGGGGCTCGAGCGTCTTATAGATCTTCTGGGGGCCGTAAAAGTCTTCCTGGTCCCACCAGCCGGCGACGGTGAGCGTCGGGACCGTTACCCGGGTCAGATAGGACGCCATGGCCTGCCTCTGCCAAAACGCGTCGTAGTTGGGATGAGCGACGAAATCGTTCCAGCTCGGGATCTTCCCCAGCAGGATCCTTTCATTGACCGCGCCGAGCGGTCCAAGCCGGAGGTACCATTCGTAAGTATCGTAGCGGTCGAAGCGGAAAGCGAAGCTCTCCTTGTTCGTTTCCATCCTGGCCGCGTACTCGAAGCCGTAGCTCAGCCGGAACGCGCCGTTGTGATGGAAATCGTCGCCCAGGTACATGTCGGCCGGCGAGGCCTGAGGCGAGACCGCCTTCAGGGCCGGATGCGGGTCGAGCATGGCCATGGCCGCGAGCCAGCCGTCATACGAGATGCCCATCATACCGACGCGGCCGTTGTGGCCGCGGATGTTGGCGAGGAGCCAGGCGATCGTATCGGTAGCGTCCGTGCTCTCGTCGATCGCGCGGGGATCGCGCTTGTCGCGCGGCGGCCGCTGCATGACAAAAGTCCCTTCGGATTTGAAGCGGCCGCGGATGTCCTGGAAGACGAAGATGTAGCCCTCGGCGACGAGTTCGCGATAGGTTTCGGCAGCCAGGGGGCGGGTCGTCTCCGGAGCCTGGTAGGGCGTCCGCATGAACAGGAACGGCAGGGGCGCCGCGGCGGCCTTGGGCGTGAAGACGACCGTGTGGAGCTTCACCCCGTCCCGCATCGGGACCATCGCCTCGGTCATCGTGAATTGGGGGGCCGCGGCCTGTTGCTGGCCCGAGGTGACGACCGCGAAGGTCCCCAGCAGCAATCCGACCATGACGGCGGTGAAGCGAAGGGCATGTGTTTTCGGACGGAACGGGTTCATGGCGAACTCCTTTGCCCCGATGATAGCCGCGGCACCCGCTTCCGTCAACCGTCCTCCGCACGTTCAGCCGTAAAAAACAGAAACGTTTCCATTTTGGTTCGTTGACAGGGATTCGGGGTTGCGAATAGAATCGAAGCGTCCCGGAGCCGCCTCATGAAGATCGTTCTGTCCGAAACGCTGAGCTACTGCTTCGGCGTCCGCAAGACGCTCGAGCTCACGGACCGGCTCCTCGCGGACCGGCCCGACCGGACCTACTATATGCTCGGCGAGATCGTCCACAACGAGCACGTCATCGAGGCCCTGCGGGCCAAAGGCCTGCGCATCGTCCAAACCCTCGACGCGGTCCCTCCGGGCGGCGTCGTCATTCTCCAAAGCCACGGCTCGACCCGGAAGCGTTACGACGAGCTCAAGGCGCGCGGCCTGGAGTTCGTCGACGCCACCTGTCCCATGGTCAGGATCAGCCACGATCGCATCCGCGAGGTCGAGTCCCAGGGCCGCGTTCCCGTCGTGATCGGGCAGGTCGGGCACGAGGAGGTCCGGGGCATCGTCGGCCAAGTCGCGCGGGCCCTCGTCGTCAAGTCCCCCGCCGAGGTCACGCCCGAGCTCTTCGC
The DNA here is from genome assembly GCA_963809345.1 of Candidatus Aminicenantota bacterium. Lineage (GTDB taxonomy): Bacteria > Acidobacteriota > Aminicenantia > Aminicenantales > Saccharicenantaceae > RBG-16-66-30. Next base: position 116,167 of record CAWEJF010000001.1, on the reverse strand, counting down.
CGGCGTCGGCCGCGCGGGCATCGTGGCCCAGTCGACGTTCATCGAGGAGGAGGCCCGTCGCATCGTCGAGCGCATCCGCGCCCTCGTCCCCGACGTCGTCTTCCACGACACGATCTGCCAGCCGACGAAGACCCGCCAGCGCGAGGTCGAGACGCACACGCGGAAGGCGGACTGCGTCATCGTCATCGGCTCGCGCCACAGCGCCAACACCCGGCACCTCTTCAATATCGCCCAGGCCATCAATCCGAGGACCCATCTCATCGACAGGCCCGAGAGCGTCGAGGACATCGCCATCCCGGACGGCTCGACGGTTTTCGTCGCTTCGGGGGCATCGACGCCGATGGAGCTCATCGTCGAGGTCGTCCGGCGCCTCGAATCGCGGGACACAGCCGCCGCGGACAAGACGAAGGGGGCCGCATGACCTTCGAAGCCTATTTCGAAAGAGCGAAAGAAAGGCTCTCCGACGACCTCGGAGTGTTCCTCTCAGCCAAGCGCGGCGACATGGGGCGTGTCCGGCCGTGGGGTCTCGACGTCCTGAGGCGGCTCGAGGCGTTCACCCGCAAAGGCAAGATGCTCCGCGGCGGGCTCGTCGCCCTCGGCTGCGAGATGGCCGGCGGCCGTGCCGGCGCCTCCGCCCTGAGGGCCGGTACCGCGTTCGAGCTCATCCAGTCGGGCCTTCTCATCCACGACGACATCATGGACCGCGACCCGAGACGTCGCGGCGGCCCCTCCATCCACGAGCAATACGCCCGCCTCGCACCGGCCGAGGCGGGTGCCGAAGCGGACCACTTCGGGACGAGCATGGCCATCTGCGCCGGCGAGATCGCCATCTTCCTCGCCTTCGAGGCCATGGCCGGGATCTCCGGCCCGCGCGAGAGGACGGCCCCTGTCCAGAAGCTCTTCGCCGCGGAATTCGGGCTGGTCGGTCTCGGCCAGATGCTGGACATCGAGGCCGGAGCGTCCCGCAAGCCCTGCCCGGAACGGAAGATCCTCGATATCTACCGCACCAAGACCGCCCGCTATTCGTTCTACCTTCCGCTCGCCGCGGGCTGGATCCTCGGCGGCGGCCTGAGGCCGGTCCACCCGGCCCTCGAGCGGTTGGGCCTCGACCTCGGCCTCGTGTTCCAGATCAAGGACGACGAGATCGGCCTTTTCGGCAGCTCCGGGACAACGGGCAAGCCCGTCGGGTCCGACATCCGCCAGGGAAAGAAGACGCTTTTCGCCACCGGCGTCCTCGACCGTGCCACAGGGCCCGACGGAGAGCGCTTTTCTGCGGTCTTCGGCCGCACCGATGCGACGGCCGAAGACATCCGCTTCGTCCGGAAACTGGCCGAGCGCCTTGGCGTCAGGGAGGACGTCCGGCGGGTCATGGCCGCCTATGCCGGCAAGGCCGGCGAGGGGATCCGGGACCTGCCGATCCGGGAGGACCACCGCGGGATCCTGCGGGGTCTTCTCGAGTACAGCCTCCATCGGAGAAGCTGAAACCCCCGGCGCCCGGCCAGGGGTGAGATATCACCTCGCGAATCACCCTTAGGGGTGATTGACCCTTCCGGCCGCAGGCGCGAGGATGGACCCGTAACGAGCTGATTTCCCCGTTGGGAGGATGCGGACGATGGACAATCGCAAAGACAAGCGGTTCATGGAACGGAACACCGTTTTCATCAAGACGACCTCAGAAGGCGGCGAATCGTACTTCGGCCATGGCATCAACGCCCACACCCACGACCTGTCCCTCTCCGGGGCGAGGATCTGCACGCCGCACTACTTCCCGGTCGGCAGCGTCGTCCGCATCGTCATCGACCTCGAGCGGACCCACCAGTCCATCAAGGTGGACGGCGAGATCAAGTGGACCAAGAAGAGCGAGGAAGACGACGACCTCTTCGAGAGCGGCATCGAGTTCCTGCACAGCATCTCCCAGACGCTCCTCTCCCTGATCAAGCATCTCTACGCGGAAAAGAACGGCAGCGGCATCCCCGCCTCCGTCTCGCACTGATCAAGCCCAGGCCGTCTCCAGGGCCTCCCGGTTCTCTAAGAGCAGGCCGATGAAGACCGCCTCGAGCTCGACCATGTCGCGGTCATCCCGCCTCAGCCAGTCGGACAGCCAGGCGAAGCGCAAGGCCAGGACCATATCGGGGAACGACGCCCACCCGGCCGCGGCATAGCCCGCCCCGGCCTTTAACCGGGCGATCAGTGTCCTCACCAAGTCCCCGCGGAGCGACCGCGGGTCCTCCATCCCCAAGCAGCCGACGAGCACGGCGGCGTCGTACGTCTCCGGGCGGAAGCCGCAGAACTCGAAGTCGATCAGGGCGTTGATGCCGGTCTCGGACCAGACGATATTCAGAGGGTGAAGATCGCCGTGGCTGAAGCTCGTCGGAATGAGGCCGAGCTTCGGGAACAGGCCGCGCTCCAAGTGTAGGAGGACCGGGTAGAGGCGCTCGAAGAGGGCCCGCCGGTGGTCCCTGATCATACCGAAGAGGCCGCGGACGAATGAGGGCAAAGAAAACGGGGGGGTGTTTTCGCCGCCGGGAATGCCGCCGGCCGCGGCCCGGAACCGGATGAGGAGATCGGCCAGCACCTCGCCCCGCCAGCCTTCGAAAGCGTAAGCCGGGCGGTCGAGGGCGACCCCCGGCACGAACGGCGAGACCTGCCACGCCCCGTCCTCGCGTTCGGTGATGAAGCGTCCCGGGGCGAAGGCCAGCCATGGCTTGACCTCCGGCAAGCGGCCGGCCAGGGAGGCCGCGGCTTCGGCGATCTCCTGCTTGCGGGAAGCGTTGCGGCGATCGTGCTTCTCGACGATCCATAGCCGTCCTTCGCCGTCTTCGGCGGCCAGCCGGTCGAGAGACCGCTCCGGGCTCCCGCCAAGGGGCAGGTCGGGCCGCGGCCGGGAGAAGCCGATGCCCAAGAGAGCCAGGACGGCGGTGACGTCTTCGTTCTTCATGCTCTGACTCCGGCCTTTCGGTCGCGTGGGATGATAGAGGCCCGGCCGGCGGGTGTCAATGGAATTCATTCCCCCGGGGCCGGTTTTAACCTATAATCTGATGCCGTTGGGACCATGAGCGATCTCGCCTCCTTCTTATCGACCGAAACCGGGCCGTTGGGCGCCCGCGTCGAAGACCTCGTCCGAACCCACACCCTCCTCTGGCACGGCGCCTCAGCCGAGCCCGGGCCGCCGAAAAAGCGCTATGCCCGGGCCGACAAGCGGGCCGTCGAACGGGAGCTCTCGGACATCGTCGCCGGCTTGTCCTCGGAGCAGACGAGGACCGCCTTTCTCGACGGAACGCTCGACGCCGCGCGTCTGGAAGACATCGCCTCTGGCCTCCGGCCCGCGTTCAAGCGGCTCCTCCGGCTCGTCGACCTGCCGCTCGAAGCCGTCTACGACGCCCGGTTCATCGATTCGACGCGCCGGTTCCTGCAAACGGCCAGGGATTTCGACCCCGGCCTCGGCCTGGCCTCGGCTTACCAGGCCTTGCGCAACGTCTGGATCATGAACTCGCTCCAGTTCGACCTGGGGCTCCCGGTCGAGCACAACGACGCGATCTTCGCCTACAGCATGGTCTATCCCTATCTCGACAACGTGCTCGACGACGCCCGCGAGGCCGAGTCCGGAAAGCTCGCGTTCGTCACCCGGCTGCGGAGCTGGCTCGAGGGCTCCGGGGAGGCCGCGGCCTCCCCGCGCGAGGAGAAGCTGCTTTCGCTCGTCCGACTCATCGAGCGCCGCTTCGCTCGGGCCGAGTTCCCCGGCCTGTACCGGTCGCTGCTCACCATCTACAACGCCCAAGTGAAGAGCCTCCTCCAGCAGAGGCCGGCGGCGGCCCCTACGCTCGAGGACATCCTGTCCATCAGCCTGGAGAAAGGGGGGACCTCGGTTCTGGCCGACGGCTATCTCGTCGCCGGCGTCCTCGAGCCGGCCGACGAGGAATTCTGCTTCGGCTTCGGGACCGTCCTCCAGCTGGCCGACGACCTCCAGGACATCGCCGAGGATTCCCGTTGCGGCCACCGGACCCTTTTCTCGGGCCAAGCCGGCACGGCCCCTCTCGACACGACGGCGGTCCGTCTCGAGTCCTATCTCGGCGCGGCCCTGGAGAAGGCCCGCCGGAGGGCCACACCGGGCCGGGCCGCCCTGTGCGACGTGATCGGGCCCGGGATCGCGCTGATGTTCCGCGAGTCGGTGGGGAAACAGCCGGGATATTTCCGCCGGGGGTTCGTCAGGACGGCGAAAAGCGCCTTCCCGGTGCGTTCCTCCTACCTCCGCAAGCTGCGGCGGCGGCTCAAGGACAAGATGCCGGCCGGCTGCGACCGCCTGGCCGATCTCGATCCGGGATTGGCCGCCCTCATGGCCCTGTCGTCGCGGGCCTTCTCCCTCGACTGAACCGGCGCAGCCCCCCGCTACTTGGCGATGGATTCTATCGTAGCCGGGTCCCGCTTGGCCTTCCAAGCGACAGCCGAGGCTTTAGCGTTATCCGCGGGCTTGACCGTCCCGGTGATCGTGTCGCCCGAGACCTTGCCCTCGTAAAGGTAGGAGCGCATCTTCCCGTCGGTTTCGGCCTCGAGGCGAAACTTGATGGTGTCGCCCACGAGGCTGACATCGCTGATAGAGAGGGGCCAGTCCCCTTCCTTCCCGCTGGCGGCCACGACCTGGAACTGCTGGCTGGCTTCGATCGTGTAGTGGACCTTGCGCGAGCCGTCGGCGAGATCCCATTCCCAGCGGCCCGTCACGTTGGCCGGGACGACCCAGAAATGGACATCACGCTGATCGTTGAAGGACGTCGTGACGACGACCGTCTTGTCGGGGAGCCAGTCGCCCATCTCGAAGCTGTGGGAGACCAGACGAGTCCCCGGCCTGAGGTCGGTCAGGAGCTTGGGCCGGAGCCGCAGGTTGACCGAGGTCAGCAGATACATCGTGACGACGGTGGCGTCTTTGAAATTCGCCGCGAAGAGGTCCTCTTGAATGAAGCGGACCTTGCCCGCCAGCCCGGCGGCGGCGGCGTTCTCGTTGCTCTCGCTGATGCGGACCGGGTCGATGTCGATGCCGATGGCCTTGACACCGTACCTCTTGGCGGCGGCGATGACGATGCGGCCGTCGCCGCAGCCGAGATCGTAGAGGACGTCCCCGGCTTTGACCCCGGCCAGGCGGAGCATCTCGTCGACGACCTCCGGAGGGGTCGGGACGAACGGAACGTCGTAGCCCCTATACGGCTGCCAGTTCAGCTCTTGGGCGGCGGCCGTCGAGGCGACGGAAAGCAGGCCGGCAAAGACAAAGAGGCCGAGAACCAGAGCTCTTTTCATCGCGTCCCTCCTCGCACAAAGGCGACTCCCGGACCGGGAGCCCGCGGATAAAGTCATATTAGTCCCGGGTCCGGACCGTGTCAAACGACGCGACGTCAGGGCAGGACCCGGCCGTCCAGGAGGCGGATGATCCTCTCGGAGCTGGCCGCGATGTGGTCGTTGTGGGTGACCATGACGATCGTCCGCCCCGCGCGCCAGAGGTCCGTCAGTATGGCCATGATCTCTTCGCCGCTCTTCGAATCGAGGTTGCCCGTCGGCTCGTCGGCGAGGAGGATGGGGGGGTCGTTGGCCAGGGCCCGGGCCAGGGCGATGCGCTGCTGTTGGCCGCCCGAAAGCTCGGTCGGGCGGTGGTCGCGCCAGTCGAAGAGCCCGACGGCGTTCAGGAGCTCGGTGACCCGCTCGCGCCGCTTCTTGCCGTTCTTGCCGTCGAAGAGCATCGGCAGCTCGACGTTCTCCCAGGCCGTGGCGTAGGGCAGGAGGTTGAAGTTCTGGAAGACGAAGCCGATCTTGCGGTTGCGAACGGCGGCCAGCTCGTCGAACGTCAGCCCGGCCACCTCGCCGCCATCGAGGAGATAGTCGCCCGCCGTCGGGGTGTCCAGGCAGCCGACGATGTTCATCAGCGTCGACTTGCCCGACCCCGAGGGGCCCATGATGGAGACGAACTCGCCCTTGCGGATCCCGAGAGTGACCCCCCGGAGCGCCTCGAGGGACTGGCTGCCCGCCCGGTAGACCTTGGTGATGCCGTTGAGCTCGATCATGACGACCCTCTATTCATAGCGCAGCGATTCGATCGGATTGGCCCGCGAGGCCCGGAGCGCCGGGAAGATGCCCGACAAGAAACAGAGGAGGCCGAGGACGACAACATAGGCGACGAAGATACGGAGCGAGAATTCCGGCCGCAGGAGATAGGCCTCGATCCCGAACGAATCATAATTGATCGGGGCCAGGCGGACGATATGGACGATGTTGAAGGCGGTGATGAACCCCCAGAACGTCCCCTTGGCGAAGACGAACACCGTCTCCAGGAAGAACTGGCCGACGATGACCCGGCGGCGCGCGCCGATGGCCAGCTTGATGCCGATCTCCTTGGTCCGTTCCTTGGCCGCGGCGTACATGAGGTTGGTGACGCCGACCGCTCCGATGAGGAGCGTCAGGGCGCCGATGATGCCCAGGAAGAGCTCGATGCCCTTGAAGATGGCCATCCCCTCTTTGGCGTCCTCGATCGTGTTCCAAAAGCTCGTGGCGTAGCGGTCGGCAGGATCGAAGCGGTATTTGCGGCCGAGGAGCGTCTTGACCCGGTCCTCGATGAGCTTGGACTGCGAGGCCTCGCGCGGCTGGATGTGGATCTGGTCGATATAGCGCTGGTTGTCGATCTGCCGGAACGACAGGAACGGCAGGTAGACCTGGTCGGCGTCCGGCCCGTTGTACATCGAGTCCTGGATCTTCTTTTGCAGGACCCCGACGACGATGAAGGGGACGCGGTTGATGACGACCGTCCGGCCGACGACGTCCTTCGTCCCGAACAGGTCCGTGGCGACCTTCCAGCCGATGAAGGCGACCTTCCGCCCCTCGCGGTCGTCGTCGGCGTTGAGGAAGCGGCCGCCGAGCTGGGGCACCTGGGTCCGCATAACCCCGAACTCGGCCGTCGTGCCGTGGACCGTGCGGTTGATCTCCTTGCCCTCGGCCGATACCGCCCACGAGCTGTACGACTCCGGGGCGATGCGCAGGATCTCAGGGATCCGCTCCTGGAGGTAGTCGACGTCTTCCGGATAGAGCCGGATCTGGCGGCCCTTGGGCAGGCCTTCGAAGGCCACCGAAGTCTGCCCGCCATAGACCATGATCAACGTCTGACCGAGGCCGCTGAAGGCGACGTGGAACTGCGTGCTCATGCCCTGGCCGAAGGCCATGAGCAGGAGGATCGAGAGCGTGCCCCAGAAAAGTGCGAAGGTGATGAGGGCGGCCCTCTTGTGGCGTTTCCGGTATTCGCTCCAGAAGAACCGGGGCAGCGTCGCGTTCATCGTCTCCCCCTATTTCCTCAGGGCCTCGATGGGATCGGTCGAGGCGGCCGTCCGGGCCGGGATCATGCCGGCGATGACCCCGATCCCGAGAAGAATGAGGATCGTGGAGACGACGACCAGGGGATTGAGAACGGGGACGCCGACGAAGTCGGTGAAGCCGCCCTTGGGGAACGCCTTGGCCGCCTGGAGAACGGCCGTAGAGAGCCCGAAGCCGATGAGGCCGCCGAGGAGCATGATGGCCAGCGATTCGCTGAAGAACTGCCAGAGGATCGTCCGGCGGCGGGCCCCGACGGCGAGCTTGACGCCGATCTCGCGCGTCCGTTCGTCGACGACGACCCTCATGATCGAGGCGACGCCGACGCCGCCGACGAGGAGGGTGAACGAGCCGATGATGCCCAAGAAGACCGTGAAAGCCAGGAAGAAGGTCGTGAACTGCTTCTCGAACTCGGTGGTGTCCCAGATCCCGAGCGCGTCGGGATCGGCGGGGGAAAAGCCGATGAGCTTGGACAAGTGGACCTTGATGTCCTCCATGACGGCCTTGCTCCGGCGGGTGTCGAGAGGCCGGAAGATGATATTGGAGACGTACTTCGTGCCGTAGAGGGAGGCGTAGGTCGTCCAGGGGATGAACGCGCAACGCTCGTCGCGCTGGCCGTTGTAGTTGGACGACTGGAGTTTGGCCCGCATGACCCCGACGACGGTGAACGGGACGCCGTCGATGAAGATAGCGCGGCCCACGGGTCCCTCGGTCCCGAAGAGGTCGGTCGATAAGACGTCGCCGATGAAGCAGACACGCTTTCGGCCGGCCATGTCCTCGGGGTCGATGAACCTCCCCTTATCGGCGATGGTGTTGCGCATCAACTCGAACCCGGGGTTGACGCCCCGGACGGTATTGCGGAACTCATTGCGGCCATAGCGGATGAGCCGGCTGCCGACGAACTCGGGGCTGATGACTTCGATCCCCGGGACCTTTTCGGGGATGGCCTCGACCGCCTCGGGAGTGACCCGCACGGCCTTGCCCCTCAGGAAGCCCTGCCAGGGGACTGTCGTCCTCGAGGGGAAGACGAGGACGATGCCCGTGCCCATGCCGTGGAAACGCTTGATCTGGGCCTTGGCGACGGAATCGCCGAAGGCCAGGAGCAGGACAACGGAAAACGTGCCCCAGACGACGCCCGAAAGGGTCAGGGCGGTCCTCAGGGGCTGGCGAACGAGGTCGCGGAAGAGATTGCGGAAAAAGATCGCGATCATTTGATCTCGCGCGGCGGCCTCTCCACGACCTTGTCCCCTTCCTTGATCCCGTCGAGGATCTCGATATTCAGCCCGTCGGACAGCCCGGTCCGGACCTCGACCTTCTTCGTCGTTTCTCCGTCCGGGACCTCGACGAACTTCTTGCCGTCCTCGAAGAGGACAAGGCGCTCCGGGATGAGGACGACCTGCTTGCGTTCGCGGATGAGGATGCCGGCCGTCGCGGAAAAGCCGGCCCTGAGGGTCGTACCGGCCGCGGGGTCGATGAGGATCCAGATGTCGAAGAGGGTGGCGTTGCCCTCCTTCTTGGCCTTCGGGAAGATGCGGTCGACGCGCCCGGGGATCTTGGCGTCGGGCAGGGCGCCGATCTGGATCTCGGCCGCCATCCCATCCTTGATCTTCCCGACATCGATCTCGTCGACGGTGCCCTTGAAGAGAAGACTGGCCATGTCGGCCAGGGAGCACATCTCCGTCCCCGGCTGGAAATTCGTCAGGGGGACGACGGGGTCGCCCTGGAAGACGCTCTGGGACAGGACGATGCCGGCGATCGGCGAGTTGATGAGGGAGTTGATGTCGCGGTTGGACATGCGGATGCGGCCCTTCTCGAGCAGCTCGAGACGCTCGGCGGAGGTCTTGTACCTCAGCTCGGCCTCCCGGTAGGCGCCTTCGGTCGCGTCCATCTCGGACTTGGAGACGAGGCTCGACTTATAGAGCTCGAGCTGACGGGTCCAGTCGCCCTTGACCTTCCCCATGGTCACTTCGGCCAGCTCCATGTTGCGGCGGGTTTCGACGTATTCGAGAGGGGTGGGATTGGGCGAGATCTTGAAGAGCGGCACCCCCAGCTTGACGGCATCGCCGACCTTGAACAGGACCTCGGCGACGATGCCGGGGATCGTCGACTTGACCTTGATCTCCTTTTCCGGCTCGATCGTGCCCACGGCCAGGGCCTTCTCTTGGATGTCTCCCCGGGCGGCGGCGACGAGCTTGATCTCGACTTTCTTCTGGCCGCAGGCGAAAAGGAAATAGAAGAAGGTCAGGAGCAGGACAAAGGAGATGACACGGAAGATCCATTTTTTCATGGTACACCTCGGACGTCGGCTATCAATCAGATAGACGGATGGGACGGGAGAAAAGTTCGAGGGGCCGGCAACATAGCTCCGGCGCGGCCCTAAGTGTCAGATATGAATAATTCTAGAAGATGGTCTCCGGGCTATCGGACCGCCGGCGTTAAAACGACCTCGACCCGCCGGTTCCGGGCCCGGTTGGCCTCGGTGTCGTTCGGCGCGACCGGGTTCTCCGGGCCGAAGCCCTGGTATTTCATGCGGGCGTTCGAGATCCCTTGGGTCATGAGGAATTCGTAAACGGCCCGGGACCGGTCCATGGACAGGCGCATGTTGAGATCGGACGAGCCGGTCGAATCCGTGTAGCCCTCGATACTCAGGTTCATGTTGGGGAAGATCATGAGGATGCCGGCCAGCTTGGCCACCGAGAGCTGGGAGGCCGGCTTGAGCGTGGCCTTGCCGACGTCGAAGAGGATCCCCGAAAGGCTGACCACAACGCCGCGGGCGGTCTCGGTCGTCTCCGCGACCGAAGAGAGGGCTCCCTTCAGCATGCCGGCCAGCTCGTCACGTTCCTTCTTAATAGCTTCCCGGTCGGCGGCCACCTCATCGCGCTCGGCCCTAATGGCGTCCCGTTCGGCTGTGAGCGTGGCCGTCTGTTTGGCCAGGTTGGCCGACTCGGATGCCAAAGCTTCGCGCTGGATCTGGACCTCGCGGAGCTCGCGGGTGATGCGGGCGGCGTCGCCCTCGGCGGTGACGGCGCGCTCCTCGAGGGCGGCCTTTTCTGCCAGGCGCTTGGCCTCGGCTTCGGCCGCGGCCTTGGCTTCGTTGACCTTGATCGTGTCTTTGATCGCCTGGGAGGCCAGCTGGGCGGCGACCCGGGCCTGGTCGGCCATGACCTTCTTGTTCCCCTTGGCCGCCATGGCCTTGCCAAAGGCAACTTGGGCCCCGTCCATCGCCTTGGGATTCACCTCCGCGGCCTTGAGGCGCCCGGCGATCTCCATGGCTTTGGTGGCCTGCTTGACGGCCGCCGGGGTGGGGTCGTTGTACTGGATGCCGGAGATCGAATCGATGGCCGGCTTGTAGGCGGTCGTGAAATCCTTGAACGTGAAGGGCGTGTTGGAGATGTTCAATCCCTGGACCTGGCCTGAGACAAAGATGACGAGCTCGGTCGGCCTCGTTACCGTGGCGAAGGGCTCCGCCGTCACCATCAGGGCGAAGGTCCTCTTGCCCGTGTACCCTTGGACGGAGCCGGACGCGCTCTTCTTGTCGGCGACGATCTCGCCCAGGTTCTCGGTGGTCCCATCGGGCGTGACGGCCCACAGGACGTAGGCCGTGATGTCGCCGGCGAAGAGCACGGCGGGCTCCATCTTCTTGTAGCTGGCGTTGACCGAAGCCTGCCCGTTGTCGAACCCGATCGTCGCCTGCAACGACGACTGTGAGGGGGCCCGGGAGGTCTTCACGAAATTGTTCTCGAAGGTCTCGCCGGAATGGAGCGTCAGGGCCGTCAGCCGGACCTCGGCCGCCGAGAGGGCGGAGGAAACGAAGAAGATGGCGAGAGCGAATAGGGTGAGCTGGCGTTTGGACATGGGGCCTCCTTTGAAAACGGACATCACGAGTTTAGTCGGCATTTCGGGCCGTCCGTCCGACTCGAGGGGTGTTCTGCGGCCCTTTTCCCCTGGCAGACGGGATGAGGGAAGGATAGCACCTAGGGGAAGCGAGGTCAATGCGCCGGGGGAAATGGGGGTTGGCCCGAGACGCCGAGATTGAAAACCCGATCCCTTGGCCCTCGCGTCGTGTATAATCATCTTTAAGAAGAAGGATGAAAGAGGAGGAATGCCCATGCCCGCAAAATCATCTAGACTGACGTCCGGAATTATGACAGCGATATTCATCATCACCCTGTCAACAGTCGTCGCGGCCCAGGTCAAGAATACTGAAGCCCTCTTGGGGACGTGGGACGTCAAGATGGAGGACGGTTCCCGGGAATTCGTCTTCGAATTCTCGATGAACGACGGCAAGCTGGCCGGCAAGTTCACCGGGGCCTCGGGGACCTCAGAGATGGCCAACCTCACGTTCGAGGACAACACCGTGAAGTTCTCGGTGACCGTCGGCAACGGCATGGTCATCGATTATTCGGCCATCGTGGCCGAGGATCAGCTCACCGGGACGCTGTCCTTGGAGTACGGCGAAGCCGCGATCACGGGCAAGAGAAGGAAATAGCCGAGGTCTCTACCCTTGGGTCATTTCCCAAAATCATATCCAACGCCTGGTCTTGGCTATCGTCCATAATAAGACGGTCAAGAGAAAGAAATAGAAGATCCCACGAATTGGGCCAGACGCGATGCTCATCCATATTGAAATGATGAGGACTATGGCCATTCCAATGCTGATCTTAGTCTTCACGTTAGGCATTTACCCTCCCCTCCCGGCATGCCGCGCCCACATTAGAACCCGACCGGTCTGCGCTGTCAACTTTGTGCGCATTGGAGGCTAAATAAGGGCAACTTGGAGCAGACGTGGGCAGCGGGGATTTGAACCCCGGCTTGAAGGCTAATCCTTATCCGGCGGTTTATTGTTTACTTGTGATGTTTGACCCAGTTCTCAGTCACTTCTTTTGAATCGTGTATAGGATAGATGACCATTGTCAACTCTGGTGTGTAATAGTTGGTATAATTCGTGAGCACACTAGGGTCATCAGCCTCGAAGATAGTGAACCCCTTGGCTTGTCCACCGATGTGGCAGGGCCCGTACAGTGTCTTCAATCCAAGTTCTTCTCTCTTGCTGAATTTAAGAATGACCTTGCCGGCATCCTCAGGCTTCATTTCCCAGAAGGCAATAAACTTCATGGTTCAACCTCCTCCATCTCAAAGATTTCGGCCCCCCATAATCGCAATGCGGTTAGGGAGCGCCCCAGTTCCAAAGAACCCCTCCTTTCGAAGTGATTCAGAGACACGGGGACGGCAAAGACGGATCTTTCGTGAATGCTGACCTTCGATTTCCCCTAATCCCTTGCTTGTTAACCCTTAGAAAGTTTTACTTTTGCATTGGCAGAGAGCTATAGTGAGCATGAACTAGCTTCCAGACTCCACTTTTCTTCTGGAAGATACAACTCTCCATAACGGGCCCCTGGGATTGGGTCCCATCTTTCATTTTCCCTTTAAAACTTCCCTCGCTAGTAGCCCAGGCGAAATCCTTGCCGACGAAATGGACCTGGATTATCCCAACATCCCAGTTGAAGTCGGTTAGACTCTCCCATTCTTTCACAGTTACGTCCCGGACGGCCACCCATCCGACGGTCTTCACCCCTTCTTCCATTATCAGGACTTTTGGGTCACAAATCTTCTCATAGGTGGCCAGGTCCTTTTTGTTATAGACGTCGGTGATTTGACGCATGATCTGCTCGATAGCCGCGTTCTCCGACGGCTGTGCCAGCAGACCGTGGGTCCCGATTGCCAGGCCCATTGCAGCAACAAAGGCCAATAGCATAACTCTGTTTCTCATATTGCTCTCCTTTCAATCATCTTCCCCTCCTTCATAGCTCGTGCTGAATCTTACTTCTTGACCTCTTTCGGCCTCAGCTCCATCCCGAGCTGCTGCATAAATCCCAAAAGGTCCGTTTCTTCCCTGACCTCGATGAACTTTCCGTTCTTGATGCGGGCCATCCAAAGCCCTCCGGCCTTGACCTTGATGCCCGTCGGGAGGAGGCCCTGATATTCTCCCGTGTGCGTACCGCTGACGACGAACCGGGCCACGACCGCGTCCCCGCTCGCGACCATCTCGATGATGTCCCAACGGATGTCGGGGAATCCGGCCCGAAGCAGCTTGACGAATCCCGCTTCCTCTTCCCGGGTCAGGGCTTTCGGATTAAGCGTCGGGAAATACCAGCCATACTCAGGGGCGTACATATCCTGATAGACCGACTCGTCTCCCTTGCTCAATCGGTCGAAGGCGGTCCTGACAAGGGCCTCATTCTGCTGCTCGACTGCCCCGGGTTCACTCGGTGTCGCCATCGGGAGGTCAGAGTTGAAGACATCGCAGGAAACCTTCCAAGAACCGTCCTTCTGCTTCTTCCAGATTTCCATACCCTTGCCTGTATCCACGACCGGCTCCTCAGCTCCTGGCATCTTCACTGTCAAAGAGTAGGTTAGCCGGGCATAAGCCAGGTCTCCCCGGCCGTCGAGTTCGAGGATCTTTTCAGCGAGTTCGAATGGAGGATAGGCTTTGTACCAGGCAATTTGGCTTGCTCGGCCCTGCACCGCGGGCTCATTTGGCGAAAGCGTCATCGCATCCTCGGTATAGTAGAACTTTACAGCGGCCTCAAAGTCCCTGTCGGGGGCGTTGAAGAGTTTGATGCCGTCCTCGGAGACTTTCAGGATGGCGGCTCGGTCCTGGTCACTCAAGCCTGTAGGCCCAGGCGTCCTACAGGAACTTGTTAAAACCCCCAGGAAGACCACTACGAATACCCATACAAATCTGCCCTTCATAAAATCCCTCCTATTGAAGTGATTCAGAGACACGGGGACGACAAAAGGGGATCTTTCGTGAATGCTGACCTTCGACTTCCCCCAAGTCTCTTGCTGATTGACTTATAACCCTGCGGGACGGCGAAGTCAATCCATAAAAAGGTGACCATCCGCTCTGGAAGGCCTGGAAATCGGCTTGTTCAGAGCATCCGCGCGGGAGGACAGACTAGTCCCCGTTTAATGTCGGTGTAACAGATTTTGCTAAAACTCGCCTAACTTGGATAAATGGTGTTTAAAAGAAAACGAGCCCCAAGTGGGGGAATATCAGGGGAAATCTGGTGCCGGTGGAGGGAATCGAACCCACACTCGAGTTGCCCCGAACGGGATTTTGAGTCCCGCGCGTCTGCCAGTTCCGCCACACCGGCGCGGCCCGACAACTATAGGGGAAAAGGGTGCTTAATTCAAGGATCGGACCGTTGCGTCTCCCCTATCCGTCTGATATAGTTCCGGCATGCCGACGCCCGAACGTATCGAGAAAGTCGAGCGCGTCCTGTCCCAGCGGCAGGCCGACCTGCGGGTCGTGCTCGAGGGCGTGACCATCGCCCACAATGCCAGCGCGGTCATACGGACCTGTGACGCCGCCGGCATCCTCTATCTGGATCTCATTTCCCCCAACCCAGAGCTCCTCCGTTTCAACGAAGCCATTTCGACCCGGGCCGACAAGTGGCTCGAGATCGCCGTCCACACGGAGCCGGGGGAATGCCTCGAGCCCCTGAAAAAGGCGGGCTTCGAGATCGTCGCCACCCACCTCCAGCGGGACGCGGTCCCCTACACGGAAATTGATTTCGCCAAGCCGGTCGCCCTCGTCTTCGGCAGCGAGGCCGAGGGCATCTCGGACGCCTGCCTGGCCTGCGCTGACAAGGTCGTCCGCATCCCGATGCTGGGCATGGTCCAGAGCCTCAACCTGTCGGTCTCGGTCGCGGTCATGCTCTACGAGGCCTTGAGACAGCGGGTGGCGAAGGGCTACTCGGAAAGGTCCCGCCTGCCGGCCGTGGAGTTCGAACGGCTCCGCAAGCTCTGGCTCAATCTCACAGAATAAAAAAAGTGGGGGCACGTGCCCAAAGCACGCACCCCCGGACAATGAGACCGGAGCAGGTCCCTTAAATCCTTCTCAGGTTGCCCTTCAGGGCGAAGCCTCTCAGAAGCTGGCCCTTCAGCGGTGACTCGTCGGCGCTCCACCTCCGGATCTCGTTCTGCAGAGCGTCCGTGTAGCCCTGCCAGGATTCGAGGAAGCTTTGGAGTCCGTCCGAGTCGGCCGGGCCGCCGGTCTCGTCCTCGGCGACCTCGACATCGAAGGTCATGACCTTCTTGTCCCTCAGCACCTCGAGCTTGATCTTGTCCCCCTTGGCCTTGGCCTGGACGAGGTCGAGAAGCTGGTCCACGGTCCCGACGCGCTTGCCGTCGACGCTGACAATGATGTCGCCGACCTGGAGCCGGGCCTTCGCCGCCGGTCCTCCCTCGGTCAGCCTGGAGACGATCAGGGCCGTCCCTTCCTTGACCCCGAAATGCGCGGCCAATTCCGGGTTAAGCTCACCGCAGTAGACACCGATGTACTTCCTGGCCTCGAAGGACCACCCGGGTGCCCGCGGCACGAGCGGCCGCGGCGCGACCCGCTTCGGGGCGTCCTGGGGAGCGCCCGGCCGCGCGGGTGACGGGATCTGCGCTTCCGGACCGAAGAGCCCGGGGAAACGGAGGTCCATTTCCTTCATCGCCTCGTCCTCGGCGAGCTCGCCGAGCTTGACCTTGATGTCCATGGGCGCGCCGCCCCGTTCGATCTTGAGGACGACTTCCTGGCCCGGCTTGCGCTTCCGGATCTCGGCGGCCAGCACGTCGGGGCTGGCGACGTCCCGGTCCCCGATCTTGAGGACGACGTCGCCTGGCCGGAGCTTGGCCAGTTGAGCCGGGCTTTCCGGGTCGATCGTGCCGATGACCGTTCGCCCGTCCTCGTCCTGGCCGATGCCGACGCCCAGCCAGCCGCGCTCGACACGGCCCTTGTCCTTGATCTGGGCGACGACGTCCCTGACGATCTCGACCGGGACGGCCAGTGCCATGCCCGATGAGGGCGCTTCGGCCCGGCTGCTCATCACGTAGCCGGAGCCGGCCTGCTCCCTGTCGCGGAACTGGAAGACGACGGGCTTCTCTTCCATGTAAATGCCGCGGAGGAGCCCGACCATGCGCCCACTGGCATCGACGACGGGACCGCCGCTCGCGCCGGGGGTCACCCAGACGTTGAGACGGAGCTTATCGTCGGCGACCGAGCTGACGATGCCCTGGGTCACGGCCGCGGTCCGCTCGGGGGAAACGCCCACGACGCAGATCCACGAGCCGGGGGCCAGATCAGAGGCTTTCCCGGGGCTCAGCGCGGGCAGGCCGGCGTCTTTGGCCTTGAGCAGGGCCAGCTGGGTCTCCGTGTCGAAGCCCAGGAATTCAGCCTCGATCGTCTTCCCTTCCGACGTCGTGATGGAGATCTTCTCCTCGCGCGGCGACATGAGGGCCGTCGTGACGATGTATCCGCCTTTCTCGACGACGACGCCCGTGGCGACGCGGCGCGTGCCGTTCTGCACCTCGACCCGGACGACCGAAGGATAGACCTTCTTGGCGACGTCGGTGATGTCGGGTTCGGCCCCGGACACCTTCGCCCCGGCCGTGTCGGCCGCGAACGACGGGGCCAGCACGGCAAGGGAGACCATGATGACAAGGGCCGGCTTGATCATCTTGTTCATGCCTTCATACCCTCCTAATAGATGATTTCCGAAGATGGGGTCTCGGAAACCTGCTCCAGTATGTAAACCGTCTTGGGCCGGGGCTGGGCGTTCCGGAATTCGGACGCGTAGTCCATCGTTTCGTAGACGGGAACGAAACGGCCTCGATCGGTCCCCTTTCCGGGGGTCGCCGTCAGGGCCTCCTTTTCGGCAAAGGACAGAACGGTCTCCTTCTCGGGGACCGCAGGATTGAAAAGAAGGAAGCCGACCAGGACGAGGGCCGCCGAGCCGGCAAAAGCGTAGCGATAAGCCGCGCGCCGGACCCGCGCCCGCTCCTTCCGGGCGGCTGGAAGCCGACCCAGCACCGCGTCTTCGAAGCCCGCGGGGGCCTTGACCCTGGTCATCTTGTCGAGCAGCTCATGCCCTTCCATGTTCCCTCACTTCTTTGTCCGCCGAGAAGCCTTCGCCGTCCTTGGCTTTCTCGAGCTTGCGCCGGAGCTGTTCCCGGCCCCGGCTGATTCTGGCTTTGACCGTGCCGACCGGACGCTTGATGATCTTGGCGATCTCCTCCTGGGAAAAGCCCTCCATGTCCTTGAGGACGACCGGGACGCGATAGCGGGGATGGAGCGCGTCGAGGGCCTCGCGGAGATTCCTGACGAGGCCGGGGTCGGCCGGGTCCTCGTAATAGGTCCCGCTCGAATAGCTGTTGGGGATGTCCTCGAGGGAGACCGTGGCCATCTTCTTCGAACGGCGGCACTCGGTCTTGGCCAGATTCGAGGCGATGGTGTAGATCCAGGAGGACAGCGGGGCGATGGGCTTGTATTTGTTGGCTTTGAAATAGACCCGGATGAACGTTTCCTGGCCGAGCTCCACGGCTTTCTGATAATCGCCCGTGAACTGGTACAAATAATTCACGATCTTGTCCTTGTAAAGAGCCATGATCTGGCCGAACGCCCGCTCGTCTCCCTGTTGGACGCGGCGGATCAGCTCGTGTTCGTCCATTCTCTGTTATCCTGAAACCTCGATTTCCCCGAGAAAGTTACATTTTCACCGCTCTTATTATATCAATTCGCCCCCCCATCGGCACTCTATCGGCCAGAATGCATGACTTGCATACGAACGTTTGTATCCCCCATGAAGGCCGCCTTGAGGTGGCGAGGAGGGCAGATCGAGCTGATATGGGCTATGGCGCAGGGGCGATGCCCGGAGGAGGGCGTGGGAGGGCCGAAGCGGGCACGGATCAAGAATGGGGACACGTACCTCAGGTACATGTCCCCATTCTTGAGAGCTCGGCCCGGATTCGAGCGGGTTTGGCGCGCCGGGCCAAACCCGCGACCCGACGGAGCGGCGCGCCCCGAGCCGAGAAGTCCATATATAGTGAGATCTGCCTTCGAGCCCCTCGGCGGCCTTCAAGAGGTTGCCGGGGGGGCCTTTTTGTAAGAAAATGGGCCCGGAATGGAACTTTGCCCCATCCGACTCCGTCAACCAAGGTGAATTGAGTGGATTTGGACGCGATCATCAGGGACTGCCTGGGAGGCAGCCAGAGCGCCTGGAAAACCCTTGTGGACGCGTACGCCAGGAGGATCTTTAGCATGGCCTATCAGTTCTGCGGCAGCCGGGAAGAGGCTGAGGACCGGACCCAGGAGGTCTTCCTCAAGCTCCACGGCGCCCTGCCGAAATACGATTTCGGCAAGAACTTCACGGCCTGGTTCCTGACCCTGGCCAAGAACCACCTCATCGACGAGTATCGCCGGACCAAGTGGGAAAAGACGCAGCGCGACGATTTCGACGAGCACGTTTTGTCCCAGGCCGCGGGCGGCGGGCCCGAAGACAGCCTCGTCGATAAGGAAACGAAGGCCCTCATTTGGGAAGGGCTCCATCGCCTGTCGGCGGAGATGCGGATGGTCATCATCCTGAGGGACCTGCAGGGCAAGACCTACGAAGAGGTCGCCGAGATCCTTGGCCTCCCTATCGGGACGGTCAAGTCGCGCGTCAATCGGGCGCGGATCCAGCTGGCCAAGGTCCTGAAGGAGCATCGGGGAGACCTGTCATGACTTGCGAACGCATCGAAGAGCTCTTGTCCTCCTACCTCGAAGGCGAGCTGGCGCCCGGCGTAAGGGCCGAGGTGGAAGCCCATCTCGGGTCCTGCCCGGAGTGCGCCGAGCTCGCTGGCCTGATGAAGAAGGCGCTGGCAGCCGCGGCCGGCTTCCCCGAAGCCGAGCCTTCGCCGAAGCTCTACGCCAGGCTCTACGGCATCCCGGAAGCGAGGCGCGAGAAGAAGCGCTTCTTCCGGCCGGCCTTCGATTGGCTGTCGCGGCCCGCTCTCCAGCCCGTCTACGCCGCGCTCACGGCCCTGCTCATGGTCGTGTCCTTTGTCGCCTTCCATCCGGAAGGCCGGGGCATCCGGAAGCAGATCAACCTGAGGCTCCACCAAGGCATCGGCTCGGTCGAAAAGCTCTATGCCGACGCCGGCTCGGTCAAGGGCGATATCCGGGCTTTCTCGGCCAACGTCGTCAAGTCGTTCAACACCTTGGGCCTTCTCAAGGGAGACGAAAACAACAGCAAAACCACCAACGGAGGAAACTAGAATGGAAGAAAGAACCGTCGTTCCGCAAAGGCCGCAGAAGTCGCCCGGCTTCGCCGGCGTGCTCGGCATCTTCCCGTTCGGGGTCGGCGCGCTCTACAACGGACAGTACACAAAGGCCCTGCTCTATCTGGTCATCTTCGCCGGACTCACGAGCATGCAGGGCCACGGTGGCCAGCCCTTCGTCGGGCTGCTCCTGGCCGGGTTCATCGTTTTCCAGTTCTTCGACAACATCCAGTCGGCCAAGGTGATCAACGGGACCGCCCCCGCCGGGGATGTCGCCCAGCCGCTGCCGGAGATCGCGTCGTCCGGATCGGTCTTCTGGGGCATCGTCCTCATCGTCCTGGGCATCGTGCTCATCATGGCCAATTTCGAGATCATCAGTTACGACGCGCTGTTCGATTTCTGGCCGATCGCGGTCATCGTCGTCGGGCTCAAGCTCGTCCTCGATTCCGTGGCCCGGTCGAAGAAGTCCCAATAACGGAGGTTTCCTATGGCAAAACAAACACGCGGCAATTCGCTCGTCTGGGGCATCATCCTCATCATTGTCGGCGCGATCTTCCTGCTCCAGCAGTTCAACATCGACATCTTTGATCAGGTCTGGCGCTTCTGGCCTGTCATCCTGATCATCTGGGGCGCCAACAAGCTCTACCTCGGGCTCAAGGAGCGCAACGAGCAGCCGACGCCGGGCCCGGACAAAGGCCATGAAGTTTAGGGAGGTCCTCCTCGTCATCGTCCTGATCTTGGGGGGCCTCGTCCTCTTCCAGGTCAAGACGGGCCACTGGAACCTTGACTGGGATTGGGGCTGGGGCGGAGATTTCGGCCTCGTCGGCAAGGAGGTCACGGCGGAGGAGACGCGGACGATCGAAGGTCCGCTGCCGGCGGCCATCGAGATCCAGAACGGAAACGGCTGGGTCGAGGTCCGCGGCGGGGACCAGGATTTCGCCCAGCTCACGTTCAAGAAGGTCGTCTGGCGCAGGAAAGAAGCTGAGGCGAAGGACATCGCCGGCCAGATCAAGTACAAGTTGACGGCGGCGGCGGATAAGATGACGCTCTCGACCAACCGTGACGAGTTCCGCAAAAAGAGCTTCGAAACGGGATTCATCCTGACCGTTCCCCGATCGATGGCCGTCACCGTCAGCAACGGATACGGCACCGTGCGGGTCGAGTCGGTCAAGGAGGCCACGGTCCGCAACCACAACGGCGAGGTCTACGCCTCGAACGTGGACGGCCCGTGCGTCCTGGAGACGAGCTACGACGACGTCGAGGTCAATGAGATCAAGGGGACCTGCAAGATCGTGAACAAGAACGGAGACGTCAGGGCCGCCGCGGTCACGGGCGATCTCTGGATCGATACGAGCTACGCCAACATCCGCGTCCAGGACGCCGGCGGCAAGGCCGATCTCCGCGGCTCGAACACCGACGTCGAAGCCTTGCGCGTCGCCGGAGCGGTCACGGTGGACACCTCCTACGAGAAGGTGCTCCTCACCGACGTCGGCCCGGCCAAGGTCACTGGCCACAACATGGCCGTGACGGCCGAGAACGTCCGGGGTGACCTCGAGGTCCAGACGAGCTATGAAGCCGTGCGGGCGACACATATCCAGGGCCGGCTCATTGTCGACGCCAGCAACGCCACCGTCACGGCGACGGGGATCGGGGGGCCGTCGATATCGGTCCGAACATCCTACGAGAACGTCTCGCTCGCCGATTTCGCGGCCGAGACGAGCGTCGTCTGCAATAACGGCAACGTCACGCTCGAGCCCCGGGATCTCAAACAGGCCATGGACGTCCGCAACGAGAACGGGACGATCGATCTCTTCTGGCCGTCCGGAGAAAGGGCCCGGCTCGAGGCCCGCTCGAAGGGCGGCGAGGTGAAATGGGGCCTTGCGGACAAGCCCGACGTCGACGAGACCAACGGGGTCTCGCTCGTCAAGGCCTTCTCGCTGGACACGGCCGCCCCGCTCATCTCCCTATCCACGACATACGACACTATCCGCATCGAAGAGGGCGGCCGCAAATTTTAGATTCTATTTAGGCGCAATCCACGCCGCCGGTCCCAACAGGGACCGGCTTTTCTTTGGCTCATCCCCTATCTCCGGGACATCCATCTCGAGGCGGCGATAAATGTGCGGCCACCTTTTTCAGATATTCCGCAGAATCGCGGCTTCGAGTGCTCAGCCCCGATTCTGCCGGGTCGCTGCCAAGAGTCCGCTTCCCGCCGGCGGGGAAGCGAGGGGCGATATCCTGAGCAAAGCCGGAGAGAGATATCCCGGTATCGGGAGTTGAACCTATTTTAGCCGTGCTTGTTCTTACAGGCGTGGATGCGCTGGGCGATGACCCCGTTGACCTTGATGTTGAAGTAGGAGATCAGGTTGGTCACGTCCTTCTTGTATTTTGTCACGTAGCGCACGAATTCGGATCGCTCCTTGTAGCGGAGCAGGGTCTCGAACTCGGCGACCGTGTCGTGGAGCTCGATGACGTAGTGATTGATCGTCCGGTACTGGGCGTTGATATCGATGAGGTCGTGGCCCGAGAGCTTGGCGAAATCGAGGTGGGGCGGTAGGCTCTGGAGGATCAGCAGCCCCTCGTTGTGGAGCTCGTTGACCGAATCGCCGATCTCCTGGAAATAGGACCCGAAATCCTGGGCCTTCCTCAGCTTGGCCCCGGCGCGCTCGGACAGCCGCTCGAACTGGGCTTTGAGAGAGACGACCGCGTCCTTGATGCCGAAGTACTTGCGGATGGGGCTGAAGAGGTCCAGGAAGTCGCGTCCGACGTAGATCTTGTCCTCGTAGCGGGACAGGAGCTCCTTGGGCTCGTGGGTGTAGAACTGGATCTCGAAGCGCCGGCCCTCGGAGTCCCGTTCACGGAGGCGGGCCAGGACGAGGCCGCTGTTCTGCTCGATGAAGTAGCTGCTGATGTCGACGAGCACGGAGTACTCGGCCAGGTTCTGGACGATGGCTTCCTTGAGGTAGTCGAGAAGGGTCTCGTTGCGGGTGATGAATTCCGTGATGCCTTCGTCGGGGGTCGGATTGAGGACCGAGAAGCTCGGCGAGAGGAGGTAGAGGACGGGGCCGCGCCCGAGCTCGAGGTGGAGGTTCTTGAGGACGCTCTGATAGAGATCGTCGAGGAGGACGGACTTGAGGGGCGGAAGTCCGGCCGGGTCCAGCTTGGAAAGCTCTTCCACTTCGTTCATGGCATCGTCCTCTCTTCCGCGCCGAGTGTAGCACCCGGCCCGACGGAAAGTCAACGGGCGGCGGGGCTTGTCCGGAAGGTCCACGAGTCCGAGGCGTAGCGGGAGGCTTCTATGGTCCGGACGGCCTCGCTGTCGGCCGGGCCCAGCGCGAATCGCTCGAAGCCGACGCCGAAGAAGTCGGCGAAACCTTGGACCAGGGGGCCGACGGCAGCGTCGAAATCGACGGGCCGGCCGAGGGCCTCGGAAAGTGAGGTCATGCCCAGGCCCTCGGGCGACTCGCCCGGGCGAGATACGGCGGCGAGGAGGGCCTCGTCCTTCTCGAGCGGGATCGAGCCGTGCTGGAGAAAGAGCGGGCCAGTCCGCTTTTGGGCGCTGCCGATGATCTTCCGGCCGTCGATCTCGATCTCGTCGCGGGCCGGGAAGGCGAAGCAGGGCATAGTGCCCTTGAGGTAGGCCGGCGGGGACGCTTCGGCCGGTCGGGCCGAGACGCCGAGACGCTCGAGGCCCTTGAGGAGGGCTTGGGAGATGAGACGGTAGGAGTCTCGGAGCGTCGCGGTGAAGACCCCGGTGTCGGCGGAGGCCACGGAGTAGGTCACTTCCCGGTCGTGAAGGACGAGCTTGCCGCCGGTCATGCGGCGGACGATGTCGATGCCGTGGGACCGGCAGAACTCGACGTCGACGACCCGGGACGCCTCCTGGGAATAGCCCAGCGAGGCGGTCGGCCTCTCCCAGCGGTAGAAACGGAGGAAGGTCCGGGGAGAGTCGCCGGCGAGGCGGAAGAGGTGCTCGTCGACAGCCATGTTCCAAGAGCCGGGAAGCGGCTCTGGCTCGACGATCAGCTGCCAAATATTCATGTTGTGCCTTAAGAGAGGGTCAAACCTACTTTTTTCGAAAAAAAGTAGGTTTGACCCTCTCTTATTGGAAAAAAATGGAGCGGGCAATGGGACTCGAACCCACAACTCCCGGCTTGGGAAGCCGGTACTCTACCATTGAGCTATGCCCGCTCGCAGGCCCTAGGATTCTAACACATTCGGCCGACAAGTCAACGCGGGGCGGGCCAGGCTTGATCCCTTTGACAGTCCGGGCAACCGCCCCTATAATCTGTACGGAACGCCCGCACAGGGAGAAACGCCCATGTCCGATGAATCCGCAAACAGGCCCCAATCGTTCAGCCCCGATAGGCCCCTGGCCCCAGGTATCACGCGACTGGGCTCGACGGCCGTCCTCACCGGGGACATCGAAGCCCACGAGGACATGCTTGTCGAAGGGCATATCAAGGGAAAGATAACTGTCCCGTCCGGGACCCTGACGATCGCCAAGGGAGCCAAGGTCGAAGCCGAGATCCGAGTCCGCGCCCTCGTCCTCCACGGCGAGCTCAAAGGCACGGTCAGGGCCGGAGAAAAGGCCGTCATCTCCGAAACGGCTGAAATGAACGGCGACGTGATCACGCCCAGGATCACGATCGCCAACGGCGCCCGCTTCTCCGGCGGCATCCGCATGAAGGAATAAAAAAAGAAGGGGTCAAACCTACGCGATGCCAGTTTTGTTTTGGAGCTGATAGGGCGGCCATTGGAAAAACTGGCATCGCGTAGGTTTGACCCCTTCTTATTGAAATCTGATTTCGTCCCTCAGGGCGACCAGGTCCAGGCCATCGACCGGCTGGCCGAGGGGCTCCAGTCCGGCGCCCGCCACCAGGTCCTCAAGGGCGTCACCGGCTCAGGCAAGACCTTCACCATGGCCAACCTCATCGCCAAGGTCAACCGGCCGGTCCTGGTCATCTCCCACAACAAGACCCTGGCCGCCCAGCTCTACCAGGAGTTCCGGCGCTTCTTCCCGCGCAACGCCGTCGAGTACTTCGTCAGCTACTACGACTACTACCAGCCCGAAGCGTTCATCCCGGCCTCGAACACCTACATCGCCAAGGAAGCGACCATCAACGACGAGATCGACCGCCTCCGCCTCTGCGCGACGAACTCGCTCTTCGCCCGCCGCGACGTCATCATCGTCGCCTCGGTCTCATGCATCTACGGCATCGGCGCCCCCGAGAACTATTATGCGATGAGCTTTTCGCTCAGCGCCGGCGAAGCTCAAAGCCGCAAGGCCCTTCTCGAGAAGCTCGTCTCCGTCCAGTACGAGCGCGAAGGCGGGGAATTCAAGCGGGGCACCTTCCGTGTCCGTGGCGACATCATCGAGGTCTTCCCGAGCTACGCGGACTCCGCCTACCGCATCGAGCTCGAGGACGGCCGGATCAAGGCCATCTCCGCCGTCGACCCGCTCCTCGGCAAGGTCCGAGAGACCTTGGACACGGTCATGATCCATCCCCGGACCTTCTTCTCGACGCCGGCCGAGACCCTCCGCACGGCCGTCGCCAGCATCGAGATCGAGCTCCAGGACCAGATCGCCCATTTCCAGGCCCGGGGCATGGCCGTCGAGGCCGAGCGGATCGAGGAGCGCGCCCTTTACGATATCGAGATGCTCCGCGAGTTCGGCTACTGTCCCGGCATCGAGAACTACTCGCGCCACCTGACCGGCCGCGCCGCCGGCGAGCCGCCCTTCACGCTGCTCGATTATTTCCCCGCGGACTTCCTGACCATCATCGACGAGTCCCACGTCACGGTCCCCCAGATCGGCGGCATGTACGCCGGCGACCGCTCCCGCAAGCTGACCCTCGTCGAGCATGGCTTCCGCCTGCCTTCGGCGCTCGACAACCGGCCCCTCAACTTCGACGAGTTCGAAGGCCGCGTCGGCCAGACACTCTACGTCTCAGCGACCCCTGGCCTCTTCGAGATCAAGCGGTCGCCCGGCCGCGTCGTCGAACAGGTCATCCGTCCGACCGGCCTGACCGACCCCGAGCTGGAGATCCGGCCCATCCGCGGCCAGGTCGACGACCTCATGGCCGAGATCCGGGCCCGGGCCGTCCGGAACGAGCGCGTCCTCGTCACGACGCTGACCAAGAAGATGGCCGAGGACCTGGCCCGCCACTACCACGAGCTCGGTCTGCGCGTCCGCTACCTCCACTCCGAGATCGAGACGCTCGACCGGGTCAACGTCCTCCGCGACCTGCGCAAGGGGAAGTTCGACGCCCTCATCGGCATCAACCTCCTCCGCGAAGGCCTGGACCTGCCCGAGGTCTCGCTCGTGGCCATCCTCGACGCCGACAAGGAGGGCTTCCTGCGCTCGTCGACGGCGCTCATCCAGACCTTCGGCCGGGCCGCCCGCAACGTCGCCGGAAGGGCCATCCTCTACGCGGACACGATCACCGACTCCATGAAGATCGCCATGGACGAGACCGCCCGCCGACGCCGGATCCAGCAGGACTATAACGCCACCCACGGCATCACGCCTCAATCGATCGTCAAGGGCATCGACGAGGTCCTGACCTCGGTCTACGAGCGCGATTACTTCGACTACACCCGCATCTCCGAGGACAAGGACATTTACCTGTCGCCGCTGAAGCGCAAGAAGCGCATGGACGAGCTGGCCAAGCTCATGAAGGAGGCCTCCGCCGCCCTCGAGTTCGAGAAGGCGGCCGCCTACCGCGACGAGCTGACCAAGCTCAAGAAGCGCGAGCTCGAGCTGGGGCTATAATAGAGGCGGGATTTCCGGCGCATGGCAGATACCGACGCGCTCAAGACACGGGCAGCCGCACTCCCCGATAAGCCCGGCATCTATTTCTTCAAGAACGCGGCCGGGGAGGTCGTCTACATCGGCAAGGCCCGCTCCCTGCGGGACCGCGTCCGGTCGTACTTCCTGGCCAACCCCGACTTCAAGGTCCGCAACATCCTCCGCGATACGGCGGACATCGATTTCATCCTGACCGGTTCCGAGAAGGAAGCCGCCTTCCTCGAGAACAACTACGTCCAGCAGCACCAGCCCCGCTTCAATCTCCGCCTCAAGGACGACAAGAGCTTCCCTTACCTCAAGATGACGACCGGCGAAGCCTGGCCGGGGATCTATTTCAGCAGGAAGGTCGAGCCCGACGGCTCGCGCTATTTCGGCCCCTTCAGTCCGGCCCAACGGGCCCGCTCGTCCATCCACCTCGTCAACAAGCACTTCCTCGTCCGCGGCTGTGAAGACGCCGTCTTCCGGGGCCGGAAGCGCCCCTGTCTCGAGTACGAGCTCAAGCTCTGCGCGGCGCCGTGCGTCGGGTCCATCTCCGAAGCCGATTACCGCGAGAACGTCGAGAACGCCTGCCTCTTTCTCGAAGGCCGCATGCCCGAGCTGGCCCGCACCCTCAAAGCGCGAATGGAACGGGCGGCCACGGACGAGAAATTCGAGGAGGCGGCCCGCTGGCGCGACCTCCTGCGCACGATCGAGGATTACCGGGACCGGCCCGGGACGATCTCCACAGCCCTCGAGGACCAGGACGTCGTCGGCCTGACCCGCGGGGACGGACGCGCGGCCGTCTACATCTTTTTCATGCGCAAGGGCAAGATCCGGAGCTCGGCCTCGCACATCGTCGACGCGCCGGCGGACGTCACGGACGCCGAGGTCCTGGGCGGATTTCTGACCGATTTCTATACGGACCGCGAGCTGCCGCCGCGCCTGCTCCTGCCGGTGCGACCGACGCCATCGACCGGCCTCCAGGCGCTCCTCGGCTGGGCCAAGGTCCGCGTCATCGCCCCCCGCGGCGGGAAGAACCGCAAGCTCGTCGAAATGGCCGGGCGCAACGCCGAGGCCTTCCTGCGCAAGCAGGCCGGTGAGGCCAAGCCCCTCGAGGAGCTGAAGACGGCCCTCGCGCTCCCGGCCCTGCCTCGCACGATCGAAGGCTTCGACATCTCCAACACCGGCGGCGAGGAATCCGTCGGCTCGCTCGTCGTTTTCCGCGACGGCCGGCCCGACAAGGACTCCTATCGCAAGTTCCTCATCCGGACCGTCGAGGGATCGAATGATGTCGCCAGCCTCGGCGAGGTCATCACCCGGAGATACCGCAAGGTCCTCGATGAGGGCGCGCCCCTCCCCGACCTGATCATGGTCGACGGCGGCAAGCCTCAGCTCGGCGCCGCGGAAAAGGCGCTGGCCGGCCTGGGCTTGTCGCGCCTCCCTCTGGTGGCCATCGCCAAGAAAGAAGAGATCCTGTTCACGCCGGCCGGGCGCGACGGCCTCCGCCTCGACCGGACATCCGGCGCGCTCAAGCTCGTCCAGGCCGTCCGCGACGAAACGCATCGCTTCGCCATCACGTTCCACCGCGGCCGTCGTGAGAAGAAGAGCTTCGAGTCGCTCCTCGACGGCATCCCGGGTCGTCGGCCCCAAAAAGGAAATCGTCGCTCCTGGCCCGTTTCGGCAGCCTGGAGGCCATCCGCAACGCCCCGCTGCGCCGAGCTCGATTCGCTCATCGGCGCCACGGCCGCGGCCCGGGTCCTCGAACGCTTCGGCCGGAAGCTCAATACCGGTTCTTCGACTTGATCTGCTCGAGCAGCAGTCTCGCCCTTTCGACTTCCCGCGCCTGCTGCCTCTGCGCTTCGAGGTTATCCGATATCTCCCGCTCGAGTCTCAGCATGCGATTCTCGAGGCTCCGGCCCTTCTTGACGAGGTCGTCGTAACGGCGCTCCTCTTTCCGAAGCTGTTGATCGTACGAAGTGACGCTCTTGCCGTAATCGTATTCCCCGACATAAACCCCGAGGTCGCCGAAGAACCCCGCGGGCGCGGCGCCGGCAAAGGCGGGAAGCTCTTCGGCGGCGGCAGGAGCGCCGGCTTCGGGCCGGGCGCGAAGGAGGATGTCCTCGCCCGGTTCTGCCAGGATCACGGCCAGGGTCGAAACGGCCTTGGCCCCCGAGCCTTTGCCGCTCACCTTGAAATAGACGTCATAGCTCCGATTCTCGGATTCGTGCAGGAACACGCCTTTGACCAGATTGAAGCCCTTGCTCTTGCCGACCTTCCCCCCTCGATTTTGAAAGTAGCCTTTGATGGCGTTCTCCAGGTCCTTGGCGGGGTAGTTGAATTCGAAGATTTTCGCGACCTGACTGGTCTTCTGGAATTCGACCACACCGTCGTAGCTCCGGACCGGAGCGATCGTCTGGACGGACCGGTCCTGGGCCGTGGCTCCCACAAAACAGAAGACGATGGCCAAGAGCAAGATCGTTTTTGTTTTCATGGAGTCATTATAACAAAAAGGACGGTTCGTTGGCACCTGTGATCAGAGGACCAGGCGGACGGCCCAGCTGAGCACGAGGGCGACCCCGATGCTGAGTCCGGCCGAGACGAAGGCCCACTTCTTCCCGATCTCCCTCCAGAGGATGACGAACGTCGACAAGCAGGGGATAAAGAAGCTGATGAAGACCGTGAAGACGACGATCTGCTCGCGGCTGACGGCCGTCATGAGGCTGTGGTAGTCGACGCCGAGCGCCTGGAGCATCATGATGAGCGACAGCTCCTTGCGCAAAAAGCCGAAGACGAGGGTCACGCCGAGCTCGTGGGGCAGGCCGAGGCCCTTGACAACGAGCGGGGCCAAGATGTCGTTGATCCAACGGTCGGCCCGAAAGTAGCTCAGCAGGCTCAGCACGAGGCTGCCGCCGATGAGGAGCGGCCAGGCGAATTTGATGAACGCATGGACCTGGAACCAGGTCTTGCGGACGATGGAGCTCAGCCGGGGCGCCTTGAGCGAAGGGATCTCCAAGATCAGGCCCGGCGAGGGCTCCTTCATGAACCGGCTGATGACCCAGCCGATGACGGCGACGATGAGGATGTTGGTGGCGTAGAAGCCCATGGCCCAGAGCGGGCCCAGGTAAAAGGCGACGAGGGCCAGGACGATCGTCGTCCGGGCCGAGCACGGGATGAAAGGAATGAGGAGCGACGTCAGGACGCGGTCGCGGCGCGATTCGAGGATCCGGGTGGCGACGATGGCCGGGACGTTGCAGCCGAAGCCGAGGATGAACGGCGAGACCGATTTGCCGTGGAGCCCGATGCGGTGCATGAACGCGTCGAGGAGGAAGCCGGCCCGGGCGAGGTAGCCGAAGTCCTCGAGCGCCGACATGAGGAAGAGGAGCGGCAGGAAGTACGGCAGGACGATGGCCACCCCGCCGCCGATCCCCTGGATGAGCCCCTCGGCGAGGTGGAAGAGGAGGCCGTCCCCGAGGCGCCCCGCCAGCGCGGCCTTGAGCTTGTCGAAGGGCCCGAGCAGGAGCGACTCGAGCGGATTGCCGACCTCGAAGATGATGACGAAGAAGGCCAGGAAGACCGCGGCCAGGACGACGTACCCGAACACGGGGTGCATGAGGACCGCGTCGACCTTCTTGTCCCAGGTCATCCGCTGGCCGTGGAGGACGCGGCTCGACCCCTCGGCGAGCTTCATGGCCTGGTGATGCCGCTCCGCGGAGATGACCTCGTAGGCGGGCGCGCCGCGGTCCTTTTCGATGGCCTTTTTGGCGAGGTCGACGGTCTCCTTCAAGCCGGGCTCCACTTGGCCGAGGAAATCGCCGCAGGCATGGCCGGCCGTCTCGATGAGCTTGACCGCCGTGAAGCGGGAATTCGAGATGACGGGAAACGCCCGGCGGCAGGAGGCGTTCGACCTCGTCGACCTGGGTCTCGACGTCATCCGAGAAGCGGATCGGCTCGAGGGATTGGCCCTTGTCGAGGACATCGAAAGCCCTGTCCAAGAGCTCCCGGACGCCGCGGCCGTGGGCGGCGATGGTCGGGACGACGGGGACGCCGAGGAGCCGCTCGGCCTTGGCCGCGTCGAGCTCGATGCCCTTGCGCTCGGCCACATCGACCATATTGAGGGCGATGACCATGGGATAGCCGAGCTCGACGAGCTCGAGCGTGAGCTCGAGGCCGCGGCTCAGGGTCGAAGCGTCGATCACGTTGACGACGAGGTCGGGCTTTTCCGAGAAGAGATGGGTCAGGACGACCTGCTCGGCCGGATCGGCCGTGCAGAGCGAGTACGTCCCGGGCAGGTCGACGACGTCGAGGAGCCGCCCTTCGATATTGACCCGGCTGTGGGTATGCTTGATCGAGGTGCCGGGGAAGTTCGAGGTCTCGGCCTTGGGCCCGGCGATCGAGTTGAACAGCGTGCTCTTGCCGCTGTTCGGCTGTCCGATAAAGACGACGGTCGGGACCTCAGGACGGCTCATGGACGGGTTCGACGCGGACCTTCTGGGCGACGCCGCGGCCCATGGCGACGGTAGTGTCCGATCGGCAGCTGCGGACCAGGAGCGGCCCCTTGAGGATGGCCTGGCCGTCGAGCTCGACGATGTCGCCCTTGTGGAATCCCAGGGCCATGAGGCGGCGGCGGACGCTCTCGCCGCCGGCGAGATCGACGATCCGCAGGGGCGTACCGTGAGGGGCGTCGAGCAGGTCCATGGGGGGCTTAATTCCTACGAGAATTATAGGGATTCAGGCCGATAAAGTAAAGGCCTGGCCGCGCATCCCGGCCCGCGTTCGGCTCAGTAGAGGACCCTGGCCTCCCCGAGATCGGCGATGCGCTTGTCGAGCCAAGCGACCATGAGGTCACGCCGGGCCATGAGCGCGTCGATCTCTTCGCCGGTCAGATACTCTCCGACGATCTCCCGGACCGACTCGGGCGTCAAGGCTTTAAGGGCGTCATAGAAGGGCCGGGGCACCGTCTCCATGATGAACTTCGCGTTCTCTTTGTTTTTTTCATCATAGAACAGTTCGGTCTTCGCCTTCTTGGAAGTCGCGAACGACCGGGAATGGTCGATGAGGATCATCCGCCAATCCTCCATGATGAGGTAGTTCCTCTGGTGGCGATCGATGTTGTAGATGAGATTGTCGAACGCCCGCTGGAGGCACAGCCTCTTGGCGAAATACGAGACCTGGATGCCCTTCGGATTGAGCTTCTTCTTGAAGATCGTCTCCATGTTGTTCCAGGAATCGACCCAAAGCTGGCACGATCCCCGGTTGCCTTCGAACTCCCGTTCGACGGTCGCCGGGACCATATTCAGTCCGAGGGCGCGGCTCAGCCGGTAAGCGGCGATCTCGCCTTTCCACGTCTCCTTGAATCCTTTGACCCTCTCCCCGAAAACGTCCTTCCAGAGGGCCTTGCGCTGGACCTTGACCGTCTCCTTTTCGCCTTTCTCGTTCGTCTTCTCGTACTCTTTTTCGAGCGTCAAAACCCACGGATTGGTCACGGCCTCGGCTCCCGTGAGCTGTTTCTGCGCCACGACCTTGGCCGTCTTGAGGAAATCCTCCCATTTGTCGTATTCGGCCACCTCGGTGTCGGTGAGCTGGGCCCAAAGCCCGCTCCCGGTCCCCATGGCCACGACGATCAAAAAGACGAGCGCGATTTTTTTCATCTCTGTCCCCTCCACGGCATTGGCGTGACTTCTGTGCCCGAGTGTAAGCCCGAAAAGGGGCCCTGTCAACTCTTCCCTGAGGCGGCCGCCCAAATTGACTTTGGGGACCGATTTTGATAATAAATGGTAAATGTACAAGTGGATTTCCCGCAAGCTGTTCGGCACCGATAACGACCGCACCCTCAAGAGGATCAGCCCGCTCGTCTCCGTTATCAACGACCTCGAACCGCGCGTCGCGCCCCTGACCGACGACCAGCTCCGGGCCAAGACGGCCGAGTTCAAGGAAAAGCTCTCCCAGGGCGCCCCCCTCGACGATATCCTCCCCGAGGCTTTCGCGGTCGTCCGTGAGGCCTCCCGGCGCACGACGAAGATGCGCCACTTCGACGTCCAGCTCATCGGAGGCGTCGTCCTTCACCAGGGCAAGATCTCCGAGATGAAGACGGGCGAGGGAAAAACGCTCGTCGCCACCCTGCCGGCCTACCTCAACGCCCTCACCGGACAGGGCGTTCACATCGTCACGGTCAACGACTACCTGGCCAAGCGCGACACGGAGTGGATGGGCGCCATCTACCGCTTCCTCGGCCTCTCCGTCGGGACGATCCAGCACGACCTCGGGGACGCCGACCGCTACACGGCCTACCGCGCCGACATCACCTACGGGACGAACAACGAGTTCGGCTTCGACTACCTCCGCGACAACATGAAGTTCCGCCTGGCCGACCTGGCCCAGCGCGAGTTCAACTACGCCATCGTCGACGAGGTCGACAGCATCCTCATCGACGAGGCCCGGACGCCGCTCATCATCTCCGGCCCGACCAACGAGTCGACCCAGCTCTACACGCAAGTCGATACGCTCGTCCGCCGCTTCCAGAAGGACAAGCACTTCACCCTCGACGAGAAGACCCGGACCGTCTCCATCCAGGAGGCCGGCGTCGCCGAGGCCGAGCGCGTTCTCGGCATGACCAACCTCTACGACATCGCCAACATGGACTTCGTCCACGCCATCAACACGGCCCTCAAGGCCCATCACCTCTTCAAGCGGGACGTCGACTACATGATCCAGGACGGCAAGGTCGTCATCGTCGACGAGTTCACCGGCCGGCTCATGCCGGGCCGCCGCTACAGCGACGGCCTCCACCAGGCCCTCGAGGCCAAGGAGCGGGTCAAGGTCGAGGAGGAGAACCAGACCCTGGCCTCGGTGACCTTCCAGAACTACTTCCGCATGTACAAGAAGCTGGCCGGGATGACGGGCACCGCGGCGACCGAAGCGGAGGAGTTCCGTCACATCTACGGCCTCGACGTGATCGAGATCCCGACCAACAAGACCCTCATCCGCCTGGAGAACCCCGACGTCATCTACCGGACGGGCGAGGAGAAGTGGAACGCCGTGGCTGAGGAGATCATCGACCTCAACACGAAGGGACGTCCCGTCCTCGTCGGTACGATCTCGATCGAGAAGTCCGAGCACCTCAGCACGCTCCTGCGCCGCAAGAACATCCGCCACGTCGTCCTCAACGCCAAGTACCACGAGCAGGAGGCTTCGATCATCGCCCAGGCGGGCCGGGTCGGGGCCGTGACCATCGCCACGAACATGGCCGGCCGCGGCGTCGACATCCTCCTCGGCGGCAATCCCGAGTACCTGGCCAAGGAGCAGCTCAAGAAGAGCGGCGCCGATCCGGCCAAGATCGCGCCCGAACAGTATCAGGCCCAGTACGAGAAGGTCGTGGCGGAAGTCACCGCGGTGACCCAGAAGGAGCACGAAGCCGTCGTCGCCCTCCAGGGCCTCCACGTCCTCGGCACCGAGCGGCACGAGGCCCGGCGCATCGACAACCAGCTCCGCGGCCGCGCCGGCCGCCAGGGCGACCCCGGCTCGTCGCGCTTCTACCTCTCGCTCGAGGACGACCTCATGCGCATCTTCGGCAGCGAGCGCATCTCCGGGCTCATGGGCCGGATCGGCATGGGCGACGGCGTCCCCATCGAGCACAACATGATCACCCGGGCCATCGAGCGGGCCCAGAAGCAGGTCGAGGGCCAGAACTTCACCGTCCGCAAGCACCTCCTCGAGTACGACGACGTCATGAACAAGCAGAGGGAGACGATCTACAGTCAGCGGCGCAAGATCCTCAAGGGCGAGGACCAGCGCGAGTACTTCCTCGGCCTCATCGACAACCTCGTCGAATGGATGCTCGACACCCACGCCAATAAGGACGCTTCGCCCGAGGACTGGGACCGCGCGGCCCTGCGCCAGGCCGTCCTGGCCCAGTTCGGGCTGGACATCGAGACGCTCGGGATCGACTGGAACACGGTCGTCCACGCCGAGCTCAGGGACACCCTGACCAAGGCCTTGATCGCGGCCCGGGAGGCCAAGGAGCGGCAGCTCGGACCGTTCATGCGCGAGTTCGAGCGCATGATCCTCCTCCAGGTCATCGATTCGCAGTGGAAGGACCACCTCCTCGAAATGGACCACCTCAAGGAGGGCATCGGCCTGAGGGGCTACGGCCAGAAGGACCCGCTCATCGAGTACAAGAAAGAGGGCTTCGAGATGTTCCAGTCCATGCTGGACCGGATCGAGGAGGACGCCGTGCGCTATCTCTTCCTCATCCAGCCGGTCGTCGACCAGCCGGCGCCGGTCCGCCGCCAGACCCCCGTCTACTACCAGCAGCCCGCGGGACCGTCGGGCCAGCGGTCGAAGCAGGCCCGGGCCATGATCCCGGGCAAGCGTCACAAGCACTGATCGCGGGAACCAAGGAGGAGCCATGCTCGACGACAAGATCAGGGAAGCCCTCACCTTTGACGACGTCCTCATCCTGCCCGCCAAGTCGGACGTCGCGCCCGCCCAGGCTTCGGTCGTGACCCGCCTGAGCCGCAACATCTCGCTCAACATCCCCGTCGTCAGCGCGGCCATGGACACCGTGACGATGTCGCGGATGGCCATTGCCCTGGCCCAACAGGGCGGCATCGGGATCATCCACCGCAACATGTCGATCGAGAACCAGGCCGAGGAGGTCGACAAGGTCAAGCGCCACGAGAGCGGCATGGTCGTCGAGCCGATCACCCTGCGGCCCCAGGACAAGATCGCGCGGGCCTTCGAGGTCATGAAGGAACACCACATCTCGGGCCTGCCCATCACGGACGAGGCGAACAGGCTCGTCGGCATCCTGACCAACCGCGACATCCGCTTCGAGAGCCGCCTGAACCTGCCGATCGAGAAGATCATGACCCGCAAGCTCGTCACCGTCCCCGTCGGGACGTCGCTCGAGGACGCCGAGAAGGTCTTCCACGAGCATAAGATCGAGAAGCTCCTCGTCGTCGACGAGGGCTACCACCTCAAGGGGCTGATCACCTACAAGGACATCCTCAAGCGGATCCAATATCCCGACGCGGCCAAGGACAGCCTGGGCCGCCTGCGCGTCGGCGCGGCCGTCGGCGTCGGCTCGGACTTCCTCGACCGGGCCCGGGCCCTCGTCGCCGCCAAGTGCGACGTCATCGTCGTCGACAACGCCCACGGTCATTCCCAACGCGTCCTCGACACGGTCCGGACGCTCAAGAAGGAGCTCCCCGGCCAGGAGCTCGTCGCCGGCAACATCGGCACGGCCCGGGCCGCCGAGGAGCTCATCGGCCTCGGCGTCGACGCGGTCAAGGTCGGGGTCGGGCCCGGCTCCATCTGCACGACCCGGGTCATCACCGGCGCCGGCATCCCCCAGATCACGGCCATCGCCGACGTCTTCGAGGTCACCCGGAAGGCGGGCGTCCCGCTCATCGCCGACGGAGGTGTCAAGTACTCCGGCGACGTGACCAAAGCGGTCGCGGCCGGGGCCGACTCCATCATGCTGGGGAACCTGCTCGCCGGCACCGAGGAGGCGCCCGGAGAAGTCGTCATGTACCAGGGCCGGGCCTACAAGCTCTATCGGGGCATGGGCTCGCTCGCGGTCATGAAGGAAGGCAAGAGCAGCGACCGCTATCAGCAGGACCTTCAGATGAGCGCGAGCAAGCTCGTACCGGAAGGGATCGAGGGCCGCGTGCCCTACAAGGGCAGCACCACGGTCACCATCCAGATGCTCGTCGGCGGGCTCAAGGCGGGCATGGGCTACGCCGGCTGCCGGACGATCGAGGAGCTCAAGACCAAAGCCCGGTTCATCAAGATCACCCCGGCCTCGCTCAAGGAGAGCCACGTCCACGACGTGGTTATCACCCAGGAGGCCCCCAACTACCACCTCGACTGATAAGGGGGGACGATGTCGGATTATTGGATCAAGACGGTCCTCGCGGTTCTTTTGCTGGGGACGGCCCTCGTGAGCTTCCTGAGCATGATGGCCCGTTTCGGCCGCCCGGGAGACGAAGCGCGGGCGGAGAGGCTGCGCAAGGTCCACAAGA
This sequence comes from Candidatus Aminicenantota bacterium, assembly GCA_963809345.1. GTDB lineage: Bacteria > Acidobacteriota > Aminicenantia > Aminicenantales > Saccharicenantaceae > RBG-16-66-30. Next base: position 79,933 of record CAWEJF010000001.1, on the reverse strand, counting down.
AGGCCGGCTACGTCTTCATCGCGCTCATCGTGCCGCTGGCCGTCTTCGGGGCCGGTTTCCTGGCTGGGATGGGCGACGGCCTGTCGACGCGTGGGACCTTCCACTTCGTCCTGGCCATGGGCCTCCTCGCGGTCCTCGCGCTCAAGTTCCTCGTCGTCAAGACTCACAGGCAGCTGTTGAGGTACGCGACTTCCCTGGGCATGACGCTCCTCGCCCTGACCCTGGTCATCTTCCTGATCACGGCGGGTTACTTCGTCCTGCAGACGGCCGCCGGCAAGTAGGCGGGAACGATCACCTCTCTCACTCCTTACGAAGCAAGACGGGATCGGCGAGCCAGCTCAGAAGCTCGCTGTGGCTGACAAGGCGCACTTCGGGCTTGGAGAGCGCGTAGGCGATGAAGGCCTCGACGGCGGCCCGCCGTCCGCGGATGACGTCCGGCGCGGTCTTTCCGTCCCGCCGGATCGTGTACAGCTCGCTGTGGAAGCCGGCGGTCATAGGGCTGCGGTTCCCGGCGAGATGGAGGTCGAGCGTGTATTTCAACGTGGCCAGGAACTCGGCCGGTGTCATCGCGTAGGGGTTCCAGAGATTCCAGTCCATGCCGGTGATCTCACCGTTCTCGACCTGAAAATATGCCTGCCGCTCCTTCAGCGCGGCGCGCAGACCCGGCGGGACGCCATATCGCTCGCACTCCGTATCGGGCGGGGCGACATAGTTCCCGATGGGGATCTCCCAGAAGCCCGGGTGCGGCCCGATCGGAGGATCGTGGGCCGGAATCCCCGCGTCGAGCATGTAAGGCCACGGAAAAGCGCCCGAATGGGGGCCGAGCCCTGGTCCGTCCTCGATGCTCGAATCGTACGTCAGCCCCAAGCCGGCCGCGGCGGCCATGCCGTTGTCGGCCGGCTCGATAAAGGGCGCCCGGAAGCCGATGAGGGCCGCGCGCGGGACCCCGATGCCCGCGGAGGGATCGGGCTTTTCGGGCGACTCCGAAGGGTCCCATGGCCGGGTCAGGATCTCGATCGAACGGCGCATCTCGTCTTCCCATTGGGCCACGGTGAAGGCGCGGCCGTGGGGGTGAGAGTGGGTGTGGACGGCGATCTCGTGGCCCTGTTCGAACGCCTCTCGCCAAGCCCGTTTGACCAGGGCCGGGTCTTCGCCGACGCCGTATCCTCCGGAGTGGGGATTGGGCACGTCCGGCACGACGAAACGGGTGTTGACGAAGAAAGTGAAATGGGGAGCGAGCCCATCGAACGTGCGGGCCTCCCCTGAACCCGCCGGGTTCCGCAGGGAGGCAAAGAGCGCCGTGAAATAATGCAGCCCGCCCTCGTGCGGCGAGCCGGGCAGCCCCGAATAGCCGTTGTCGTCGGAAGAGACGCAGACGAATTGGGGTGTCCGCGCCGGCTGGCCCCATTCCCGGCCCGGCCGGTCGACGCGGAAGCTGACGATGCGGCGGTGTTCGACTTCGGTCACAAAGACCGTCCGGCCGTCCGGACCGCCGAAGCACAGATTGGAGGGCTTGCTCCCAGGGACCGCGATCTCGCGGAGGACCCGGCCGTCGGGCCTCATCTTGACGACCGTTCCCTTGCCGTGCCGGGTGATATAAAGATCGCCGGCGGCGTCGCAGCGCATGCCGTCGAGTCCGTAGTCGGGGAAGGCGGCGACAAGGCGTTTATCGGCCAGTCCGCCGTCCGGCGAAATGGCGAAGGCCCATAGGGACCTCTGGGCGCTCTCGTTGACATAGAGCGTCCGGCCGTCGGGGCTGACCTCGATCCCGTTGGTCGTTCCCATGCCCGCGGCGACGCGGCTGACCCGGCCGTCGCGGCCGACCTTCCAGACCTGCCCTCTCCCCTCTTCCCAGTTCGGGTCGCTGGCGTAGATCGTCCCGTCAGGCGCCAGGGCCAGGTCGTTCGGCTGGTTCATTTCCGGCTCGTGGACGAGCACGCGGGCGAACCGGGTCGCGGGGTCGACCGTCATGATGTTGTGGCCCGTGTAGTCGGCGACGAACAAGACGCCCGTCGCGCCGACGCGGATTCCGTTGCCGACGCTCCCCTCCGGGAGGATGGCGAAGACCTCGGCCCGGCCGGCAGGGCTCACCCGGCCGATCGTCCCCTGCCTGGAATAGTTGACCGCCAGGACGTTCCCCGCCGCGTCGCAGGCCGGGCCCTCGATGCCTGACGTGAACTCCCCTTCTGCCGTCAAAGGAGAGGCGATGAACAGCTTCTCGCCGGGTCCCGAGGAGTTCCGGCATGCGCCCGCCATAACGAGGGCGACCGCCGCCAGGATGGCCAGGCCAGAGGCCCTGAGCATGGCGTTCTCCTCAGACCTTGAAACGGAGGTTGTCGATGAGACGGATCGAGCCGATGAAAACGGCCAGGGCGACCAGGACTTCGCCGCGAATCCCGGCGACAGGCTCGAGCGTCTCCGGGTCGACGGCCTCGACGTAATCGATTCGGGCCAGCGGCTCGGCCTCGATAATAGAGCGGATGCCGGCGATGAGCCGCTCCGCATCCCTCTCCCCTGCCGCCACCGCCTTCTCGGCCCAGCGAAGGCCGGTCGATAGGACGCGCGCGGCCTTCCGCTGCCCGGGATCGAGATAGGCGTTCCGGGAGCTTAGGGCCAACCCGTCGGCCTCGCGGACGATCGGACAGGCCACGACCTCGACATCGAGGTTGAGATCGGAGGCCATCCGCTTGATGATGAGGACCTGCTGGGCGTCCTTGGCTCCGAAGAAAGCGAAGTCCGGGCCGACGATGTCGAAGAGCTTGAGGACGACCGTGGCCACGCCCCGGAAATGTCCGGGCCGGGACCTGCCGCAGAGCCGGTCCTGCAGGCCTTCGACCTCCACATAAGTCCTGTAGCGTGGGGGATAGATCTCGGCGGCCTCCGGATAGAAGAGACAATCGACTCCGGCTTCTTTAAGATAGGCCGAGTCCTTTTCGACGTCCCGGGGATACTTCTTGAAGTCCTCGTCCGGCCCGAACTGGGTGGGATTGACGAAGATGCTCACGACCGTGATGTCGGCCCGCCCCTTCGATTCGCGGACGAGGCTGAGATGCCCGTCGTGGAGGTAGCCCATGGTCGGGACGAAGCCGATGCGCTTCCCCTGCCTTGTCCACTCCCGGGCCAGGGCTGTCATCGTGGAAACGGTCTTGATGACCTTCATTTCGATGCTTTTCCTTTCCCAGGGCGGCCCTGTTTGGGCGCGAGCTCGGCCGCCACGTCGGGTTTGAGGTGGTAAGACGTCGCGTCGTCCGGGAAGCGGCCGTCGCGCACGTCAGCGGCGTAGGCCTCGACCGCGCCGATAATGACGCCGTGGACATCAGCGTACTTACGGACAAACTTGGGCATGTAGCCGGTCAAAAAGCCCAGCATATCGTGAAGGACGAGGACCTGGCCGTCGCAGGCGGGGCCGGCGCCGATGCCGATCGTGGGAATGCGCACGGCGCGGGTGACCTCGGCGGCCACCTCGACGGGCATGGATTCGAGAACGACCGAAAAAGCCCCGGCCCGCTCGAGGTTGCGGGCATCCTCGACGATGCGCCGCGCCCCCTCGGCGGCCGTCCCCCGGACCCGGTATCGGCCGAGATGATGGATGGATTGGGGCGTGAGCCCGACGTGGCCCATGACCGGGATCTCGGCCTCGACCAGGGCCTCGACGAGCTTGAGACGCTTTTTCGAAGCGCCCTCGATCTTGACCGCCGCGGCGCCGGCCTCCTTGAGGAAGCGGGAGGCGTTGCGGATGGTTTCGTCGGCGCTCAGGTGGAACGAGAAATAGGGCATGTCGCCGACGACCAGGGCCCGCTTGACCGCCCGCGCTACGGCCCGGGTGTGGTGGATCATCTCGTCCATGGTCACGGGCACGGTGTTCTCGTAGCCCAGGACGACCATGCCGAGCGAGTCCCCGACCAGGATGAGGTCGACGCCGGCCTCGTCCAGGATCTTCGCGGTCGGGTGGTCGTAAGCCGTCAGGCAGACGATCCGGGGTCCGGCGTCCTTCCTGGCCTGAAGGGCCGGGATGGTGATCTTGTCCGTCGGTGCGTTGGCCATCGTCCGTCCTTTCTCCCCACCCCGGCTTGCCCCGGGGTTGAGGTAAAGTCGAATTCGCCCGCGGCGTGTCCGGTCCCAGCCCCGCGCCTCGCGGGGTCCGGGCCATATCCGTCAGTCATCCTCTTTTCGGTCCCTTGCCCCCATAGCTCTGCGGAACGTAGTAGAGGGAGGCCTTCTTCATGTCGCGGAGCTGGTCGAGGAGGTCGAGAACGTCCTCCTCCCGGCTGAAATCGATGTCGTCGGCCTTGACCACGAGCAGGGGCGAGCTCTGATAGTTGAAGAAGAAGTAGTCGAAGGCCTCGACGATGTCCTCGAGGTACTTCTCGGAGATGTTCTTTTCGATCGAGTCCCCTTCCTTAGAGACGCGCCGGGACAGGGTCGCGAGCGAGATCTGGAGGTAGATGACGAGGTCGGGCTTGGGGACACGCTCGGAAAGGATGCCGTAGATCTTCTCGTAGACGAGGAGCTCGTCGTCGGAGAGCGTCTGGTAGGCGTAGATCTTGTCCTTTTCGAACAGATAGTCGCAAATGATCCGATCGATGAACAGGTCCCTCTGGAGGAGGCGGACCTGCTGGTTGTAGCGGTTGGCCAGGAAGACGAGTTGGGTCAGGAAGGCCGAGCCCTCCCTTTCGTTATAGAAATCCTTCAGGTAGGGGTTGCCGACGTTATCCAGGACGACCTTGCCGCCGATCCTTTGGGCCAGAACGTTGGCCAACTGCGTCTTTTTCGACCGGAAAACGCCCTCGACGGCGATGTGTTTAAAGGGGATCTCGAGAGCGCTCTTCATGCCCATCTTGAAAACTGATTAGGTTATAACCGAACTCTGACTCTAAGTCAACGGCCGGGAGCGCCCGGGCCCGGGTCTCTTCGTCAGGCCTGCTTTGCGGGCGGCGCTCCCTGAGGAATGACGATCCAGGCGATGATGTAGAAGAAGAACATCGGCAGGACCGCGGTGACAAGGGCGAGACCCACCGTCAACAGGCGGATCATCGAGACATCGACATCGAAATATTCGGCCAAGCCGCCGCAGACGCCAGCGAGCATCTTCTGGCTGGCTGAACGATAAAGCCTTTTGGCCATCTTGTTTCTCCTCTCTGTCGGAGGCCTTGATGCCTCCATCGCTTATTATACGTAAATTTCGGCTTTTTCGCCCATTTTCAGAAGCGTCCTCATTTCCCCGTCACTTCCCTGGAAGTCCTTGACTCAAAAGGCGCCTCCGTTTAGGATGAGGGGGTATCTATCGCCTCGGAAAGGACGCCATCATGAACGGTTGGACCGGCCAATTCCTTCGAGTCAACCTGACCGCGAAAACCTTTAAGAAAGAATCGTTTAGCGAGGACTTCGCCCGTAAGTGGATCGGCGGGCGAGGCTTCGCCGTCAAGATCCTGTACGACGAGCTGGCCCCGGGGATCGATCCCCTCGGTCCGGACAACAAGTTTATCGTCGCCCTGGGCCCCATCGCCGGCATCCCCGCTCCCAACACCGGGAAAGCCGTCGTCGCCGGTAAGTCCCCCAGCACGGGCGGCTACGGGGACGGCAACCTGGGGACCCGGGTGGCCGAACAGCTCCGCAAGGCCGGCTACGACGCCCTGATCGTCGAAGGCCAGGCCGCCGAACCGACCATGCTGTACATCGAAGACGACAAGGTCGAGTTCCTGCCCGCGGGCGAGGTCTGGGGCCAGGGGACGTACGTCACGAACGATTGGATCTACGCCAAATACGGCAAGGGCGTCGGCGTCCTCAACATCGGCCAGGCCGGCGAGAACCTGGTCCGCTACGCCGTCGTCCGCAGCCTGGAAGGCCGGGCCGGGGGCCGGACGGGCATGGGCGCGGTCATGGGCTCGAAGCTCCTCAAGGCCATCGTCGTGAAGGGCACCAAGCCCATCCCGCAGGCCGACCCGGCCGGCATGAAGAAGGTCGGCATGGATGACCTCCGGGAGGTCCACCAGATCGACAAGAAGGCCGGCTGGTCCATCCAGAGTACCAACGGCGTCCTGGCCTGGTGCAACGAGGTCGCCGCCCTACCGGTCCGCAATTTCCGGAAGACCCACCACCCCGACGCCTGGAAGGTCGATGGCGAACGCCTGAACAACGCCCGCATCGCGACCTATGGCTGTCCGAACTGCACGATGCGCTGCGGCATCACCATCCACGACGACGAGGGCCGCGAGTCCGAGCTCGACTACGAGAACGTCGGGCTCCTCGGCCCCAACCTGGAGATCTTCGACCTGGCCCAGTTGGGCTCCCTGAACTACCTCTGCGACGACTACGGCATCGACACGATGTCGGGCGGCTGCGTCCTCAGCTTCTACGCCGACGCCATCGACCATGGGGCCGTGGCCGGCGACTACGGCTTCAACGACACGCCCGGCTCGAAAAAGCTCCTGGGCATGATCGCCCGGCGTGAGGGTGAGATCGGGAACATCCTGGCCGAGGGCTCGTTGCGCGCCGCCCGCAAGTTCGGCCACGGCTCCGAGGCCTACGCCATGCAGGTCAAGGGCCTCGAGGTCGCCGCCTACAACTGCAAGTTCATCCCGGGCATGGCCCTGGCCTTCGGCGTCAGCCCGATCGGCGCCCACCACAAGGAATCGTGGGTCATCACCTTCGAGCTCAAGCAGTCCGTGCGCGACTCCTACGGCCCGGAGAAGGCCCAGAAGGTCATCGACCTCCAGAGGATCCGGGGCGGCCTGTTCGAATACATCGTCTCCTGCCGCTTCCCCTGGATCGAGGTCGGCTGGGGCCTCGAGAACTACCCGAAGTATTTCAAGCTCGTCAGCGGCCTCGACTGGACGCTCGACGATTTCTGGACGATCTCGGACAGGATCTACTCCATGATCAAGCTGTTCTGGCTCCGGGAGTATCCCCAGGCCGATCGCAAGATGGACTATCCCCCAGCCGTCTGGTTCGACCCGGCCAACGCCGACACGGAAGGTCCGATCGCCGGGAGAGTCCTCGAGTACGACAAGTACGACGGGCTTCTCCAGCACTATTACGATCTGCGCGGCTACGACAGGCGCGGCATTCCCACCAAGGCCACGCTCGAGAAGCTGGGGGTCGCGGAGGAGGGCCGGGCCGCGGAGAAGTTCGGTAAGCTGACATGAAGATTACGATCAAGTTGATCGGACCGTTCGTCCAGCTTTTCGGCTTCAGCGAGAAGACGCTGGAGGTGCCGGAGGGGACGACGGCCGATGACCTCATCGGTCTCGTCAGCATCGACAGGTCACGGCCCAAGATCGTGACCCGGAACGGGCGGGCCGTCGTGCCCGGCGAGGCCCTGGCCGAGGGCGACCGGGTCGTGATCTCTCCGATCTATTCAGGGGGTTAAGAGGAGGTCGGTCATGACCGAGGCATCTCTCCGCGCCCTCGACGGGCTCCGGGACCTGACCATGCTCAAGTGGTACGTCATCCCGCTCCTGGCCATCGTCTTCTACATCTACGCCAGGGAGATCAAGGAGGCCCGCCGTTCCAAGAACTGGGACGCCATTCTGGCCGGCCTGACCCTCTTCGGCATGGATTTCTTCAACGAGACCTGGAACGGCTGGGTCCTCGTCCTGACGGGGCGGTCGGCCTTCTGGACGACCCCGGGCGACACGGCCCTGCGGACCATGGTCGGCTGGAATATCGAGATCATGTTCATGTTCGCCATTGCGGGCATCATCTACTATTACACGATCTCGGACGATCCCAAGGAGAAGATCCTCGGCCTTCCCAACCGCTGGTTTTGGGCCATCGGTTATGCGGTCTTCTGCGTCTTCGTCGAGGTCCTCCTCAACATCGGCGGACTGCTCGTCTGGGAATACCCGTTCTGGAACCGCTCCTTCGGCGGCATCTGGCTGATCTTCGTCTTCGGCTATTTCTACTTCTACGCGGCCATCATCTTCGTGCTCGGCCTGAAGAAGCGGTCGAGGCAGGTGCTTGCTGTGGCCCTGATCTACGCCGTTCCTATCCTGATGAACGTCGTCGCCAGGGCGTTCCTGGGCTGGAACTACTGAGCCGGGCCGCGTCCTAGCGGTAAAGGCAGAGGTAGGCCGCGTCGGCCGCGACCTTCAGCTGGAACTTCTTCCCCGCCCCGACCGTGAAGCTCGCGCCGGCCTTGTAGTCTTTCCAGGCCTCGCTCCCCGGCAGCTTGACCGTGAGGACCCCGCTGAGGACGGTCATGACCTCCACCGTCGACGTGCCGAATTCGTACTCCCCCGGGGCCATGACGCCGACCGTCGCCGGGCCTTCCATCGATTTGAAGGCCAGGGATTTCACTCTCCCGTCGAAATACTCGTTGACTTTAAACATGTCGACCTCTCAATGCCCTCGAACCGTGAGTGTCTTGGCTCGTTTTTAGATTGCCAACTATCCTCTAGTGGCTCAAGCGCCAGATGATGCCCTCTACGGCTTCCATGAGCGAAATGAGGGTGGCCAGAGACCCGAAGATCGTGGCCACCGCCACGACGACTGTGCGGTCCTTGAGTCTGAAAAAGCTTATCATGCCGGTGACAAAAGCCGCTATTCCGGCGATCGCTGCACATATGCCCAATATGAAGTTCTGGGGTGTCCCCAATCCGATCCCATGGTTCCTGCCAAGAATGATCGCCAAGAGGAGCACAAGGAAACCGGCCAAAAAGCCACCCGCCCATTTTCCCAGCTTTGTTGTTGGCATCATTATCCCGCTCATAGCATCCCCGGGCGATGGCCTTTCATTTTCATGAGAAGCTCGACGACGAGGTTGGCCTGCATGGCCGCGACCAGGGCGACGCGCGGGGCCATGGGGCTGACGCCCTTCGGGCATTGACTGGATTCGTCGCCGCAGATGTAGAGATTGCCCAGGCGCCGGGAGTGGATCTTGCTGTTACAGCCGTAGCCGGCCAGTCCCGAGGCCGCGACGATCGGGCGGCCGGGGAATTTCGCCAGGCTGGCCTCGATGAGCATCTCCTTGGCCTCGGCCTTGTCGAGGGCCTCGACGAGGACATCGACCCGGCCGAAGATCGTCGTCGCGTTCCGCTTGGTGATCCGGACGTCGTGGATCTCGTAGAGCGAATAGGGGTTGATGGCCAGGAGGTTCTCGCGCAGGGCCTCGACCTTGCGCTCCCCGACCTGGTCGACGAAATACTGCTGGCGGTTGAGGTTGGACGGCTCGATCCGGTCGAAATCGGCGATGACCAAGCGGCCGATCCCGGCCCGGGCCAGGGCGATGGCCACGTTCGATCCCAGTCCGCCGGCGCCGGCGATGCCAACGGAGCTCTGGCGCATGACGGCCAGGACGGCCGGATCGCGGTGGGCGAAATACTCCTTGGCGAAGGCGATCGTCCCGGGCTTCAGCTGGGGCTTCATGGCTTGCCCCTGTCTTCGGCCAGATCGCCCGTCCTGTCGATGACGAGCGATATCCTTTTCGGCTCGGGGTCGATGCCGCTCAGGGAGGTGACCATCCCGAGCACGGTCCTCTCGATGAACGTCCGGACGAACGGGTTCATGTTGACCTCCCGGCCGTCCACTTCGAGCGTGATGTCCGCCATCTTCGCCTCCTCGAGGGAAAGGATGAGGTCCGTGATACCGGATATATCGTCCGGCCCGAAGACCGGCACCGCCGCACCCTCCGGCACGGGCCCGTAAGCGACGACGGCGACGAGCTCCCCGGGCAGGCTCATGGGCGCCGCCGCGACGCCGGCCCCCAGCACTTCGATCTTGCGCGTCCCCCGGACGTCCTTCCCGCCCTCGACGAGAACGACATCGGCATCGGGGAAGAGCCGGACCGCGAGCCGGGAAGCATCGACGGCCGACGATGTGCCGAGCGCCGCCCAGCCGTCAGGGGATATCATAGCCACGCCGTCGGCCCCGGCCCGGCTGAAATCCGCCGTGTCCTTGCCCTCCGTATCGAGCGAGAAACCGTGTGAACAGCGTTTGACGGCCGAGACCCGCAACCCCCGCGCCGTGAGCTCCCGGATGAGCCGGACGACCAGCCGCGTCTTCCCGCTCTCGGAGAAGCCGACGACCGCGACGATCTTCATCGCGTCCTACATAGCATACGACCCGGGGCAAGTCAAAACGGCTATTTCCACACGACGCCCATGTTCTCCGGGCCGCGCGTCTTGACCTCGGGACGGAGGTCGAGGGCCAGCAGGGCCGGCTTGTTGCCGATGTCCATGGCGACGCGGTAGACGAGCTCGGACACCTTTTCCATCTTGGCATAGTCGACCTTGGCCTCGATGTCGCCCTCCGTATGATAATCTTCCGTCGTCCCGCAGAAGAACCACACGGCCGGGATGCCGTAGCGGATGTAAGGGTACTGATCGCTCCGGAAGAAGAAGCGGTCCGGGTGGCTGGGGGACTCATACTTATAGTCGAGATTCAGGCCCGGGCCGAGCTCCTTGTTCATGGCCTGGATGCTCGCGTCGAGCTCGGAGCTGAGCTTGTTCGAGCCGATGAGGTAGATCTGGTTCGGATCGTTCCTCGAGATCATGTCCAGGTCGAGGTTGGCGCTGATCCTCTCCACGGGCACGGGGCAATGCTCGACGAAATAGTACGAGCCGACGAGCCCCTTCTCCTCGGCCGTGTTCCAGACGAAGATGACGGACCGCTTGGGCCTCGACAGCATCAGGGCCTCGGCGATCTCGAACATCCCGACGGCGCCGGAGATGTTGTCGTCCGAGCCGGGAAAGACCCGCCCTTCGCGGACGGGATTGTGATCATGATGCGAGCTGATGGCGATGTACTCCTGCTTCAGCGCCGGGTCCGCGCCCTCGAGAACAGGCCACGACGTTGAAGGCCTTGTCCATCCGGGTCACGGCGGCGATCTCGATCTCGAGCTTTCGCCCAGGCAGCCGTTTCGCGCCGACGGGCTTTCCCGAGCGCAGGGTTTCGGACATCCGGAGACAGCTCGTACAGGGGCCCAGCCCAGGATCGCGGCGCCCGCCTCCCGCCTGACCTCGACCTGAGGGAACGCGGCGGCCGGCTGGACGGGCGCGGTCGTCGTCGTGACGACATCCGGGAACTTGAGCCGTTCGGGCAGGTCGAACGTCAGGCCTTTCTCCGCCAGCCTCGCCTCACGCTCTTCGCCGATGATCGTGACGACGGCGGCGGCGCCCGAGACCCTCAAGGCGGCGGCCCGGCCGGCCAGCCGCCTGCGGTTCTCGGACGGTTTGAGCGGATGATCGTCGGGAAGCGTCGCATCCAGGATGACGGCGACCTCTGCCCTTGACGTCGATTCCCGCTAGATCGTCCCAGCCGAGATCCGGGGCCCTGAGCCCGTAGCCCAGGAAGACGATCTCGCCCGAAGCCTTCCCGGCTTCGAACGTCCGGCCGACCGTCGCGTCCTCGGGGAAGCTGAATGTCCTTTCGCGGCCCGCGGCGATGAAGGCGCAATCCGGACTCGCCCGTGACGACCCGAGTGACCTCGACCGGGACTTCTTGATAGTAGGAGCCGCCCGGCATGAGCGGCTTGAGCCCGATCCGCTCGGCCGTGAGGGCGATGTACCTCGAGGCGATATCCTGTTCGGCGGAGGGGGTGTTCCTCCCCCGGAACTCGGGCGAGCTGAGGAACTTTTGATGGAAGACCATGTCCCCGGGACGGATCGAATCCAGGGCCCGCGAGGTGACGCCGTCCGAGCACGAGGCCAGGACGACGGCCAGACCGGCCAATACCAAGGCTGTCGAAGTCCGACGGATCTTCCATGGGTGCCTCCTCGATCGAAGAAGTCGAGCCTTCTTGGTATCTTAACAGGCCGAGGTTGTCAAACGCGGGGATTGCTTTCCGCCCCGGCTGGGATATAATCCTCCTCCTTAGCGCCGAAATGAGAGGCATAGCATGAGCATCTGGAAAACGAAAACCCCGGCCCAGATCGACGAAGCCGCCGAACACACCGAACTCAAGAAGAACCTGACGAGCCGTCGACCTGGCCGCCCTGGGCATCGGCTCCGTCGTCGGGACGGGCATCTTCGTGGCCACCGGGCAGGGAGCCCAGCTGGCCGGCCCCGGCGTCCTTCTCTCCTTCATCATCGCCGCCGTCACCTGCGGCTTTTGCGCCCTGACCTACTCCGAGCTGGCCTGTATGTTCCCCGTCGCGGGCAGCACGTATTCTTATTCCTATGTCGCCTTCGGCGAGGTCATCGCCTGGATCATCGGTTGGGACCTCATGCTCGAATACCTCGTCGCCGCGAGCGCCGTGGCCTCGGGCTGGTCGACGACCTTCATCGGTCTCATCCAGAGCGTCGGCGTCAAGCTGCCCAAGGCCTTCCTCACGCCGCCGATCACGACGGTCAACGGCCGCGTCGTCCTGTCCGGCGGCATCATCGATGTGCCGGCCATTGTCATCACGATGCTCATCACCTGGATCCTCTACATCGGCATCCGCGAGAGCGCCAAGATCAACAACATCATCGTCCTCATCAAGATCGCCGTCATCCTCCTCTTCGTCGTCCTCGGCGTCCGCCACGTCAGTCTGGCCAACCTGACCCCCATGATGCCGTTCGGCTGGAAGGGTGTCATGGCCGGCGCGGCCATCATCTTCTTCGCCTACATCGGCTTCGACGCGGTCTCCACGGCGGCCGAGGAGACGAAGAACCCGAAAAAGGACGTCCCGCTCGGGTTGATGCTCTGCCTGGGCGTCGTCATCGTCCTCTACGTCTCCGTCGCGTTCGTCCTGACGGGCATCGTCCCCTACAAGCTCATCGACGTCGGCAACGCCCTGCCGGCGGCCTTGGGCCGGATCGGGATCCAGTGGGGCGGGGCGCTCGTCGCGACGGGGGCCATCATCGGCATGATCTCGACCTTGCTGGTCACGCTCTACGGCCAGATCCGCATCTTCATGGTCATGGCCCGCGACGGCCTCCTGCCCCCGGTTTTCGCCAAGGTCCATCCCAAGCACCGAACGCCCCACCTCTGTACATGGATCACCGGTGTCGCCACGGCCCTCATCGCCGGTCTCTTCCCGCTGCCGATGATCATTGACCTCTGTAATATCGGCACCCTGTTCGCGTTCGTCCTCGTATCCATCGGCGTCATCCTCCTGAGGAAGACGCGGCCCGAGGTCGAGCGCAAGTTCAAGACGCCCGGCGTTCCGTTCACGCCGCTCATCACGGTCGGCTTCTGCTTCTACCTGATGGCCAGCCTGCCCAAGGTGACCTGGTTCCGGTTCGGGGCCTGGCTGCTGATCGGCTTGGCCATCTACTTCATGTATGGCTTCCGGCACAGCAAGCTGCAGAAGGTCGCCTGAGGGCTCGGCATCAAGGTCGATGGGGTCAAACCTACACCTTTTTAATTTCTTCTAGGGTTCCCTCCGGGATTCCTACGGAACTGCCGAAAACTAAAAAGGTATAGGTTTGACCCCTAGAGACCTAGCTCGGTGTCGATGCCCTGCATGGCCGCGATGGCGATCGACAGGAACTCGTCGAGCTCCAGGCCGAGATTTCGCGACTCCTCGATCTCCTCGCGGCGCGCGCCCCGGGCGAAGCTCTTCTCCTTGTAGCGGCGCTTGAGGAACTCGAGATCGATGGCCTTGATCTTCTTGGTCGGGTGCATCAGGGTCGCCGAGATGATCAGGCCGGTCAGCGGGTCGACGGAATAGATGGCCCAGTCCATGGGCGATTCGCAGGGCACCTTGCCGGCGTGGGCCGAGACGGCGTGGACGATAAGTTCGGGGATGCCCTTCTCCCGCAGGATCTTGACCGTCTCCGTCGTATGGAACTCGGGGCTCTTGTCCGTCACTTCGTAGTCGAGGTCGTGAAGGATGCCGGCCAGGCCCCAGGGCTCGGGGTCGTGGCCGAGCCGGACCGCCAGGGCCCGCATGCAGGCCTCGACGGACAAGCAGTGCTTGATGAGGTTCTTGTTCGTGAGATGCTGTTTGAGCAGATCCAGGGCTTCATCGCGTGTCATGGCATGCTCCTTGTTGATAGGAGGGGGATTCTATGGCATTCGGCCCGGCTTTTCAACTCACTCACGGCCTCTAGCCGGGGTGCATCCAGCGGCCCCGGGCGCCTTCAGCGGGACCTAAGGAAGACCATCCGCTGCCGGCCGGTGTCCTCGTCCTCCGCGAAGAGAACGACGTAGGGCGGGGACCAGACGGCGCCCGCGACGAGGGGCCCGGGGGCTTCGAATTGACCAGCGCGCTTCCGGGTTCGAAGGTCGAGCGCCGTGACGGTGGACGACGCCGAAGAGACAAGGACCAGGGGACCCGCCCCAGCGGGCTCATAGACCACCCGGGACGGGATGGCCTCCCAATAAAGTATGGATCCCCCTCGCCGCGAGATAAGATAGATGACACTGTTCGAAGCGGCCACGGCAATGGTCCCGCCCCTGATGACGGCCCGATGGAGAGGAGCTCCCTGGAGCCGGCGCCGCCATTTCACTTTACCGGTCGCCGCGTCCAGGCAGTAGAACATCCGCTCCGAATCGCCGAAATAGATGCGGCTTCCGGCCACGGCGGGATCTGCGGGGATCGCTCCTCCCGCCCGGAATTCCCATTGGGGCTCGCCCTTGGCATCGACGGCCCGGAGAAGATCGGCATCGCGCAGGAGGACGACATCGCCAGCAACATCGGTGGACGATGGAAGCCGGTGCTCGGTCTTGGACTGCCACAGCACGGCCCGGGAAGGAACGACGACAGCCGTGAGAGTGCCCTCCCGGGTCGCGTAATAAACGATGTCATCCCGCACCCGCGGCTGCCCGACGACGTGGCCTGCGATCTCAAGCGTCCCGGCCTCGACAAGCGGAAAGCGCAGGGGGAAAGGATCGATGCGCGGTTTCACGGATCGGGCGGCGCACGCGGCCAGCATGAGGCCAAAGGCGGCCAGAATTCCGACGGTCCTGAGTCTCTCCATCTCTCCGGCCTATTATATTACAGCCCAATCGGAATCAACATCATGGACCGGAGATGTCAGGGGGCCGCGGAAGAAGGGAGTGAGGGGTATCGTCGGAGTAAGCATCCCCGAGGTCCCTCCGCGGCCCAACGACCGATGTCTACGATGGACGCTATGGCGCGGAGGGGCCGAAACTGGTATCATTTCCGCCTGGGAGCCGGGCATGGTCAACTACATCCTGCTGTACAAGATCCGCCGCATCGTCAAAAAGATCCTCAAGGACAAGATCGCCGACGACGAGATCGCCACGACCCCGAAGTCCTGCATCGGCTGCCTGGCCGACGACATCAGCTGGGAAGTGTATTACCTGATCAAAGAGAAAGAGGACAAGGCCGCGCCGCCTCCCGCCGAGGGTTGAGGCCCGCTAATCCTTCTTGTCCTCGGCCGCCTCCCCCGTCTTGCCTTCCCTGATCCTGGCCTTCAGGGCGTTCCACCAGTTGATGCGCTTGCGGACCTCCTTCTCGAAGCCCAGCTCCCCCGGCTCGTAATACCGGTGGCCCCTGAGCCGCTCGGGCATGGTCTCCATGTCCGTCGTTTCGGCGGCGCTGTCATGGGCGTACTGGTAGGACTTGCCGTAGCCGATCTCCTTCATCAACGAGGTCACGGCGTTGCGGATCTGGAGAGGCACGGGCTCGTGGGGGCTCCTCTCGACCTCATTCTGAACGGCGCCATACGCGACGTAGGTCCGGTTACTCTTGGGCGCGGCGGCGAGGTAAATGACCGCCTCGGCCAGGGCGAGCTCGCCCTCCGGCGAGCCGAGGAAGTCGTAGGCCTCCTTCGCGTTCAGGGTGATGGCCAGGGCCTGGGGGTCGGCCAGGCCGATGTCCTCGGAAGCGAAGCGGACCATGCGCCGGGCGACGTAGAGCGGGTCTTCGCCCGAAGCGAGCATCCGGGCCAGCCAGTAGAGCGAGGCGTCGACATCGCTGTTGCGCAGGCTCTTGTGGAGGGCCGAAATGAGGTTGAAGTGCTCCTCCCCCGACTTGTCATAGAGGAGCGTCCGTTTCTGCAGGGCTTCCTGGACATTCTCCATGGAGATGGTCTTGCCGCGGGCCAGGCCGGCCGCGATCTCCAGTGTATTCAGGGCCCGGCGGGCGTCGCCGTTGGCGAAATCGATGAGCATCTCCTGCGCCGGGGGGTCGATCGAGAGCCCCGCCGCGCCGAGGCCGCGCTCCTTGTCCTCGAGCGCGTCGCGGGTGATGCGGGCGAGCGCCTCGCGGTCGAGCTCTTTCAGGACGAGGACCCGGGTCCGCGAGAGGAGCGGGGCGATGACCTCGAACGAAGGATTCTCCGTCGTCGACCCGAAGAGGATGATGTCCCCCTTTTCGACATAAGGCAGGAAAGCCGCCTGCTGGGCCTTGTTGAAGCGGTGGATCTCGTCGATGAATAGGATCATGGGCTTGCCGAAGAGCCTCCTCTGCTGCTCGGCCCGGGCCATGAACTCCTTGACCTCCTTGATCCCCGAGAGTACGGCGCTGAAGAACTCGAAGGGAAGGTCGAAGTGGCGGGCCAGCATCGTGCCCAGGGTCGTTTTTCCGGACCCGGGCGGCCCCCAGAAGATGATGGAGACGAGCCGGTTCGACTCGATGAGCTCGGCGAGCAGCTTGCCCTTGCCGAGGATGTGGTCCTGGCCATAGACCCGGTCGAAGGTCTGCGGCCTCATCCGCTCGGCGAGCGGCGTGTGCCCGCCTTTTTCCCGGTCCGTTCTCTTCGCGTCGGACGTCTTCATCGCGCCCGGATTATATCACAACGGGCCCCCGGCGGGCGCCCTCCACGCCTTGACCAAACCCCAAGAAAATGTTAAATTTGGCCTCAAAGCGCCGTGAAAAAAGAAACCGCCGCGATGAAGCTCTTCAAGGACGAGAAATCGAAGACGAAGCTCGTCTACAAGCTCGACGAGGTCAGCCGCCTGACGGGCCTCGACGCGGCCACCCTGGCGGCTTGGGAAGAGGAATTCCCTTTTCTCAGCGCCGGGCTGACGGGCAGCGGCGAGAAATTCTTCCGCCAGCAGGACGTGGCCATGATCGCCCGGATCAAGGAGCTCATGGCCGCGAAAACCCTGACGATGGCCGGGATCAAGCGGCGGGTCGAGGACGAATTCGGCCTGACCCGGTCCGCTCCGGTCCATCCGGAGCGGCTCCGCAAGGCGCTCAACAACGTCCGTGAGGAGCTCCAGGACATCGTCTCCACGCTCGACGACGGACGGAAAAAAAAGGCCTGAAAATTACCCCGTTTCTGGTATAATACGGGGCTGGTCCGGGACGTGGCGCAGCCTGGTAGCGCACATGCTTGGGGTGCATGGGGTCGGCGGTTCAAATCCGCCCGTCCCGACCACTTTTTTCTCATCCGGGAGTCGCCCTTAATGAAGATCGCTGTCTGCGGGATCGCGTGCGAAGCGTGTCCGCGCATGGTCCGGGGGAGCTGTCCGAGCGGAGACTCCGGGTGCCGGCCAAGGGAAAATCCCTTCTGCGCGATCGCCACGTGCGCGTTCCATAAGGACGTGGCGCGGTGCTTCGAATGCGCCGAATTTCCGTGCGAGACGACGAAGAAGGGGCCGATCGCCTACGGGTATTGCCAGTATATTTCGGGGAAATCCTGATCCGAGGGGGAGAGTCTCATGTCCGCCATGAAGAAAGAGAAGAACACGGAGGATCTGAAAGGCCGGGCCATCGCGCTGGCCGCGCTCGTTAACTATCAGGACGGCGCCGTCGTCAGCCGGGAGGTGGTCAGCCAGCCGGCCGGTACGGTGACGGCCTTCGCGTTCGACGAAGGCGAGCAGCTCAGCGAGCATACGGCCCCGTTCGACGCCATGGTCATCGACCTCGACGGCGAAGCCGACATCGCGATCGGCGGCAAGGTCAACCGGGTCAAGCCCGGGGACATGATCATCATGCCGGCGGCCGTGCCGCACGCCCTGAAGGCGGTGACGCGGTTCAAGATGCTCTTGGTCATGATCAAGAAGCCGGCGTGAAGACGACCCGCGAAGCCGGCGCCCGCTCCCGGCGGCCCATCATCCTCCTGACGAACGACGACGGCTTCTACCGCGACACGATCCAGATCCTGTTCCGTAAGCTGGCGGCCCTCGGCCGGACCTATATCGTCGCCCCGGACAGGGAAAAGAGCGCCTGTTCGCTGGCCGTCACTCTTCGCCAGCCGCTTCGCGTCCAGCACGTCAAGCCCCGCGTCTGGGCCGTTGACGGCACGCCGGTCGACTGCATCTACTTCGCGCTCCAGATGTTCCTCCCCCGCCCCCCGGACCTCATCGTCTCCGGCATGAACCCGGGGCCGAACCTCGGCCAGCAGGACATCAACTATTCGGGGACGGTCGCCGGCGCCATTCAGGGGACGTTCCATGGCATCCCCTCGATGGCGGTCTCGCTCCTTCCCGACAGCCAGGGGCGTTTTGACATCAAATACGCCGCCGAGGTCGTCAAGGCCATCGCGGCGGAGATCCTCGCCGGCGCCCTGCCGCCCGGCACAGCGCTCAACGTCAATATCCCGCCCGCACCCATCAAGGGCGTCAAGATCACGCGTCTGGGCTGGAAATTCTACGACCCCGAGATCATCGAGAAGACCGACCCGCGCAACTCCCGCTATTACTGGATCGGGACGGGATCGCCGCGGCGGGTGGGCGACGCGGGCACCGACGTCATGGCCACCCACTCCGGCTACATCACCCTGACGCCTCTTCACACCGACATGACCGCCCATCACGCCCTGCGCTCGGAAGGATTGCGCCGGGTCGCCCGGTCGGTCGGACCCGCCCGGTAGACACGCTCACATTCGGGGACAGACCAGGGCCCCCCTCCTACGGCGGGCAACTCGGGATGGCGCGCTTCTTCCTGCGGCTCCGAAAATACTCCACCGCGATCGGCACCGTCGAGAGGACGATGATGGCCAGGACCGCGATCGAATAATTCTCCTTGATGAAGGGGATGGTGCCGAAGAAGTAGCCCGCCCCGGTCAGCAGCAGGACCCAGCCGACGCCGCCGACGACGTTGAAGGCCAGGAAGCGGCCGTACGACATCCGGCCGACGCCGGCGACGAAAGGCGCGAACGAGCGGATGATGGGCACGAAGCGGGCGATGATGATCGTCTTGCCGCCGTGCTTTTCGTAGAAGGCGTGGGTCCGGTCGAGATATTCCTTCTTGAAGAAGCGGGAGTCGTCCCGGCAGAAGACCTTCGGCCCAATGCGGCGCCCGACCCAGTAATTGACCGTGTCTCCGAGGACCGCCGCCGCGGAGAGCCCCAGGATGAGCCAGCCGATCTTGAGGGCCTTCAGGGCAGCGAATGTCCCCGCCGCGAAGAGCAGGGAGTCGCCCGGAAGAAAGGGCATGACCACAAAGCCCGTCTCGATGAAGATGACCATGAAAAGGATGGCGTAGGTCCAGATCCCGTATTGCTGGATGATGGCGCTGAGATACCTGTCGAGATGCAGGACGATGTCGATGATTCTCTTGAGGATGTCCATGAGCCACCTACTATACCCGCCCCGGCGGGCGGAATCAATTATGATAAGATAACCCCGTGACGAGCCAGGCCCGTAAACAAGAGCTGGTCGGGAAGGCCCTCGAGCGCCTCTCCCCTCTCGAGGCGTGCTGCTCGCTCTGCCCGCGGGACTGCCGGGTGGACCGGACGGCGGCCGCGGAGGGCGTCTGCCGGACGGGTCATCTCGCGGCGGTCTCCCACGCCCTCCTTCACTTCGGCGAAGAACCCGTCATCAGCGGCCGGTCCGGGTCGGGAACGATCTTTTTCACGGGCTGCAACCTCAAGTGCCTGTTCTGCCAGAACTACCAGCTGAGCTGGCTCCTCGAGGGCGAGACCGTCACGGACGGAGACCTCGCGGCCATGATGGTCGACCTCCAGAGAAAGGGCGCCCACAACATCAATCTCGTCTCGCCGAGCCACGTCGTCCTGCCGATCCTGAGGGCCCTCCGCATGGCCCTGGAGGAAGGCCTGGACATTCCCCTGGTCTGGAACTCCAACGGCTACGACAGCGTCGAGGTCGTCCAGGCCCTGGAAGGCATCGTCGATATCTACCTGCCGGACCTCAAGTACTACTCGCCGGCGCTCTCGAAACGGTACTCCGCGGCTCCCGACTACTTCGCCAAGGCCTCCGAAGCGGTCCGGGAAATGGCCCTGCAGCAACCGGCCCTCGACCTCGGCGGCGACGGCACGGCCCGCAAGGGGCTCGTCGTCCGGCACCTCATGCTGCCGGGAGGGGTCGACGACACGCTCGTCCTGCTGAAATGGATCGGGCAGAGCCTCTCGCCGTACATCGGTCTGAGCCTGATGAGCCAGTACCACCCTTGCTTCAGGGCGCCGGAGGAGATCCAACGGGGAGTTTCCCCGGAGGAGTACCGTCAGGCGGCCGACGCCGCCCTCGCCCTGGGGCTCGACCACCTGTTCCTGCAGCCGGAACCCTTCCGGACGGACGAACACCTCATCCCGGACTTCAGGAAAGAAAAGCCCTTCCGCTGGAAATGACCGTCCGCCCCTCTATCGGGCGACGGTCGAGTACGTCTTCGGTTGCGGCAGACGCGATACGGGGATCCCGAGGGCGGCCGCCAGCTCCCTGATCTTGTCGTGGACGGCCTGGACGCCCCTCGGGCCCATCCGCAAAAGCTGCTTCTGGGCCGGGCTCAAGTCCTCGAGCGTCTCGTCGGTCATCGCGTAGCTCAGGACCTTCTGCTCCAGGCGGACGGGGCCGTCGACGACAGGCGTCTCGAGGAGCTCGGACATGGCCCGGACGAGCGTGTCGTCGAAATCGACGCCGGGATAGCCGAGCTCGTTGTAGGCTTCCTGGACGAGGGGATCGACGGCACGGTAGAGGCGGGCGGCCGCGGTCGCGTCGAGAGACAGGGCCACTCCGACGACGGAGTCGTACCTGCCGTACGTGGCCGGATCGACGACGGTCCCGGCCGCGGTCCTGGATACGCGGAAATCGCCGGACGGGTTGAAGAAATCGATATGGCTCTTGGGGCTCAGCCCGTTGGCCACGTTGTCGACCGAGACGACGAACTTCCGGATGAGGTCTTTGGTCAGGAGCCACTTGGCGAATTCCGGGTTCGCCGACAGGGCCAAGGCGAATTCACGGACCGCGGCGTCGCTCTCGGCGAGCGGTACCGCTGGGAACGGGAGGGGCTCGCCGCCCGGCCCCGCTGGGGCGCTCTCGGCCCCGGCCGGCACGACGGTCTCGGAGGCCGGCGGGGCGGCCGCGGGAGGTTCCGGCCTTTTCATGACGAAGAAGTAGTAAAGCGCCCCGACGACGGCCAGGATGGCGAGGATGGCCAGGGCTAGGCCCCAGATCTTCCTGGTGGGCTCATCTTTAGCCGGCCCTTCGGTCCGTTCGTCGTCGAGACGCATATCGTCGCGCATGGGCCCCCTCACTTCCCTTTCGCCGCCGGGGCGGCCTGGGGCCCGGCCACGTTCTTGATGATCTCGATCCGGCCTTCCGTGGCCCTCAGGATCACGGTCGGCCCTCCCTGGCCGATCCACCCCTTGACCGTGGTGGCGGGCAGCCTCTTGCCCAGATCGAAATCACTGCGGACGTCACCGCGCGGGGCGTCCGCTTCGACGATGGCCCCGGCGCCCGACTCGAGGCGCAGGGCGATGTCGCCCCGGCGCGTCGTGATCGTGATGTCGTCGCCGTCGCGGAGATCGAGCACCTCGACGTCAGCGCCGCCCGTGCCGACCGTCGCGCGGATGGGGCCGGAATAATTCTTGACCCGAAGGTCCCCCTGGTCGACCGAGACCTCGAGCCGCCCGAAAACGTCGGAGATGTCGAGATTGCCCTCAGAGATGCGGATCCCGGTCAGCTCGATCGAGTTGGGGACACGGAGCTCGAAGTCCACGGCCGGGGGCCTGCCCGGGCCCTCGAAGGTGGGCGTCCGGATGAGGAGGCCGTCGCGGGTCTCCTTGACCTCGACCTTGGGCGTGGCACCCCGTTCGCCGTAATCGCGCGCCGAGCGCTGCAGCGGCCTCGAGGCGGCTTCGGACCTGGCCACGACTTCGACGGATTCCCGGTCCCAACCGGTGATCTCGACGTTGCCGTAGTCGTTCTCCAACGACAGGGTCCCGCCCGGCGAGAACTCGATCGTATCCCGGAAGGCCGTTCCGGACGACAGGCTCGCCGGCCGGTCCGCCGCCGGCTGGTCTTCTGCCGGCTTCTCACCCTTGTCGGGGATCGTCCGCCAACCGGGCTCGCCCTCGGGGTTATCCATAAGGAAGCAGGATGTCAGCAGCGCCGCCGCCATGAGCGCGAGGAGCGGCCATCGGAGAGCTTTTCTCATCGTTCGTCCCTCCCGTCGTGAAGAAAGAACTATTATACCTCAAATCCTAGCCGAACCGGCCGGTGATGTAGTCCTCTGTCCGGGAATCCCGGGGATTGGTGAAGATGCGCCGGGTTTCGTCGATCTCGACGAGCTCGCCGAGCAGGAAGTACCCGGTGATGTCGGAGACCCGGGCCGCCTGCTGCATGTTGTGGGTGACGATGACGATGGTGTAGCGCTTCTTGAGCTCGGCCATGAGGTCCTCGATGTTGGCCGTCGCGGCCAGATCGAGCGCCGAGCAGGGCTCGTCCATGAGCAGGATCTCGGGCTCGACGGCGACGAGACGGGCGATGCACAGCCGCTGCTGCTGCTCCCCCGAGAGCCGCAGGGCGTTCTCGTCGAGGCGGTCCTTGAGCTCTTCCCAGAGATGGACGGCCTCGAGGCTGCGGACAAGCCGGGCTTCGAGGGCCTTGGGGTCCCGGAGCCCGTGGACGCGAAGACCGTAGACGACGTTCTCGAAGACGCTCAGAGGGAAGGGATTGGGCCGCTGGAAGACCATGCCGACCTTCTTGCGGAGCTCCAGGAGGTCGGTGCCGGGGGCGTAGATGTCCTGGCCGTCGATGAGGACCTGACCCGTCACGCGGACGTCGTCGACGAGGTCGGCCATGCGGTTGAGGGTCCGGAGGAACGTCGTTTTGCCGCACCCCGAAGGGCCGATGAGGGCGGTGATACGGTTCCTCTCGACGTCCAGGCCGATCCTTCTCAGGGCCTGGAATTTGCCGTAGTGGAAGTCGAGGTCGCGGACTTCGATGATGGCCATGGCCGCCTACCCGAACCTGCCGCGGAGATAGTCGTCGGTCCTCGGATCGTCGGGCGCCGTGAAGATCTTGGCCGTTGGGCCGATCTCGATGAGCTCGCCGCTGAGGAAGAAAGCCGTCCTGTCGGCGACGCGGGCCGCCTGCTTGGTGTTGTTGGTGACAAGGACGATCGTGTACTCCTTCTTGAGCCGGCGCAGCGACTCCTCGATCTTCATGGTCGAGATGGGGTCGAGCCCCGAGGTCGGCTCGTCGAGAAGGATGTATTCCGGGGCGACGGCCAGGATGCGGGCCAGGCAGAGGCGCTGCTGCTGGCCCCCGGAGAGTTTGAGGCCGCTCGTCTCCAGTCGATCCTTGACCTCATCCCAAAGGCCCCCCTTTTCCAGGCTGTCCCGGACGAGGACGTCGAGGCGGTCACGGCCGCCGATGCCGGCCCGGCGGGCGCCGAAGGCGACGTTCTCGTAGATCGACCGTGGCAGCGGGACGGGAGTCGCGAAGACCATGCCCAGCTGGCGGCGGAGGGCGACGACGTCCACGACGGGGTCGTAGATATCGCACCCGTCGATGCGGATCGTGCCCTCGTGACGCGAGCCCCGGACGAGGTCGTTGAGCCGGTTGAGGGCGCAAAGGAAAGGTCGACTTGCCGCTGCGGGCCGGCCCGATGATCCCCAGGATCTCGTTGCGCCGGATGTCGAGGTCGAGCGCGTGGAGCTTGCGGACCTCGCCGAAGTACTGGCTGAAGCCCCGGACCTCGATCGCGGTGTCGTTCGTCATGAGTACTTCTTGATGAACCGGTTCATTAGAAAATAGGTCAGGAGGTTGATGCCCAGGATGGCGATGATGAGGATGGCGGCCGTGCCGTAGGCGTTGGGCATGGAGATGCCCTCCCGGGCCAGGATGTAGAAGTGGACGGACATCGTCCGGGTCGACGAGAAGAGCGATGTCGGCATGCGCAGGGCGCTGCCGGCGGTGAAGATCGTCGCGGCCGTCTCGCCGATGCTGCGGCCGACGCTGAGGACGATGCCCGTGATGATGCCCGGCAGGGCCGAGGGCAGGACGACGCGGGTGACGGTCTGCCACTTCGTGCTGCCCAGGGAGAAGCTGACGTTCCGATAGGCCGGGCGGCACGCCCTTGATGGCCTCCTCGCTGGTCCGGATGATGGTCGGCAGGAGCATGAAGGCCAGCGTCAGGCCGCCGCTGAGGATCGACCAGCCGAACTTGAGCTTGGTGACGAAGAGGATGAAGCCGAACAGGCCGAAGATGATCGAGGGGATGCCGGCCAGGCACTCGGCCCCGAAGCGGATGATCCGCGTCACCGGGCCCTCCCCACGTGTACTCGGTGAGGTAGATGGCCGTCCCGACCCCGAGCGGGGCGGCGATGAGGATGCGCCAAGACGGTCAAGGCGATCGTCCCGACGATGGTCGAAAAGATACCGCCGCCTTGCCCATATCGGCCGGGTTGGACGTCAGGAAATCCCAGGCTCAGGACGGGCAGGCCACGGCGCAGGATGAAGAAGATGATGAAGAGAAGCACGCGATTGTGATCAGGGTCAGAGCCCAGAGCGTGATCCGGAGACGGCCTTCTCCTCGATGCGGGGGTTCAAGCGCTTCACGGCTCTTTCCTCCGCTTGGCCGAGGTCGCGTTGGCGACGGTGTTGAGGACCATGATGATGACGAAGAGCACCACCCCCGTGGCGAAGAGGGCCTCGCGGTGCTCGCCCGTCGCGTAGCTCATCTCCAGGGCGACGTTCGAGGTCAGCGTCCGGACCGGGGCCAGGAGGGAATGGGGCACCTCGGCGGCGTTGCCGGCGACCATGATGATGGCCATGGTCTCGCCGACGGCCCGGCCCATGCCCAGGATGATGCTAGCGATGATGCCCGGAGCGGGCGGCCGGGAAGCAGGACCATCTTGACCGTCTGCCATGCGGGTCGCGCCGAGGGCGATCGAGCCCTCGCGGTAAGACGGCGGCACGGCCTGGAGCGAATCGACCGAGATGGAGATGATCGTCGGCAGGATCATGACGCCGAGGATGATCGCGGCGGCCAGGACCGAAAGGCCCGGGCCGCCGAAGGTGTTGCGGATGAAGGGGACGAGGATGATGACGCCGATGAAGCCGTAGACGACCGAGGGGATCCCGGCCAGGAGCTCGATGACCGGCTTGATGAGGCCGCGGACCCGTTTCGACGACGAACTCCGTCAGGACGATGGCGCAGGACAGGCCGAGGGGGACGCCGATGACCAGGGCGCCGGCCGTGACCGCGAGCGACCCGACGATCATCGGCCACAGGCCGAAGAGTTTCTCCGAGGGGTACCAGCTCGACCCGGCCAGGAAAGCTCTTGAAGCCGTAGCGGAACATGATCGGCATGCCCTGGCCGACGATGAAAGACGGTGATGACGACGAGGACCGAGACCGCCGAGAAGGCGAGGACGAGCAGGGCCAGGCGCACGAGCTGGTCGTTCCGCTCGAGCCTGTTCCGGCCGCGCTTCTTCGCCGTCTCGCTCATCGTCGCCTCGCCCTCCGGTCACCTGATCGGGAGCAGCCCCTCCTTTCTGACCAGGGCCTGGCCTTCGTCCGAGAGCACGAAGTCGACGAACTCGCTTGGCCAGGCCGGTCGGCTCGCCGCGGCTCACGAAGAGGAAGGGCCGGACGAGTCGTAGCGCCGTTCCGATGTTCTCGTCGGTGCCGCGGCCCCGTCGAGCGAGAGCGTCCGGACCTGGTCGTTGACCAAGCCGAGAGAGATGAAGCCGATCGCCGCGGGGTCGTGAGTCGACGATCTCGCGGACCGTCCCGTTCGAGTCCTCGGTGATGGCGCCCCGGAAGATGCGGGTCTTGCCCATGACCAGCTCCTGGAAGGCCCCCCGCGTCCCCGAGCCCTCCTCGCGCGTGACGACAGTGATGCGCCTGTCCGCGCCGCCGAGCGGCCTTCCAGCCGGTGAGTCACCCGCGAAGATCTGCTTGACCTCGGCGACCTTGAGTCCGCGGACGGGGTTCGAGGGATGGACGATGATGGCCAATCCGTCCCGGGCGATGACGATCTCGGTGAGATCCTTCTCGTCGCCTTTGAGCTCGCGCGACGACATGCCGATCTGGCAGGCGCCGCTCTTGCAGGCCTGGATGCCCGCGCTCGACCCCCCGCCCTGGACGTTGACGCCCGAGGCCGGGGTGCCGGGCCATGAACACTTCGGCCCATTTGTCGGCGAACGGCTGGATGCTCGTCGAGCCGGCCAAGGTCAGGTCGTTCTCGGAGCCACGGCCGCGGCAAGCCGGGAAAAGGGTGACGCCGAGGGCCAGCAGGCAGAGAGCGAACCGATGTCGCATAGGAGCGGATTATACCTTAAAGAAAGAGGGGGTCAAACCTACTCTTCGTTACTTTTTGGGGTGATAGGCAGGCCAACGCCGACAGATCTCGACAAAAGTGACGAAGAGTAGGTTTGACCCCTTCTTATCACGCATCGGGTGTACTTTCTTCGTCGAATTCGCGCATCCGGGCGTCGAGGACGGCCTTCTTCGTGTCGTACTCGCCGGTGATCTTTTCCAGCTCCTCGAGGAGCGTGTCGATCGTCTTCTTGGTCTGATGCATGGCCTTGGAAACCTCGACGACCTTGGCCCCCTGGCGGTCCTGCGACGCCTTGACCAGCTGGCCGTTGAGCTCGCGGAAGGAGGCGTCGTGGCTTTCGACGCTCTTCTCGATCTCCGCGATGCGCGCCTCGAGCGGCCGCAGGACGCGCGAGCGCTCGGCGATGACCTCGGAGCGCAGCCGCCTGAGCTCTTTGGGCGTCGGCTTCGGCCGCGCCTCGCCGCTTCCGGCCGTCGGAGGCGGCACGGCGGCGATAGAGCCCTGCATGACCTCGTCGCGCCAGCCGACTTTGTCCAGGAACCTCTGGTACCCGCCCTCGTAGACGACGATGTCGTCGTTGTCGAAGACGACCAGCCGGTCGGCCAGGGCGTGGAGGAACATCTCGTTGTGCGTGACCATGACAACGGCCCCCTCAAAGGCGTCGATGGCCTCGAGCAGGGCGTCGTTCGACTCGATGTCGAGGTGGTTGGTCGGCTCGTCGAGGAGCAGGAGGTTGAGGGGCGTGGCGATGAGCCGGCCGAGAAGGACGCGGCTCTTCTCCCCGCCCGACAGCACGCGGATCGTCTTCAGGGCGTCGTCGCCTTCGAACATCATGCCGCCGGCGATGAACCGGACCCGCTTCGGATCGCCCTCGGGGTCGGCCGAGGCGATCTCGTCGAGGACGGTGTTGGACTCCGTCAGGGTCGAGATGTGGGTCTGCTCGAAGTAGCCGACCGCGATCGACTGCGGCGAGTCGATCGTCCCCGACCGTGGGGTCAGGTCCCCGGCGAGAAGGCGGAGGAGCGTCGTCTTGCCCCGCCCGTTCCGGCCGATGACGAAGACCCGGTCCTTGGCCCCGATGCTGATCGAGAGTCGGCGGATGAGCGGCCGGTCCGGCGTGTACTCGAACGACAGGTCGCGGACGTCGAGGGCGTACTTGTGGAAGCCCGGCTTCTCGGCGAAGGCAAACTCGAGGTCCTTGATGGCCTCGAGCTTCTCCCGCTTCTCCATCTTCTCGAGCGACTTGACCCGCGACTGGACGAGACCGCCCAGGCGGGCCTTGGCCCGGAAACGGGTGATGAAGAGGTCCATCTCTTTCCTCTTCCGCTCGTCGTTGATCCGCGTCTTCTCGTAGATCTCCTCCTCGGCCGCGATCTGCTCGTAGTACTTGCCGGTGTTGCCCTCGATCTTGCGGACCTTCCGGCGGTGGATGCCGAGGACGTGGGTGACGACGTTGTCCATGAAGCTCCGGTCGTGGGTGATGAGGAGGAGCTCGCCCGGCCAGGCCGCGAGGAACCTCTCCAGCCAGCGGATCGAGGTGATGTCGAGGTAGTTGCTGGGCTCGTCGAGGAGGAGCATCTGGTAGTCGCCGACCAGGACCTTGGCCAGATTGAGCCGGACCTGGTAGCCGCCCGAGAGCTCGGACGGCTTCTTCTCCAGGTCGGCCGCCTCGAAGCCCAGACCCGTCAGGACCTTCTCGACCCTCCAGATCTCGTTCGAAGCGTCGTGGGGCAGGGCCTTGGCCCCTTCGGCCAGCACGGTCGGCTCGGTGAACCTGACCCTTTGCTCGACGTAGCCGATGCGGTACTTCCGCGGCTTGGTGATCGTCCCCTCGTCGGGTTCCTCCTCGCCGATGATCATGCGGAAGAGCGTCGTCTTGCCGTGCCCGTTGCGGCCGACGACCCCGACGCGCTCCTTGCGGTTGACCTTGAAGCTGATGGCGTCGAAGAGCCCCTGCTTCCCGTAGCTCTTCGAAAGGTTGTCGACGACGATCATAGAGATATCCCTGCCTTTTTCAGAACGACTATTATAGCAGACCCGCGCCGCCGGCTACTTCGCGACCGCTCCGGTCACGACCTTGGTCTTGTGGGCCCCCTTGGTCACATGGACACGGAAGCCGTCCTCGCCGGGGAGCCAGACCTCGGAGAGGACATAGACGGTGATGTACTCCGTGTACGACGGCGCGAAGTCGCCGACCTCGTCGAAAACGAGCCGCGGCTCGGCGACGGGCGGGACCGGCGGAGCGATCTTTTCGATGACCGCGATCGGGGTCTCCTTTCCGGTCGATACCTGCCGGAGGACAAGCCCGCCCTCGGCCGTCTTGGCCAGGGCGTAATCGCCCGCGGCGAGCTTCTTGCCGCCCGCCTGGAGCGGGAAAGGCACCTTGAAATCCGTTTGGGCGAAGGCCGAAGCGACGCCCGCGACGAAGAAGAGGACCAGGGCCACGACGGGGACGGCCGTCTGTCGTTTCATCACGCGCCTCCTTGAAGACCCCTCAAACCGTCACATCGGCCGGATAGGCCGGGACCGGATCGGGTGATTCCGGGACGCCGCTCTTGACGGCCTCTTCCATGCCCTCGATGAACGTGTCGATCTCCTCGAGCGTCGTGTAGACGTTCGGCGAGATGCGCAGGGCCTGGTAGTCGAAGACCGAGTTCGGCGGGGCCCCGCCGACGAGCGGGACGCAAATGATCCGGTAGTTGTTCCTCAGGAAGGTGGCCAGCGCCCGCACGTCGATGCCCTCGATGGCGACGGCCATGACGCCCCAGGCCTGGGCCGGCTCGCTCGTCTCCGTCAGGACCTTGACCCGGGGATGGACCTTGAGGGCGTTGACCCAGCGCATGTTCAGGTAGCGCAGCCGGGCCGCCTTCCGCTCCGCCCCGATGGCCTGATGGAAGGCCAGCGACTCGCCGAGCGCCGCCCGGATGGCCCAGGGGTGCGTGCCGATGGACTCGAACTTGCGGATGTCGTTGTCCTGCTGTTCCGGCGCGGCCTGGAGGGGCCAGAACCGCGGGATCATCTCCTTACGGACGAAGAGGCAGCCGTTGCCGAGCGGGGCCAAGAGCCACTTGTGCAGGCTGACGCCGTAGGCGTCGCATTCGAGGTCCCGCAGCTTGAACGGGAAATGCCCCAGAGCGTGGGCGCCGTCGACGATGGTCACGATGCCCTTCGAGCGGGCCAGGCGCGACAGCCGTTTGACCGGGAAGAGCTGGGCCGTGAGGTTGGTGATGTGGGTGAAGTGGAAGACCTTGGTTTGCGGCGTGATGGCCTTCTCGAACATGTTGTAGAGGAAATCCTGCGTCGCGGGCACGGGGAACTGCAGCCGGGTGACCTTGATGCCCTCGCGGCGCATGCGCTGGTCCCACGTCGTCAGCATGCGGGGATAATCCTGCTCGGTCGTGATGACCTCGTCACCAGCCTTGAGGTCGAGCCCGTTCTGGGCGATCTGCAGGGCCTCGCTGGCGCCGCGCGTCAGGGCCATCTCCTCACGGTCGCAGCCGAACTCGTTGGCCATCCGACGGCGCAGCGTCTCGCTGTTCCCGGCCACCATCCCCTGATAGTGGACGGGCAGCATGTTGATCATCTCCATGTAGCGGAAGACGGAATCCAGGGACACGCGCGGCATGGGGCAGGTGAAGCCGTTGTTGAGATTGATGAGCTCGCGGTCGAGCTTGAAGGCCAGCTGGATCTCGCGCCAGTAGAATTCGTCCTTGGCGACCTCCTCGGCCGTCCGCCCGGCGACGGACTGGGAGGCCTCGTCGATGCGCGCCAGGCCCTTCGGATCGAACGCCACCGCGGCCGCCCCGAACGCGCCGACCGATTTCATGAACGATCTCCTGCTCCAGGATCCGCTCTTCTTCATATCCGACCTCCTCGGGTGTGAGACGTCAAGCGCGATGGGTGCGCAGGGATTGTAATGCAGCCGGCGCGGAGGGTCAAGGACCGGCAGGGAGCGGACTCCTGGGAGCGACCATCAGCGCCGCTCCGGAATGACCTGGAGGAGCGGTGCTGGGAAATATCTGAGTGAGGTGTTAGGAGAAGCTTGGCCTGCTTAGAACCAGGGGGCGGCCGGCTAGCGCCGGGCTGGCCTGTCACCGTAAACGATCAGGTCATCGAGCCCGATGAACTCCTCTGGCCGGGGATTGAGGAGCCGGAGCTTGAGCGTGTGACGCCCCGCGGCCAGGCGGAAATCCCAGGCCACCTCGAGCCGGCGGACGAGATCGTCGACAGGCAGGATGATGACGACGGGAGCCCTGTCGTCGAGGCGCATCTCGACCTCATAGACATAGGGGTCCGACCGGTCATCGGACATTTTCGACGGCCCTCCGGTCAGGACGAACCCCGTGCCCTCGAAGTCGATCTCGGCCGAGGTCTCGAGCTTGAGACCCAGCCGTTTCCGCTCGAGGGGGTGGCAGCCTGGGAAGCTCGTCTCGAGCCGGACCGCCCGTATCGGGTCGACCGGCAGGCGGACGGACCCCCCTTCGACCGCGCCGCCGTTCATGCGGACCATTTCCAGGGCTTGGGCCAGGCCCGTCTCGTAGACCTTGGTGAGCGACATCGCCGTGTAGGGAAAGGGCCGGTCCTCGATGGCCTTGACCGGGTCCCGCCAGACGGCGGGGATGGCGTCGTAGCCCAGCATCGTCCCCAGGATGCCCCCGGCGCTGGCCGGATTGCAGTCGGAGTCCTGGCCGCACCGCGTCGCGATCTCGAGCGTCCGGCCGAAATCCCCGTGTCCGTAGAGCAGGCCGATGACGACGTAGGCCCCGTTGACCCGGGCGTCGATGTTCCCCGGCTGGAACACGAAATCGGGACAGCCGATGTCCTCGGCCCACCGGCGCTCGACCGCGAACCAGGCCTTTTTCCAGTCGTCCGGGTCGGCCCGGTAGGCGTCGACGACATCCCGGACGCAGCGGGAGAACCCCGATTGCGGCGGCAGGACCTTCAGGGCTTCCTCGACGACGGACGTGACGTCCGCGCGGACGAAAGCCAGGCTGTACATGGCGGCGATGTAAACCCCGCCGTACCAGCCGTCGCCGTAGGTCATGATGTGACCGACCCGGTCGCAGATCGCCGCGCCGGCGTTGACCATGCCGGGGCTCATGAGGCCGGCGAAGTCGGCCTCGATCTGGAAGTCGATATCGTCGGCGTGGGGCGAGTTCGTCCAGTGGCCCGAGTCCGGCGGCAGGAGGCCGTTGAGGACGTTATAGCGCGCGGCCTGGTTGGCGTGCCAGAGCGGGTAGCCGGCGTGGGCGAAGGCCTGAGCGTGCTGGACCGCCGGCGCGTCGATCCCCTCGCGGGCCATGACCTCGACGAAGGTCAGGTCCATGTAGACGTCGTCGTAGAGACCGGGGGAGTTCTCGAACCGCCGGGCGACGAGCGAATCGTCCCAGGGAATGGTCTGGTAATCCTGGATCATCGCCCCCGGATAGCGGAACTCCGTCGGCCCGCCGAAGGTACAGCCGATGACCTGGCCGGCCCAGCCGCCCTTGATCTTGTTCTGGAGCTCGGTCCGGGTGAGCTCCGTCTTCGGTCCACCGGACACGCCGGCTTTGGGAGGCCGGCCGCAGGCGGCGCCCAGGACGACGACCGCCAGCCCCACGATCGCGGCGCGCCGGGTCTTCATTTCCCGGCCAGCCCCATCTCCCGGATGATGTGGGTCGCGCCGGAGAACTTGTCGGTCACCCAGAGGACGTAGCGGAGGTCGACGCTGATCGAGCGCTGCAGATCGGGCAGGACGTAGTAGTCGCCGATGACGCTCTCGTAGGTCATGTCGAAGATGATGCCGATCTGCTCGCCTTTGGCGTTGAACGTCGGCGAGCCGGAGTTGCCGCCGGTGACGTTGGTCGTGTTGAGGAAGCAGGAGGGGACGTCCTTGAGCCGGGCGTCGGCGTACGGCCCGAAGTCCTTGGCCTTCCAAAGGTCCTTGATCTTGGCCGGCACCCTGAAGGGGAAGACGCCCGTGTCCTTCTCGATGACGCCCTTGACGGTCGTCTGGGGCAGGTAGAGGACGGCGTCGCGCGGCTGGTAGCCGAGGACCGGACCATAGGTGAAGCGGATCGTCCCGTTGGCGTCGGGCGGATAGGTCCCTTTCTTCATCTCCAGGATGGCCGCTTCGTAGGTCATCTTGAGGTCGGCCCCTTCGCGGCCCAGGCCCTTGCTCTCCTCTCGCGGACGACCTTGAGCTCGGTTTCCATGCCGGCGGCGAGCTTGAGGAAGGGATCGTCGACCGCGGCCAGCTGGGCCGGCTTGAGTCCGAGGAGCTCGAGCCTCTTCGCGGGATCGCCCAGCGTTGTCTTGGCGTACATGGCGTCGATCCGGGCGGCGATCTCGGCGTCGGACCCGGCGGCCAGGCCCTTGAGAGAAGCGGGCCAGGCGGCCTCGTCGGGATGGGAGGCCTTGAGCCGCTTGAGCGTCCACTTCAGGAGCTCGCGGTCGGTGGCGAAGACGTAGCCGCGCTCGGCCAGCTGGATGCCCTGTTTGAACCGGGGCAGGTTCCTCTCCTGGAAGGCCTGCTCTCTGTCCTTATCGGGCTTCTGGATCTCGCCCACGGCGCGGACGATATTGTAGGCCTGGGACAGGATGGTCGAGCCGCCGAGGACGCCGTTGAGGAGTTCGGTCCTGGCGCCGAAGGCCTTCTGTCTGACGAGGAAGGCCTCGAGGGCGGCCGGGGCCGTGCCGTATTTCTTGGCCCTTGCGGGATCGGCCGCGATCCAGTCGATGAGCTCCTTCTCCTGCGCGGCCTTCTTGGCCACAAGGTCGTACTTGACGAAGCCCTCGAGCTTGCCCTGCCTGTTCTTGAGGCCGTTGTAGAGCCCCTTGACCAGGCCGGCATAGCGGATCTCGACTTCCTTGTCGCTCTTGCCAGCGGCCTCGTAGAAGCCGATGAGGTCCAGGGTGTCCTTGATCCTCTGGGCCATGTTCTCCTGGTCGGACTTGAGCTCAGCCAGGGCGTAGTTGCGGTATGTCCGCCCCGGATAGCCCATGACGAAGGTGAAATCCCCCTCTTTGAAACCGTCGAGCGAGACCTTCAGCCAAACCTTGGGCTGATAGGGGACGTTCGACGGGCCGTAATCGGCGGCTGTGCCGTCGGGAGCGACGTAAGCCCGGAGAAAGGAGAAGTCGCAGGTGTGCCGCGGCCACATCCAGTTGTCGGTCTCGCCACCGAAATTCCCGAGGTCCTGGGGCGGCGCGTAGACGAGCCGGACGTCGCGGATCTGCTTGAAGGTGTAGAGGTAATAGGCGTTGCCGCTGTACATCGAGGCCAGCGTGCAGCGCAGGTCCTGGCCCGCTTTCTCGCCCGCGGCGATAAGCTCCTTCGAAGCCTTGTCGAAAGCGTCATAGCGCTGGCGGGGCGTCATCTTGGGCTTGAAATATTTGTTGACCTGGACCGTCACGTCCTCATAGCCGAGGAGCACGCCGACCTGATAGCCTTGGGCCGGGATCTCCTCGCCCCGCGTCCGGGCCAGGAAGCCGTCAGTGATGTAATCCTTCTCCTTGCTCGAGGCCCTTTGGATGGCGCCGTAGGCGACGTGATGATTGGTCAGGACGAGCCCCTCGGGGCTGACGAACTCGCCCGTCCCGCCACCGAGGTTGACGATGGCGCTCATGAGGCCCGTGCCGTCCGTTTTATAGAGGTCGCCAGGGTCCATCTGCCAGCCCCATGGCCTTGAGGTTGAGGTCCTTCATCTGGTGGGGCATCCACATGCCCTCGTCGGCCCCGGCGATGAGCGCCAGTCCGAGCACGAGAGCGAGGGTCGCGAAGCGGAGCTTGTTGCGCATGGTGAAACCTCCAGGGAAAAGTCAAAAAACCATTCTCTTGAAGAATTCCGGGAAAGTCAACCGGGCTCGGCGGCAGGCTGGCGTCACCATTCAAAAGGGACCGCCGTTCTGATATCATATGCATCTTTCCAAATTCCCGGAAGGATAAGAACATGAACGAGACGAAGTGGCATTCCCTGGACGTCGCCGAAGCCCTGAAAGCCCTCGGGACCGACCCCCGCCGGGGCTTGAGCGACGAGGAGGCCGCCCGCCGGCTGGCCGAAAACGGCCCGAACGAGCTCAGGAAAGAGGACCGGGTCTCTCCGTGGACGATCTTCTTCGGCCAATTCAAGAACATCCTGATCATCATCCTGCTCATCGCCACGGTCCTCTCCGCGGCGGTCGGCGAGATCTTCGACGCCGGCCTCATCTTCGTCATCGTCGTCTTTTGCGCCCTGCTGGGCTTCCTCCAGGAATACCGGGCCGAGAGGGCCTTGGAGGCCTTGAAAAAGATGCTTTCTCCGACCGTCCGGCTCATCCGGCACGGCAAAGAGCAGGACATCCTCTCCAAGGATGTCGTGCCCGGGGACATCCTTCTGCTCGAAGCCGGCTTCAAGATCCCGGCCGACGGCCGGCTCATCGAGAACGCCTCCCTCAAGTGCGACGAAGCGTCCCTCACCGGGGAGTCCATGCCGGTGTCCAAGGATATCAGGCCGCTGGCTGAGGCCGAACGGGTGGAGGACCGGACCAACATGATCTTCACCGGGACGGTCGTCACTTACGGGCGGGGCAAGGCGGTCGTGACCACGACGGGGCCGCGCACCGAGTTCGGCAAGATCGCCGAGGAAGTGGCCGCAGTGGAGGTCGAAAAGACGCCGCTCGAGAAAAGGACCGATGAGATCGGCAAGTGGCTGGGCATCATCTCCCTGTCGATCTGCCTGCTGATCACCATCTTCAGCATCGTCCGGCAATCGCTCGTCGGGGGGGTCGACCTGCCGTTCATCGTCACGATGATCATGTTCGCCGTCTCCCTTGCCGTCGCGGCCGTCCCCGAGGCCCTGGCGGCCATCGTCACAGGGGCCCTGGCCATCGGCATGCACCAGATGGCCAAGAACAATGCCCTGATACGGAAGATGCCCGCGGTCGAGACCCTCGGCTGCACCACGGTCATCTGCTCGGACAAGACCGGGACCCTGACCAAGGGAGAGATGACCGTCCGGAGGATCCACTATGGCGGCCGGCCGGTCGAGGTCACGGGCGTCGGCTACGCCCCGGAGGGCGAGTTCAAGGGCCTTCCGCCGGAGGACCGCGCGGCCGGATCCGGCTTGGAGCTCCTGCTCAAGGCGGGCCTTTTCTGCAACGATTCGGCGCTCGAGGAGAAAGAAGGCCGCTGGACGATCAAAGGCGACCCGACCGAGGGCGCGCTGGTCGTCGCCGCGGCCAAGTTCGGCCTCAATCAGACCGAGCTCCGCTTGGAGAACCCGCGCATCGAGGAGATCCCGTTCAGCTCGGAGAGGAAACGGATGACGACCATCCACCAGATGTCCGATGGACGGACCCTGGCCATCCTCAAGGGCGCGCCCGAGCTGGCTCTGGCCGCGTCCGACCGGATCCTGGACGGCCGGGAGAGCCGGGAGCTCACGGCTGAAGCCCGACATAAGATCATCGAGGCGAACGCGGCCATGGCCAGCGACGCCTTGCGCGTCCTCGGCTTCGCCTACCGCGAGGTCCAGGAGGGAACGGACATCCGTGAGGAGACGATCGAAAAGCACATGACCTTCCTCGGGCTCGTCGGCATGATCGACCCGCCGCGGGACGAGGTCAAGGCGGCCATCCAGACCTGCCGCGACGTCAAGATCAAGCCGATCATGATCACGGGCGACCACAAGCTGACGGCCGTCGCCGTAGCCAAGGAGATCGGCATCTACCGCGACGGCGACCTCGCCCTGAGCGGCAAGGAATTGGACGCCATGAGCGACGAGGATCTCGCGGCGGTCGTCGACCGCACCACGGTCTACGCCCGCGTCTCGCCCACCGACAAGATCAAGATCGTCAAGGCCTGGAAGCGCAGGGGCGACGTCGTGGCCATGACCGGCGACGGCGTCAACGACGCCCCGGCCCTCAAACAGGCCGATATCGGCGTGGCCATGGGCATCACCGGCACGGACGTGGCCAAGGAAGCGGCCGACATGGTCCTCAACGACGACAACTTCGCCACCATCGTCAAGGCCATCGAGCGCGGCCGATGGATCTACGACAACATCAAGAAGTACCTGACCTATCTTCTTCGCTGCAACATCACCGAGGTCATCGTCATCGGCGGGGCCGTGCTCGTCCTCGGGCCGCACTACCTGCCCTTGCTCCCGGCGGCCATCCTCTACATCAACCTCGTCACCGACGGGCTGCCGGCCCTGGCCCTGGGCGTGGCCCCTCCGGACCCGGACATCATGTCCCGTCCGCCACGCGATCCGAAAGAAAAGGTGTTCACCAAGGATGTCGTCGCCTTCCTGGCCCTGGCCGTCGTCATGTGGAGCCCGGTCTTCCTCTTCATCTTCTTCCATGACCTGCGGGACATCGTCCACGCCCGGACCGAGCTCTTCTATCTCTTCCTCTTCGTCGAGCTGGTCGTGGCCCTGAACTCGCGGTCGCTCCGCTACAGCTTCTTCAAGCTCCGGCCCCACAAATGGCTCGTCATCGCCGTCCTGTCCCAGGTCGTCATGACCGTTGGACTGCTCATGATCCCTTCGATCCGGCGGGGCTTCGGCATCCTCTTGCCGTCGGGTAACGACTTAATCCTCGCGTTGGCCTTCGGGACCTTCGTTTTTCTGTCCATGGAAGGCATCAAGGCCGTCCTGCGGCGGCGGGCGTAGCTATTTCTTCTTTTTGGCCGTCCAGGGGAAGGCCCCGAAATCGCCCGCCTGGACCTCGCCGGACATTGTCTCGCCGTCGACCTTGCCCTTGTAGGTGAGCACGAACTCGCCCATGGGCGCGCTGATCGTCACGGTCCATTCGACGTCCGTGCCGGTGACCTTTCCTTCGCCCGCCATTTCCGTGCCCTCGGGTCCGGTCATGGTGAATTTGATCTTCTCGCCTTCCTGGACGAAGGTCGCGTCGGCCGTCATGTCGCCCTGAGGCGTCTGCGTCGTCATCTCCCAGACTCCGCCGACGGCGGCGGGCTTCGCCGGGACCGTCTGAGCCGAAAGCGTCCCGAGCGCGAGAACCACTGCGAGCCCATAGTGAATACGCATGCGCATCTCCTTTTCCGGATTAGACAGCCTTCTTTCTTACACCAGGTCCCCCGCTTCGTCAATTTCCGGCGCGGCGGCGTGCGCTTCCCTTCCGGGAGGGAACTGTGTATAATAGGGCGCTCACGTCGGGGAGTAGCGCAGCCTGGCTAGCGCACAGCGTTCGGGACGCTGGGGTCGTGGGTTCAAATCCCACCTCCCCGATCTTCTTTCTCTAAGCCCATGATCGTCAAATCACTCCCAAGCGCGGCGGCCTTCACGGCGGGCGACGGCTCATCGCTCCAGGAGCTCCTCCATCCCGCGAAAGAGCCCCTGAAGATCGGCTACAGTCTGGCCCGGGCCGCGGTCCGCCCTGGCGACAAGGACCCTCCCCCACCGGCTGAAGAGCGCCGAGGTGTATTTCGTCCTGGCAGGAACGGGGCGGATGCACGTCGGGCCCGAACAGGCGGAGGTCGGCCCCGGCCAGGCCGTTTACATCCCCCCGGGCGAGGTCCAGTTCATCGAGAACATCGGGGCTGGGGAGCTCGCTTTCCTCTGTGTCGTCGATCCGGCCTGGCGGGCCGCGGACGAAGAGATCCTGAAGGACTGGACACCATCATCCACATGAGCCCCGATCCCGCCTATCTCCCGCCGATAGCTCCCCGCCGGAGCTTCCTCCGCCGGCTCTTCGGCCTGCGCAAGAGGTTAAGCTGGAAACAGGCTTTCACGGCGCTCAAGTATCCCAACTACCGGCTGTGGTTCTGGAGCCAGATGTTCTCCCTGTTCGGGACATGGATGGAAAGTCGACAGCCCTGATGTTCCTGGTCTACAAGCTGACCGGCTCTGCGGCCACCCTCGGCCTCGTCGGCTTCGCGGCGGGCGCCCCCACCTGGGCCATCATGCTCTACGCGGGAGTCATCGCCGACCGGATGTCCCGGCGGACCTTGCTCATCATCACCCAGACCGCCATGATGGTGTTGGCCTTCGTCATGGCCGCCCTGGCCTTCCTGCATGTCGTCCAGCCCTGGCATATCCTGGTCATCGCCCGGCTCCTCGGCGTGGCCAACGCCTTCGAAGCCCCGGCGCGCCAGGCGTTCGTCCTGGAAATGGTCGAACTGCCGGACCTGACAAATGCCATCGCCCTCAACGGGGCCATGTTCAACACGGCCACGGCCGTCGGCCCGGCCGTGGCGGGCGTGGTCTATGCGATCTTCGGGCCGGCCTGGTGCTTCACGATCAACGGCGTCTCGTTCATCGCCGTCATCATCGCCTCTCGTCCTCATGAAGATCAAAGCCGTTCATCCCCAAGACCCGAAAAGACCTCCGCGTCGCCGACCTCAAGGAGGGCGTCAAGTATGCCTGGGGACACCCGATGATCCGGACGATCATCGGCCTGCTCGGCGTCGTCAGCCTCTTCGGGATCGCCTACGCCATCCTGTTCCCGGCCTGGGCCGTCAAGATCCTCGGCGGGGACGCGACGACCAACGGCTTTCTCCAGGCCGCTCGCGGCCTCGGAGCCTTGGCCGGGGCCCTTTTCATTGCCAGTCTGGGGCGAGTTCCATTTCCGGGGCAGGCTCCTGACCTCTGGGAACGCTGGCCATGCCGCTGCTGATCATCGTTTTCGCCTTCGTCCGCTGGACCCCCCTATCACTTCTTCCTGCTTTTCGGCGCCGGGCGTCGCT
Organism: Candidatus Aminicenantota bacterium; assembly: GCA_963809345.1. GTDB lineage: Bacteria > Acidobacteriota > Aminicenantia > Aminicenantales > Saccharicenantaceae > RBG-16-66-30. The sequence continues at coordinate 40,959 of CAWEJF010000001.1, read as the reverse complement.
CAGATCTTCATATTCAACCTCTGCAACGCCCTCGTTCAGAGCTTCTCGCCGCACGCCCTGCGGGGACGGATCATGAGCGTCTACGCCTTCGTCTTCTTCGGGATCATGCCGATCGCCGCCCTCGGAATCGGAGCGACGGCCCAGCGCCTCGGCGAGACGGCCGCGGTCCTCATCGGCGCCTCGATCATGCTCCTGGCCGCGATCCTCGTCGCGATCGTTCTTCCCGCACCTGCGGCGACAGGCCTAGACGACCTCGACGAGGCTGTACTTGCGGGTCCCCAATCCGATCTTCTCGCCGTGGGCGAGCTGTCCCGACCAGTCGAGGTCGTAGCCGGCCCGCAGCGGATCCCGGCCGCGGCCCTGCGCGACGAGGAGGTCGGCTGTCGCCTGGTCGATGGCCACCGGGTCGAGCGAAGCCAGGATCCCGATGTCGGGGACGATGGGCTTCTGGTTCTTGGACATGCAGTCGCAGTCCTTCGTGACCTGGATGAGGAAGCTGACAAAGGCGGCCTGGCCCTTGAAGTGTTCGAAGACGCGGAGGGCGTACTCGGCCATCTTCTCCTGGAGGCGAAGGGAATCCTCGTCCCATTTCATCTTGATGGCGCCGTGCTTGCAGACGACGAGGCACTCGCCGCAGCCGACGCAGCGAGCCGGGTCGATGACGACGTGGCCCTCGGCCGGATGATGGCGGCCTCGGGACAGAAGGCTATACAGACGCTGCAGTTCCGGCACTGCTTGGCGCTGACGCGCGGGTGGGTGACGGAGTGCTGGTCGAGCTTGCCGGCCCGCGAAGCGCAACCCATGCCCATGTTCTTGATGGCCGCGCCGAGGCCGGTCTGGACGTGGCCGGTGACGTGGGTCAGGCAGACGAAAACATCGGAGTCGAGGATGGCGCTGGCGATCTTCGACGACGCGGTCCGGGCTTGGGCGCTCCGCGGCTCCTGCTTGTCGCGGCCGATGAGGCCGTCGGCGATGATGACCGGAACGCCGGTCGCTTCAGGCGTGAAGCCGTGGGACCAGGCCAGCCGGAGATGGTCGATCGAGTTCGAGCGATGGCCGACATAAAGCGTGTTGGAATCGGTCAGGAAGGCGTGCTTGGTCTTCGTCCGGATCTCCCAGATGAGGCCGGCCAGCCACTCGGGCTTGATATAACCCGTGTTGCCGGCCTCGCCGAAATGGATCTTGAGGGCGGCGAAATCCCCCTCGGCGATCCTGTCGTTGAGGCCCGTGGCCAGGTAGGTCCTCTTGGCCTTGTCGGCGAGGGTCGCGGCCGGCTCGTTCCCGGCGGCGGCAGCAAAATAGACTTTGCTTTTCATGTGTGCCGGTCCTTCCGTCAGGCCGTGAGGATGTCGTCGACGGCCGCGCGCCCCACCCCCGACCCGACGGCCTGGCCCAACCCGGCGAGCGTCTTCTCGACGGCCTCGATCGCGAACCGGACCTGGGCCGAGGTCAGGTTGCCCATGTGACCCATGCGGAAAACCCGCCCGGCCGTGGCGCCCAGGCCGCCGGCGACGATGACGCCGTTCGCGGCCAGCCCGGACCGGAAGGCCTTGTCCTCGACCCCGTCCGGGTAGCGCACGACCGAAAGCGTCGAAGCCTCGAACCGCGGGTCGGTGAAAAAGGAGAAGCCCAGCGTGGCGAGCCCGGCCCGGATGGCTTCGGCGAAGAGATCATGGCGCTCGAACCGTTCCTCGATCCCCTCTTCGATGATGATCCGCGTCGCTTCGGCGAAAGCCCGGATCTCGTTGACGCAGGGGGTCGAGAAGTACTTCGAGGGGTCGCGCATGATCGGCAGCCAACGCAGGATGTCGGAGTAGTAGGCCGGAACGGCGGCCAGGGCACGCCGCTTCTCCATGGCCCGCTCGGAGAAGACGAGGATGGCCAGGCCCGGCGGAGTGCCCAGGCACTTCTGGGCCGCGGTCAGGACGATGTCGATGCCCCAGGCGTCCATGCGCTCGGCGATGCCGCCCGTGGCGCAAACGCCGTCGACGATGAAGATGGAGCCCGTCTTCTCGAGGACCTGGCTGTACTCCGCGACCGGAGCGCAGGCGCCCGTCGCGGTGTCGACGTGGGTGCAAACGACGACGTTGTAATTCGCGGTCTTCAGCCGCTCGTCGAGCTCGCGCGGCGTGACCGCCCGGCCCCACTCGCATTCGAGAACGTCGTGGCCGATGCCGAAGGCCTGGCAGATCTGGGCCATGCGATCGCCGAAATAGCCCTGGGAAAGGACGAGCACCCGGTCGGTCGGGCCGGCCGTGTTGAGCAGGGCCATCTCCATCGACAGCGTCCCCGCGCCGGCGACGATGAAGGGCTCGCCGTTGGCACAAAAGACGATCTTTTGGAGGTTCTCGCAGGCCTCCTTGAGGTCGCGGCCCATATCCGGCCCGACGTGGGAGACGGTCGGCAGGGCCAGGGCGTCGAGGATGCGCGGCACGACCGGGCTCGGGCCGGGGATCAGGAGAAGCTTCTCTTGCGGCATCATGGACCTCTCGGGCGGAAATCCCATCCATTGTGACCAAACACCCGCCGGAAATCAAGATTAACCCGGGTTATTGCCGACGATCGGCTGCGGAGGGCTTCGGGGATCGTCTCTGTTCGCTGCGGTGATTCTTCACGCCTTCCCGGTCCGGAGCTGATGGGAGGAGTCCGCATCTCCGTCCCGTGAAGTCTAAATCACCGCTTTATGCTCACTCCGACGATACCCCTCAACCCCTTCTTCCGCAGCCTCCCTTGGGTTCGTTCTTCGTGCTATGGCCCTATCTTTGCCAACTTTCCTGAAACGCATTTGTTCTCATTCGACGATGCGGTAGTTCACGCCGCCCAAAACGACGATCAGCTTGTCCGAAACGGATAAGTACTTGGCGATCCCCGGCTTGTCCGTGATGAGGCGATAGAACTCGTCGGAATTGAACTTAATCTCGGTCGTCGGCGCGCCGTTCTGATATTCGCTGTCCGTCCAGACGCCGTCCTTGAGATAGAACGTCTTGTCGTCCTTATAGATGATGCGCTCCGAGGCAACCTGAGCCGCCCTGTCTTCGAGCTTGAAGGCCTGAGTAGCCTTGGCCGCCTTGACCGCGCCGACGCCCAGCACCTGGCCCGTGGAGATGGCTTCCTGGGCGGCAGGCGCCGCGGCGTCGATCGTCATCCGCTCCCTTTCCGTGACCAGGAAGGACGTATAGGGCGTGACGATGCCGTACTTGAGGCCGAGGCGGCGGATCTCGTCGACGAGCTCCTTGTTCTGCCCTTGGAGCCGGATCTCCTCGAGAAGATAGCCGATGCGGCGGGTGGCCCACAGGCGCGGCAGGAAGCTGAACTTGTCGTTCCCGGTCAGGGGGTGGCTCTCGAGAACGAACCGCTTGGCCTCGCGTCCGGCCTTTCCGGTCATGACGACGCTTACGGGGCCGTCCCCGCTGTACTTGCCGACGAGGACGAGCTGGGAGCCCTTGAAGAGGTCGGGCAGGACGCGCGGGTAGACCTGGCTCGTCTCGATCCCCTTGAACTCGACGGCCAGGTCGGCCAAGAGGGGCGAGGAGATCTTCTCATAAAAGCCCGACAGGGCCACTTCCAGGTCCTCCGACTCTCCGATGTAGACGGAGGCGCCGCGATGGTCCGAAGAGATCCGGTCGAGGAGCTCGGTGTTGACATCGTCGCCGACGCCGAAGACGAAGATCCGGGAGCGGCGCTCGTTGGCCTTTTCCAGGTTCCGCAGGATCCCGGCCGTCTCCGTGGTGCCGACGGTCGGCAGGCCGTCGGTCAGGAACAGCACGTAGCCCGGCCTCTCGCCGTCCCGCATCCGGGAGAGGGCGCCGATGAGGGCGTCGTTGATGTTCGTCCCTCCCGAATCCTCGATGGTGTCGACGAACTTGAGGGCCCGGCCCACATCTCGCACGTGGCGGGCACGAGCGCCTCCGAGAAGGCCGAGACGCCGTCATCGAAGTCGATGAGGGTGAATTCGTCGCCGCGGTCGAGATGGTTGAGGATGAAGCGGGCCGCTTCCTTGGCCTGGCGGATCTTGGCCCCGCTCATGCTGCCAGAGCTGTCGAGCACGAGGACGACGTTCTTGTTCACGACCTTCTCGCCGGGGGCGGCGAAGCGCGGCGAGGCCAGGAGCATGAAATAGCCCCCCTCCGGGCCCTTCCCAGTTCATGAACGACAGCCCGATATCGTCCTTGGAGAGCGAGTAATAGAGGAGAAAGTCCTTGTCCGGCCGGACGTCCTTGTCTTCATAGCCCACCCGGGCCGACCGCTCGCCTTCTTTCCTTACCGAGACCTTGTGGGACGGCGAATAGACGTTGACGACGGGGACCTGGCTCTCGATGCGGACCGAGATGCTGACGTCCGTCAAGGGGTCGTGGGAGAACCGTTCCGTGTTCAAGGGATAAAGGTATTTGACGAGGCCGTTCTCGGCCATGAGGACCTCGGTGTAGGAGATCTGGACGCGCTTTTCGCCGCGCGCCGGGATGGGATAGACCCGCGCCCGGAAGAGGTTGCGGCCCAGGTATTCGAGCAAGCCCGGATCGCGCATACGCCGCACGATGTCCTCATAGATCCGCCGGGCCTCGCGGCTGTCGAGGATCTCGCCCTTGACCCGCTCGTTGCCGATGAACATGGCGAAATCGGAGACGGAGGCGCCCTCGGGAACGGGGAAGATGTAGGTCCCTTCGATGTCCCGGCCGGAGGGATTGATGAAGACCTGGTCGACCGAGGTCTTGGCCACCTGATCGACGATCTCCACCTTGACGTGGTGGTACTTGACGCTGAGAGGCGGGACCGGTTCGCCCGGGCGGCGATCGGGGATGATGAATCCGTCGGCCCTGAGGGCCGGGGCGGCGGCCGCCAGGGCCGCGAGCACGGCGATGACCGCCAGGCTCTTGAGACGGCGTCTTTGGCTCATGGTGTCCTCCTGAAGATCCTCATGATCAGCTCCCTGCATTCTCTAATACAACCGATACGGCGGATTTGTTCCATCGGTCCGCCGCCGGGGAGGCCGGGAATCAGGTGTTCCCCCCGAGGGGACGTCATTCAGAGGAGGGGCTCGAGCCGTTCAAGAAGGTCATCGACGTCCTCGCAGACCTCGACCGGGAAACCGGAGAACCGGTCCGGGTCGTCGGACAGGAGAAAGATGGAGCCGATGCCGGCGTCGAGGGCGGCGAGGACGTCGAAGTGCGTGTCGCCGATGACGCCGCAGTCATCGGGCCCGAGGCGCAGGGTCTTCAGCGCCTCGAGGAACGGCGCACCGGAGGGCTTCCACAGGCCGCTTTCGCGGGTGATGACGCAGTCGAAGGCGAGACAGAACTTGCCGAGGAGGAACTCGGTGTTCTTGCGGGAGTTGTTCGTCACGAGCGCGGCGGAGGCGCCCCGGGCGTGGAGCAGATCGAGGAGCTCCGCGACGCCCTCGCGCAAGACCGAGGCCCCCGTCTGCTCGGCTTCGTGCCGTTCCAGGATGGACCATTTGGCCGACCGCTCCGGCTCTTCGAGGGAATCGAGGTAGCCCAGAATGGAGGCGGCGCCCGACCCGAGCTCTTCCCGGATCCGGGCCCAATCGTAATCGTTCTCGACGACCGTGCCGTCGAGGTCGAAGATGACGCCCCGGATCTTCATGCCCGGGTCACTTCTCCCTCACCCGGCCGACTTCGAACAACGGCTCGCCTTCGTTGCACGGCGGGGTGCCGATGACGTAGAGGAGAATGCCGGTGAAGGGCGCCCGGACGTCCCCCTTCCAGGCGCCGAGATAGTCGGTGACCGTTCCCACGATCTGGCCTTCCTTGACGTAATAGCCCATTTCAACGCGGGGGGCGAAGAGCCCGTTCCATTCCGAATAAACGACCTCGTATTTGTCGATCCAAACCGGGTCGGTGGCCGGTTCGGAGGCGCCGTCGGCCATGTCGAGGTGGCGCAGGACACTGAGCACGCCGCGGACGTTGCGGGCCACCGACTCCTCGTCAGAGCGCCCGAGGAAGCCGGCCTCGGTCGTGATGGCCGGCTTGCCGCGGAGGATGGCGGTGTTGCCGAGGTACTTGGAGTTCTTGAGGTCGTTGCCCCGGGTGTCGTCGATGATGATGTGCGGCAGGCCGAAGGCGAGGGCCAGGTCCCGCGTCCGCGCGTCGAAGGCCTTATCGCCGCTGATCATCCAGTAGGTGTAGGGAATGAGCGCTTCGTTGCCGTCCCCGCAGTGCATGTCGAGGAGGACATCGGCCCGCCCGACGACCTCGTCGTTGAGCACGGCCGCGATCCGCTGGCTCATCGTGCCCCGGCGATCGCCGGGAAAGACGCGGTTGAGATTCTTTCCGTCGTCAGGACCATAATAGATCGTCCGCTTCTTGAAGCTCGGCAGGTTGGCGATGTGGACGATGAGGACCGTGCCCCGAAGGGCCTGGGCGTCGATCATCGTCCTCAGCCGGTAGAGCGCGAGGATGGGCGGGTATTCATACGCGTGGACCCCGGCAACGAGGGCCAGCACCTTGCCCGGCTTGGCCCCGTTGATGACGGTGTAGGGGATCTCGGTCGCCCCGCCGTCCCGGCCCGTGGGAACGGCCAGAAAGCCCGACGCGGTCGTCCCGGCCTTGACCCGGGTTTTGCCGATGACGAAATCGTCGCCGGCCCACGCCGCAGCAACGAGGCAGAGAACAAAGCCGAGTCCGATCAAGATCGCAAGGTTCTTCTGTCTAGACATGCCAGACCTCCTGCGCCGGAGTTTCCCGCCTATTCTAACCAAACCCTCGGGCAATTTCTATTGCGGTACATCAATCATATCCGGAGAAGGCCGTTGGGAGAGGGCCAAGGGAATCGTCGGAGTGAGCATCAAGCGGTGATTTAGCCTTCACGGGACGGAGCGGTGCTGGGAAATATCTTGGAAGAAAACCTGCCAACGATACCCGAGGTCCCTCGTCGGCCGAACGCTCCTGGGAATTAGGGAATTGGTATTGTGCCCCCGATACAGGGCGTTGACGGGAGATTGCGGGATTTGTTATACTCCGGGCAGAAGAATAAATCCTCAGGGAGGTCCGACTATGGGTAAGTTCATCGCCGTCATCGGCGGCATCGTGGCCATGGCCGGCGGCCTGGCGCTGGTCATCTTCTCGGCCACGTTCCGCTCCGCCTTCTTCAACGTCGTGCTGGGATTCATCCCGCCCATCCTGTTCTTCGGCGGATTCATCGGCCTCATCGCCGGCATCAGCAGCATCAAGGATGCCAAGAGGACGAAGAAGCTCGAGCAGGAAACCGAGCCCAAGAAGGCCGCGTAGGACCTCTCTCCGGTCCGGACCCGGCCCGCCTCCCGCAGGCGCACGAAGGCCTCTTCCTTGCCTGCCCGAAAAGGGCTGTGCTAAGATGGAGACGCCAACGTGGTCACCTTTCACCTGTTCTCGCTGACGCTCCTCCTGTCCCTCCCCTCTCCCCTCGCCGCGCGCGTCGAGACCGCTTTCCTTCAGAACTCGCCGGCCGTCCTCGGCGAGCTCCTGACGACCGAGGGCACGATCCCTGTCTCCCTGCCCGACCCGCTGTCCCTCGCCGACCAGCTTTCCCCCGACCAGGTCTTTCTCGTCTTCCGCCGGTACTTCTCGACCTTCAAGACGACCGAGTTCACGACCGACCCCCGGATGTCCTCGCTCGCCGGCACATCCGGCGGGATCCTGAAGGCCCGCTGGTCGTTCCGTAACGAACGGACGGGGGACCAATACCCGTTCCGCGTCTATTTCTTCATCATCCCTCTGCGCCTCGAGCGCTCCCCCGGCGGCCGGTCCCCGACCTTGGCCTTCCGGATCGTCGAGATCCGGGCGGAGAGGCTCTGATGCCGCGGCGCCGATTCTGGGGCCGGAGCTCCCTGCTCACCGCGAGCGGCGCGGCCCTCGTCCTGGCCTTGCTCGTCGCCGCCCTCACCTTCACGCTCCCGGGTTTTTTATCGCGCGACTACGACGCCAAGAGCCTGGCTTCGCTGCGCGGCGAGGCCGCCCGTACCCGGCAGGCGTTCGCGGGCCTGCTGGCCTCGCTCGAAGCCCGAAAGTCCCGTTTCGCCGGCGCGCCCCTGCCCGCCGAGGCGGCGGATTTCTTCCCCCTCTTCCGCGGCGCCGGTCTCGACCCCGAGAACGAGGGGATCGCCCTCAGCAACGGCGACGGCTTCGTCGAGGCCTGGTACGGGAACGTCCTGAGCCCCGCGGACCAGTTCGAACGGGAGGACCTCGAGTCCCGGAAGCGGGCCGGCGGCTCATTCCTCGTTAAAAGCAAAGCCTCGGTCTATCTCACCGCGCTCCAGCCGCTCGGAGAGGGCGGCCGCATGCTCGTCCATTTCACCCGGCTGGCGTTCATCCCCCAGGTCAAATCCTCCTTCATCCGCGAGTTCCATGCCCTGAGCCCGGCCCTCCGCTCGGAATTCCACATCGATTATTGGAGCTTCCGGGATGACATCGAGGGGTTCGAGAAGTTCTTCGCCCGCCACGAGGACGAATTCGTCGGCCAGCCGCGCCAGAAGAACGAGATCCAGACGCTCTTCTTCCCCCTCCGGAACGAGACGGGACGCATCATGGCGACCGTCACCCTGGCCTCACGGTCCCTGACCTCGCGGCTCACGGCGACCCGCGAGGGCCTGCGCCTCATCCTCTTCCTCCTGCTCATCGCCGCGGCCTCCGCGGCCCTCGTTTACTTCTGGTCCTCGCTCGAATTCCGCCGTGGCCGCGACCCCGTCGCGGGGATCGCCGGGGCGGCCCTCCTCATCGGGCTGAGGCTCCTCGCGCTTCCCCTCGGCCAGCTCGAGAGGGTCCAATCGCTCCGTCTCTTCCGGCCGGATGTGGCCGGCTTCATTTCCTGGAGGGGCTTGACCCAATCGCCGGCGGACATCCTCCTGACGGCCCTGACGGCCCTCGGACTCGCGGCGGTGTTGGCCGTCTTCGCCTTCAGGCCGCGGGCTGAGCGCGAATCCCGCCCATCCCTCCTGCGGGGACTCGTCGCCCATGTCGCCGCGGCGGCCCTCGCCGCCGGCGCCATCCTCGCCGTTTATGAAGTCGTCCGGCGGGTCGTTTTCAATTCCAACCTCGCCCTCCTCCGCTGGGATTTCGACATCTCGCGCCTGGCCCTGCAGCTCGGCCTGTTCGTTTGCCTGGTCGCCGCGCTCGTCGTCCTGGCCGTCGTTTTCCGCGTCGCCTTCCGGGACCCTCGGACGAGCCTCCTGTCCGGACTGGCCGGCGCCCTGGGGGCCGCGGCGGTCATCATCGCTCGAACGGGACCATCGTTCCTCCTCGCGGCCGCCAGCGCGGCCCTCATCGCCTGGCTCTTCGCCGTCGCCGCCGTCCACGGTCTATCGAAGCGGCGCGAGCTCTGGGTCGCGGGCCTCATCCTGTCCACCCTGTGGCTGGCCCGCTCCGTCGACGGCCTGAGCGTCACCCGGACCCGCCACCTCATCGAGACGACCGTCAGCCACACCATCTTGACACAGGAGACCTGGGGCAACTTCCTCATCGAGGAGTCGCTGCCCGGTCTCGACCGGAGCGAGCGGCAGATCATCGCTTTCTTCAAGGACCCCCAGGATGCGGATTTCGCCCAGGCGCTCTGGCAGAAAACCCCCGTCGCGAAATCCAACTGGTACTCGAGCCTGGAGGTCCGCGACGCCGAGGGCAACACGCTGAGCCGGTTCTCGCTCAACGTCCCCAAGGTCCTGGGCGGCACGCCCGACCTCGACCCTTCCGAGGATTGGACCATCGTTCGCTATCCCCTTTCCTTCATCGGCAAGGAAAAGGATTTCCTCGTCGGCTACAGGGATTACGCGGAGGGCGGCATGCGCCTCGGACGCGTCGTTCTCTACGTCGCCCTCGACCCTGAGATGCTGCCGTTCCTCTATTCGGCCAACCCCTATTTCGAGGTCCTCCGGACCGACTCCCTACCGTCCTTGAGCCAGATCGATTTCGGCTGTGAGATCTTCGACCTCGACGGCCGCTCGCTCTTCAACCCGCGTAAGCTGACGGTTGGGCTCTCAGCGGAGGACCTCCGTCGCCTGAAGGGGTCTGCCGCGCCATTCTGGTCGGAGTTCCGGGAGCGGGGGACGAACTATGATGCCTACTTCTTTCAATGGGGGGGACGCGGCTACAGCCTCTTCACGCCGCGGAAGAACCTCCGGACCCGGGCCGTCGACTTCCTGAGGTTCTTCTTCCTCGGCCTGGCCGCGACCCTGCTCGTCGTCATCGCGACCACTCTGGTCTCCGGAAAGGCGTCCCTCCGCAGGCCCCTCTGGTCGTTCTCCAACCGCGTCTACGCGTCCTTCCTGGCCGTGGCCCTCGTTCCCATGCTGCTGTTCACCGTCTTCACCCGGAACCTCTTCGACAGCCTGTTCACGGAACGGTTCGTCGAGGACTCCGCCGTCCACGCGAGCTACGCCCAGGGCCTCATGGAAGCGTTCCTCATCATCCAGGGCGTCGAGCTCTCGCCCTACCTGGCCCCGTCGGAGGACCTGGCCCTATGGATCAGCTCGACCCTCTCGAACGACGTCATCCTCTACAGCGACGGCGTTCTTCTTGCTTCCAGCCGTCGGGAGTTCTTCGATAGCGGGCTACTGCCGGAGATCCTCGACGGGGAGGCCTATCAGGCCCTCGTCTACGACCGCAAGCCGTTCTTCATCCAGCGGACGCGCCTGGGCGGCTACTCGTTCCAGACCCTGACGGTCCCCTATAAGTCCAAGGGCACCCAGCTCTTCATCTCGCTGCCCTTCCCGTTCGAGCGGGAGCAGCTGAACAAGGCCACCCAGGAGATCGCCGAGTTCCTCGTCGTCCTCTCGGCCTTCTTCATCGTCCTCGTCATTCTCTTCTCCCGCGGCATCAAGAGCCTCTTCATCGTCCCCGTGCGCAAACTGCTGGCCGGGACCCGGGAGGTCGGCCTGGGCAATCTCGAGGTCAGCATCGAACACCGGTCCCGCGACGAGATGATGACCCTCATCGACGGCTTCAACACGATGGTCCGGAACCTCAAGGCCCACGAGCAGGAGCTGGCCGAGATGAGCAAGAAGGTGGCCTGGACCGAGATGGCCCGCAAGGTCGCCCACGAGATCAAGAACCCGCTGACGCCCATCCAGCTGTCGGCCGAGCACGTCCTCAAGGTCTACGAGGACAAGCGCGGGGACCTCGACAAGGCCCTCAAGGAATCCATGTCCTACATCATCAGCGAGGTCGAGAGCCTCCGCCGCATCGCCCAGGAGTTCCTGGAGATCGCCCGCGACACGACGGTCAGCAAGGAACCGGTCGACCTGCGGGACATCCTCGAGGACGTTCTCCGGCCCTACCGCCGGCCGCTCGCCGAGCGCATCCGCATCACGGTCGTCGCCGAGGGGTCCGATTTCCGGGCCCGCGGCGACGCGGCCAAGCTCAAGACGGCCTTCCGCAACGTCGTCGCCAACGCCGTCGAGGCCATCAGCCAGCAGGGCGAGGTGGTGGTGACGATCGGCCGCCGCGGCCAAGTCTACACGATTGCCGTCCGCGACAGCGGGCCGGGCATGAGCCGGGAGACGGTCGACCGGATCTTCGACCTCTATTTCTCCACCAAGGACGCCGGCACCGGTCTCGGCCTGCCGATCACCAAGAAGATCGTCGAGGAGCACGGCGGCACGATCCGCGTCGCAAGCGAGCCCGGGCACGGTACGACGGTCACGATCGAGCTCCCGGCCGGCGAATGACGGTTGGCATTTCGGCCCGGTTTCTGGCAGAATAGCGGCAGCGCACCAGCCCGAAAGGATGCCCGCGATGGCCAAGACGCTCGTCACCTTCTTCAGCCGGACAGGGAACACCAAGCTTGTCGCCGAAGCGATCTTCGACGCCCTGTCGGGTGACAAGACGCTCAAGCCGATGGCCGAGGCCGGCGACCTCGCGCCTTACCAGCTCATCTTCGCGGGCTTCCCCGTCCAGACCCACAGCGTCCCCTATCCGGCCGAGGTCTTCCTGAAGTCGATCCCCGAGGGAAAGAAGGTCGCCCTCTTCTCCACCCACGGCTCGGTCACCGGCAGCCAGTTGTCGCGGGAGGCCCTGGAATACGCTTCGGTCCTCGTCGCCAAGGTCCATCTCGTCGGGACGTTCTCCTGCCGGGGGAAGGTGTCGATGAAAGCCCTCGAGGTCCTGATGCAATCGCCCGAGCACGAGGCTTGGGCCGACATGGCCGCCACGGCGGCGACCCACCCCGACCCGAGCGACATCGAGGACGCCCGGGCTTTCGCCCGTTGGATCGTGACCCTGGGGAACCAGGGCCACTACCGCGGGCTCTAGCGCTCCGCCGCCCTCGTCCTCACGAACCCCGACACCCCGACGAACTCGAGGGGCTCCTCCCGTTCGATCTCATCGAAGAGCAGGTTCAGACCGAGTGTGTCGCTCGAGATGTGGCCGGCCAGGACGATGTTGAGGTGGGCCTTCTTGGCGTTCTCGAGGGCCTCCTCGCTGATATGCATGCTGACGATCGTGCTCACGCCCGACGCCGCGTAGGATTCATAGATCGTCTTGGCGCCTTCTGTGCCGCCGGTCATCTCGACCGAGATCTTGCCGCAGTGACCCTTATCGGCGCCGCTGACGATCTTGGGACCGGCCATGCGGCGGACGGCCGCCCGGTACTCCGGGATGCTCTTCAGCAGGTCGATGAGGTCCTTCAGGCGGTCGGGCTTGTCCTTTTCGAAGAGCTTCTCGAGGAAGGTGTTGACGCAGTTGTCGGCCGGCGTGTGCAGGCACATCATCGGCAGGTCCAGCAGACGGGCCGCGTCCACGGCCCGGCTGTGGTTCGCGGGGAGGACGCGCCGCTCCACCTCGCCGATCCTCTTGTCCATGAGCTGTTCGGCGACGGAGATAGTGACGCCGTAAGCCGCCAGCATGTCCGACTGGACGCGCATGACGTCCGGCAGCTGGGCCAGCGCGACGCCCTGGGGGTGGTGGGCGACCACGACATCGATCCCCGCGGCCCGGTCCCGGTTGAGGGTGTGGGCCAGGAGGACCTCGGCCGCGTCCATGTCGATCCCGACGATGAGCTTCTTCGCCTCGGCGGCGGGATCACCGGCAAGCAGGCGCGTGTCGGCATAAGGATTGAAGAGGCGGTCGGGCTCCCAGGCGTCGCGCTCGTCGGCCTCGAGCTTCTCGGAGCGTTTCCGCTCGTCATCGAGGATCCGACGGACGGCTTCGGCGCCCCTCGGGTCGTTGGCGATGCCGACCGAGACGGCCTTTTTGTAGAGGGCTTCGAGTTTCATCGCGGTGTCCTTTCGTCGTCAGATGGAGGATCGTCCGCCGGGAGGTTCTCCTCGACCCAGGCTCCGCCGAGCAGGGACAGGGCCACGGCCCGAACGTCCGCGGCCAGCGAACGGACCATGGCCTCGAGCAGGACCGATTCGCGGCCGGCCCGGTCTCTCTCCCCCCTTTCCAGGAGGCGGCACAGCCGGCAGGTCGCGAAGCGGGCGAGCCCGGCTCCCGCGGCCAGGCCGGCCAAGCTCTCTTGGACCTCGCGGCAGCCCATGAGGCTGCTCGAAAAAGAGCCGCGTTCCCGGGCCGCCAGCGCCCCGGCCTCGAGGACATGGGTTGCGGTCCCCGCCAGCCGGGCCAGACGGCACGCTTGTGTTTCAAGAGGGTCAGGAGGCGCTGACACCGCGGCGGCCGGGCGCCAGGCCAAAAGGTCGCGTCCGAGACGCGGGTCATGACGGGAGGCCTCTTCGAAGACCGAGACCCGCCCGCTCAGGCCGAGGTTGGGGGGAACGGCCAGCTCGGCCGACGGACCGCGGGATCCCGCTTCGCGGAAATGGTCACGGGCCTGGCGGCGGAAGGTCGTCTCTTCGGTCGTCCAGAAGGCGTTCAATCTTTCCAGAAGGTATCACGAAGGACGGGGATTTGACAATCCCGCATGGGCCGTCAATAATGGACATAACTTCGGATAGCCGTCGAGATCAGACATCGGAGAGAAGAGGATGCCCACGCGCGTAGCGATCACCGGCACAGGAAAATGCCTGCCGGGCCAGGACGTCCCCGGGAGGGTCGTGACCAACGAGGAGGTCGTCGACCTCCTCCTGGCCAACAAGGCCATCAAGCCCGGTACGGACAGGCCCTGGCTGCCCGGCGAGATCACCTCCCAGAAGATCATCGACCTCGTCGGGATCCGGGAGCGCCAATGGACGACGAACGACCAGAACACGTCCGACCTGGCCCTGGTCGCGGCCGAAAAGGCCCTGGCCGACGCCGGGATCGGGTGGCAGGACATCGGGATCCTGATCGTCGGAAGCTCGACCCCCGAAGCCAACTTCCCATCGACCGCCTGCTTCGTCCTCAACAAGGCCATCCGGAAGAAGACCGAAGCCGGCGCCTGGAGCGAACAGGACGCCCGGACGCTCCTGCGGATCCCGGCCTTTGATATCCTGGCGGCCTGCACGAGCGCCCTCTATGCGATCGATCTCGTCCGCAAGCACCTCCTATCGGGGCAGGCCGATTCCCCCTACGGGTTGGCCATTGGCGCGGAGGTGTTCAGCCGGATGCTCGACTGGTCCGACACCAATTCGGACCTGTGGGGGGACGCCGCCGGGGCCGTCGTCCTGAAAAGGACCGACGGGCCGTCGGGGATCATCGTGTCCGATATGGGCTCCGACCCCTCAAAAGCGGAGACGACGTACAGCGCCGGCAAGGACACCCGCCATCACGAGGCCCCGGTCACAACGAACGCGTTGATGAAGGGGCACGAGGTCCAGAAATTCGTCCTCAAGATCATCCCCGAGATGATCCTCAGGACCATCGAGCGGGCCAACCGGGCCCCGGACCGGACGCGCGACTATCGGCTCGAGGACGTCGACGTGTTCATCTGCCACCAGGCGAACGCCCGGATCTTCGAGTTTCCTTCGAAGAAGCTCGGCATTCCGCTCGACAAGTTCTACGTCAACGTCGACCGCCGGGGGAACAGCTCCTCCGCGTCGGTCCTTCTGGCCCTGCGCGAGGCCGTCGAGGACGGCCGGATCAAGCGGGGCGATCTCGTCATGCTCATGAGCTTCGGCGGCGGCCTGACCTGGGGCTCGATGCTGGTCGAATGGTAGCCGGGTTCCTCCGCCTCATCCTGTTCGCGTTCATCGCCTACGTCGCCTTCCTCATCGTCCGGATCTATCGCGGCATCAAAAATGTCCGGGCGGGCGCGCAGGCCCCGGGGCCCCGTCCGGTCCAGGGCGAAATGGTCAAGGACGAGATCTGCGGCATGTACATCCCCCGCGAGGAAGCCCTGACCGAGTTCCGCGACGGGGTCGAGCACTATTTCTGTTCCGAGGAGTGCCGCCGCAAGCTCAAGTCCGGTTGATCGCCGGAAGCGCGGCTACTCGGAGAGAAAGATCACCCGGAAATCCCGGAATTCCCCTGTCGCCGGCTCATGCCTGACGTCGAAGGTCTCGACGCGGGCCAGGTTCGGGCCTTCACGGAGCCGGTCGAGGAAGGATGCGATGGATCCGGCCGAGCCCTCGGCCAGGACCTCGACCCGGCCGTCCGCGAGATTCCTGACCCAGCCGGTGATGCCGAGGCCGGTGGCGTACTTTTCGGCGTAGAATCGGTAGGCCACGCCTTGGACCCGGCCGCCGGCGAAGACGTGGACCCTGACGATCTCCTTGCCCATCTCTCCTCTGCTCATACCCCAGAGCCTGGAAAGAAGTCAACCGTTTCCGGCCGCCCATTCATGGTAGAATCCAGGTGTGAAGAGCCTGATCTCGATCGCCGGCTGGGACCCCTCAGCCGCCGCGGGCGTCCTCCTCGATATCCGCGTCTTCGAGCGGCTCGGCGGGCACGGCTTCGGCGTGCTCACGGCCGTGACGGCGCAGAGCCCGGAGCGCGTGGACCGCGTCTTCCCCGTGACCGCCAAGGCCGTGACAGGCCAGTTCGACAGTCTTGCGGAAGGGGTCGCTGTCGGAGGGATCAAGATCGGCATGCTGGCCACGTTGGGGAACCTCAGCGCCGTGGCCCGGATCCTCGGCAAGCACGCCGGTCTGCCGCGGGTCGTCGATCCTGTCCTCCGGTCGAGCTCGGGAGCGCTGCTCCTCGAAAAGAAGGCCTGGCCCCGCTTCCTTGAGGCCCTCGAAGGGAAGGCCGATCTCATCACGCCCAACATCGGCGAGGCCGCGGCCCTCACCGGGCGTCCGGTCCGGACCGTGGCCGAGATGAAGACGGCCGCGGAAAAGGTCCACCTCCGGAGCGGCATCCCCTGCCTTCTCAAGGGCGGTCATCTCGAAGGACCGATCACGGATATCCTCTTCGATGGACACGCGTTCGCGTCCTTCGCCCATCCGAGACAGCCCCGGAACGTCCGCGGGACGGGCTGCTTCCTGTCCGCGGCCATCCTGTGCTATCTCGCCGAAGGACGGCCGCTCAAGGAAGCGTGCGGGCTGGGCATCTTCAGGACGGGCCAGGCCATCCGTTCGGCCGTGCCCGCGGCCAAGGGGATCTGGGTCTTCGAGCTCAGTCGAGAACGGGGCCGGGTGCCGCTGCCTCCCCGGACGTGATCGCGACCGATCGCGCCGCCCGGTCAAGGATCGACTTCGGGAGGACGACCCCCTGCTTCGCCGCGGCCTCGGGATTGATGTAGAGCATGACCCGGTCCATGGACTGGATCGGGATCCGGCCCGGACTCTCACCGTTCTTGACGCGGACGGCCAGCCGGCCCGTCTTGATCCCCATGTCGTAGAAATCGAAGCCCATCGCGGCGCACGCGCCGAACTCGACGGACCGGAGGAAGCTCGAGAACAGGGGCGTGGCGTTCTCCTCCGCCCCCCGCCCGATGATGTCGAACGAGCTGTTCAAGGTGTTGTCGGACATCGGGAACAGCACGTCGATCTTTTCGTTGAGAAGGCGCTGCAGGGACCGGGGGATCTCGGTCGGGCCGGTCACGGGGACGGCGACGATCTCGAAGCCGAACTCGGAAGCGGCCGCGCGGGCGAGGTCCAGGTAATATTCAGAGTTGATCTCGGAGGACGTCCAGAGTGAGCCGACGCGGCGGGCGGCAGGCAGGGCTTCCCGGATGAGGGCCATCGTCTCGCGGATGGGCCCGGTCGAAACGACCCCGGTCACGTTCGCCAGGTGGTTCTCGGCCGATTCCCCCGCCCCGACGAGATAAGGGACGGCCACCGCGCCGAAGACGATGGGGACCCGCCGGGTGCTCAGGATGGCCGCTTGCAGGGCCTGGGTCGACAGGGGGATGATCATGTCTGCCCGGCCCGAGGCCAGCTCCCGGGCGATCCTCTGGACCTCGGCGATATCGTTGTTGGCGATGTGGATGGTGACGACGATCTCCCGGCCGTCGCGAAGCCCGGCTTCGGCGAAGGCCTGGAGGATACCGCGACGGACCTCGTTGGCCGTCGGCGAATCCACCGACTGGAGGATGCCGACGACGTAGGTCCCGGGAGTGCCGCCGGCCGGGGCGGCGGGAGGCTCCTGGTCACGGCAGGCCGGGAACGCCAGGCAGAGCGTCAGGACGCCGAAGAGGAGCGCCGCTTTTTTCATGGCCGGCCGCACTCATCTTAAAACAAGTCCCGGCTCCCGGGCAAGGCCCGAGTTCCGCGCCTCAAGGAAGAAAGCCGGTGATCCGGCGGAAACGCTCGGGGGCGACGTTGGCGCCGCTGACGACGGCGACGACCGTCCGGTCCGTCCGGCCGGCGGGCGCGTGGAGCATGGCCGCAAAGGGCAACGCGCCGGCGCCCTCGATCGTCCGTCCGTGGCCCTGCCAGGCGATGGCCATGCCGTGGGCGATCAGGCTCTCGGGCACGACCTCGATCGCGTCGACGAGGTCGCGGCAAAGCGGAAAGGTGATCGAGCCGGGCTCGATCCCGCCGGCTACGGCGTCGGCGATCGTCTCCCGCTCGTCGATCTCGACGAGGCGGCCCGCGGCGAGGGACGCGGCCATGAAGGCCGACGTCTCGGGTTCGACCCCGACGATCCGCACGCCGGGCCGGACCGCCTTGAGAAAGGCCGCGATCCCGGCGATGAGCCCGCCGCCCCCGACCGGCACGAGGACCTCGTCGAAATGCGCCAAATCGGCGTCGAGCTCGAGCCCGACCGTGCCGGCGCCGAAGACGATATCCCCATCGTTATAAGGAGAGACGAAGACGCGCCCGGTGCGGCCGGCGAATCTGCGGGCGATGGCCTCGGCCTTGTCGCAGCTCGCACCGCGGACTTCGACGTCGACGCCCAAAGCCTCGATCCTCCGCTTCTTGATCTCGGCGACGGTCTCGGGGAGAAAGAGCTTGAGCCCGACGCCTTCGAGCTTCGCCGCGTGGCTGATGGCCAGGCCATGGTTCCCCGTCGAGGCCGACACGACGCCCTTGGCCCTGACCTCGGGCGAGAGCGACCGCAGCTTGTTGAGCGCGCCTCTCAGCTTGAACGACCCGGTCGTCTGATCGCACTCCCACTTCACGTAGACTTTCGCTCCGGTCTCCCGGCTCAGCGGTTCTGAGTATTCGAGCGGCGTCCTGCGGATGTCAAGCTTGATCCTCTCGTAAGCTTCCCGTATCTTCGTCGCGTATTCGACGGGCATCTCGTTTATCTTCATCCTCCGGCGGATAGATTAGCACGGCTAGAGAAGAACGTGCAAAGTGGCGGAAAGGGATCCCCGTCCCACGCTCCGTTGCCGGGCGAGGCCGCGGAAGAAGGGGTTGAGGCGTATCGTCGGAGTGAGCATAAAGCGGTGATTTAGCCTTCACGGGACGGAGACGCGGAGTCTTTAACCCGGATCCGGAACGGGGAGGCGTCCCAAATCACCGCAGCGAACGGAGATGAGCGAATTGTGAATTCCTGGGGCCGAAGGTACAATAGGGGCGCATGGCCAAGTACTACGTCGGCACCGCCGGCTGGAGCTATGAAGACTGGGACGGTATCGTCTATCCGGTCCGCAAAGGGGCCGGCTTCCACGCCCTGAGCTTCCTGGCCGATTTCATCAACGTCGTGGAGGTCAATAGCACATTTTACCGGCCCGCGCCTCCGGCCATGGTCCGGTCCTGGTTGAAGAAGATCGAGAACCGGCCGGATTTCATGCTGGCCCTGAAGCTCACCCAGCCCTTCACCCACGCCCGGGAGGGTTTCGGACGGAAGGACGTCGATGACGTCAAGATAGCGGCCGACCTCGTCCGCCTCCAGGGCCGCCTCGCGGCGCTCCTCGTCCAGTTCCCCTGGTCATTCCGAAATTCGCCTCAGAACACCGACTATATCGTGCGTCTCCTAGTGCTCTTCGCCGGCTATCCCCTGGCCGTCGAGGTCCGTCACTCGAGCTGGGACACATCCGCCTTCTACGACGTCCTCGGCGCGAACGGGGCCGCCTTCTGCAATATCGATCAGCCGCTCTTCGAAGATTCGATCAAACCCTCGGCGGTCAGCACGAACCCGGACTTCGCCTACGTCCGCCTCCACGGCCGGAACTACAAGAACTGGTTCCGCGCGGACGCCGGCCGGGACGACCGCTACGATTACCTCTACGCCAAGGACGAGCTCGAGGATTGGGTCACGCGCATCAAGGACCTGGGCTCGAAGAGCGGCAAAGTCTACGTCATCACGAACAATCACTATCGGGGGCAGGCCATGGCCAACGCCCTCCAGATCAGGAATATGATCACGGGCGAAAAAGTGGAGGTTCCCGATCTGCTCCTTGAAAAGTACCCCGTCCTGAGGCAGATCGTCCGGGCCATCCAGGCCGGCCAGATGGACCTCTTCGGCAAGGGTGGGGACGGGAAGGACGACAAAGGAGATCAAACATGAACTGGTGGGAAACGGATTTCGTCTCCGTCCGCGAGAACCGGCTGCGGATCGCCGGCCGCGACGCGGCCGCCCTGGCCGAGCGCTACGGCACGCCGCTTTATATCTACGGGAAGGACCGCATCCTCGAGCGCTACGCGCGCCTCGACGACGCGTTCTCCCGCCACTCCGAGCTCCCGGCCCGCATCTGCTACGCCATGAAGGCCAATCCCCACCGGGGCATCCTGCGCCTCCTCCGCGGCCGGGGCGCCTGGATCGACGCCGTGTCCCCTTGCGAGGTCGAGACGGCCCTCAAGGCCGGCTTCCCTCCCGAAAGGATCCTCTACACCGGGACGAGCGTCAGTCGGGCCGACCTCCGTTTCGTGTTCGCCGTCGATGGGCTGACGGTCAACATCGACGCCGCCGAGCAGCTCGATCTGATGCGCGAGGTCAAGCGAGAGTTCCCGGCCAAATCCATCCGGGTCTCCGTCCGGTGGAACCCGGGCATCGGCCGCGGCTTCAACTCCCGCGTCATCACCGCCGGAAAGCGCTCCTCCGACGGGACCCCCATCAAGTTCGGGATCGAAGCGAAAAAGGTCATCGGCGTCTTCGCCCGGGCCAAGGAGCTGGGCTTCTGGCCCGTCGGCCTCCACCAGCACCTCGGCTCCGGCTGGGTCCGCGAGGATTTCGGTATGGTCCAGATCGCGATCGACCGCATGGTCCGCAAGGCCAAAGAGATCGAAAAGGCCGGGTTCCCCCTCGAATTCCTGGATTTCGGAGGCGGGTTCGGGCCTCGCTATCTCAAGAGCCGGGGGATCTTCCCCGTCGAGGACTACATCGCCTATGTCTCGGCCGCCGTCGCCAAGGCTGGGCTCTCCGCGAAGGCCATGGCCATCGAGCCCGGAAAGTACATGGTCGGCGACGCGGGGGTCCTCCTTCTCGGCGTCGAGTACGTCAAGGAGAGCTACGGCAACATCTTCGCCTGCGTCGACGGCGGCACGTTCAACACCGTGCCCCGGCCGGCCATCTATCTCTCCGCCCACCACGAGATCATCAACGCCTGCCGTGTCGACGGGCCGGGCAAAGCCAGGATAACAGTCGCCGGGAACCTCTGCGAGACGGGGGACGTGTTCGGCCGGGAGCGGTCGATGCCCCTGCCGGAAAGCGGCGACATCCTGGCCGTCCTCTGCGCCGGGGCCTATTGCCGGAGCATGGCCTCGAACTTTAACCTGCGCGAGATCCCGCGCGAAGTGCTCATCTGAGAATGGCCGCCACCGCGGAGGCGGCGTCGGGGTGGCGGAATGCGAAGCCCGCCTGGACAAGCCGGCGGGGAAGGACGCGCTGACTCACGAGCAGGGTCTCCCCGGCCTTCTCTCCGAACAGGAGCCGAAGGACGACGGCGGGTACGGGGATCCAGCAAGGTCGCCGCAAAGCTTTCCCGATGACCCGGCAGAGGTCCTTCTGGCGGACGGGCTCCGGCGCTGTGAGATCGAAGGGTCCCGCGAGGTCGCCCCGCCCGATGAGGAAACGGATCGCCCGGACCTCGTCCTCGAGGGAGATCCACGAGAACCACTGCCGGCCGGTGCCTAACGGCCCGCCGGCAAAGAAGCGGACAGGCCGGACGAGACTCGGCCAGACGCCACCGGACTTCCCCAGCACGAGCCCCGAACGGGTAACGACGCGGCGGACCCCGAGGGTTTCGACCTCTCTCGTGGACGCCTCCCACTGCCGGACGACCCCGGCCAGGAAGCCTTCTCCGGCAGGGGATTTCTCGTCGATCTCGGTCTCGCCGGAGTTCCCATAGAACCCTATCGCCGACGCCTGGACGAACACCCGGGGCTTCGTCCCGGCCTCACGGACGGCTTGGACGAGGGCGGCCCCGGCACGGGTCCGGCTCGAAACGATGCGTTCTTTCTTGGCCCGCGTCCAGCGGCCCCGGGCGAGGTTGTCGCCGGCCAGATCGATGACGGCGAGCGCTCCGTCCGCATAACGGCCCCAGCCGGCGGCCGTACGGCCGTCCCATTCGACCGCTTGGGCGCCCTCGGGGAAACGGCCCCGGGTCGCGGCCGCGTTCCGGGTCAAGGCGACGACCTCGAGACCGTCCTTCGCGAGCTCCACGACAATGGCCCGGCCGATGAAGCCCGAAGCGCCCGCGATAAGGACCCGGTCAGCGGCCATAGTGGTTCATGAACGCGAATCGTTCGATCGGCAGCCGTTCCGGCCGTTTCGTCTCCGCCTCGATCTTGTCCGGGCTCAGGGTGGGATTGATGGCGGCGGCGCGTGTCCCGATATTGACGAGCGTGATGACCTGATAATCCTCGGGGATGCCCAGGATCTCGCGGACTTTCGCCGGGTTGTAGCCGGCGATCGGGTGGGCGACCAATCCGAGCTCCGTCGCCCGGAGGATCAGGAAGGCCACGGCCAGGCCGGTATCGAATTGATGGTATTCGCGGTCCTGGATGACGCCGTCGTCCTCTTTGCGGCTGAAGACGGCGACGACGAGGGACGCGGCGTGACACCATTGATTGCCGCGGCTGAATACGGACTTCAGGGCCTCGAGCTGGGCCGAGTCGAAAACGAAGACAAACCGCCAGGGCTGGTTGTTCGCACAGGACGGCGCGAGCCCGGCATGCGAGGCCAGGTCGTGGACGAGGTCGGCTGTGATCTCAGTCGGCGCGAGCGAGCGGGTGGCCCGGCGGGTTTGGATGGCGGTGTGGACGTCCATGGGCATGCCCCTTTCGGGAAAGCGATCGGGGCCGTCATGACGGCCCCCGGTCCGGCCAAAAGCTTACTTCCTCAGGAAGGCGATGATCTCCTCGAGGTCGGGCAGCTGCGGGATCTCGTATTCCCTGATCAGGGCGACGCGTCCGGTCTCGTCGACGAGCATGTTGGCCCGATTGGAGAAGCCGTCGTCCTCCCGGAACAGCCCCCAGGCGTGGGCCACGGCGCCATGCGGCCAGAAATCGCAGAGAAGCCGCGTCTCCTTGATCCCTAGCTCTTTGGCCCAGGCGTGCTTGCTGGGGAACGAATCGACGCTGATGCCGACGGCGACCGCCCGCAGGGCCTCGAGCTCGGCCTTGCGGCTCTCGAGAGCCTTCATCTGCTCGCCGCAGACAGGTGTCCAGGCCAGCGGGTGGAACGACAGGAGGACGCGGCGGCCGGCGAAATCGGACAGCTTGAAATCCCGGTTGTGCTGGTCCTTGAGCGTGAAGTCCGGCGCGATGTCCCCTTCCCAAACGGTCTTCGTGTTGCCCATCTTGGATCCTCCCCTGAAGGATTTCCATCCCCTCTGTTCGTCGGCTCGTTATAGCACAGACCGTCCGAGGTGACAAGGCGGAACGGCGACGTCGAGGGCCCTTGGTGCAGACAACGTCTGATCCAGCCGCAAAGGGCGCAGAGCCCGGCCATCGTCAGGAACGCGGACGCCTTCTCATGGAAGAGGGACGAAAAATCAATTATAATCCGGTCGTGACCTCCAAAGAGCGGATGCTCCGCGCCCTGGCCCGGCAAAAGCCCGACCGCCTGCCCGCGACCGTCCATCAGTGGCAGAAGTGCCATCTCGACACCTACCTCGGCGGGATGAGCGACCTCGAGGCGTTCGGGCTGTTCGGCCTCGACGCTTCAATCCCGTATTTCCAGGACATGGGCCAGTTCTGGCTCACGGACGCGGATTTCACCAAGTTCTCGACGTCCGAGTGGAGGGACGAAGCGGAGGTCCTCGACGCCGATCCCGACCACCGGGTCTGCCGCCACATCATCGCGACGCCGGGCGGGACCCTCACTTACCGGACCGAGGGCAACCGCATGACGACCTGGGTCACCGAATACCTGATCAAGCATGACGACGACATCCGGCTCATCGAGAAGTACATGCCCGTGCCACAGCTCGACCCGGCCCCCGTCGGCAGGGCCTACGACGCGGTCGGCGACAGGGGCATCCTGCGCGGCTTCGTCTGGGGCGACCAGGCGGGCTGCTGGCAGCACGCGGCCTGCCTCTTCGACACCCAGGCCCTCATCCTGCGCACCTTCGACAGCCCCGGCTGGGTCCACGAGCTCCTCCGCATCCTCCTCGAGAAGAAGCTGCGCTTCATCGAGTCCATGAAGGGGGCCCGCCTCGACCTCATCGAAACGGGCGGCGGGGCCGCGTCGTCGACGCTTATCTCTCCCGCCCTCCACGCGGAGTACTGCCTGCCCTACGACCGGAAGATGCACGACGCCCTCCACGCGCTCGGCTTCAAGATCGTCTACCACACTTGCGGGGGAACGCGCGGCATCGAAGAGCACATCGTCGCCAACGGCTGTGACGCTTCGGAGACGCTGGCCCCGCCGTCGATCGGCGGCAATCAGGAGCCGTGGGAGTACAAGGCCAAGATCGGCGGCCGCCTGGCCCTCGTCGGCGGGCTCGACCAGTTCAACGTGTTGACAGAAGGATCGCCCGGGACGATCCGGGCCAAGGTCCGGGAGCTTTTCGAGAAGGTCGGCGGCGACGGCGGCTACATCCTCTCCTGCTGCGACCACTTCTTCGAGACGCCGCCGGAGAACATCCGCGTTTATGCCGACGCGGCGCGCGCCTGCCGCTATTAGGCCGTCCGTATTTCCCGAATTCCCTGACCGTTACGTAAAGGGCGAAGACGTCCTACACGCTTTGCTTCGGCGCGCCCTCGTCGTCGAAAAGGAAGACCTCCTCGATGGGCAGGCGGAAATGCTTGGCGATGTCGTGGGCCAGCCGCAGCGAGGGATTGTATTTCCCCTTCTCCAGGAAGACGATCGTTTCGCGCCTGACGCCGACGAGCCGGGCCAGCTCGAGCTGGGACAGGTCCTCCTTGGCCCGCAGCTCTTTGATGCGATTAGTCATGTTTCATTCCGAACATCTTTACGCCGATCCAGCTCAAGAGAAAGATGACGGCCATACCCAGGATCCCGGCCCCGATCAGGCTGTGCGCCTCGAGCGTCGTCTTGTCGCTGATGTACATGACGAAGAGCCACAGATAGATCGAAATATAGTAGGCCAGAGAAGACGCGCGAAGCATCACCTTCTTGGATAGCTCGTCTTCGGCCGGCTCATGGCGCTGATGGCTCCGAAGCCTCGAGATGCCGAGGTAGACGGCAAAGCCGACGACAACAAGCGCGATGCCGAGCATGACCATCTCCTGGGTGTTTCCGGCGATGTGGCCCTTAAAGGCCCAAATGGCCAGGGACACCAGCACCAACGCGCTGACGACGAAACCGACGATCGTTCTCTTCATTGTTCCTCCTTTCCGCGCTAAAAATAAATGACGAAACCGCCGAGGACCAGTATGACCCCGGCCATGACGATCTTCCGGCCGTTCCAGGCGACATGGCTATCGATGGCGCAGAGGGCCAAGCCTGCCAGCACGAGCGCGCCGACTAAAAATAGAGCGAGTGCCTTTTTCATCTTTCCTCCCAAGGCATCAAAATGTTACTAATATCTAACATAGTGATATAAATCTAACATATTGTTAGAAAAAGTCAACATATTTTTTTATTTTTTTATCCTATTTATTTTTAATAAGTTAGTGCCTAAGAGACCGACATCCACCCCGCTCGCGGGCACGGGCCTGGAGAAAGACACCTCGGCGGACCAGATCGAGGGCGGAGGTCCGTACGCTCTATTCGTGTTTCAGAAAATCTCCGTCAACGATCAGGATTGTCGCTCCGTGCTCCGTACGTGATCGGTGTGAGCTGGCCCCATCGGAGACGACGTAGGTCATCCCCTTGGTCATGACGGTCCGCTCTCCGTTCTCCTGTTCGTTGACGAATTCGCCTTCAAGGCAATGGACGATGTGGCCTTTCTGGCACCAATGGTCGGCCAGATAACCCTTGGAATACTCGACGATGCGAATCCTCAGCCCGGCGTACTGTTGCGTCCGCCAGAACGACGTCCCCGCCTCCCCCTTGTGTTCCGTCCTCGGGACCAGGCCCCAATCGATAGCATGATACGGGATGCCTTCGGCCTTCATTTGTCTTCCTTCCAGGTCCAGTCGTCGTCCTTGTCCATGACGAGCTGGGTGATCATGTAGGTCGACCGGCCGCCGTCGTCCTTCTGGTTCGAGCCGAGACTGTAGACGATGAACCCCTCCCCTTCACGACGGTAGACGAAGGACTTTCCGGTGAAAGGATCGACGGGGACTTCGGTCAGGATCCCGGGCACGAGTGCCTCCAAGCTGTCGGGATATTGGCCCGTCCGGCCCTTGTAGAGCCTGCACGCCAGCCCGGTCCGGGAGGCCGTCTGGATCGCTTCGATCATGGCGACTTTCATGAACGCCGCTTCCGAGTTGCCGATAAAAAACTTGGACAGGAACGCGTACCAGGGACGTTTCTGCAGGTCCCAGGCCCTCAGATCGGCCCGGCTCTGATAATAAGGGACAGAGGCCTGGGCCGCGAGCCGGTCGAACGCCGGCATTGCTTGGCGCATATCCTTTTTCAGGAACGGCCGGAGAATCCAGAGACCGAGTTTCTGCCAAAAGCTCGAGCCCTCGAAAATGGAGCCGAGATCGCCGAGGCCCGCCTTGAGGATATCCCCCCCCGTCTCGACAAGCATGACCCTCTCGCCGCGGAAGGCGGCCGCCAGCCGCTCCCGCCACGGGCTCGGGTCCTGCATGCTCATCAGACGAATGAGATCCGCGTCCTCCAGGGCCTTCCCGCTGCAAACCTCCCCGAGGGCCTGAGAGAGGATGCGGGCATCGGCCAATGAAATGAGGAACGCGATAAGCGTCCCTTCCCGGGCCATGAGGGGCGTGAACTTCAGGCCGGTGATGAGCCTGGTGATCGCTCCGCTGACATCGCCGTCCTCGGCGCTGAAGAGAGCCGAGAAGAACATGAGCTTCGTCGCCTGGATCATTTGGATCGCGTCCGGCAAAAGGCTTTCCACGAGGGACTGCGCGGGATCCCGATAGAGAAAACACGGCTTGTCCCCCATCTCGGCGATAAGCTCGAAGGCCTTGTCGTTCTCGAGGATCACGTCCTTTAGAGCGGTCCTGTCGGCCGGGGTCAACGGCTTGCCCGCGGTAAAATCGGTCCAGGCCCGAGAGATGAGCCCGCGGGCCTCGGTGTCCCTGCGGCGCGGAGGGCCGGAGACCCGGGTCTGCCTTCCCGGGATCGTCACGGTGTTTTCAAAGGCTCTCCAAAGACGCGCGGCGTTATCTTCATCGGGGCACGGAGG
Organism: Candidatus Aminicenantota bacterium; assembly: GCA_963809345.1. Classification (GTDB taxonomy): domain Bacteria; phylum Acidobacteriota; class Aminicenantia; order Aminicenantales; family Saccharicenantaceae; genus RBG-16-66-30. The sequence continues at coordinate 14,103 of CAWEJF010000001.1, read as the reverse complement.
GGTCAGGTCTTGAGCCGTCAGAGGGATCCCCTTGACCTTGAGCTCGGCGAGGGCCCGGGCGAGGGCCCGGCCCTCGGTGAAGTTGAGGACGGCGCGGACGACGAGGACGACCGCCACGACGATCAGGAGAACGACGCCGATCCTAGATAAGATTTTCAAAGGTTTCATCGTCCAACCATCCCTTCAGCCTTCTCCAGGCTTCGCGGATTTGACGTGCCTGTTCCTTACGGGCGGCGGCCGCGGCCGCGAACTGGACGCGGGCCAGGCGCTCGGCGTCTCTTCCCCGCCCGGTCAGGACCTCAGCGAGTTCGGAGGGCGCTTCCCCGGACGGGAGGGACGTCTGACGGCCATCGAGCAGGACCCTCAGGCGGGCCGTTTCGTGTTTTGCCATCAAGGGGTCGAGCCCGAGGACGGCGACGACGATGATCGAGCAGGCCGCGGCCAGGACTCGCATCTTCGGCGACAGCGCAACGCTCTTGCGGGCGTCGGCGGCCCGATCCATGATCCGCTGCCGGAGACCCGCCGGGGCTGCGACCGGCGAGAGCCGCTCGAGATCTCTTTCGATATCCATCAAGTCACGCTTGAAATCCTTTCGTCTCTTATCCGTCATCGCCGGCCCTCCACGGCCTCGCGGAGCTTCTCGATCCCGTAACGGTAGCGGCTGGCGGCCGTGTTGGCGGACACACCGCAGACCGAGCCGATCTCCTTGAACGTCAGACCGTCGAAGACCTTCAGGAAGACGGCTTCTTTCTGCTCCCCCGGCAGTTCGCCGGCACGATCAAGGAGGAGGGCCAAGGTCGCCTCTTCGGGCGCGATGAAGGCCGCCGGGAACACGCCGAACCCGCCGGTTGCGATCATCCTTTCCCCTTCCCTGCGGCCGAGCTTGCGCCTGAGGAACCGGTTGGCCTCGTTCCGGGCGACCCTGAAGACAAAGGCCTGTTGGTTCCGGACGAGCCTCCAACGCAGGTCATAGCGGGCGAACCGGCAAAAGGCTTCCTGGAGGACGTCCTCGGCGTCCTCGGCCGAGCCGAGCTTGAAAAGAAGATAGCGGTAAATGCTTTCTCCATGACGTCCATACAGCTCGTCGAGGTTCAACGATCGCCTTTTTGTTCCCGACTATGAAGACCCCTCGGCCGGTCCGATTTGTCTAAATTGATAAAAATCGTCTTTCGTTCCCATAAGGCTCTTCTTTCATGATACGACTTTCGGGCGGTCTGGCATTCAAAATCGTTCCCCCGCGTCCCTATTTTGGACTAGAATAGCGTCTTGCGCACGTCCGCCCGAAAAGGAGCCCCCATGAAAAAAGCCCTCGTTCTCCTCGGCGTCATTCTGTGCCTCCTCAGCCTCGTCCTGCCCGGCGCCTCCGCGACGGGCCGGAACGGCTACTACCGCTTCCCGGCCATCCACGGCGACACGATCGTCTTCACGTCCGAGGGTGACCTTTGGACGGTCGACGCCCGGGGAGGGACGGCCCGCCGTTTGACCTCACATCCCGGGATGGAAACCTATCCGGCCATCTCGCCGGACGGCCTGACGCTGGCCTTCTCGGCCCAATACGAAGGCCCGACCGAGGTCTACACGATGCCGCTCGCGGGCGGCCTGCCCGAGCGCCACACCTTCGCGGGGCAGTCGGCGACCGTCGCCGGCTGGACGCCGGACGGAAAGATCCTCTATGCCACCCAGAAGTATTCGACCCTGCCCAACGCTCAGCTCGTCGTCCTCGACCCGGCGGCAAATGCCGAGACCCTGCTCCCCCTCAACCAGGCCGCCGACGGCGCGTTCGGTGCTTCGGGCCAGACGCTCTACTTCACCCGTCTCCCCTTCCAGGGCAGCTACACCAAGCGCTACAAGGGCGGCACGGCCCAGAACCTGTGGACCTACACGCTTGGTGCCGATGAAGCCGCGCCTCTCACGGCCGACTATGCCGGCACGAGCAAGAACCCGATGGTCTGGCAGGGCCGGATCTATTTCCTGAGCGACCGCGACGGCTCCATGAACATCTGGTCGATGAACGTCAAAGGCGACGGGCTCAAGCAGCACACCTTCCACAAGGGATTCGACGCCAGCTCCCCGAGCCTCGACGCCGGGCGGATCGCCTACCAGCTCGTGGCCGACCTGCGCGTCTTCGACATCGGCACCGGGAACGACGCGGCCTTGGCCGTCACCCTGCCCTCAGACTTCGACCAGATGCGCGAGAGATGGGTGACGAAGCCCCTCGATTATCTGACCTCCGGACACGTCTCGCCGAGCGGCGACCGCGTCGTCTTCGTCTCCCGCGGCAAGGTCTTCGTCACTCCGGTGGGCGACGGCCGTTGGGTCGAGGTCAGCCGGGAGGACGGCGTCCGGGCCCGGGCGGCCCGGTTCCTAGGCGACGGCAAGGGCCTCATGGTCCTCACCGACAAGAGCGGCGAATGGGAGTTCTATCGATACGGGGCCGATGGCCTCGGCCCGGCCGAGCAGCTGACGACCGGGGCCAAGGTCATCCGCTTCGACGGCATCCCGTCGCCTGACGGCCAGTGGATCGCTTTCGCCGACAAGGATTCCCAGCTCTGGCTGTTCGACGTCGCCAAGAAGGCCCTGAGGAAGATGGCCGTCTCCGACGTCGGCGGGTTCGACGACCTGGCCTGGTCCTCCGACAGCCGCTGGCTCGCCTATGTCGAGGGGGCCGGCAACCTGTTCAGCCGGATCATGCTCCTCGACGCCGAGGCGGGCAAGGCGACGGAATTGACCAACGATCGCGTCGATTCCTACAATCCCGCTTGGAGCCCTGACGGCAAGTGGCTCTACTTCCTCTCAGACCGCTACTTCCGGAGCGCCGTCGGCAGCCCCTGGGGGGCCCGCCAGCCCGAGCCTTACTTCGACAAGACGACGAAGATCTACGCGGTCGGCCTGACCGCCAAGGAGGCCTTCCCCTTCGCTCCAGCGACCGAGCTTCAGCCCGAGAAGAAAGAGGGCGAGGAAAAGACCGCCAATGAGACCGGAGCGAAGCCGGGGACTCCGGCCGGGAAGGCGGCCAAGGAAGCCGTCAAACCGGCGCCCAGGGTCGTGATCGACCTGGCGGGGATACAGGAACGTGTCTTCGAGGTGCCTCTCCAGGCAGGCGTCTATTCCGGACTCGCCGTCGGCGAGAAGACCCTCTTCTTTATCGACCGTGAATCGAGGGCCGCCGGAAGGCCCAAGCTCCAGGCCGTCGAGATCAAGAACCGCGGCATCCAGGCCAAGACCCTCATGGAAGACGCGAGTGGTTTCGAACTCTCGGCCGATGGGAAAAAGATCTTCGTCCGCAAAGGCGCCGATATCTACGTCATCGACGCCGGGACGGCCCAGCCGACCCAGCAGACGCTGGCCGAGCGGCGCGTCGATCTTTCCAAGTGGACGTTCTCGGTTGACCCGCGCCAGGAGTGGCGGCAGATGTTCGTCGACGCCTGGCGCATGGAGCGCGACTACTTCTACGACCGCAACCTCCACAACGTCGACTACGAGGGCCTGCTCGAGCGGCACCGCCCGTTCGTCGACCGGGTCAGCGACCGGTCCGAGCTCAACGACCTCCTGGCGCATCTCGTCGGCGAGCTCTCGGCCCTCCACACCTTCGTCCGAGGAGGGGACCTGAGACAGCCGACGGACGACGTCTCTCCCGGTTCCCTCGGGGCGCGCCTCGTTCGCGACGAAGCGAAGGGGGGCTACCGGATCGAGCACATCTTCAGGTCGGACCCCGAGTATCCCGAAAACGTCTCGCCACTCGGCAAACCCCAAACGGCCATCCGCGAGGGCGAGATCGTTACCGGGATCAACGGCGTCCGGACCCTGAGCGTCGCCGCCCCCTCCCTCTTGTTGAGGAACACGGCCGGCCAGCAGGTCCTCCTCGAGATCAAGCCGGCGGCGGGAGGAGCGGCCCGGAAGGAGATCGTCGTGCCCATGACGCCGGGGGCCGAGTCCGATCTCCGCTATGCGGAATGGGAATACACGCGGCGGCTCGAGGTCGAAAAGGTCGGCAAGGGCGACATCGGCTATGTCCATCTGCGGGCCATGAGCGGCGGCAATTACACCGAATGGGTCAAGAACTTCTACCCCGTCTTCGACCGCAAGGGCCTGATCATCGATGTCAGACACAACAGGGGCGGCAACATCGATTCCTGGGTCTTGGAGAAGCTCCTGCGCCGGGCTTGGTTCTACTGGCAGGAACGGGTCGGGAAGCCGACCTGGAATATGCAGTACGCGTTCCGCGGGCACTTGGTCGTTCTCTGCAACGAGCGGACCGCGTCGGACGGCGAGGCTTTCGCGGAGGGCTTCAGGCGACTGGGGCTGGGCAAGGTCATCGGGACACGGACCTGGGGCGGCGAGATCTGGCTCAGCTCGTCCAACGTCCTCGTCGATGGCGGCATCGCCTCGGCGGCAGAGATGGGTGTCTACGGACCCGAAGGCGTGTGGCTCATCGAGGGGCACGGCGTCGATCCCGATATCGTCGTCGACAATCTGCCGCACGCGACCTTCCAGGGCAAGGACGCCCAACTCGAAGCCGCCGTCAAACACCTCCAGGATCTCATCGCCAAGGACCCGGTCGACGTGCCCAAGCCCCCGCCCTATCCGGACAAGCGGAAGTGAGGGCGTCATGCGAATCATCTCCTTGTCCCCCGAGCACGAAGCCGTTTACTGCGCCTGCCTCGAGGACTGGTCGGACGAGATAAAGGAGGCCGGCGACCACAAGGCCAAGTGGCTCGAGAGGATGCGGCCGAAAGGCCTTCGGGTCAAGCTCGGTCTCGACGACAAGGGAGTGGTCGGAGGGATGATCCAGTATGTTCCCATCGAGGAATCGTTCGTCGACGGCCAGGGTCTCTATTACGTCCACTGCATCTGGGTCCACGGCCACAAGCAGGGGCGGGGGAATTTCCAGAAGCGAGGTATGGGGACCGCGCTGCTCGATGCGGCCGAGCAGGACGCTAGGGAACTCGGGGCCAAGGGGATGGCGGCCTGGGGCATGGCCATCCCTGTATTCATGCGCGCCTCCTGGTTCAAGAAGCACGGATACAAGAAGGCCGACGCGTTGGGCATGCAGATCCTCCTCTGGAAGCCGTTCACCGAGGACGCCGTGCCCCCGCGCTGGATCCGGGACAAGAAGAAGCCTGCATCCGGGCAACCCGGACGGGTGACCGTCACCGCCCTCGTCAACGGCTGGTGCCCGGGCATGAACATGGCCTTCGAGCGGGCGAAACGCGCCGCGGCGGAATTCGGGGACGAGGTCACGTTCCGCGCCGTCGACACCTTCGACCGCGGCGTTTTCAAGGAATGGGGCGAACCCGATGCCATCTTTGTCGACGGCCAGGGGATCCGCATGGGCCCGCCGCCCTCATATGAAAAAATTAGAAAGACGATCGCCAGGCAGGTCAAGAAGTTAGGCTGAGGAGGCCATGGCCAATCCGTCCCTCCTGCTCGTCCTGCTCTTGGCCGGTTCGCTGATCCCGGCAGGGCCCGACGCAGAAAGTCGAGGTCCGACTATTCCACGACCTCGAGCACACCGGTCATCCCGTGGTCCTTATGGCTCTTCGAAGAAAGAGGCGCGCGCTTGGTGCACCAGAACGGATACTTCCCGACCTTGGTCGGTGTGAACGAGATGCTTGTCGGCGCTTTGTGCAGGGAGACGGAGAAATCGATCCCGGCTTCGGGGGCCTTGAGGAAGATGCTATGGGGGACGACCCCACCCGCCTTCTTGACCATCAACACAACCGGAACGTTGACCTTGACCACGATGTCATCGGGATCGAAGTAGTAGCTCCCGGCCGTGATCTCCACCCGCTGGGCCCCGTCCGGCCCTATGGCCGCGACGAACCGGTTCCCCTTGCTCTCTTGACCGTAGCCGACTGATCCCAAGAGCAGGATCAAGACAGCCGCCGCTGCTTGTAAAACTTTCATTTTTCCCTCCATTGGAATAGCCCTTTATGGCATATCATGCCCGAACTTTCTTCTCGAAACGGCTCTCCGGTTGGATTCAGGCGTTAGCGGCTCCCGGGAGCCGGTGGCGTCGGGCCAGGGACCTTGTTGACGATCGTGGGAATCGACTGGAGGTAAGCGTAGATCGCCCTTAGGTCGATATCGGTCAAGTTTTGCATGGCTTGATACGGCATCGGAGGAAGCAGCTGCCGGCCCCGTCCCAAGAGTCGGCCGGCCCGGATCGTATCGACGAAGGTCTGCGATGTCCACGCCCCAATACCTGTTTCCCGGTCAGGTGTCAGGTTCGCGGTGAAGCTAACACCCCACGGTCCGGCCCAAGCGGTCATGGTCGCCGCGGCGACATAGAGCCAGGGACCTTCGGGCAAGGCCGGCGCCGGAGGCATGACCAAGGCCGCCGGGTGACCGGAAAGGAACCGGTTGTCGTCAGGGACCGGACCCGAGGGCCCGATTTTCAGGGGCGTATGACAATCTGTGCAGCCTCCGCCCTTCACCAAGTACGCGCCTCGCTGGACATCTTTCGTGTCAGGTTGGGCCGCGTCCAAAAAGCGCACACCGGTCAGCGCAGCGGAGACCAGGATGATCAGGCTAACGGTGATCGAACGGCTGGCTTTCATTATTCCTCCTTGATGATCAGGATCCATCCGAGGGAGCTCCGCCCTGAGGCGGTTCGCCCTCTTTACGCAAGATTTCGAGAATCCAGCGGCGAACGAGGTCCACGGCCGCAGCGTCCACCAACTTCGTCGCCAGAGGGGGCATTTGATAGAAGGGAATCCGCGACGACATGCGGAAGAGAACCGCGCTGTGGGCGGGGTCGCCCGGCCTGAGAAGATATGTTTCGCCCTGTCCCTCGTCCGGTATCCGGAAGCGCCCCTTCCGATAGACGGCCGTCGTAATGGCCGGCTCGCCGGAAAGGCCGGGGACCACGCTGTGCCGCAATAGGAGGTTGAGCGCGTCCAAGGAGCCTGACGGGTTATGGCAGTTCCCACAGTTCGCATGGAGGTAGCCGAGGGCGGCGCGCTCGGTCGGGCTCGAGGAGCCGATCCGAGGCGGATCCTTGAGCCACCCTGCCGGGTAAGGACGCAGGAGCTTTCTTTCGATGAGCGTCTTGAGGTCGATCAGGCCCGGGATTGTCTGTTCTACGGACGGGGTAGCAGGATCGCGATCGGGGGAAAGCTGAAGCGCGCTGAACCCGAGCACCTCTGTCCGCAGGTTGACGTGGCACGCCTGACAATCGCGGACTCCGGGGATATCATACTTCACGCCGGTCCGGATCTCCGCTGCCTCACGCAGTCCCTCGGCGGGGGCGAGCACGGCCTCGCTTTGGTCCATGTTCCAGATATACGAGGCGAACTTCCAGTCTCCATCGCCCAACTCTTCCATAAGACGGGTCTCCACGAGCCGTCCCTCGAAAGAGAATTCCTTCCAAACCCTCGTGCCGGCCGGAAACGACCACACGTCGGGGTCCGAGATATCGATGGTCTGTCCGTCGGGCAGATAGATCCAGCGGCGTTTCGCCGCTCCGTCTGACCATAGCGCGTATTGCGGGGAATACGGGATATTCTTTGGGTCGATCATCCGTGATGCAAAATCAGAATAGAGGCCGGCCTGGCTGAGACGGGACGGAAATGCGGGCACGTCGGCCGCCCGGGCCGTTGAAAGAGCCAGACAAACCATCACAGCCACGCGGCCCATCTCGGCCATCTTCCTGGTCCTCCGGATAGCTTGATAGGCCAGATTCGTGCCAAGGCGGGGAACGAGGTCCTTTTGCCAATTCGGGGAGAAACGCGGGTGGCGGCGAACAAGAGAACCCCCATCTGAGCCAAAAGCGTCTCATAAATCGGGAATGTAGTGCTATCCGACTGACTTGCGGTTGATAATCTTCCGCCGTCGGCAGGACATCGCGGTCAAGAAACTATATGGAATTTGAAGCCGGGCCCTCCGACGACAGGGGGTGGTAATGAACGTGAACGCGCTGAAGCAGGTCGATGTCCCGATGGAGGGCCTCCTCCAAGCGGCTGGAAATGGCGTCTCCCTCGGCCACGGTCATGGCCCCGTCCACGGCGATGGTCAGATTGATGACGATATAAGGTCCGAAGCGGTGGGCCCGCATCTCCTCGACCGCAAGGACCCCGGGCGTTCCGGCGACGGAGGCCTCGACCTTCGTCCTGAGCTCCGCTGTCGGAACGGTGTCCATCAGGTCCCCTGTGGCTTCGCGAAGGATACCGAATCCCGTCCGAAGGATCACCAGGGCCACGAAGGCGCCGGCCAGAGGGTCGAACCACGGATAGCCGTGGCGGGCCAAGAAGATGCCGATACCAGCGGCGCCGGCGGAGAAGATGTCGTTGCGATGGTCGGCGGCGATGGCGAGGACCACGGGATTGCCCGTCTGCCGGCCGATGCGTCTGGTCCATCGGCTCAGATAGGCCTTCACACCCACGGTGAACAAGGCGACGTAAAGGGTCAGGGCGCTGGCCCCGGCCGAAATGGTCCCCGCGGAGATCAGGTCATAGACGCGGTTGACCGCATCCCAGAAGATCGCCACCGCCGTCGTCAGGACGAAGGCGCCGACGATCAGGGACGCGATGCTTTCGAGCTGCCTATGTCCGTAGGGGTGCGCGTCGTCGGCCGGCTTGCGGGCCATCCGGATGAAGACCTTGACGATGATGCCATAAGCCACGTCGGACGTGGAGTTGATCCCGTCCGCTAGCAGGGCGGGGCTGTGTCCCAGAATGCCGAAGGCGGTCTTGAGCGCCGCAAGTCCAGCGTTGGCCAACAGGGCGACGTTGACCGCACGCAGGTTCCGTCTATCGGCGCGAGCCGACGTCCTCTCCATTCGCCCCCCGTCAGTCCTTTGCCGGCTTCAGATACTTGCCGTACCAAGCCAGATAGCGCTCGTACCTGTCGCGCTGGTAGCTCGGCATGCCGAGGCTGTGGAACTGGCCGGGATAGACAACGAGCCCGGTCTCGATCCCCAGGCTCTTCAGCGCCTGATACATCTGCTCGCTGCCGGCGATCGGGACGTTGAAGTCCTTTTCGCCGCACAGGAACAGGGTTGGCGTCTTGATCCGGTCGGCCTTGAAGAACGGGTAGGAGACCTTGACCCACTTGTCCATGGCCTTCCAGGGGGCCCCCATCTCCTCCTCGTACTGCCGGACGTACTGGTCGCTCCCGTACATCGAGAGTTGGAGGGCGCTGCCCGCGCCGCTCGTCGCGGCCTTGAAGCGCGTGTCGGTCGCGATCGTGTAGTCCGTCAGGATCCCGCCGTAGCTCCAGCCGCCGATGCCCAACCGGGCAGGGTCGGCGATCTTCATGGCCACGGCCTGGTCCACGGCCCCGAGCAGGTCCATGACCTCCTTGTGGCCCCAGTCCGCGAAGATGGCCTTCTGGAACACGCTGCCGCGGCCCGAGCTGCCCCGGTAGTTGACGGCCAAGACGACATACCCGTTGGCGGCGAAGAGCTCGCGCTCGAAGCTGAAGCTCCAGTCGTCCTGCCCGATGGGTCCGCCGTGGATGCGAAGGAGGGTGGGATAGAGCTGGCCGGCCACGTAGCCGGCCGGCTTGACGAGAAGGCCGTTGACCACGGTGCCGTCCTTGCTCTTGGAGGTGAAATCCTCGGTCGTTCCCAGCTGGAGTCCCGCGAAGAGGGCGTCGTTCTGGCGCGTCAGCCGCCGCATGTTCCCGTTCTCGAGAGCGTTCACCTCGGGGACATCGGTCGCCGTGCCGGCGAGCATCGTGATCGCGCCGTCCGGACCGAGGGAGATGTTCGAGACGGTGCGCCGGCCCGATGTCAGCATCTCGACCGGTCCGCCGCCCGCGGGCATCCGGCCAACGTTCTCCGCCCGGTCGTCCTCGACGGTGAACGTCAGGCTCTTCCCGTCAGGCGACCAGAGGAGAGGCCCCGACACGGCGCGGTCGAGGGATCCCGTCAGGACCTTCGTGGGGCCGCCCGCGGAGGGCACGACGGCCAGACGGTTCAGGCTATAGGCCGAGAAGCGCGGTTCGTCGCCCCGGAGGAACGCGATCCACTGCCCGTCGGGGCTCCAGGCGAGACGGCCTCCGTCAGGCCCCGCGAAGTCCGTCAGCCGGACGGGCGTCGCTCCGGCCTTTGCCTCGACGACAAAAACATCCGAGTCCGGGTCGCGGTCGAGGTTGGGGCCACGCTCGCTGATGAAGGCGATGCGGCCGCCGTCGGGCGACCAGACCGGCGAAGTATCGTTGGACTCTCCCGAGGTCAACGGCTCGGCCTTGCGCGTCGTCAGATCGAAAAGCCACAGGTGCTCATAAAACCTTTTCAAATAGCCATCACGGTCCCGCTTAAAGTGATAGCGGTCGATGACGATAGGAGGCGCGGTCTTCCGTTTCCACCCTTCCATCTTCTCCGGTTCTTCGGCCGGGTCGCGGTCGCCCGAGACGATCGCCAGACGCCGGCCGTCCGGCGACCAGGCGTAGTCGCTGACCCCACCCTTGATCTCGGTCAGCTTCTGGGCCTCGCCGCCTCTCCGGTCAAGAAGCCAGACCTGGGCGCCGAGCTTCTTCTCCTCCTCCGTGCCGCGCGAGGCGAGAAAGGCCAGATAGCGGCCGTCCGGGCTCCACAGGGGGGCGGACGCGCCGTCGGGGCCCGAGGTCAGCCGGATCTCCTCGCCGCCGGCCCAGCCGACCATCCAAAGGTCGGTGTCGCGCTTGTCTTTTTCGACGTCCGTCGTGCCGACGGTATAGGCGACCCACTTGCCGTCAGGAGAGCGCTGAGGATCGCCGACACTCTTGATCTTGAAGAGATCGTCGAGCGAGATCGGGCGCTTGGCCGTCTGGCCGGAGGCGAAGGGGGCCAAGGCAGCGGCGGCAAGGATGCAGACGATGAGGACGAGACCGTATGGGACAGAAGGCTTGATCTTGGAGTGTGGCATGAGACGACTTATAGCGTCCGCGTGTCAGGCTGTCAAGGCGGGCAGGATTGGGGCGCGCCTGGAGATGGGATACGATACGCCCCATCGCCTCCATCTCGAACGGGCGGCGGCTGCCGGGAAGCAGGGCCTGGCTAAAAATTCAGGGTCGTGAACGACAGCTCGTCGTGCTGCGGCGGCGGCTCGTCGTCGCCGAGGCCGTCCTCGACGAAGATCTGGATGACGTCGCGCAGGTTGGCCAGCGCCAGCTCATACGTCGCGCCGCGCGCCCTACAGTCCGGGAACTCCGGGCAATGGGCCGCCCAGCCCTCCCGATCGCGGATCACGTAAGCTGAGAATCGGTAACCGCTCATGTCGGCCTCCGTTATGCTCGCTCCTTGAGCTCGCTCGGCTTGTTCGGCTTCATTTGTTTTTAATGGTTGCCAGAATTGTGCCAATCTCTCTCCTCCAAGACGGGAACACGACCCAGGGCCTCCCCCCATTTTCCCATCAGAACGACCTCAAGAAAGCACACTTGGTGATCTTGGGGACGCCTTCTCCGTCCACCCGGACCTCGCCGCGCAGGAAACACACCGGCGGCGTCCCATAGGTGACACAACGCGTCTCGCCGATGCCCTCGAGGAGCCCCGTCTCGTCCTCGAACATGTAAAAATACTTGGCGCCGCCATTGCCATTCCCGTTCCCGCCGTATCCTCCGGACCACCGGTCACCCGGCTCCGGTTCCTCGTCGACGCTCCCGTCGCCGGCACCTCCGCCGTACCCGCCGTGGGCACCGTAGCCGCCGTGACCGTTGCCCCCGGCCTGCGCGTTGTATGTCACCCGCTGCCGGGCGTCGACGACCCGGACGACGAGCTCGACCATGGTCCCGGCGCAACCCTTGAGGTCCTTCACCCGGAGCTCCGGCCGCTTGCCCTCGAAGAGATCGAGGTCGTCCCCTTCCGGCAGGAAGCCGAGCGACTCGAAAAGCATGCGACGCTTCTCGTCCGAGGCGATGTCGGCCACCTCCTCCATGTGATCGAGCCCCTGGAAATAGCGCAGGACCTGGCGCGTTCGCCGCGGCTCGAGGGCGTCGAAGACGCCGGCCTTGATGAGGGCCAGGAGCTCGGCCTTGCCGGGCTTCATCCGGGCCAGGAAGTCCTCGACCGAAACGTACGCACCGCCCGCCGTCCGCTCGTCAAGGAGGCGGTCGATCGTCTTGAGGCCCAGGCCCTTGATCGAGGTCAGGCCGACGCGGATCGCGCCGTTCTCGACCTCGAAGATGGCGCCGCTACGGTTGGCGTCCGGCCCCAGGATGGAGATGCCGTTCCTCTTCGCTTCGGCGACGTACTCCGGGAGCTCATAGTAGCCGCCGCCGGCGTTGAGCACCGCCGCGAAATACGTCACCGGCTGATGGACCTTGAGGTAGACGGCCTGGTAGGCCATGTGGGCGTAGGAGGCGCTGTGGGCTTTATTGAAGGAGTAGGAGGAGAACTTTTCCATGGTCTTCCACAGCCGCTCGACCTCCGGCGCCCCGTAGCCGCGCTCGCCAGCCTCGCGCGAGAACTTCGCCCGGAGCACCGCGTCGCCGCCCCGCCCCTTCTTCAGGCTCCGCCGCAGGAGGTCGCCCTCCTCCGGGGGCATGCCGGCCACCCGCTCGGCGATCTGCATGACCTGCTCCTCGTAGAGGAGGATGCCTCCGGTCTCGGGCAGGATGCGGGCGAGAAAGGCGTCGTCGGGGACGGCGGGGGCGCCGGGACGGCCCCGGCCGCTGCGCCGCCGCAGGAGCGCCTCCTTCATGCCGCTCTCGGTCGGTCCGGGCCGGACCAGGGCCAGGGCCTGGGTGATCTCGTGGATGTCCGTCGGCCTCATCCGCCGCAGGAGGTTCATCATGGCCGGGCTCTCGACCTGGAAGCAGCCGACCGTCCGGGCGGCCCGCAGCGTCGCGTACGTCGCCGTGTCCCCCGGCGGGAGCGTCCGCAGCTTGAGCTTCTCTTTCGTCTCCGAGATGGCCGCCAGGCCCCGCACCGAGAGGAGATCGAGCTTGATCAGCCGCAGGTCCTCGACCGCGTCCTTGTCGAAATGGGTCATGCGCAGGCCCTTGGCCGAGGTCTCGAGGGGTAGATATCGGTCGACCGGCCCGGGCGTCAGGATGACCCCGCCGACGTGGAGCGAGGTCTCGTGGTAGACGTCCTGGAGCTCGGCGGCGAGCTTCCAGACGTCGAGCCGGCCCGGGGCCGGGGCGGCCAGGCGCAGGCTGGACGGCTCCGCGAAATACGGCACGCGCTTCGACAGGCCCCGCGCCTCCTCGGGCGGGGCGCCGTACGCCCGGAGCGTCTCGTAGAGGGCCGAGCGTCCCCCGAAGCTCTTGAGGCTGCAGACGTAGGCCGCGCCGGTCTTGCCCGCGCCGTAGCGCTCGAGGACGTATTTCAGGACCTCGTCGCGGCGCCGGGAGTCGAAGTCGATGTCGATGTCGGGCGGGTCGGGCCGGCCGCGGTTGAGGAAGCGCTCGAAATAGAGATCGAACTCCATGGGGCTGACGTGGGAGATGCCGAGGAGCCAGGCCAGGAAGGACGAGGCCCCCGATCCCCGCAGGTTGTGGAGGATGCCGCGGCCGCGGGCGAACTCGACGATGTCGTGGACGGCGAGGAAGTAGGGGCCGAAGCCCGACTGCTCGACCACGGTGAGCTCGCGGCGGGCCCGCTGCCGTTCCTTCCAGGTCAGGCTCGTCGCCGCCGTCAGCCGCTCCATGACGACCTCGCGAAGGGTCCGGGGGAAGAGGTCGGCCGGGAGGTTGGGGACGACGTTCTCGAAGACGAACTCGCACTTCCCGGCGACCTCGGCCGTCCGGGCCAGGGCGTCCTTGGCGGCCTCGCCGAAGCGGCGCAAGGCCAGCGCCTCCTGGTCCGGTCCGAAGAGCCTCATCTTGCCCAGGAGCCGGTCGCGCTCCGGCGGATAGGGGACCTTTTGCTCGATGGCGTGGAGGAGGATGAGACGATCCGGGCTCCTCAGATACTTGATGGGGTTGGCCCAGACGACAGACAGATCCGCGAAGGAGGACGAGTCCCCGGAATGGATGCGCTGGAAATTCCCGAAATCGGCCCCGAGGCAGAGGTCGCCCGGCGCGACCTTGTCGCGGAGCTCGGCCAGCATCGCGGCTTCGCCGGTCGCCTCTCCCCCGCTTTCCCGGCCGGGAACATAGATCACGATGAGCCCGGACGCGTCACGGACTTCCCCGCGGTTGAAGGTCTCCATGAGGTTCGAGTAACCCTCGCGCGTC